>NZ_FNNQ01000003.1 GCF_900106775.1 Marininema mesophilum
TTCAATGAAGTCAGTTGGGCAGAACAGGTTCCATAGGTCAGACCTTTTCCTGTGCTGTCATAGGATTCGTTCCATCTGGCTAGAAAGTGATTAAACGTGAAGCGACTACAACCGATAGATTTATTGATGAGATTGGTTTGTTCCTTCGTTGGACACAAACGAAATTTAAACGCTTTGTGCATTAGTTCACCTCCCCTATACTTAATTATATACGGGGATAGTCGAACTTGCGAGAGGGAAAAACTCCCCCTCCCTCGTTCGACGCACCTTATATCCCATGGCTGAAGCCAGGGGTTTTACGGCGCTTTCTATAAGGTGGATACTCTAAGCGATTCCCTATCAGGAACGAGTTTTCCTCCTCGGAGTCCCAGGTGATTAGTAGAAATAATAGAGAATCCGTAACAATTTTTGGGTGGACAATATTGAAAATATTTGTAAAATTTTATATTATGGCACTATAGTCCAATTCACCTTAGAGTTGGCCAGCCGGTGAGATCAGCCGGTAGAAAGGAGAGGGATCGTGATGGGGAAAATTTCTCGGTGGTGGGTAGGATCTCTTGTACTCTTGATGGCGGTGGCTGTGGCGGCTGGAGGAATATGGGGTATGAACGGGTTTTTAGCATCTGCAGCAAAGGAGGAAGTGAAAGTTCCTTATCGTATTGATGGCGTAAGTACAAAGGAACAACGGAGCCGAATCGTTGCTGCTGGATTTGCCATTGATGAAGTAGGTAAGAAGTATGTGGTTACCTCTCTCAATGATCGTGATATTAAAAAATTAAAATCGATGGGCTTTCATCCCAAAAAACAAGTAAACAGCATGGATTTCCCTTCAGAGGATGCTAACTACCATAATTATGCTGAGATGAAGGCCGAGATAGATAAAGCGGCCAGTACCTATCCGAATATCGTTAGCAAGTTTAGTATCGGAAAGTCCTATGAGGGTAAGGATTTGTGGGCAGTCAAAATAGGTGATAATGTCGCCAAAGACGAGAATGAACCTGAGGTTCTCTATGTAGGAGGGCACCACGCCCGTGAACATCTAACCATTGAAATGACATTAAATCTGATGAAATGGCTGACGGAGGGCTATGGCTCCGACAGTCGTATTACCAATCTAGTCAATGATCGGGAAATTTACATTGTATTTAATGTGAATCCGGATGGTAGTGAATACGATGTGCGCAAGGGCTCCTATAGCTCCTGGCGGAAAAATCGTCAGCCTAATAGTGGTTCTTCCTTTTCAGGTACCGATTTAAATCGTAACTACGGTTATAAATGGGGCTGTTGTAACGGTTCCAGTGGTAGTCCTTTCAGTGAGATCTATCGGGGTAAATCCGCCTTTTCCGCCCCTGAAACGGCTGCTCTGAAAAAGTTTGTAGATAGTAGAGTAGTAGATGGAAAGCAGCAGATTAAAACGGCGATAACCTTCCATACGTTTAGTGAGTTGGTTCTATGGCCCTATGGCTACACCTACAAAGATGTTCCCTCTGACATGACCGCGGATGATAATAAAGTATTTAAAACGATGGGAAAAGCGATGGCTAAAACCAATGATTATACCCCTCAACAATCGAGTGACCTTTATACTACAGATGGAGATATGACCGATTGGGCCTATGGACAGCATAAAATCTTCGCCTTTACCTTTGAAATGTATCCAACATCCTCGAACCCTGGATTCTATCCGCCGGATGAAGTGATTAAGGAGCAAACAGAGCGAAATAAAGAAGCGGTCTTCTATTTAGCTGAGAAAGCGGAGTGTCCTTACGATACCATCGGCAAAAGGGCGCAGTATTGTTCTAAAAAAAGGAAGTGAATATGGAGCTGTCATTAGAAAGGAAATCCGCCAGCAATTTCTACTGGCGGATTTCTTTATATTATACTTTACACAAAAGATTCTAGGGTAATAATTCATAGATTTTTTTGGAATGGAAGGAAAAGCAAATACCACGTCCAGTAAAACTACTGAAGAATCGCTTCTCAGAAACAGAGCTATGGTTTTCTCCCCATCGTGAGGGGTCACGAAACGATATGGTTTCTGACTCTCTGTGGCAACCACTTATCACAACGAGATGTCCACCTTTTCGACCGTCTTCAGGGAATTTGTGGGTTATGGAGGCAATCACAGGGCCGATTGTTTCTAGAACGTACTGTAATTTCTCACTGTTTTCAATTAGGATGGGGGTTGCACTTAATCCATATTTTTTCCCCAGTTTTGCAAGCCCCTTATGAATCCAACCTTGTGGTGAGGAGTAAGCGTGTTGCTCTAACGCATGTGTGAGCAACTCATACTGAGGTGGGACATGATTACCAAAGTGAGCAATGATCATGCGTAGACAAGCCAAACCACAAGCTCGATTACCCCAATATTCAGGTCCTTCTCCCTGCTGAAGTTTACCGGAGGGCCATTGATGAGGTTCAAACCGTTGTGGATAGCGTGGGATGTTAAGAGAATAGTTCATTCCATCAGTGGAGCATAGAGCAGAGTGATTTACAGATTCCCCATCATTGTGTGCTAATTGCTTATTGAATTCAATATTACCCCACTCCCTTACTACTTCATATAAAGTATACTGTAAACCTTTTTTCATAAAAATTAAAAGCTATCAAAATTAAAAAATAAAGGTTTGTATTTTACATAATTTAGGAAAGTATAAATTCCTTTATATGTAAATCGCTTTTCATTGCTAGGAGTGTGGTATACTGTACTGCAAATATTTTTGTTACATTGATTGGTAACGTTTGTGCGAGCCGGGATGATAGAAGGGAAGCTATTAAAGAGGTCGCCAGTTAGATGTTTGATTGCAAGTGTAGCCACTATGCGGTTTATTTTTTGGATAAGGAGACGGCTTTCTATGGAAGAAATCAACCTTCAGTTACTCTTATTTCTCCTATGTGCAGGTTTTCTTGCTGCATTTGTGGATTCGGTTGTAGGTGGTGGGGGACTGATTGCGATTCCTGCACTTTTATTTGCTGGCCTACCACCGGCGATGGCCCTAGGTACCAATAAACTGGCGAGTTCGATGAGTTCACTGACGAGTACCATTTCCTTTATGCGTGCAGGTAAGATTCATTTTGGGATGGTTAAGATGCTGATCCCGTTATCTCTAATTGGATCTCTCAGTGGCGCATTTATTATGAGACAAGTCCCCTCGGACTTTCTGAAACCTCTGATTATCCTGTTGTTGCTTTTGGTCACCCTCTATACGTTCTTCAAAAAAAATTGGGGAGCGGAATCCACGTACACAGGAATGACCTTGAAAAAAGGACTTCTTATTGCTTTAGCCGCACTTGTTATTGGATTTTATGATGGATTTTTTGGTGCTGGGACAGGCTCTTTTCTGATGTTTTCCTTTTTGACCTTAGGCTTTAACTTTGTGGAGGCAGCGGGAAATGCCAAGGTCCTCAACTTTGCAAGTAACTTTGCTGCAGTAGTTATGTTTGTTTATCTGGATGCGATTAATTATGCCTATGGCTTACCGATGGGTGTGGCGATGGTCTTGGGTGCGTTACTAGGATCCAAACTGGCAATTAGTAAAGGTACATCCTATGTAAAAGCCTTATTTGTTTCTGTTTCTATCCTGATGATCAGTAAACAATGCTGGGACTACTTTTCGGTGTAGGCAGTCTAGGTCAAGAGGTATGGACTACTCGTTTATAAAGGCTACAAACCCTTATGCATCAAGGACTTGTAGCCTTTATTGTACAAAAAAACTGATAGTTTGAATCTATCTATCGAAAGACACGGTTAAAGACATGTTTAAACGAACTCATGCCTGTGCTGAAGGTACCTAAGCATTAAAATTTAACATAACTAATGAGAATGATTGAGTTTGTACCATCATCGGGACCGGAATTTTTTCAAAATAAATTTTGCTATGGTGACGAGTACCGTTTTTTTACGACCTTTTTGGGACGACAGCATTGAGCTATTAATGAGATTAATGAAGGGTGATTTTCGTGATTTTGTAGGCTGTTTCCATCCCTTTTTAGAGCCTCCACTCAACTTACCGATAATAGTAGTAATCAACATGGTCAGGAGCGTTTTTTTCAATGGGATTCCCCCTTATGTTATTTAATTTAACCGGTATAGATTTGGGCAAAACCTTTTTCAACTTAGCCAATTTTTAGAAGGAACGAAGTGTATTGTCAATGGGTGAGGCAGATCATCGAAATGCCTAGCATTAAAACGAGAATGGACATGAACTCATGTCCATTCCTTTTTACTTAGAAATGGAGTGGGTGAAATCATGAAAGTTAGTCAATCGATGCCGTTGATTCAGCATCCCTTCGCGAAAATGGCGATGGAGCACCCTGAATATGAAGCCATCATCGACGGTAATCGCGTTATCACCTATTCCGATCTCAATAAAAAAGCTAATGGAATTGCTCATCAGCTAACGGAGTGGGGGTTGCAAAAGGGAGAACGTGTCGCCCTTGTATTAGCTCCCTCGATCGAATGGGTGGCGGCGATGCTTGGGGTGTTAAAGGCAGGTGGTGTCTATGTTCCGCTAGATCCTGCGTACCCTAGGCAACGAATCCACTTTTGTCTCCAGGATAGTGGAGCGGCCTATGTGATTTCGGATGGTGAGATCTCGTACTTTTCCCAAAGGTCGCTTCATGTACATGAAACCGAGGCGAGGGATCAGTTCGATTCGGTACATGTAATTACTCCCCTGGATCCAGCCTACATGATTTATACGTCAGGCTCTACCGGTCAGCCGAAGGGAGTACTAATCCCCCACCAGGCGGTCTCCAATCACATGAGGTGGATGGAGAGTCAATTTGGCTGGGAGCCGCGGGATGTTTTTTTACAAAAAACATCGGCTAGTTTTGATGCATCGGTATGGGAATTTTTCGCTCCCCTATGGTGTGGGGCGAGGATGGTCATACATTCAGGGGATGCTTTGGAGATATGTCAAACCATTCGTAGGCACCGAGTTACTGTGGTACAACTTGTGCCGTCGGTGTTGAAGCTGTTGGTGAATTTGGGTGAGTTTAGGGATTGTACAACCCTGCGTTATGTGTTTGTCGGTGGTGAACCCCTACCGATTCCGCTGGTGAACCAATTTCATCATGAGTTAGCAATCCCTCTGGTTAATCTGTATGGTCCTACAGAGGCGACCATCGACACGACCTTTCGTATTTGTGAACCGAATCAAGAAAGAGAGGGTGACGTGGTTCCCATCGGTAGACCGATTCAAAATGTATCGGTAGTGGCGGTCGATGAAAATCTACAGCCCTGTTCACCTGGAGAAGAAGGGGAGCTTTTGATCACAGGGATGGGGCTTGCTATCGGTTATCATAACCGGGAGTCTTTACAAGCTGAGAAGTTTGTTCACCTCCCCTGGGATCCAGGACAGATCGGGTATCGATCAGGGGATTTGGTAAGGCAGCTCCCATCTGGCGAGTGGATGTTTTTGGGGAGAATCGATCAGCAAATTAAGTTACGTGGATTGCGGATTGAACTGGGTGAAATCGAAGCTATTTTGTTAAAACAACCCGCTGTAAAAGATACAGCCGTATGCTTGATGGAAGGAGAATGGTTAGTCGCCTTTGTCGTAGTGGATCCGTCTTGGAGTGAGGTAGAAAGTAAAAGGTCTCTAGAAGATTCACTCCCAGGTTATATGGTGCCACAGTTTATGGTCACTCTCGAAGCGATGCCCTTGTTGCCCAATGGCAAGCTGGATCGCAAACAACTACAAACCCTCCCTTTCCGAGAAGAAAATAGCCTCCCGAAGGTAGCGTTAACCGAATGGGAAGAGAAAGTGCTCTGCTGTTGGAAAGCGATCTTTCCTATAGAATCTGTTGGAATTTCTGACTCTTTTTTTGCGGTGGGAGGGGATTCTCTTAAAGCTCTGCGCTTGATAAGAGAATTTAGCCAAATAGGAATGAATGTTCCTGTATCCTTTGTATATGATCATCCAACCATTTGTGCACAAGCACGGGAGTTAGAAGCAGGGAGCCATTTGAGTGAGTTATCGGAGACGCAGAAACTAAAAGGGAACACTGGAGACTATATGGGGGTAGAATCTCCTCTATCCTTCGGTCAACTGGGAATTCACTTTGGGTCGGAGTGGAGCGGGGGGGATACTTATCAGATTCAGCTATGTTTACAGTTTCATAAGGAGTGGGCCCCTGACCGTATCCGTTCAGTTCTCCAAGAGATGACCCAAAGGCATGTGGCATTACACTCGGTGATCGAAGAAAGGGAGCCAGGGGAGTTTTGGCAACGACAGGATCCCGAGACACCCATGGTTTTTAACGTATGGGAAAGCGAAGAGCAGTTTTCGGATGAAAGCCTGGTGGATCATGAAAATAACGTGAAGCCACAATTTGATATTATTCAAGGAGATCCGAACCAACTCATTATTCGTATGCATCATTTGATGATGGATGGGTGGTCGATTCGTCTATTTTTACAAGAACTTGATGAGAGACTTCAGGGTGGGGAGTTTTCCTCCCTAGAAGATCGCTCGTTTTATCAGTTTGCCCAGGAGCAAGCATGCGGTGGGCAAGAGAACGTAGGTATTTTGGAGGATTATTTAGCTGATGCTCCTGGAACATCCCGTTTCCCAGAACAATGGATGGAAGGGGTTCAGCAAACTTCCCAGGGAGCTCAAGTGAAGAAAAGGATTGATGGGAAGTTATATGAGGCTTGGCAACAAGTTTGCAAGCAATTAGAAGTAACTCCTTTTTCCTTCTTGTTAACAGCGACGCAGGTATGTTTAGCACAATGCAGCGGACAACAAGATGTGATCGTCGGTGTTCCTGTGGCCAATCGGGATGATGAGAGATTTCAGCGAACCATTGGGAATCTGGTGAATTTATTACCCTATCGATTAAAGGTGAAGGATCCATCTACCTTCAGTCAGTTGGTTCAACAAACCTTTCAAAATATGGCGTCGCTTAGAGAAGCAGAGTCGGTTCCCTTTGAGAAAATCTTAACTTCTTTGCAAGTGGAACGGGATATGAATTATCATCCACTCTTTCAAACGATGGTTGTTTACAATGATTATCCGATTTCCGGGAAAACTCAGCATTTTGAATGGAGTGAAGGTTATCTAGGCACCACCAAATGTGATGCAAGCTTTCAGTTTTATGCTGAGGAGAGTCACGTGGATCTGGTGTTGGAGTATTGTACAGATTTATTTACGAAAGAGGTCGCTGAAACGATTCTTGATAGATGGGAGCAGGGGTTTGCGTTATCTATTGACCATCCTGAACGGGTCGTTACTCTAGCAGAGATGGAAGCAGGAAGTGAAATAGAAGAAAATAAATCCGAACGTCCGCTTAAAAAGACGGCTGTGGTGAAGGCCGAGAGTGAAGATCATGTGCTAAAGAGAGTACGAGGGTACTGGAGTCAGGTTTTAAAGGTCGATGATCTAAAGAATGAGGATCGTTTTTTTGATCGTGGAGGCCATTCTCTATCAGCGATGAAATTGGTAGCCATGATCAATAAGGATATGGGATGTAACCTTTCAGTGAAAAGCATCTTTGAGTTTCCTACCCTTGGTGAATTTGCTCATGCTGTAGGGCGTTCCTCCTTACCTTTGTCTTCATCAGCAAGACAACCTGAAGCAGTAGTTATGCTACAAAAACATGATGAAGGAACTCCGATCTTTTTTGTTCATCCCGCAGGGGGTGCAGTCTGGTGCTATCGAGAGATGGCCGAGGTTTTTCAGGAAAACCATCCTGTCTATGGCATCCAATCGGTAAGGGCAGAAGCAACGGGGGAGTATGCAGTAGATTTACCAGAGCTGGCTCGTCTGTATGTGGGATATATTCAGGAGATCCAGCCAGTCGGTCCCTATGTGATCGGTGGATACTCCTTTGGGGGAAATGTAGCTTTTGAGATGGCTTGTCAGCTGCAAAAAGCAGGGGAAGAGGTAGCTTTATTAGCGATGATCGACTGTCATATTAGTTATCCAGCGCCCTTTAGAAAAAGTGAGTTCCTTGTTTCCTTTGCCGAAAAGTGTGCGGAGGGGCAGAAGTCTGTCCTTTCCGAGGATGAATTAACGCAGATGAGTGAATCGGATCGATTAACTTATCTTCTTGAGCTTGGTAAAGAAAGTGGTCATCTACCGGATGATGCGACAGTCGAGCGGTTAATGGAAGATGTGGCAATGTGGCAGGCGAATAACCAAGCCATTCGTAGCTATGTGATGGAGTCAAGGTTCCATGGGAAGACCCTTTTCTTGAGAGCACAGGAGAATACCAGGGATTCCACGCAAGGGTGGGAAGAGAGGTTAGTTGGCGATTTTTCCATTACGGAAGTCCCTGGACATCATTTCTCGATCTATAAGGGGGAGAATGCAAGAGAAGTAGGTAGATTGGTCAAAGAGGAGCTAGAGAAAAGGGGTTAAGGGAATGGCTGTGGTATTGCGTTGGCGTTTGGCAGGGGAGTTTATCCAAAACATGATTTTCTGGTGTATCTTCCCCTTTATGGCTCTTTATCTGACTCAATTGATGGGGGCAAGTCGTGCGGGATTGTATCTTGCCCTCTCCCAGGTCTTTGCGGTAGTAGCTGGGCTGATTGGAGGAACTCTAGCGGATCGTTGGGGGCGAAAATCCGTTATCAAATTGACATCGCTAGGGTTTGTGGTGGCACTGGTGTTGTTTCTTTTGGCTAGCGGAATCCACTCGGTGGTACTCTTTTGGTTTGCCTTTACGCTGCTTAGTTTGTGTAATACTCTTTACATTCCAGCGAGTCGGGCGATGGTATCCGATTTGATTTCAGTTGAGGAGCGCAACCAAGTTTACGCTCGTTTTTACACCACTTTCAATATCGCTGTGATCTCGGGGCCAATCATCGGGAGTCTTCTATTTTTCCGCTATCCCATGCCCTTTTTTGCGATGGCGTTGGCTTTGGGTTTGGTGATTGTATGGATTAGTTATGTTAAAACAAACGAGACGTATCGCATTCAAGGAGAAACTAGCAAAGAGAAACCCAGGAGTTTCTGGGCGGAAAATCTTCGTGCTTATCGTCAGGTTGGTAAAGATCCGGTTCTCTTTTTGTTTATTCTCGCAGGTGTCTTTGTTGCCCAAGCCTTTATGCAATTGGAAATCCTCTTTCCACTGATGATCAAAGAAAGATTGTCTCTAGGTTCTATCGGAGAATGGAAGATTTATGCTAATGACTTTTACTCGTGGATGCTCGCCCTTAACGGGATGCTCGTTGTCTTATTTACGAATGCCATGGCTAAGTGGATGAAATCAACACCGCAAAAGTGGGTGTTTGTGATCTCTAGTTTGTTGTACGGAGTAGCCATCATCACCTTTGCAGAGTCCTACTCCTATAGCATCGTAATGATAGGCATTTTTCTCTTTACTTGGGCGGAGCTCATGATTGTGAGTGTACAGGAGGGGTTTGTCTCAGAAATCGCTCCCGAGGATCGAAGAGGGACCTATTTTGCCGCGGCCCAGTTGCGATTTGTGCTTGGCCGGTTGATAGCCCCTCAGTTTTTGTTGCTATTGCCCCTCCTCTCAATGAAATGGACGCTCCTAATGGTTGCGCTGTTTCCATTGATAAGTGGACTTTTGTATGGGGTGATGTTTTCCCTCTGGTTGCGGAGGAAAAGAGTGCGAGTGGATGAGAAATTAGCTGGGTAAGGAGGCATAAATGCCCAACCTAGTTGGATTTTTTGGTAGTTTCTTCCGTGGTAGATTGGTATAATAAAAGAACCAACGCGAGTGACAGGCCGGGGGCCGGTCGCAACTCCCTATGGAAGGGGGTGCGGCCTATGCTGGAGAAGATCGTGTTGATCTTCACCCTGCTACGTGGTTTGCTCGAAATCTGGCGTTTTGTAAGCGAAAGAAATTCCAGAAAACACAGCAAACGCCCCCGGTCTAAGCGTAACGGTTAGCGGCCAGATCGCTTAGCTGGGGGCGTTTGTAATAACACCTTCTAGTGCGGCCGGCCTAAGCCAGCGTTTGGTGCATAGACAGTCGGGTGCCAGCCCGGCTGTCTTTGATATTCTATGTTTATTTTACCCAAAGTATTTAACCCTGTAAACCGAATAACTGACACTACCTTGCTTTTCTTGTGGAAGTGACAACAAAAAATTCGATTAAATCGAAGGACTATTCTTATACGATATATGGATATATGGGCTTGATACATAAGGAAGTGCCAGTGGTATATCCCACAGCGCCCGAAGGAAGTGCCCTTGGGGTGGCTTCAGCTGTGGGAGTGTCAATGGTTATTCATTAATTAATTCCTGGTGGTTACATAGTAATCTAGCAACCCATCGGAAGGACTCATCGTTGGGTGCGTACACCCTATAATTAGTGTTGAGATTATCATAATTGATAATGGATATGTGGTGCTCCATTAGCTGTTGAATAGTTAGGTTCTCTTCTAAAAGTGACCACTTTGAGGGTTCAATAAGTATCAATCCTAGTACTTCATTTAATGGTTCTATCGTATCGTGGGAATTGTCCGTTAGATACATGATGTAGTAGGTATACTCACCACTTGGTAGACCCTCACGGTAGGGTTTGTTTGTATCTTGGTTCTTTTTAAACTGGAATAGAAATGGACTTGGATGATCTATACACTGCACTTCTTGTATATGATTTGTATCAAGATTATGCAGATAGGTTATGGGGGAGTCTTTGAAACTCACAGTTAGACCTACTTCTTCTAACGCTTCACGTTTGGCACATTGAATAGGAGTTTCATCTATCTCTTGTCCACCGCCGACTGCGCCAACACGATAGTAACTTTGTTTATTGATGGAGTCTAAGGCAACAACTAAACGTCTATTTTTTAGGATGATAACCCCGGCGCAAAAGGGTTGTTGATAAGTAAGTTCTTTAACGTTAATGGTATTCATAATCTATCCTTCTTACCTATACAAGTTTTTATATTTGAATTATATATGATCAGTTGGGTGTAACCCTCCCGTATAAATAATTAATTCAGTAGATTTTTCTCTACGTAAGAATAGATGTTTGTCCGAATTAATGTTGGTACCACCGCTGGAGGGATCTCGTCCAAATACAACCCTCACCGGATTTTACTGAGGTAATAAAGTGCTGAGACTGCAATGGCAGAAGTGGGATAGATCGATCCAGAGCTAAATAATTGAATAGTGGCATATGGCATTTAAACAAATCCGGACAAATGGACGATGCCGAATCTTTTGTATACACTAGAGGTGACGGAAATTCGGCACCAACTGACCACTTTTCGGCAGTTGTGGCAAGGGGGATTCCAAGATGGGGCCTGCGTTGTCTGAGCGTATGCTATGGGAAGTGTTGCACTGCATCGATGAGGGCATTCACGTCGTGGACAGCGAGGGATTTACCGTTTTTTATAATCATGTTGCGGCAAATTTGGATGGTTTGCCTCAGAAAGAAGTGATGGGAACCCATGTTTTAGAAGCGTTTCCATCCTTGACACCAAAGACGAGTACGCTGATGAGGGTAATGGAGACAGGAGAACCTCTCCTCGATCAACGTCAAGCTTATACGAATCGGCGGGGAAAGCGTGTAGTGACGGTAAATAGTACCCTGCCATTGCTGGTGGATGGGGTGAAGGTAGGAGCTCTTGAGGTGGCCAAGGATGTGACCCGCATCCAGGAGTTATCCGATAAGGTCATCGACCTACAGAGTCGCATCGGAAAATCTCCTTCAGGGGAAATGACCGAGAGGGGCCTTTATCATTTTGACGAGATTATTACAGGGGATGTTCGGATGTTACAGGAAATCGGGCGTGCGCGTAGGGCTGCGGCTACACGCTCTCCGGTACTCGTGATTGGGGAAACGGGTACGGGAAAAGAACTTCTCGTCCAATCGATTCATTCGGCCTCCCCCCGTCGCAATCAGCCATTTATCGCGCAAAATTGTGCAGCGTTGCCGGCGGCTCTGTTGGAAGGGATTCTTTTTGGTACGACACGGGGAGCCTTTACGGGGGCAGAGGATCGGCCGGGGTTGTTTGAATTGGCGGCGGGTGGAACATTATTTTTGGATGAGATCCATGCGATGCCTGTAGATTTGCAAGCAAAGCTTTTGCGGGCACTGGAGGATCGCGTGGTACGGAGAGTGGGGGATATACGTACACGGGTGGTGGATGTACGAATTTTTGCTGCTTCCAATGAGCCCCCGGAAGTCAGTGTGCGAGAAGGGCGACTCAGAAAGGATCTCTATTATCGATTACATGTCGTTCGAGTTCAGGTCCCACCATTACGAGAGAGGGATGGCGATGTATCCCTACTCACTGGTCATTTTATTGGTAAATATAACGAACGTTTTGGGATGAAGGTGAAGGGGTTATCCCCAGATGTAAGGAAGCGCTTTGCTTCCTATGACTGGCCAGGCAATGTACGAGAGTTGGAAAATGTGATTGAAGGTGCGATGAATCTGGTCGAGGGGGAAGAGATTGGAAGCGAACATTTACCAGTGCAAATGGAGTTAACCCAGCAAAGGTCCGATTCCATTGAGGAGCTTCCTGAAGAAATCCCTTTACCAGAAAAGCTTCACGAAGTCGAGCGAACGTGGGTAAAACGGGCATTGCAGGAGTGTGGTGGAAATGTGAATCAGGCCGCTGTTCGTTTGGGCATTCCAAGACAAACGCTTCAATATAAGCTCCGTAAGTTGGATTTAAGGAGCTGATTAACCTATAGGTGCCGAAAATTAGGCGATTAATGATTAGGGATTCCCTGAAAGTCGCGTCGGAGCGGCTTTTTTGTTTTGGCATGGATTTTGCATTATTTATTATTTGAAGAATAAGTCTACTGTTTGGAGGAAGTGGGTGAAACGAAGGTGGTAAGTAACGAAAAACAAGGCCATCGATTCGGTTTGCACCGTGTGGTGGAGCCAAAGGGGCTTTTGCCCCAGCCAGCTTGGAAGCTCGATGCGGACCCGATCTGCCTGGACAATGAAATGCTCATCGATGTTTCTTGCCTCAATATCGATTCTGCTTCCTTTAATCAACTGAAAGAAAGTTGTGAACAGGATCCATCCCAAATCCGGGAGCGCGTTTTGGAAATTGTGCGAGAGCGGGGGAAAATGCACAATCCAGTCACTGGGTCAGGTGGGATGCTAATCGGTCGAGTAGAAGAGATCGGTGCTGGATTCCCTAGTGAGGGGATTCAGGTGGGGGATCGAGTGGCTACATTGGTCTCCCTCACCTTGACACCTCTGTTATTGGAGGAGATCGAGGAGATCAACATGAAAACAGGACAGATCCATATTCGTGGAAAAGCAATCTTATTCGCAAGTGGTCCCTTTGCGGTGTTACCGGAGGATTTACCGGAAACCTTATCTCTAGCAGTGCTAGATGTTTGTGGTGCTCCAGCACAGACGGATCGGCTAGTAAAAGAAGGGGACACGGTGGTGATCCTTGGAGCAGGTGGTAAGTCGGGGCTACTTTCCCTCTGCCGGGCTCGGATGAAAGCAGGTGCAAGTGGCCGTGTGATCGCATTGGAATCCAATGAAGCGGCATGCACTCAGATTGAAGAGTTAGGCTGGGCAGATCATGTAGCCCAGGTAGATGCTCGGAATCCGGTCGCAGTTCTGGAGGCCGTTGAAAAACTGACGAATGGAGAGCTGGCAGATTTAACGGTGAACTGTGTCAATGTTCCTGATACAGAGTTATCCGCTATTCTCGCCACAAGAGAGCAGGGTATTGCCTATTTTTTTAGTACCGCAGTGAAGTTTACCTCTGCAGCATTGGGGGCGGAGGGATTAGGTAAGGATGTACGCATGGAAATCGGGAATGGGTTTGCTCCTGGACATGCCGAATTGACATTGGATACAGTGCGAAGGTTTTCGTCTCTCCGTCGTCTATTTGAAGCCCGCTATGCGGCAACGACACATATGTGATGAAGGGTGGTTGAATCAGCACAACACAGAGTTTTCTAATCAGCGAAAGGGAGTGGGATCATGGCACGAGATTGGCGTGAGATCGAACTGTGGAAAGATGTAACCGAGGAACAGTGGAATGATTGGTTATGGCAGTTAACCCATACGATTCGTACTGTAGAGGACCTAAAAAAGGTGGTTAACCTAAAGGAGCATGAGGTGGGTGGTGTTGGGATTTCCCACAAGACGATCCCACTAAATATCACCCCCTACTATGCCTTGCAAATGGATCCAGAAGACCCAACAGATCCAATCCGCATGCAGTCTGTACCGATTTCATCGGAGTTAGAGCACACCATCTATGACATGGAAGATCCCCTCTTGGAAGATACGGATTCCCCGGTACCTGGTTTGACTCATCGTTATCCAGACCGCGTTCTTTTCCTGGTGACCAACCAGTGTTCCATGTATTGCCGTTATTGTACAAGGCGTCGTTTCTCCGGACAGGTAGGGATGGGAGTTGCCCGGCCGCAGATGGATGCTTGTATTGAATATATTCGGAATACACCGCAAGTACGTGATGTTCTCCTATCTGGTGGGGATGGTCTACTCATCAATGACCGAATTTTAGAGTATGTGCTGAAAAATTTGCGGGAGATTCCTCATGTGGAGATTATCCGTATTGGAACCCGGGCACCGGTAGTATTTCCCCAGCGAATTACCGAAAATTTGTGTAACATCCTGAAAAAGTACCACCCTGTCTGGCTGAACACCCACTTTAATCATCCCTGTGAGCTTACTCCTGAGGCGATAAAATCATGTGAGATGTTAGCAGATGCAGGAGTACCCCTTGGGAACCAGGCGGTTATTTTGGCAGGGATCAATGACTGTCCCCATGTGATGAAACGGTTAAATTACGATCTCGTAAAAATCCGCGTTCGCCCCTACTATATTTATCAATGTGATTTATCCGAGGGAATCGGCCATTTCCGTGCACCTGTATCCAAAGGGTTGGAAATTATGGAGTACCTGCGTGGTCATAGCTCGGGTTACTCTGTCCCCACCTTCGTAGTCGATGCGCCAGGTGGTGGAGGTAAAATCCCACTTGCACCAAACTATATCATCTCCCAAAGCTCTAAGAAAACAGTGATTCGTAATTTTGAAGGGGTTATTACTTCATATCCCGAGCCAGATGATTATCATGAACACGATTCGGAAAGCTGCGAGTTCTGCCAGGTAGCGGAAGGAAAGAACCTAGGAATTGCCTCCTTGATGTCGGATGAACGGATCAATTTAGAGCCGAAGGTATTGTCTAGAGAAGATCGACGTGGGGAATTTGAGCGGCGCAAACGGAGAATTAAGGAGCCAAAGAAGAAAACCGTCACTGAATCCACGGAAGCCAATTAATATGCTAAGCCGACTCGTGACCGGGGGAGATTGCTCCCTCGCCGTGATCGGCCTCGCAAAAAATGCGGGCAAGACTACGGTGTTAAATGCACTGGCGATGGAAGCCTCTCGCCAAGGAATGCCCACAGCTTTAATGAGTATAGGAGTGGATGGTGAAGAAAGAGATGTTTGGAGTGGGAGAGAGAAGCCGCCTGTACGAGTTCCCAGTGGTTTTTTGACGGCAACAGCATCCCCGTTATTGGAAGAGAGGCCAGGTGATTGGGAGATCCTAGCGGTGACCTCCCTTCACTCTGCCTTAGGGCCTATTGCGGTTGCCAAGGCGTTACGGAACACAACGGTGAAGCTGGCAGGGGTTACCACAGTGAGTCGTGTACAGGAAACCGAAGCGATCTTTCGGGAGCATGGAACACAGCTGACCTTGGTTGATGGGGCCTATGATCGACGCTCTGCCGCGAGTCCTCTAGTTACCCGAGCCGCTGTATGTGTAGTAGGGGCATCCCTTGCAAAGTCCCTCGATGACGTGGTAGATAAGACCCGAGCTGCTGTGCAATTGCTCACCCTTCCTATCGTTACAGACTCTTTATTCATACAAGCGGGGGAAAGAGCGTGTGCAGAGGGAAAAGTCGTGGGGGTGGGAGAGGGAAAGGTTGAACCTTTTCCAATGCGCTCTTTATTAGCGGGATGGGATGGATTAAGGGAGCGATTAACCAGTTCCAGTGAGCATTGGCAGGGATTAGCGCTTCCAGGTGCTTTAACCGATGCGGTTTTGGAACGATTGATCTCCTTGCGGAAACCCCTTGCTCTCTGCTTGGCAGAGCCTACTCGTTGTTTTGTCTCTCTGGATGGGATGAAGCGTTACGCTCGATTAGGGGGAGAAATATCCTGCTTACGGTCGTTAGAGTTAAGAGCTGTTGCGATTAATCCGATCTCTCCAGAAGGGTGGAGTTTTAATCCCATGGAAATGCAGGAGCGAATTGAGGGTGTATGTGGAGATATCCCCGTCATCGATGTTATGCGGGAGTGTCAAAGTTTCTCTGATTGAAAAGAGCACGGACATCAGGAGCGCAGATAAAGGAGTGACAACATGGACGAATGGACAAAGGAAGCGCTCCTGTGGCCAGAGGTATGGGCGAGGTTTCGTCCACTTACCTCAATGGGGCAGCGAGCCAAAAAGTCGCTGCCTCCCTTTATTCCCGGAGAAGAAAAAGAGTGGCAGCAAGCGCTTGCCATCCAGGAGTCCCTTTACCAAAGGGCTCAGGAAGATCCCGATTGGACTGCGCGTATTGATGGGGCATTAAATAAATTGCCGGACATCGAAACAATACTCCTCAATCTTGAGCAAGCAGGAATTCCTGGGGTAACGGATTGGTTTCGACTACAGGAGTTTCTCCGTTTCGGTAATCGATTGAGAAAGTGGATCAAGGATTGCTCCTTGGAGAGGTGGCCTGATCTAAACTTATCTGTGTGGGATGAGGCTATGTCCCTTTTAAATCCAGGGTCAGGCTCTCGTATTCAGGAGTCCTTTTCCCTAGAGCGTGGGCTTGATCCACGTCTAGAGTCTTTAACTAAAAGGAAGCTTCAACTGGAGCGACGTCTCTTTGAAGAGACAGAATGTTGTGCAACAGCGGTCGAGCAGGATTATCCACTTTTAAGGAATCGGGATGGAGAATGGATCGTTGATCGAGCGGCTTCTTATATAGAGGCCATGCGACAGGATGCGCGAATAGAACGAACACGGGAAACCGCCTTTGAAGCCATTTTTCGTCCGCTACCTTCCCTTGAGATCGTCAAGTACATGGAAGAGGTCGCAGCAGTCGAAAGAGAGCGAGCTGGAGTGACAGAGGAAGTATTGGGCCGATTAGCAGAACACATGCTACCTCATGTCACAGACCTACGCCGTGTATTGGTTGCGATTACTCAGCTTGATTTGGATTGGGCGCGAATGCGAGCGGCGCAGTCCTGGCAAGGAGTACGTCCGACAGAGGGAGATGCCTTTGTGATCCAGGGGGGTGTTCACCCTGTGATGGAGCAACGTCTCAAGGGAGAAGGGCGGACCTATACCCCTATCGATGTGCGAGTAGAGCGAGGGATGACCGTATTGATTGGTCCCAACATGGGAGGTAAGACGGCGGCTCTACGGACAGTGGGGGTGATTGCCTCCTTGGGTCAGTATGGTTTCCTTGTGCCTGCTCAGGACTGTACGATGCCACTGGTACCTTGGGTGACTGCGGTGATTGGGGATGCTCAGGATGTCCATGCGGGGCTTTCCACCTTCGGCGCTGAAGTCGCTCGTCTAGCAAGCTGGTTAGGGGAACCGAAGGCTGGGTTATTGCTACTCGATGAGATTGGACGGGGAACCAACCCAGTAGAAGGAGAGGCCCTCTCCGTTGCGCTTACCTACCACCTTTCTAAGGGGAAGGGCTGGGCCATACACGCGACTCATTATCGTGAAACCATAGAAATAAAAGGTGTCCGAGTATATCGGACAAGGGGACTATGTCAACACAGGGAGTTGCCACTGGAACAAAAACCAGAGAAAGCGCGACAGTGGTTACTCGACGGGATGGATTTTCGTTTGGTGCCTTGGCAGCCTGGGGATGGATTCCCACAGGACGCATTGGCTATTGCTACAAGTTTAGGACTACCCAGTGAGGTTATCGAGGAAGCGCGGAAGAGAGTAATCACAAAAACCTCAGCAGAGGAGATACCCACGGGTGGGGCCAAACCGGGGAAGGGGGATGTGCGATGGAAAACAAATTAAGGCTGGATGAGGGGAAAATCGTTCGTGCACGACAAGCGGCGGGGAATATCGCGACAGGTGTCGACCACTTCATCGGCACCCGGACAACGGTAGCGGTTGAACGAACGGTCCTGCGCCTGATGGGTGTAGATGGTGTAGATGCCGACTGGGTACCACTTCCCAATGTGGTAACAGACCATGTACTGGAACGGGGCCTTCTGGGCAAAGGAGTCTCCACCGCTGTCCTCAATGCAGTGGTTCAGCTTGGGATCACACCTCAACAGGTGGCCGAAAGAGTAGCGGTGGGTACATTAGATCTAGCAACGGTACCACCTGTTGATAAGAAAATTATCACGGCCAAAGGACAGGAAATGGCCCAGATGGGCTTAGATCGAATTTTGGCCAATCGTCAAGAACGAAAAAAGCGTATTGAGCGCTTAGGTGAAGGGCGAAAGCCTTATCTTTATGTGATTGTAGCGACAGGGGATATCTATGAGGATGCGATTCAAGGGAAATCCGCCGCTCACCAAGGGGCGGATATCGTAGCGGTGATTCGTAGTACAGGGCAGAGTTTAATCGACTATGTCCCCTATGGGGCGACAAGGGAAGGGTTTGGGGGCACCTACGCTACCCAGGAAAACTTCCGAATTATGCGCAAGGCCCTTGATGAGGTGGGAGAGGAAGTTGGACGCTATATTCGCCTATGTAACTATTGTTCCGGTTTATGTATGCCAGAGATTGCGGCGATGGGAGCACTAGAGCGGCTCGATGTGATGCTTAATGATGCGCTTTACGGCATTTTGTTCCGGGATATCAATATGCAACGTACCCTGATCGATCAGGCTTTTTCCCGCATGATCAACGGCTACGCTGGCATTATGATCAATACCGGGGAGGATAACTACCTGACTACTGCTGATGCGGTGGAAGCGGCGCATACCGTTCTTGCTTCCCAATTTATCAATGAGCAATTTGCCACGATGGCTGGATTACCTGCGGAACAGATGGGGCTTGGCCATGCTTTTGAGATGAATCCGGATCTGGAAGATGGATTCCTTCTTGAATTAGCCCAGGCACAGATGGCGAGGCAGATCTTTCCGAATGCCCCCCTGAAATATATGCCGCCGACGAAACATATGACGGGTAACATTTTCAAAGGACACATCCAAGATGCGTTGTTTAACACGATCGGGATGTGGACCAACCAAGGGGTGCAACTTCTTGGCATGATGACCGAGGCGATGCATACCCCGCATATCCATGATCGAAAGCTCGCGATTGAAAATGCGCGTTATGTATTCAATAATCTCCGTCATCTAGGCGAGGAAATCCAATATAAACCGGGTGGCCGCATTGAAAAAAGAGCCCAGGATGTACTGGATCAATCCCTTGCGATGTTAGAAGAAGTAGAAAAAGTAGGGCTATTTACCGCCTTGGAACGCGGCTGGTTTGCTGATGTAAAGCGTGGCCTCACGGGCGGCAAGGGCCTCTCCGGTGTCTTGGAAAAGGAAGAGGGGTACTGGAATCCCTTTGAGATCGAGCTTCGCGAGCGAGCCGGCCTTCCCATGCGGGAGGAGGTGGGATCTCCATGAACAATCCACAAGCGGCAAGTATTGATTTGAAGCGAGTCAAACCCTATGGCGATACCATGGGGGATGGAGCGGTACAGCTTAGCTTCTCCCTCCCTGTTCCTTACGGCGAAGAGGCACGGGAAGCGGCGCGTCGCCTCGTGGCGATGATGGGATTAGAGGAACCCCAGGTGTATCATATGGCGGATCTGGGAGAAGGGTACACCTGGTTTATTGTCTATGGTAAATGTACGCATACCATCGACTTCTCGACGATTCGTGTTCCCAAAGTGGACTCCACCCGGCTGGACTTCTATGGGGTGAATCAATTTATCCGCGAGCACATCGGCCGTAAGGTCGTCGTTATCGGTGCTTGTACAGGGACCGATGCTCATACGGTTGGCATTGATGCCATTATGAATATGAAGGGGTATAACGGGGAGTACGGCTTAGAGAGGTATCCAGAGGTTGACGCTTACAACTTTGGTAGCCAAGTTCCCAATGAAGAGATGTTAGCTAAAGCGATGGATCTAAAGGCGGATGCTCTCCTTGTCTCCCAGGTGGTGACGCAAAAGGGTGTCCATATCCAAAACCTCACAGAATTAGTCGAGCTAGCAGAAGCCGAAGGAATCCGGGATCAACTGTTGCTTATCTGCGGAGGCCCGCGAATTAACCATGAGATGGCGTTGGAACTCGGTTTTGATGCAGGTTTTGGACCTGGAACACTGGCACCAGATGTAGCTTCCTTTGTCGTTCATGAGCTAGAGAGACGGATGTCTAAGTAATTTATTTAAATGGATGAGCACCTCTTTTATGTCATAATAGAAGCTTATCCTCTTCCTTAAAACAGAAAACTGCGGCTTGACTTACACTTCATAAAGATGCTGTAGGGGTTGCTTCCTTCCGCTCTAAGTCGTTTTCAAGTATATCTTAACAGTGTTATTGAAATATCTATCGTGACTCTTCCACAACAATCCGAGATTGACCGAGCCTGATGTCTTAATAACGGGGGATAAGGACTTTCAGGAGGATCATATTAAAGAAGTGCTACCGATCTTAAAACTATCCATGAAAAGAACCGTCGGACCGAAGTGGACAACCGATGGTTCTTTTCTTATGGCAACACAAAAAGATATAGGCCAACTAACGGTGACCCCATATACGCCAGTGGGTTTTTCATTGGTGCAAAAAACGATGGCCACAACTTTTATCAGATCGGATCTCACAAACCTATTTTACAATTTATGACCTTATCCTCGGATTGGGGTCATCGCACATAGCCATCAAGGTAAGAAAAAGGGAGTGACAGGGTTCTTGCATTATAATTCATAATATTCTAATTAATTGTCTTTGATTAACAACTTTACTGTAATTTAGGTGTATCGAGACTAAAAATTGGGAAAAGGTGGGATATTTTGATGAATGTAAGAAAAATGGCAATTCTATTTGTGGCTCTGTTTACTTTCATGGTTGTGAGTGCAGTACCAGCCTATGCGGATAAAGACTACGGCCAGAGGTATTTCAAAACAGAAGACGGAAAATACGATCATAAGTTTAAAACCACTAGTCTCGATAATCATGTACAAGTGGCAGTATATGAAATAAAAAAAGTGAAGAAAAGCACAGGAAAGAAAAGTAACGGTAGCCGATCTTCTTTGGATGTAAGACTATGCAACTCCTCCAGCGGTAATTGCACTTCTTAGAAAAATTTAAAAAATGTAGCGAATTTTACTAATATGAAAACCGGAACCTTTTATGCAGACATCAGAGATAAAAACGCCAGTTACTACTACTCTGGTGTTGTAGCGGTTGTTTTACGCTCGTGGTGATCGGACCATCCGAGAAATTAGCCAAGTCTATGAAATTAGCAGAGCTACTATCCATCGGATAGCAGCGGCAGAGGGCATAAAAATCTGCTTCGTGCAACTCCCAAGTTCAGGGGTGTGGCAAAGGCAGTCTAATTATCGAATAGCCCTCTTCCTCTCAGATTTGCGGAAACAGGCTCCTTTCCTATTTCACGTGCCCATATAGATAACTGGCCAATATGGTGGATTTCGTGGACAATGACATGACGTATGATCTCTCCGTGTGTACATTCAATGACTCGGCGCCTGTATGCTGCGTCTCTAGTGCTAATTGGTTCTTCATTGATTTCTGAAAGTTTCCGAGAATCCATTTCATTTGTCCAAGATGTCACAAATGGCTTCACTTTCTCATGGTATTGAGCTGAAAGGTTTTTCACTTTTTGTAAGCTAGCATAATCCTCAAACAATGGCTCTTCAGGCACTGGTTCACCTCGCAAACCTAAGATCCAATAATATTCCACATCTACAATGTGAAATAGGTTATGTAGGATACTGCGGAACCCACCGCCCCGTTTCTTTAATAGTTCTTCATCCGGTATGTCTTCGCACAATGTAAACCAATCATCACGAACTTGCCAGTTATATTGAAACAGTTTCAACATCACAACAACCCCCATCTTTTATAGATTTATTTTTAATTTTCGCCAAAATAATTCAAAATCCTTTTTTTAAATAACAACTCTAACAAACCTGTTAGGACGTTCACCTAGCCGATTTCGAGTAGATGTATGTTTTCTGACCAAGATCTGGCGATTGAGAGGAAACCCAACCATAAAATGGGATAGTGATGAATAGTATAGTAAACAGGCGGGGAAACCACATCGTGCCCAAGTAAAAGACCACTGTCCTATTAGACAGCGGTCTTTTACTTGTAGATGTCCCTTGGTATCTCTGACAAACCAGAGGTAAAAACCAAATTGCTTTTACTTTACCTAATATCATTTATGTAAAGTATCATCACTGTTGTTATGATCAGATAATAACAACAGTGATGATAAATCATAACAAAGCCGCCTAAATGGTAACCTATTTTAGGGTTTATCTAATCAGCCTGAGGACCCAATAAAGAGGAAAACCAATTTTTCGGTACGAATGTACCAATCAAATTAGTACATACGTGCCGAAAAATTGGTACTAAGAGTTACAGAGGGTTGAAAATAGGAAGTGCCCTGAATCTAATCTGGTGGATATATAACTAGGATACTCATAGGTCTAACGGAAGGATGGGCATTCCATGACCCAGAAGGTAAAGTTATCTTTTCAAACCAGGACTATGAGGCTTTTATACAGCAGATGGAGTCAGAGATAGAAGATATAAGAATCGTTGATTCAGCAGATGGGCTCTATTAATGAGTTTGACACAATATAGTTGAGTAAAACTCGTTAAAAAGCCGCTATCCCTTGATATAACTGGGGTGGTCGTCTTTTTTTAATAGGTCATTTTTGTAAAGTTCAATTTAAGTTTTACATATCGTATGATATAATATGTTTAGTTAAAGTGGTGAAAGGAAGAAAACAGAGTGGAATTTGTGCAACCGATTCGTGATCCGAAACAAATTCAGGCGATCAAGAAGATCCTACTTGCTCAATCTGCACGAGATCACTTGTTGTTTGTATTGGGGATCAACTGCGGACTACGTATCTCTGACATCTTGCAGTTACGGATAGGAGATGTGATAACGGATCGAGGAAAACCGAAGCCATATTATGAGCTACGGGAACAAAAGACGAAAAAGGGGAGGAGGTTTCCGTTTGGGAAAAACGTCCTCAAGGCGATCGAATTGTATATAGATGAAGTCGGGGGTAGCCAGAATTCTGATAGCTACTTGTTTAAGTCACGACAAGGCGCGCAGCCGATCACTCGGCAACGCGCCCACCAGATAATTAATTCCGCTGCGCGTTCGATCGGGATAAAAGAGAAAATCGGTACACACAGTTTAAGGAAATCCTTTGGCTATCACGCCTATAAGTCAGGAGTAGATATATCGTTGTTACAATCGATTTTCAATCATTCGGCACCATCGGTTACTCTTCGGTATATCGGAATAACCCAGGATGACATGGATGACGTGATCCTGAATTTAAACTTATGAGTAGCATCCTGGACAAAAGAGGGCTAAAATGTTTGACGTAACGCCAGCAAAGTCACCTAATGGATTAACTGTAGCAGAATTATTCGCGGGTGGGGGATTAATGGCAGTCGGTTTAAAACAAGCAGGTTTTTCGATCATATGGGCCAACGATTTTGACAAGCATGCGGTAGGAGCCTATAGGCACAACCTTGGTAACTACATAGTTAAAGGAGACATTACAAAAATACCGATAAAGTCCATTCCCGAAGTAGACGTTATTGCAGGAGGACCACCCTGTCAGGATTACAGTGTGGCCGGATTAGGAGCTGGGGAAAATGGTGCCTCACTACTATTCTATCAAAATTATCCCATTCGGTGGCCACCTATTTTACTCAAACGATCTGAAAATACACTCGCTTCCGATAGGGATTGAGCGAAAAAGATACTCTGAGTACCAAAGCGGTTTCTGATTGCGTCTATCGATTCAGCTAACCGTTGCTCTTTTTCTCCCTCCATCCTGAAATAAATTGAGCTGAATGATATGATCCGAAGACAATTGACTTACTGTAATTCCAATGAGACGAACCGGGGATTGATCCCAGTGGCGATGAAACAACATCATCGCTGCCTCAAAGATGGATCGGCCAATATTCGTAGGATCCGGTAAAGTAATCGACCGATGGATCGAACGAAAGTCACCCCTTCTCAATGTAAGGGAAACCGTCCGTCCCATACACTGAGCACGCCGCATACGCGTACATACCTCTTCAGCAAGCTCTCGAATCACCAGTTTGATTTCATTTTCTGTGACGTAATCTTTAGGCAGCGTAAACTGGTGACCTATCGACTTACAGCCATCTAATGAATAAGGATCGACTGGACTATAATCGATCCCGTTGACTGACTGGTGAAGAACTCTTCCAATCACTCCAAACCGTTTAGCAAGTAGATTTGGATCCGTTGCAGCAAGATCACCAATCGTTCGGATTGCCATTCTATGAAAATGACGCTCCATCCGATCTCCTATTCCAAAGAGCTTCTTTACAGGAAGTGGCCACATTCGTTCCGGAACATCTTCCAATTCAAGTACGGTTAACCCTCGTGGCTTTTTCATCCCTGCTGCCATCTTAGCCATTAGTTTATTGGGGCCCACTCCAATGGAACAGGGTATCCCCGTAGACTTTACAATGGTTCCAATCTCTTTTGTTTCATAGAATAGGATTTCTTCATCCTTCTCAGAGAAGGTTACATTATTCTTTGCTAAAAGTTCTTTCTTCTTTATTATTTCAGCATCTGGAATCTTTTTTGAACCTTTAATCTTGTATTGGTACTTCGCATTCTTTTTCACATTGGTATCAATAAATTCATTCCCGTTCACTTTACCTAATAGATCACCATTTCGATACACATCATAAGTCCCATCTTGATCGGGGATGTTTACCCATTTCAACTTGATTTTATCGTCTTTTACTGACTCTTTTTAGTCATGAAACAGACCGATCCATTTCGTGGCGTGAAAGATGTCGTTTTTAGGTCTCACCGCGTAAAATAAGATCCTAGTAAGAAGCTTTTGTTATTCATCCTGTTCTTGTTATTCATCCTGTTCTTGTTATATTTGCACCAGAGCCTGTTATTTCAATATTCTAATTCGCTCACTCTTTTGTAAAATATAATAGGATCCATTTTTATACGTTCCATTGCTTCTTCCGCGGTTATTTTTTCTTGTTTCCATTCATGATAGACACTTAAAAAAGTATGACTATTATTTGGATCTGGGCCAATACGATGATTTTGATTTAAAGAATAAATGAGTTCCATATCCTCTTGTTTTAATTGAAAATCAAATATGTTCGCATTGCTAAGAATTCTTTCTTTTGAGGATGACTTTGGAATGGGAATGACATGATTTTGTACATTCCATCGTAGAATAATTTGGGCAACGCTTTTATTATACTTGGCTGCAATGTTTTGCAGAATCGGGTTATCTAGTAATTGTCCTTTCATAAATGGAGATGCTGATATTAATTGAATACCTTGTTTGTAACAAAAACTATATAGATTCTTTTGTGTTAAGAGTGGATGATATTCAATTTGATTCACCATAGGTTTTATTTCACAACTTTCCATAATATCTTCTATATGATGAATTTGAAAATTACTGATTCCTATTGCGCGTACCCGCTCTTGTTTATAAAGTGTTTCTAGTGCTCGCCATGTCTCTTTGTATTTTTCTTTTACAGGCCAATGAATTACGTATAAATCTAGGTAGTTCACACCTAATTTCTGAATACTTTTTTCATAGGCGGCCAGTGTTTCATCATACCCTTGGTCAGTGATCCAAATCTTTGAAGCCACAAACAATTGCGCACGCGATATATTAGCCGTTTCTATCCCTTGTCGAATGCCTTCGCCAACAATTTGTTCATTTCCATAAATGGATGCGGTATCTATGCTACGATATCCGATTTGGATGGCATTTTTTATGGGAGAACTGTCTTTTAACGCAAATGTACCTAGTCCAAGCCAAGGAATTTTAACACCATTATATAATGATGTTGTACTTTGTAAATGCAACTCTGTATTCATTATTTTTTATTCACTCCTAGTATGTAAAATATAATCATTCGAAAAACAATATTTGTTTAACCTTATTTTCTCGAAAAATCCTATTTCTATACGCTCCCGAAACCCAAATATTTTTCTTATGTCAGATCGATAGCGTTCAATTGTCTGACTTAGTGTTTTCAGGAAAACAGGCTTCTTGTTGGAAATATCTAAATAGAACCGCAAATGTTAGTTGAGAGTTAGTGCGCTTTGCTTCTACTAATTTCTTTTCTGGTTCGAGTAAAACGAAATGCTGAATAAGTTCTTCTTTTGTCCATTGTTGTTTCAACTAAGATACAACCCTTTCTAAAGTTCCTAGAATGTACAGAGTCGGTACTTTTTGTCGGTCTGAGTATAGCGGGACGTTTTCCCTTTGGCAAGAATGTACTCAAAGCAATAGAGTTGTACATAGAAGAAGTTGGGTGCCCAAAATCCGGATGATTACTTGTTTAAGTCGAGGCAAGGGACAAAGCCGATTACCAGACAACGTGCGCACCAGATAATCAATTTGGCTGCTCGTTCGATAGGGATAAAAGAGAAAATCGGGGACGCATAGCTTACGAAAAAGTTTTGGTTACCATACCTACAAAGCTGGCATCGATATTTCCTGTTGCAATCGATCTTTAACCACTCAGCACCATCGGTGACGCTTCGATATATCGGCATTACATAGGACGATATGGATGATGTGATCCTGAATTTAAACTTGTAAAAAGAAGTGGGTGAAATGATGACCTTGTTAGATTGGAAAATAAGAGTGAAGGGACTCAGGATGGGCAGTTCTTTGAGCCTGACCAGTGAACACAGTATATCGCGGATCCTGTTAGGGTCATTGCCTGGGTGGCGCTTCATGAGCAAGATGGGATGGTGATCTATTCTACATCAGACTATGAGGGATTCATAGTGCAAGTGGAAGCTGAGGTAAAAGAGGTGAAATTAATCGATTCAGCAGATATTGACTTAATATCTGCAAAAGTGTTATCGTGAAAAAATGTATTTGAGAAGAAACATGCATCTTAACATGAAAGGTCAGAATATACATGAGAAACTCATCGATTATTTGGAGAAAGTTTCAAAAAAATAGAGAACCCATTGCTGTATCTTGGGATTATCTCCCTCAAGTGTGGGGGATTCATCAAAATACTGATAAGTTATACATCGAACCTAATGGAAAAACAGACTATTGGCAAAAAACGCATGTTGGATTTTCTGCAGATAATGGACATTTTCTATATACGGAATGCAATCAAGATATAACAATCACTACTCGTGTTTTATCAACTCCTATGAATCAATACGATCAAGCGGGGTTAATGATTCGCTTTTCAGAAAATTGTTGGTTAAAAACATCTATCGAATATATTACAACTGAAAAGAGTATGTTGGGAGTAGTTGTTACGAATCAAGGATACTCAGATTGGTCCACACAGGTATATAAAAAACAACATTCAGATATATACTTACGTATTCGTAGAAAAGCCGGAGATTATTTTGTGGAATATTTGGAGAGTGATAAAAAGAAAGAAGATAGTTTACAGAGTCTTAAACAGTCGTGGGAACAATTACGTGTTACCCATTTAATAGAGGATACAAATGATACATCATTTCAATGCGGGATATATGCTTGTAGCCCTAAAAAGAAAGGATTTATAGCTGAATTTGATTTTGTCACAATTGATATAAATAATAAATAAATAATCGGCAGTACGAACGCCTTTACTATGATCGACTGTCCTCTGCAGCCTCAATTTCTTGGGTCCATTTTATTGACCTAATACCAAATCGATGGTGGACTTATTCGTAGTGTCTTTTAAATTGTAAAGTTGAAACCATATATAAAAGTAATATGACTTTATACACATAAATGAGGATGGCTTTTATTTTAAAGTCAAGTTCTTATTTAATGAAGAGAATGGAGAGCGTATAAAAATGGAAAGCAAAGTAAAAGATGCAGTATCCCCCAATCATTTATATTACAAAGTGGATTCTGTGGTGATGGAAAGAGGGGAGGGAATATATTTGTACGATCAGGATGGTAAACAATACATTGATTGTGCATCGGCAACATTTAATTTGAATTTGGGATATGGAAATAAAGAGGTAATAGATGTAGTAAAAAATCAAATGGATAATCTGATACATGTTACGTCTTCGTATCAAACAGATGCTGTAAATACTTTAGCAACAAAACTTGTTGAAATTTCTCCTGATAATTTGACAAGAGTGCACCCGAAAGTCAGTAGCGGTTCTGCTGCAAATGAAGGTGCTATAAAAATGGCACAGTATAATACTGGTAAACGGGATGTGATTTCTTTGTTCCGTAGTCATTTAGGACAAACTTATATGATGTCAGCACTTTCAGGGAATGCCTTTCGTAGGGAGCCGTTTCCACCACAATTTTCATTTGGCTTGCAAGTACCGGATCCATATTGTTTGCGTTGTTTTTATAATCAAGAGCCTAATTCTTGTGGCATGTTATGTGTAGAGCGAATTCATGATTTTATTGAATATGCAAGTACTGGGAATGTTGCTGCTATTATTGTAGAGCCGATATCTGGAAACGGCGGAAATATAGTTCCTCCTGAAGGATATTTTCAAGCACTCAAAAAATTATGTGAAGAACAAGATATTACATTAATTTTTGATGAGATACAAACTGGATTTGGTAGAACGGGAAAAATGTTTGCTGCGGATTATTTTGGTGTACAACCTAACATGATGACGGTAGCAAAAGGATTAGGTGGAACTGGGTTTCAAGTAGCCGCTATCCTTGCTGAGGAAAAATATGCAGGTATGCCTGGTCACCATCATTCATTTACATATGGTTCTAATATTATGGCTTCTGCAGCGGCTTGTACTACCATTGATATTTTACAAAGGCCTGGGTTTTTAGAGAATGTGACTGTAGTAGGGAATTATATTATGGAATATTTAGAGAAATTGAAGGGGAAATATAGGTTTATTGGAGATGTTAGGGGTGTAGGATTAATGATCGGGGTAGAAATCATGAAAGAGAACCTTGAACCGGATCTGGAGTTAACAAACTATATTGCGAAGCGTGCAATGGATCACGGTATCATTATTCGAACATCCAGATATGGATACGGGAATGTATTTAAAATTCGTCCGCCTCTTACTATTACTATTAGTGAGGCAGAGGAATTATGCTTTAAATTAGAAAAATTAATGGAGGAGATATAATGAAAAACTATATCATTGAATTAGGCAAGTATGTATATACGCAAGTAAACAACCAAAAAGGGACACTAAAAAATCGTATAGTGAATGGCTATTCTCCAGGTGGAGATGCTCAATTTCATATTGATGAGGTTGCAGAACATGCAATTGTAAAATATATATCAGATCAAAAAAAGCCTATTGCACTTTACACAGAGGACGGTGGTTTAAAAGTTTTTGGAGAAAATCCAGCTTACATCCTAATTATAGATCCAATTGATGGTACTCGCCCTGCAGCTGCAGGATTAGAAATGTCATGTATATCAATTGTCCTAGCGAGTTATAGAGATGGAGCTAAAATAAAAGATACTGAATACGCTCTTTTAATGGAACTTAAAACAGGAAATTATATGTATAGTGATATATTTTCAGACTCTATAGAATTTGAAGGTTATCACATGCCATTACCAAATCTAGGTCAAGATAAAGAAATAGAACATATGTTTTGGAGTTTTGAGTTTAATGGTCATCCTACGCAATTAATGATAGAAACGTATGGACATTTAATTGATGCATCAGCGAATAAGGGCGGTGTATTTTTATTTAATAGTGCCTCCTATTCCATTTCTAGAATTATTACAGGGCAGATGGATGCATATGTGGATGTTGGAAACCGATTACTTAAAGATCGTCCAGAACTACTAAAAGATTTTAAGCGAGTAGGCAATGGTCAGGTACTACATCTCTTTCCATATGATATAGCTGCAAGTGTATTTTTAGCCAAAAAAGCAGGAGTCATTATTACAGATGCATATGGAAAATCTTTAGATGAAACACTGTTAATGGATCTTAGCTATGAGAATCAACAATCATGTATAGCAGCCTCTAGCATGACATTACATCAAAAACTTTTAGACGCAATTTATTGGAAACGGAGTGGTGACATATTATGAAAGCATTAGTGTGGACTGAAAATAGACAATTAGAATATCAAAATGTAAAAGAGCCTGAAATACAAAAAAGGAATAATGTGAAAGTCAAAATATATGGAACCGGAATATGTGGAACAGATTTAAACGTACTACAGGGGAAAATGTATGCTGCACCCAATATGATTATGGGACATGAATCAGTTGGTGTAGTGGTAGAAGTGGGAGCAAATGTAAGGAATATAACAGTAGGAGATCGGGTAGTTATTGACCCTACCCAATTTTGTGGGACATGTTACTATTGTAGAAAAGGGTTAACATGTTATTGTGAAGAGTTTGATGATTGGCAATTAGGAATTGGCGCTCATGGTACTTTTGGAGAGTATTACGTGGGAGAAGATCGGTTTATGTATAAATTGCCTGATTCTATGGAATGGGAAAGAGCCACTTTAATTGAACCACTCGCGTGTGTGTTAAACGTGATAGAAAAAGCGAATATAAGACCTGATGAATCTGTTTTAGTTTTAGGATCAGGACCAATTGGGTTATTAGTTCAATTAATGGCTCGAAAACTCTCTAGAATAACAGTTGCAACAGAAATCGGGGCATTTAGAACAGAGGCTGCAAAAAAAATAGCAAACTATGTGTATCCTCCTCAAAGCTTAACTATAGAAGAAGTTCTACGCATTAATCAGGGAAGAAAATTTGATGTAATTTTTGATGCGATAGGGAATCAACTTGAATGGGCATATCCACTGATTGGAAAAGGAGGCAGGTTGGTACCTATGGGATTTGATCATACCTATCAGTTTACGATTAAACCTTTTGAACTCCTATCCAAAGGGATTACGATTATAGGTACAGGAGAAGCACATCATATGATGGAGAAGGCATTATCTTGCGCAATGGATTTACCAGAATTATCAAATTTAATTACAGATAAAATACCCCTTGAAAACTTTCAAATTGCCCTTGAAAATTTACAAACAAAAAAAGTAGACATACAATCCATTAAAACCATTTTGGTATCTGATTCAAATTATATATAAGAAGGCGGCTACGAATGACCTTCGTGAAGAAGGTTCTGGTGCGAAAAACGAAGAAAAGCAGCTGTCCCCCTTTAACAGAAGGATCTAAGCTGCTAGATTAAAGAGATTATGTATGAAATTAACTTCTTCAACGACAGAGGTCCCTAGGGCTGAAATCTGTCGTTTTTTAATCATGTGCATCGCTTCCAATCCTCGGGACAAAAGATAGGTGCTTCGAAAGGATTTGAAGCCCAGCATGAAGAGCATTTTGGGTGTTTTTGCGCAACCCCCCCGAAAAGGTACATTAAGAAGCTTCATGAGCCAGAGGGAAAAGTCATTTTTTCAACCTCAGACTATGATGAATTCATAGCTTGGGTTGAATCAGAGATAGATGATATAAAGATAGTAGAACCAGCTGAGCGCGACGCTGATTGGTTATATTAATGGACACTTTTCAAATTCTCTTAATTAGGAGTGTTGTTATTGGATTTTAGGAGAAGAAAAAGCTTATAAAATCTATTTTTCACAGGGTCGTACAATAGTACAACGTTATTTAAAGGCGAAAATGAGAAACTCGGATAAACAACAAGTGTTTAAGGTAACCATTAAGGATCGTTGGGTGATTGATGCTTATGACCAAGGTGATTATGAAAAGGTTATGCAGGAGGTTTTTCGTCGCTACCAAGAAAAGAAAAAGAATTTGAAAGCACTTAACGAAATTATGGAGAATTCATAAGCGGTCGCTTTTTTATTTCCACTCTCTTGAGACTCAGAGGGGTTTAGTAATGAGGGACGCCCTTATCTATCTCAAGAGGCTGTACCTAAATGAGATAAAGACCCCCACCGAAGGTGAGGGTCTATAGTTATGTAGATTTCAATGGATTAATCAATTGTAAGTTTCAAGCTTGGCTCTTAGGTTTTTTATGGCTGTGAGAGCCTTGGAATCCTGTTCAATATCTTCAGGCTTTCTTCCTTTACCAATCACATGACCCGCAAAGTTGACTCCGATAAAATTGAAAATATACTCTAACTGCTGTATTAACGGCTGTCCCTTTACGTTGTTTTATAGCTCCCAGTTTTGTGATAAGTGGGCGTTTATAATATGAAGAGACTTTCTGTAAAAAATTTTTTGGTATAGACAATTTAATCTAAAGGTGATATGTGAATGACACGATTTATTGCGATTATTGCTGCTATTTTTGTGACTTTTTTATGGTCTGCTTCTTATATTTTAAATAAACTTGCCTTTGGAGAAGGAATCGATCCATATATGCTGGCAGGCTTACGGTACACAATTGCAGCTAGTACATTGTTAATGTTGTTCATGTTTATAAAAAAACACTCAACCCCTATATCTATTAGATCCAGAATGAGGTTTAAACATTATTTGCTATTGGGGATTGCTGGGTACTTAATGGCCCAGGGGCTACAATATGCAGGCCAATTTTTTATTTCACCTACTCAAACCAGTATGTTACTTAGTGTAGGTAATAATCTATTTGTGATTTTAGTAGACTTGTTATGGCTTCGAGAAGTAAAAAATCGTGGAGTTTTGCTGGGTGTTTTTGGCATCCTGCTCTATTATTACCCATGGCAATTCCAAGCTGGTAACCTCATCGGAATTGGATTAGTCATCCTCTCCTCCATCGGTTATACCATTAACCTTACGGCAACTCGACACTTTATTACTAATAAAACAGTTAAAGCTGAAAATCTTGTAATAGGCCCGATGTTTATTGGGGCAATTTTTATGATAGTAGTAGGTTTTTTCCGAGGTGGTGTTCCGCACATTTCACTTATGTTGATCTGGATACTAATATGGTTGGGAATAGTAAGTGGAGCTCTGGCCTTCTATTTGTGGACATTGACGCAAAAAACTTTAAAAGCATATGAAAGTAGCGTGCTTAACAACCTTGTGTTAATTCAAGTAGCTACTATGGATGTATTTATCCTATCTCAAGAGCTTACAGTTTTACAAATTTCAGCGTTAATTATTATATTGGCAGCAATTATATATGTTCAATTTCACCCATATTTTTATATAAAAAAGAAAAAATACAATTAATCACTAGAAATTAAAAATAAATAATAGGTAAGCATAAAGGAACCCGGCTTAAATATTGACTTAAGTTGAAAAATTAAATAGAATGTTATTTGCAATTTTCCAATATATCCAGAATTGGATGAAGACAACTTCTACCCTATACAGAACAATAAAGGGCAGGATCACGGTTGACTGTAACGAAAAAAGTGATACGATATACGTATCAAGACAATCAGTGACTTTTGTAATACTGGAGTTATGGAATGGGTACAATAGTAAAGCCAAGGTGTTAGCGCACCTTGGCTGGGAATAATCGGATGGCCACCGGACAAAAAGTAGGCCGATGGGCTAAGAGAGAGTAATCGCTTCTAGGTTGGTGCCCCGGGAGCAATTACTTTTTTTTGTTGTCCATATATGTTGCGGCGAGAAGTAGCAACGTAAGCAACGAAATCACTTCTTGTCCCGACATAGGCCTCACCTCCTAACTTCGAGGCTATCGACCTACGCCGCCCGGGGATTTCTCCGAATCAAAACATTCCCAATTCCCAGTATATCAGACTATTAAAACTTATGGTAGATAGAACCAGTAAGGTGGTATGTGAAAAGTGATCATAGGGATCATAGATCGATGCAAAAATCCTACTAAAACCAAATCTCCCAGAAATCCAAAAAACTCATTTTGGGGTCGCCCGACTGATGTGTAGAGAGTGGTGGATAAACGAAGGTTACTTTGAGTTTAAAACTAAGAATTGATCTAATCTGATCCTCATGGGACCGTTTTTCTATCTACCATTATCGTTCATGGGTTGGAGAGACGGATGTCTAAGTAATTTTATTCAATTGAATAGATGAGCACCTCTTTCTAAGCGATGTTAGAAACTTGACGCTCTCCTACCGCATACTTTTTCGAGAATCAACGAATTTGGGGGCTGTAAGACAAAACTTTCGCAGACTTACATATTATGTATTATCATCATATCGTGAATGAATAACCTAAACTAGGCGGGGAAATTCACATCGTTAATCAAAATAAAAGAGACCACTGTCCAATAATTGGACAGTGGTCTCTTTTATTTGTGCAATGATTATTAATCCATAATTCGCTCCAACAAGCACCGGAAAGCATGGGCCAAAGAGCACCATGAGGAGTTGACCTACGTACGCTTCTAGGATCAATTATATGATCCCGCTTCGGAATAGAGCAAAACTAGGTCAGGTTGCATGATGGAGGGTAGCATGATTTTGTAAACAATACATCTTATGATATAGCCCTTGTTGTTTCAGTAATTCCTGATGATTTCCACGCTCTACAATTTCCCCACGATGCAAAACAAGAATAACATCTGCGTCCTGAACCGTTGAAAGTCGGTGAGCAATAACAATGGTAGTCCGACCTGCCCTCATTTTCTCTAAAGCAACCTGGATAGATTCTTCTGTTTCTGTGTCCACACTGGCAGTTGCTTCGTCAAGAATGAGTATTTTAGGATTTTTTGCTATGGTACGGGCAAAAGAGATTAGTTGCCGTTGCCCCTTGGAAAAGCTAGTCCCCCGTTCACCTACCAATTCATGAAACTGATGGGGCATTTTATTAATAAACGGAGTCGCCTGTACCAGCTGGGCAGCTTCAAGAACTTGTTGGTCTGTGATTATGTCGTCATGGTAACGGATATTGCTATAGATGTCACCTGTGAACAAAAACGGATCTTGCATTACAAGTCCCATTTTATTTCGTAACTCCCTCTCATCAAACTGGACTAACGGTTGACTATCAATAGTAATGGCCCCCTGATTAGGGGAATAAAAACGCATAAGCAGGTTAATAACTGAGCTCTTTCCACTTCCTGTATGACCGACCAAGGCTACTGTTTGACCGGGTTCTATAGCAAAGGAGACATCTTTTAGGACCGTATTTTTATCGTCATAAGAAAAAGTAACATTGTCAAATTGAATTCTGCCTGATTTAATGTTGGGTTGTTCGTGCCCTAGTTGTTGTGGGGAATGATTGGTTTGATCTAATAAATCAAACACCCTTTCAGCAGATGCCACTGCATTCTGCACTTGCGAGAGTTGAATCATCATTTTATAGATGGGTTCAAAGATGCGTTCCAATAGGTTTATAAAGCCGAACACCTCGCCAATCTTGACCGATGTTGAAAGGGAGGTAAATCCAAAGTAGTTTAACGCAATTACAATAGCAAAGATACAGAGTAGTTGCATAGCAGGTCGAAGCATAAGCCCTGCCAACTTGATGTTTATCATTGTTGAATGATAATGTTCATTATTTGCAGTGGTAAAGGCTTTACGAAATCGCTTTTCTTGTCTTAAAGCCTGAATGATGTTCATTCCCTGGATGGATTCGTTTAACTTAGAATTCATCTCACTTAGTTTGCTGCGAGAGATGCGATATAGATTAGCAGTTAGTTTTCGGTACCAGTAGATAACGATAAAAATAATAGGCAATAGAGCCAATGTCCATGTTGCCAGTTGGACATCAAGCATGAACAAGGAAATGTAAACAGTAATAACAGTAATGATGCCAGTTATGTAGGTGGATAACACGTATACATATAAACTATTTACATTTTCGGTATCATTCGTTACGCGTGAAACAAGGGTCCCAATTGGAGTACGATCGAAAAAAGATTGGCTTAAATATTGTACCTTTCCAAATACATCGATTCGTAATTGTTTGACTGCCCATTGAGCAATGGATTGAAAGGAAACAAGATGGATATATTGCATCACTACGGCTATTAGTTGTATGAGCAACACAGCTATTCCGTACAACCAAATTACTTTTACAGATACATCTCGTGGTCTTAAGTGATCATCAATAAAGTGAGCTACTATAACCGGAATCATCATCTTGGCTTGAGTAGCCACTAATAAAGCAACACAAGCTATCCAAACACGTTTCTGATATGGTTTTAGATAGGAAACAAGCCGTTTTATCATCAAATTGACATTCCTCCCCCTTCCAAGATCAAGGATTCCAACTGTTGACGATCAACCATTTGTTTATACCATTCGTTTTGTTGGATAAGTTCATGATGGGTACCAGATGCTTTTACCTTGCCTTCTTCTAATACAATAATTTGATGGGCTTTTTCTACTGAACTTAACCGATGGGCAGAGATCAAGGTTGTTTTGTTTTTCCTATTTTCTCGAAGAGATTGCAAGATAGCGTGCTCTGTCCTTGTATCTACTGCCGACAAAGAATCATCAAGAATGAGGATTTCAGAGTCTTGCAAGAGGGCACGGGCAATCGACAGTCGTTGTCTCTGTCCTCCCGATAGTGTCACACCCTGCTCCCCTATGGTGGTGTTATAGCCATCCTTAAAATTAAGAATATCTTCATGAATACAAGCCACTTTAGCTGCGCTTTCAATCTCATCTTGAGTTGCCTCGGGCTTACCTAATGCCATATTTTCTGCGATCGTTGCTGAGAACAGAATTGGATCTTGAGAAACATAGCTAATCGCCTCCCGTAAAGCAAATAGCTTAAAGTCTCTGATCGGAACGCCCCCGATAGAGATATTTACTTGCTTAGATTCAAATTCACGTAATAAGAGACGAAGTAGTGTTGTTTTACCACTGCCAATTTTACCAACTATACCTAATGTTTCGCCTTTTTCTACATGGATATCGATCTCTTTTAACGCAGCAGATTCTATATCAGGATAGTGAAAGGTCGGAATATGAAAGTGAATAGCTCCACTTGGAACAGTTATTAGTGCGTCTGGTTTCTCGCGAATAGGAGGCTCGGTTTGAAGTAAATTTTCAATCCGATGATAAGAAACACGTCCTCGTTCAACGATGTTGAATAGCCAACCAAAAGCTAGCATTGGCCAAATTAACAGGCCTAAATATAAAATAAACTGAGTGAGTTCTCCAATCGATAGCGATCCATGAAGTACTTCTGTCGATCCAAAAGCAACGGCTAGGAAAAAGGAAGACATAACAATAAACATCATCGTAGGATCAAATAAAGCATTTATACGGGCTACAGCTATATTTTTGTGAACTACATTTTCCACTATCTGTTCAAACTGCTTCTTTTCTGCCTCTTCTTTTCCAAATGATTTAACCACCCGAATCCCAGAAATATTTTCTTGTACTCTATCATTCATAGACGAAAATGCTTTTTGGGCATCATGAAAACGCCTATGTAATAAACGCCCATATTTGGTCGTTAACAAAGCCAAAACAGGCATAGGTAACAAAGATACTGCGGTTAACTTCCAGTCAATAAAAAAAGCCATGATGAGGATAACGAGTCCACCCTGAATAATTGAATCTGCAAGAGTAAGGACGCCCTCACCTGCAGTTAAAGAAACTGCTTGAACATCATTAGTAGAACGAGCCATTAAATCGCCTGTTCGATACTTATGAAAAAATTGAGGGGACATTTTGGTAAAATGGTCGTATAAGCGATTCCGTAGTAATTTACTTAATCGATTTGCGGAAGCAAACAGTTTGACTCGTCGGTAAAATCCCAACCCATAAGTGAGCAGACCTGATGCTAAGATAATTAATGACCAGTACGTTAAATCCTTAGTAGTGATCGTGTTCTTAGCGATGGTATCTAGCACCATCCGAACTCCATACGGTGGGATGGCTTGTAAGAGGCAAATAGCAACAAACATAGCTATCCCCATTAGATAATTCGATTTTTCCAACTTAAAGTACCACCATAAATCTTTAAAGACACTCAAATTTCCCCCACCCTTCAACAAGAAACGAGCATAAAAATATATTCCATTTTGTTTACTATTTTTCAGTGCAAATGACATCGAGTAAATCGATTTTTATAATTCCCTTTGACGAAGAATCACTTTTTCAACATACTTCTTATGTGGGTGGTGTACCAACACGATACCACTTTCGTGTATTGTCGTTTCTGCTGAATAACCCGTAGCATGAAGCAGTTCATTTACTAAAATAGAATCAGATACAGGTTTATATCCATTTTTCATAGATAAGGAGGATAATACTTTGTCGTCATAGGGTATCTTCGCCCATAAATTAAATGAAGCCAAATGCTTCATTAAAGCATGATGGAGCTGTAAAGCATAAGGTAACAGGTTCTTGTTATTTAATAAATTAGTATGAAATCCAATTGATGCAAATCTTATGAAAGGGTTCCCCTGTACTACATGTGGAGGAACCATCGTTTGAGTAGCGTCTATTTGATTCGTGTCATGATTTACTAAAATTGCACAACAACTTGAATATTTTTCAATCACTTTTGCTATTTGATCACGAGTCCATACATGCAATTTTTTACGTTCTGCTTTTCGAGAATATGTGTCTTGTATCATAGCCGCGATAATCTGTATTCGATCTTTGTTTTCCTTACGGAGATCCAAGAATTCTATCTTATGCGATTTGGTTATGGACATAGAAAACTCAGGGAAACGGATGCTCATATTATGATTTTTGACATGAGCCGGGTTAACAAAGTTCATCTAATCAATCCTTCCTTGTTTTAATAATGACCACAATAGTTTCTGAGAATTTTGTTGCAAATAATTGACGCGTTCAGAAAAATCTAAGGATTAACCGTCAGGATTTCATTTCAATTAAATCCCCTCTTACTGGCACGCGGAAAAACTATTGATTTCTCGAGTGTAGTTGAACGATGACTCTGTAACTATCGATTTAACTTACAGTTGTCTTACATAATTGAAAGGTTTGAGACTCGAACAGAGAGTCTTGCTTGCTACCTTTAAGTAGATCACATAAATTCAAGTCAAGATTAAACACCGTTAAATACCTAAGGTGTTTGGACGAATCTTAATTGATGAGAGATTACACAAAATGATTGATTACGAAAAGGGGATTGATGATGTATGATGTGATTGAGGGAGGCTTGAGAGATATAGTAATTGGATGGAAGTCAAATTATTGAATGAATGCCCACTCATTTTGTGCTACAATAATCACAAAGACAAATCAAACGATCAATCGAAGGGTTGAAACCGCTATCATTGGTAGATAGGGCCTATGTGCTAGGTTCCAAAAGTAGAGTAGCAACCCTTCCCGATGCGTTGATCTAAAAAAGGCGCGCATCGATTAATTCCGGAGCAAGGGAGTGGGAACATTGACTTTTCAAACAATCAACCTCATCCTCTTCCTAGCCGTTTTCGGTTATGGGTTCTTCCTGTTTGCGAGGGCGGTCTATGGCCGTTATATGTATGTCAAATTAGGACAACCTGCGGATTTGAAGACGGATTGGCAATCATTTTGGACCAATGTTTTTGGTCAGAAGAAGCTCTTGAAGGATAAAAAGAGCGGTTGGATGCACGTTGTTATGTTTTATGGCTTTATTCTTATTCAATTTGGTGCACTGGATCTTTTCATTAAAGGATTAACCGGTGGCAAGTATCATTTGCCGCTACCAGCGTATCCTGTTTTTACTCTGTTGCAGGAGATTACCACTTTCTCTGTTCTAGCAGCAACACTATATGCTTTTTATCGACGCTATATCGAGAAGTTGGCACGCTTAAAGCGCGGCTTTAAAGCGGGTTTAGTTTATTTGTTCTTGATTCCGCTTATGTTCTCCATTTTGCTTGGCGCAGGGTTTGAACATGTATGGCAGGGTCACACCCTTCCTGCATGGGCAACCCCGATATCGGGTCCCTTGTCCATGCTCTTTAGTTGGATGCCAGCAGGAGCAGCAGAAGCGATATTCTATGTTTTCTGGTGGGTTCATGCTTTGGTAGTATTCTCTTTCCTTGTATATGTTCCACAGTCGAAGCACTTTCACTTGCTCGTTGGACCCCTTAACACGTTATTGAAGCGTCAAGGACCTCCAGCTAAACTAACTCCTATCGACTTTGAAGATGAGTCCATTACGGAGTATGGTAAGAATAAAATTGAGCAGTTCAATCAAAAACAATTGATCGACCTATACGCCTGTGTAGAGTGCGGTCGTTGTACCAATGTATGTCCTGCAGCGGTGACTGGGAAGATGCTCTCCCCCATGGACCTCTTGGTCAAGATGCGGGATCATTTGACGGAAAAAGGGGCTGCTGTTACTTCTAAGAGCCCATGGATGCCTGCCTTTGCCTTTGCTGGTGCAAATACTGCAACGGAAGTAGCGGTAACGAAGGAAGAGGATGGTTCCTATGACTATCCAGTCAACTTGATTGGCGACGTCATCACAGAAGAAGAGCTCTGGGCTTGTACTACTTGCCGCAACTGCGAAGATGCTTGTCCTGTATCTAACGAGCATGTAGATAAAATTATCGATATGCGTCGTCACTTGGTGATGACCCAAGGTGAGATGCCAGCCGAGGCTACTCGGACATTTAACAACATTGAACGTCAAGGGAATCCTTGGGGACTTAGCCGTAAGGATCGGGAGAAATGGACTGAGGGCTTAGAAGAAGGTCTGGTTGCACCAACGGTAAAAGAAGAGAAGGAATTTGAATACCTCTTCTTCGTAGGGTCCATGGGCTCTTACGACAACCGGAGTCAAAAGATCAGCCGTGCATTGGTAAAACTTCTTAACCATGCTGGTGTGAAGTTTGCTACACTTGGCAAAAAGGAGAAAAACTCTGGCGATACCGCCCGCCGGATGGGTAACGAATTTTTGTTCCAACAACTAGCAATGGACAACATCGCTACCTTTGAGAAGCACGGTGTGAAGAAGATTATCACGGCGGACCCCCATGCCTATAATGTCTTCAAAAATGAGTATCCTGACTTTGGTTTAGAAGGCGTCGAGGTATACCATCATACGCAATTGTTGGCGCACCTGATGCGTGAGGGTCGCTTGAAGCCTGTTCATGAGGTGAAAGAGCGTATTACCTATCATGACTCCTGTTACCTGGGTCGTTACAATGAAGAGTTTGACAACCCTCGCTTTATCCTAAAATCGATCCCTGGTGTTGAATTAGTAGAGATGGAGCGGAAACGGGAGAACGGCATGTGTTGTGGTGCTGGTGGCGGAATGATGTGGGTTGAGGAGCAATCCGGTGTCCGGGTGAATACAGCTCGAACAGAACAAGCCCTTGCTGTCCAACCTAGCGTTATTGGAAGTGCCTGCCCCTATTGCTTAACGATGATGAGTGATGGGACGAAGGCAAAAGAAGTAGAGGATGAAGTGAAAACGATGGATGTGGCAGAAGTTCTCGCTCTCTCCGTAGATTTTGGTGAGAAGCCTACAGCGGTTGCTTCTGGCGTTCATTAATTCGCGATCTAAGGAAAAATCTCCACGGACGAACTCCCGTGGAGATTTTTCTGATAAGGTCCCGGAGGGAAGTCAGTATGAGAGATGATTATGAGATATTGGGAGTTTCTCCAGATGCGACGCAATTTGAGATTAAGCGGAAGTATCGCCGTCTGGCGCGGAAGTATCACCCTGATGTGAACCCTTCTCCATCAGCAGAGCGACACTTTTGGCAAGTGAGAAAAGCCTATGAAAGGCTTTCGCAGAATGCCTATGCAAGAGAAATTGCGGTTTCAAAATCAGAGCCTGAACAAGAGGAAACTAGGGAAGACATAGAGTTGAAGTTGCAAAAAATATCCTCCCCTGGTTGGCGACGGTATGCGGCTCGTCACAATAGAGTAGCGCCAAAGAAGAAGGGGAAAAGTTGGTTCGCAGTGAGTCTCCTTGCTATCTTTATAGTATTCCTCTTGATCCTTGCATATTTTCGCTTGACTGGTCAGTTGATTTTACCGATAGATTTCTTTTAGCAAAAGAAAGTAAAGAAGTGGTATCACGAGGATACTAGTGTAAAGGAATTATATGTGCTTGGTGCGAAAATCGATATGGAAGAGGAGATCAGATCATATCTTATACCCAAGTACAGACGTTTCAGAGTGAACTGCGATAGGAACAAGAAGGGTGCTAAGAAGTATAAAGGTGATGGTTGAAGGTGTTTAACGGACAAGGGAGAATAAGAAAGGAAAATTGTAACAAAGTATAAAGGGATGGCGGATGATCCGGTTGTTTAGTTGGATGATTAATGCTGGACAGCGATTCTACGTGGGAGATAAGGATCGAATGGTCAAGGTTTACCTTTATATTTTTTTTATCTGCAATAAGTGTATATATATCGATATGTGGTAATAGCAAACTGGTAGGGTTTTATTCCTCATATCTGTCGGGTATAAACAGAGTGAGGAAGATTGTGTACCTACACTTTCACCATGAGATAACATAAGGAGGGAATAGGGAATATGACATTACCCCAAACACTTTCTGATACCGTGACTCTAAATAATGGTGTCCAAATGCCCTGGTTTGGATTGGGTGTCTGGAAAGCCGAAGAACATGAAGTAGCAGAAGCGGTAGCAACAGCACTGCGTCTAGGTTATCGGAGTATTGATACTGCGATGATTTATGAAAATGAAGAAGGGGTAGGACGCGGTATTCGTCAGTCAGGTGTGCCTAGGGAAGAGATCTTCGTTACCACGAAGGTATGGAATAGTGATCAAGGATATGACAAGACCTTAAATGCCTTTGATGAGAGCCTCTCTCGTCTCGGTTTAGACTATATCGACTTATATCTGGTTCATTGGCCAGGGGTAGGGCAGGATCTTTATATTGATACATGGCGAGCTTTGGAGAAACTTTATGAAGAAGGCAAAGTCCGAGCCATCGGCGTATGTAATTTTAAAGAGCATCACTTGCAGGAATTGATGCGCCGTACGGATATTGTCCCAGTGGTGAATCAGGTGGAATATCATCCTCGCCTGGCACAAAAGGAATTGGCCTCTTTTTGTAAGGAAAAGAATATTCGTCTTGAGGCATGGAGCCCCCTCATGCAAGGAAAACTATTCGATGATCCTACATTGAAAACGATCGCGGAACAGCATGGTAAAGATGTGGCGCAGGTTATCCTCCGTTGGGATATACAGAATGGCGTAGTAACCATCCCTAAATCCGTAAAAGAGCATCGGATCCGTTCCAATGCGGACATTTTTGATTTCTCTCTTTCACCGGAGGACATGGCTGCCATTGACAAGTTGAACAGGGAAGAGCGCATTGGTCCTGACCCGGATGAACATATGCGAGGCTTTGAATAACTCCAATTAATAAATAATAAGAAACCGCCACTTCAAAAGAGGGCGGTTTCTTATTATTAAAAAACTTTTTTGGTCGACTGGTCGTCCTTGATGATTTCCACTGCTTCTCTAAATCGTTGTGAATGGATAATCTCTCGTTCACGGAGGAATGTGAGACTATCGATGAGATCCGTATCGTCGGTCATATTGATCAGCCACTGATAAGTGGCACGCGCTTTTTCTTCAGCGGCAATATCTTCGTATAAATCAGCGATAGGATCCCCCTTTGCAGTAAAGTAGGTTGCTGAAAATGGATTACCTGATGCATCATTAAAATAGAGTGCTTTATCATGGCTAGCATAATGGGCACCTAAACCGGCTTCTTTCATTTGCTCTGCTGTTGCATCCTTCGTTAATTTATAAACCATCGTTGCGATCATTTCGAGATGGGAAAGCTCTTCAGTGCCAATATCATTGACCAATCCAATAACCTTTTCAGGTAACGTATAACGTTGGTTCAAGTAGCGAAGAGCGGCGGCTAATTCACCATCGGCACCTCCGTATTGTTCGATCAGGTATTTTGCCATCATCGGATCACATTTACTAACACGTACAGGATACTGTAACTTTTTTTCATAAACCCACAAGTGAGCATCCTCCTTTATTTAAACCTGCCAAGGCCAAGGGGCATCCTTCCAGTTCCAAGGAGTTCCTGATGGGCTTGCACCAAATTGATACAGAGGTCCATATAGTTGTTGATACTGTTGCTTTAGTTGATTGCTTTGGAGGGATGTCGTATTAAACTGTTGGATGGCTTGGGAGTCCTCAGGGTGGGTACCCAGGTAGAGTGTCAACTCTACGAGTACAAAATCAAGGGCTTGGATCTGTTCGAGTAGGGTGTAGTACGCTTGTGTCGTTTCATTTTGTTTGCTAGGTTGTTTTTCTGTCAATTTTGTTCCTCTCCTTCCTCTGAGGTGGAAACCTTGTATGGATCGGGATAGGGCGCAAAGAGAGCGGGCCATAGCGTTCCAGTTCGCAGGGCTTCCTTGGGAGAGTTTTGTGGGAGGTTGTATGGTTGAAAACCGAGATAGAGTTGTGGTGGAGTCTCATAACTCTTCCATTGTATGGGAGAACAAGGGTCGAAGGGGCCGATAAATGGCCGGTAGTATTTACGATAAGTGGACATCATGCTCCTCCTTCGAAAACAATCTTCTTCTTAAGTTTATTAAGGGTTGTGAGGTAGTTAGAACAATAAAGCGCGAGGATGTTGTTGAAGAAAATAATAGAAACCAAAATAATAGTCATTTATATAAATTATTTACAAATCAGTTGACGCATGGTTTATGGCTATATACAATGGAACTTGTTTCGATAATTTAAGCGAGTTGGCAGTGATGGAGTTAAAAAATTATTGGATGGGAGGAATTATTGCTTTTTGGTCAAATGAATGAGCCATGATAGAATAGTTCAAGTAATATGCGGGAAAAAAGATGAAAAGAAGGGTATAGATTTAGGCGACGGAAGTGTTAAAATAGATTTTGATGTTTATGATATATGTTATTTGAAATTAATTTAGTATTTTTATATAATTTTATTCGATTTTATTATAAAATGATGGAGGTTATTTAATATTGAGTATGTTGATTAATATAAAAATGAAGAGATTATTTCATATTGTTTCGATGATTGGTGTCATAAGTCATATACTTACGAAGTACGTGATTGAAGGAGTACCAAATGAGATCATTACCATTGCTTATATTATATTGGTATGTGGGGTGCTTGGAAATATATTGATTTCACTGGCATTGAGGCGGGAAAGTAATTAGTTTACTATAATTACTTTTTAAATATATAAAATAGGTGGTTTCTAATATGAAAAAAGAACCCGTATTACGCACGCACAATCTCACGAAGGTAATCGGTAAAAAAAAGATTGTCGACCATGTGGATTTAGAGATTTACCCAGGAGAAGTATTTGGTTTTCTTGGACCTAATGGAGCGGGAAAGACGTCGACCATTCGGATGTTGGTTGGACTTGCTTCTATAACAGAGGGAGAAGTGTTTATTGCGGGAGTCAACCTTGCAAAAAACTTTGAGAAAGCGATCTCCTATGTAGGTGGAATTGTAGAAAATCCTGAGATGTATAAGTTTCTTACCGGATATCAAAATTTAATTCACTACTGGCGGATGTGTAAAGGTGTGCCTAAATCTCGGATTGATGAGGTGACACGCCTAGTCGGGTTGGAAAAACGGATTAACGATAAGGTGAAAACCTATTCTCTGGGGATGCGGCAACGATTAGGTATTGCCCAAGCGCTACTTCACTCCCCTTCGTTATTGATTCTCGATGAACCGACCAATGGTTTGGACCCTGCTGGTGTCCGGGAATTTCGCGATTATCTAAGACGTCTTGCTCGTGAGGACAATTTGGCAGTTATGGTATCTAGCCATTTGCTAGCAGAGATGGAGCTCATGTGTGACCGGATCGGTGTGATCCAGGATGGACGCTTGATTGACGTAAAAGAGATGACTGAGTTTAAAAACGAAGGGAAAGGTGCATTGCTGATTGATGCCCATCCTATCGATAAAGTTATGCAGGTAGTAGAGAAGTTTCTAGGGATCGAGGCAATAGAGCAGGATGGAAACCTTCTAGTTGAGGTGGATCGTGAGCAGATCCCTGCTCTAAATGCCCAGTTAGTCAAGGAAGATATCAAGGTTTACGCAATTTCACAAGTGAGTGAAACCCTCGAAGATCGATTCCTAGAAATGACAGGAGGACGAAGCGTTGGTTAATATGCTCAGACTTATCCAAAATGAAAATATGAAGATCTATCGCCGGATCGGTACGATCGTCATGATTGGTCTCTTGGTGCTTGCTGCTATCGGCTTTGCGGTTTTTACTAAATATAGTCAAAGTGATACCATTTTTGGTTCAACTGATATTACAAAGGGCTGGAAAGATAAAGTAGAAAAGGACTTAAAAGAGGATAAAAAGGAGTATAAGAAAGAGAAGAATAAGGATGTTCGTGAGCTATTAAAAGAGGATATCATTATGAATCAGTATCGCTTGGATCATAATATCCCTCCTGAAAAGGGAACGGTATGGGAATTTATGGCCCAGACAGACGCTTTCACAAGCCTGATCGGATTGTTTACAACGATTGTGGGGGCGATTAGTGTAGCAGGTGAGTTCACCTGGGGGACGATTAAGCTTCTTCTCATCCGATCCGCTTCACGATCGAAAATCCTTTTCTCTAAATTCGTGGCTACAATCGGTTTTGCTATAGGGATGATAATATTACTCTTTATCGTCTCCCTCTTAGTAGGTTTGGTGCTCTTTGGTTCCGATGGTTTTTCTTCCGCTTATCTCACTTATGTAGATGGTAAAGTCATAGAGAAAAGTATGGGTTTACATATTTTCTCCCTCTATGGGTTGAGCAGTGTGGATATGCTGACTACTGTTATTTTTGCCTTTATGATTTCAGCGGTGTTTCGCTCTAGTTCCTTGGCGATTGGGTTATCGATCTTCTTATCCTTTGTTGGTGGGACGATAATGAGTTTTATGAGCGCAATGAATATCAACTGGGGCAAGTATTTATTCTTTGCTAACACGAATTTTAGGCCTTACATAACGGATGGAGGAGAGCCCCCTTTCAAAGGAATGACATTTGGCTTTTCGATAACAGTGTTGTCTGTTTACCTCCTTATTTTCTTGGCCATTTCTTGGTATGTATTTAACAAGCGCGATGTCGCATCAAGTGATTGATTACAGGTGAGGGTAACAAAAAATAGGGAGGGGTGACTAGTCACCCCTCCCTATTTTGATAGTACGATAGAATGGATGAGTTGCCAATAGAGTGGAAAAGAAGTACGATCAGTAATATAGACCTTATTATCTGGGGAAAATCGAAAAATACTCCTTTAACTGGATAAAGGAGAACGAAGATGTTACCTCTAATCCAGGAAGGTATATGTCATAAGCTACTCAGATGATTTATTGAATATGGAGGGATTTTCTCAGTGTCGGACTCTGGAATGAAGGCAAGTTGGCGGAAAATTATTGCACCCTACGAGAAATCCAGTGTGAAACGGAGTATTTGGCAAATCATTAATACATTGGTACCGTTTTTTCTGCTTTGGTATGCAGCGTATTGGAGCTTATCGATTTCCTATTGGTTAACCTTGATCCCTTGCGTGTTGGCAGCAGGCATGTTGGTTCGGGCTTTCATTATTTTTCATGATTGTTGTCATGGTTCCTTTTTTCCAAATCAAAGGGTAAACGAAGTGGTGGGGACACTTATTGGTATTTTAAACTTCTGCCCATTTTATCAATGGCGATATACCCATTGCGTCCATCACGCAACTAGCGGAAATTTGGATCGGCATGGAGTAGGGGATATCTGGACCGTCACGGTGCAAGAGTATCTAGCGATGCCGCGGATAAAACGATTAGCCTACCGCCTATATCGGAATCCGATTGTGTTATTTGGACTAGGGCCCTCGTTTACATTCTTGATTGAGTATCGTTTTAATAGAAAGGGAGCAAAGAGAAAAGAACGTCTCAACATGTATTTTGTAAATATTTCCATCGTTCTAATTATTGGTGCCCTTTGTTGGCTGATTGGATGGAAAGCGTTTCTCTTGATTCAGGGAACCATGTTTTTGCTCTCGAGTATTGTGGGTGTGTGGCTCTTTTATGTACAACACCAATTTGAGGGCGCTTATTTTGAAAAAGGTGAGCAGTGGAACTATGTGGATGCGGCACTAAAAGGGAGTTCCTTTTATCGGTTGCCAAGAATTTTGCATTGGTTTACTGGAAATATCGGCTTTCACCATATTCACCATTTAAGCCCTCGGGTTCCTAACTACAATTTAAATCGAGCGCATCATGAAAATCCATTGTTTCAGGATGTGACGCCTGTGACTCTGTTATCCAGCTTTCGCTCTCTTACCTTTCGGATTTGGGATGAGAATCGAAAGAAGCTGATGGGATTTGAGTACATCAAACGATTTCGGATGCAACAAAAATGACCCGGAATGGGTCATTGATGGGACTTCGTGGTGAATTTTTTCAATACGATGGTTGTAGATAATTTCATATGTTTGCCTGAGAGTTCAATCTTCCGTGTTGCTTTTTTATACCCATCTTTAAAAACAGATAGTTCATAGGGGCCTGGCTTAAGATTCCAGACAAACTTTCCCTTTTTATCGGTATAGACCGTCTTCTCTGGCACTGCCACTGGAGGCTTTGCCTTTGATTGAGGGACAACGCTGGCTTGTGCGAGGGGATTTCCCTCTTGGTCGGTTACTATTCCTTCAATCATAATGGACTCCTTCGTTGGTTTTTGTTTGGATAAGGAATCGGAACAACCTGTAGTAAATGAAAAAGATAACAGCAAGCAGAGAGATATACACATTCGAGAGAAATACAAAAAACCATCTCCTTTGGTCGATAAGGTGACTAGGGAGGTTAATTCAAGCTATTTTTAGCTGGTGTTTTACTTGTGTATTCATGAGCCTTCATAAGTAGAATGGCTTCTATTGTTTTCGATTGCAACACTCTTATTAAAACCCCAATTAGAGAGGGGACTCCCCTCTCTAATTGGGTTGTTTTTTTAGAGGTCTCTCCAATATAGGAGGTTGTTGAAAACATTTTCGGTGATCCGTGTTCCGCGGTTATAGGGATTGCCGCCGTAAACACCATTGGTGTGGATGGCGATGCTATGGTAGCTACTTTGATAGACAGGGGAGCCACTTTGACCACCAAAGGTGTCATTGGCGTAGTGTAATTTCCGATCATAGGTTTGGCGAATTTGATCACTGTGGCGCCATTGGGTTCCATAGGTTTTGTCCCCAGGATATCCACTGATCGTTTCCGCTGTACCAGTTAGGGAGGCGGATTGCCAACGGAAACCAAACCAACCTGTTGAGCTTCCTACGTTGGAATTGATCTTGATGGCTGCGTAGTCGTAGTTGGTATCTTCATTGGTGGTCCAACCCACTACCGAGTGGAAGGACCTAGCGCTAGCGGTACCATAGGGAGCACTGCTTCCATCTTTACCGGGAGTGATGGTCGCCCAGGTTGCCCACTTATTGGTGTCTGTGTCGTAGACACAGTGTCCAGCGGTGACAACAGTATTTGCGTTGATAAACCAACCTGTGCAACCGCCGATGTCACTAGAGATGTGCGCAATGGCACTGTAGGGGTAGGAGCTTGCAGGGGTGACACGAACACGGTTATCGGAGCCGATGATCGACTTGATTCCGATAAAGGGAAGATCATTTTTTACCGAGGCTTTTTTGGTGACAATGGATGGTTGCTTAGCGAGGGTCTTACCAGTTCCTTTGTAACTGGAGGTAGTAGCTCCATCCCGTTGCTTGCTGAATGCTTTGCTAGAAGGTGCGGTTGGTGCAGTAACCTTACCATCATTAGAGACCATGGTGTTTGGCGACAGTTTGGACTTGGATGCTGGAGCAGCTTCTGCGTTAGAGAGTCCTATCAACGGTAAAGAGAGTGAAACGGCGACAACCAGACCAAGTAACGGGATTCGCAAACCTCTTTTTCGTTTGATCACGTACGTGCCTCCCCTAAATTTTCTATATTTCGTGAAAATTATAAACAGTCGGTTTTGTTTTGTCAATTATTTTCCAGGAAAAATTTGGTCAAAATTTTTGTTATAATTAGTCTTCAGAATAATTACCCATTCAGGATCACACCCCTCAATTAGAGGGGATTAATTAAGAGGTTGAAAGGATAGAAAGATTCTTTGATCATTTGTTATCATAATCTATATAATATATTTAACTACTAAGCAAGGAAATGGAGGTTGGTGGGTTAGGTGTTTACAAAAATAAGAGAATTATTTTCAGACTCATTGGCCTTCTCACTTACGCTGATGGGAAATAAGATCGTTGCCGCCTTTATTTTGTTACCGTTATACAGCCGCAATCTAGGTACAAAGATCGCAGATGTAGACCAAACAAATACCGTTGTGATGATTCTCACCTATTTTTGTATAATAGGGACCGATACGGCTTTTGCATATTATTTTGTGGAAGCCAAGAATGAAAAAGAGCGACACGGTTATTTTACGGTGGCTGTGTTTTTTCCTGTTCTACTTAGTCTGGGGTTTTTATCGATCACCTATTTTGTGAGTCCCTCCGTGACTCGCTTTCTTTATAAACATCCTGAGGGTTATACGCACCTTCTCACTATAGCTGTACTAACGATTGTGGCTAATGTTGTTATTCAACAAATTTTGGCTTACGCTCGTTTCGCTCGCCAAAGTGCGACATTTATTATCGGGTCCATGTCCTTTGTCATTGGTTCTAACTTAGCTAGTATCTGGTTTCTTGTGGGTATGAAGATGGGTGTTGTCGGATTCTTTTATGGCCAAATGGTCGCTCAATTTGTCGTTGCAGGGGTTCTTTTGTGGATCTATCGTCACCACTTTACACTTACCCTTGAGAAGAGGTATCTTGTGGATCTATTGCGTTACGGGGTACCACTTATGCCTGCTCTTTTAGCTTTCTGGGGCATGACTGCTGTGAGTGGACCGATTCTCTACCATATGGTTTCTCGTGAAGAGGCGGCAATCTATGGTATAGCGGTTCGTTTTGCTAGTATGATTGCTCTTATCACAGCAGCTTTTCAACTTGCCTGGCGCCCCTTTGCTTTATCGATTAAAGAGAGGGAGGATGCACGACGAATCTATAGTTTATTGGGCCGCGTATTTTTGGTATTGGGTACCTTGTTTATACTGATACTTACGTTCTTTATTGAACCACTGATTAAAGTAGTTGTTGGTAAGCCTGAGTTGTTTAGCGCTTATCGTTACGTTTGGATGTTTACCCTAGGTACACTTCTTAATGCGATGTATCTGATCGTAGGAATAGGCCTATACATCACTAAAAGGACAAAGACCATTTCAAAAACTTTTGTTCAAGCCGCGGTCATTTATTTCGTTGGAATTCTAACCCTTGTACCTTTCATCGGCATTTGGGGAGTTGCATTCATGACAGTTGTCGCCTATCTTTATATCTTTCTCTCTATATACCGCAAAGGACAAAAGGTCTTTCCCATTGATTTTCGCATTCGCTCCATGTTGTCCTATCTAGCAATATTTATCGGTGTAATGTCCTTTATCTCCTGGATGCAAATCTATCACTGGAAGGGTCAATGGATGATTGACCTGGGCCTTACGGCATTCATGATCGGGATGATCTTTATGACAGGGCTATTTAAAGTGGACTCCGTAAGGATTCTCAGGAGGCTGGCGATCCGATTTTTCCGTAGTAGTATAGCAAAATGAATGACGAGTATGACCTATGGATTGAAGCTCTGTGGGCACTTTTTACAAAAAGGTGTGAAAAAATAGGCTGTCGAGAAAGTCTCGACAGCCTGGAAAACCACAAGAAGAGAAATTCTTCTTGGTGGTTTTTATTTCTATCAATGGATTCTAGCACATACCTTGCTATTCATTAGCACGAGCCAGTTCTTGTTGCTCTTCTTGGATTCTTTGTGCGTTGTTTTTTTAGTCTGGCTCTTCCAAGACATTGTACGAAGGGAGCTTTTTAATGTACTTGGCTAATCAACAGTCCTGTTACTTATCCTGGTCATTAAAAAGTATGATGAAGGACAGTGAAAAAGTTACTTTTTGCATAATATGTTTTAATATTAAAAATATTTGCTTATATTTTATTTTCAGTTAGAGTTCAGTTTTTTATATGATTGTCCAAATATATAGTTTGAATTTTCAATTAAAAAATTAGATTTCTAAGAAATAAGGACTAGTTTTCCAACTAGATTCGATATTTATTCACAACTTCATCTCCAATTTTTTTGGATAAAGCTCTATTTAATTCAGCATTTCTAACAAACATAAAATAAACATGCTTTTATTTCGATGTACTCTTAAATCCCCACTTAAAGCAAAGACTTCGGGCATTATTTTAAAGATAAGTTACAATGAAAATAATTGATAAAATTTTATATATAATGTTTGACAAGATACAATATAATGCTTACAATTTTCATGAAAAAGTAGAAAATGGAGGCGATCACATGATCAATTGTAAAAAAGGCTTACGAATCCTGCTACTTAGTCTGGTTGTCATCGTCTCATTATCCCTATCTTTGATAGGGTCCTCCAACGCAAAAGCCGCTACAACATCTAAGTCCGAACTGTCGCCATACACCATGATTTCTAATGATGGTACGATTACTCCACCAACCAAACCCTCTAACAAAACATTCAGCAAGCAACGGGATGGAGCTACTACTCCTAGTTACAAGGGAACTAATGCCCAAAAAGCTACCGTGAAAAATGGTCTTCCTTCTATCGGGGCCAAGTCCATTATCGGTCGCGATGACCGAGAGCGTGTCACCTCTACCACCTCCTATCCCTACAGTGCTATTGCACAAATCTCTACGGATCTCGGCGATTGCACGGGTTGGTTTATTAATGCAAATACCGTAGTCACCGCTGGTCACTGTGTCTATAACACAGACATCAACAAGTGGGCAAATTGGTCCACCGTCACCCCTGGTAGGGATGGAAACAATGCTCCCTATGGTACCTATAATTCTAATTCCTTTCACTCGGTATCGGGTTGGATCAACAATGAAGATACCAACTATAATTACGCAGTCATCAAGCTCAACTCTGATATTGGAAACAGAGTGGGTTACTTCGGTCTCCGCTTCCAATCCGGTCCTCTAATGGGTGCAGAGGAGACCATTAGTGGATATCCTGGAGACAAACCCTATGGAACCCAATGGCGCCAAAATGATCGAATTAGCCAAGTCGATGATAAAAAATTATACTACACCAATGATACTCACGCCCAAAGTGGCTCCCCTGTCTTTCTAAGGGATAACTACAGCATTGGTATTCATACCGATGGCGGAAATTCCTATAACAGTGGAATACGGATCAACGAAGATGTCTTCAACAACCTCGTGTATTGGGAAAACCAATAAAAAAGCTTGGATATGATAACATTGATTTAAACAGAAAAAAGAGGCATTTGGGCACAATCAAATGTCTCTTTTCTTTGCAATCTATTACAATAAAAAAAGTTTTCATGATATATTTTATCCAGCATTTTCGGTTACCTAAACGGTTGATTACTCGAGCACAAGCATATCCATAGAAGTGAGGGTGGGGTTAAGCTAAAAGGTTGCTAGTAGCCTGAAAGATCAAACCATTTGCCAATCCGGAAAAAACAGAGTAATCTTGATAATGAAAGCGTTTTATTTTTGAGTAATACCTGAGCGAGCGCTCGGTTGGAATTTTCCTACCTTATTCGGAGGTGCTAATTATGGCGGAAACAGTGATTTTGGGTGGAGCACGGACTCCCTTTGGAAAATTTGGCGGTGCACTCAAGGATCTATCTGCTGCGGAGTTGGGAGGAGTAGCGATTCGTGGTGCCTTAGAAAAGGCGGGTGTGCCAAATGACGCAGTAGAAGAAGTGATCATGGGAATGGTGCTCCAGGGTGGAGCCGGTCAGATTCCTTCACGTCAGGCGACTCGTCATGCAGGCCTCCCTTGGGAAACACGGACGGAGACGATCAACAAGGTATGTGCATCCGGGATGCGTAGTGCGACCCTTGCCGATCAGATCATCCGTGCAGGGGATGCGGATTTGATGGTTGCTGGTGGGATGGAGAGCATGTCCAATGCTCCTTATATATTAAAGGGGGCTCGCTGGGGTCAACGCATGGGTGACGGGCAGATGACTGACTTGATGATTCATGACGGTCTATGGTGTGCCTTCCATGATGTCCATATGATCGTCCATGGTAGCAATACGGCTGGGGAATATGAGGTATCCCGGGAAGAACAGGATGAGTGGGCGTTCCGTAGCCATCAGCGTGCGGCGGCGGCAATTGAAGCGGGGAGGCTGGCTGATGAGATCGTACCGGTTACTGTGAAGAGCCGCAAAGGGGAGACAATCATCGATACGGATGAAGCTCCGCGTAAGGATACGACGCTAGAAAAATTAATAGGGTTAAAACCTGTGTTTAAAAAAGATGGCACGGTAACCGCGGGTAATGCACCAGGTGTGAATGATGGAGCCTGTGCGATGGTTCTCTCCTCGGCACAGAAGGCAGAAGAGCTGGGTGTGAAGCCGATGGCTAAGCTACTGGGTCATGCCGCAGTAGGAATGTCTGCGAAGGATTTTCCGATCACGCCAGCCTATGCGATTAAAAAGTTGCTCCAAAAACATAACCTCTCCTTGGATGCGATTGACCTCTTTGAAGTGAATGAAGCCTTTGCCGCAGTCGCCTTGGCCAATGGTAAGATCCTTGGCTGGGATCATGAGAAGGTGAATGTAAACGGTGGTGCGGTGGCACTCGGTCATCCGATTGGTGCGAGTGGTGCACGGATCATCCTGACCTTGATCCATGAATTACGTCGCCGTGGTGGCGGTCTTGGTGTAGCTGGGATCTGTAGTGGTGCAGCCCAAGGGGATGCCGTATTGATTCGTGTGGACTAATTGCTGAATCCTATTTGCTGAGTAAAGGGGGAAAGTGTAGTGATTCAACAGGTTACTGTGATCGGTGCAGGTCAAATGGGGAGCGGAATCGCTCAGGTAGCGGCTCAAGCTGGTTTACAGGTGAAACTAAATGACTTAAAAGAGGAATTTACCGCTAAAGGGCTGGCCGTGATCGAGAAGAATTTGACACGTCAGGTAACAAAGGGGCGTCTCACCGAAGCGGAACGGGATGAGATCCTTGGGCGCATTGTGCCAAGGACGGATCTAACAGAGGCGGCTTCCAAGGCGGACCTGGTGATTGAAGCTGCTGTAGAAAATATGGAGATCAAGACGGATCTTTTCCGGCGCTTAGATGAAATTTGCCCTGTTCATACGATTCTAGCTACTAATACATCCTCGCTTCCGATTACAGAGATTGCCGCCGCCACAAAACGACCTGAGCAAGTGATTGGGATGCACTTTATGAACCCGGTGCCTGTGATGGAATTGGTGGAAGTGATCCGTGGATTGGCAACAAAGGATGAAGTCTACCAAAGGGTAGAGGACTTAGCAAAGGCTATGGGTAAAACCCCCGTTGAAGTGAATGATTTCCCAGGCTTTGTTTCCAACCGGATTCTGTTGCCGATGATTAATGAGGCGATCACGGCTGTCTATGAGGGAGTAGCGGAGCCGGAGGCGATTGATAAAGTGATGAAGCTAGGGATGAATCATCCGATGGGTCCTCTCACACTTGCTGATTTTATCGGTTTGGACACGTGTCTTTACATTATGGAAACCTTGCATGAAGGATTTGGGGATTCGAAATACCGTCCATGCCCACTCCTGCGTAAATATGTGAAAGCAGGCTGGCTGGGTCGTAAATCGGGTCGTGGCTTCTACGTTTACGAAAGCTAAGGGAGAGAGTAAAGGAAAGTTTGTGATCGAATGAAGCAGATGATGATCCGGTTTAGCATCCTTGGATATCTTGGAGTGGGAGAGATGGACGAATGCAACTCCAATTGACAGATGAGCAACAGATGATGAAGAAAATGGTGCGGGATTTTTCCAAAAAGGAGATTGATCCATGGGTAGAATCCATGGATCAAGAGGATCGATTCCCCAAAGAAGCCGTCACTCAAATGGGAAGGCTGGGGTTGATGGGTATTCCTATTCCGGAGGCTTGGGGTGGAGGGGGAGCGGACTATCTCTCCTATATCCTCGCTCTGGAGGAGATCTCTCGGGTGAGTGCTACCGTAGGAGTGATCCTCGCAGTTCACACCTCAGTGGGAACCTACCCAATTCTCCAATATGGCACCCAGGCGCAGAAGGAAAAATATCTACACCCTCTAACGAGTGGTCAGTACCTGGGTGCCTTTGCCTTGACGGAGCCCCATGCGGGTTCAGATGCCAAGGGAATTCGCACTCGGGCAATACGCAAAGGGGATACCTATATCCTTGATGGAAGTAAGGTGTTTATCACAAATGCTGGAGCGGCCGATACCTATATCACCTTTGCAGTGACGGATCCATCACAGGGTTCTAAGGGGATCACGGCTTTTATTGTGGAGAAGAAGACACCAGGCTTTCATGTCGGAAAAAAAGAGAAAAAGATGGGCCTCGGAGGTTCTAACACGTGCTCCCTCAGCTTTGAGGAAGCAGAGGTACCCGTATCTCAGCGTTTAGGGGAAGAGGGGCAGGGATACGAAATTGCTCTTTCCAACCTTGCAGGGGGTCGCATCGGTATCGGTGCGCAAGCCCTTGGCATCGCCCAGGCAGCCCTTGATGCCGCGACGCTTTATGCGAAGGATCGGGAGCAGTTTGGGGGCCCGATTGGCCGATTACAGGGGATTCAGTATAAATTGGCGGACATGGCTACCAAGGTTGAGGCCGCACGGCTTCTGATCTACCGCGCGGCGACGCTCCGTGAAGCAGGGTTACCCTGTCGTCTGGAGTCTTCGATGGCGAAGATGTTTGCTTCTGATGTAGCAATGGCTGTGACAACGGAGGCTGTACAGATTTTTGGTGGGTACGGATATACGCGGGAATTCCCGGTGGAACGTCTATTCCGTGATGCGAAGATCACCCAAATTTATGAAGGAACCAACGAGATCCAACGAGTAGTGATTGCAGAAGACCTTCTACGCGGGTGAGCCAAGTGAACCCTCCTTGTTCCATGATGAGACAACAAGAGAACCTGCACAAATCAGTGGCTGAAAAAGGGGCGTTATAAAATGGATTTTCGTCTGAGTGAAGAACATGAAATGATGCGGAAGATGGTTCGAGACTTTGCCTTGAAAGAGGTAGCTCCCACTGCGGCGATTCGGGATGAAGAGGAGCGCTTTGACCGCTCGATCTTTGATAAGATGGGTACCCTTGGCCTAACCGGTATTCCCTGGGAAGAAAAATGGAGCGGTGCGGACTCTGATTTTTTAAGCTATGTGATCGCAGTAGAGGAACTTTCCCGGGTTTGTGGATCGATAGGGGTAACTCTCTCTGCTCACCTCTCCTTGGCAAGCTGGCCCTTGTGGAAGTTTGGCAACGAGGAGCAGAAGGAACGTTTCCTGAAGCCCCTGGCTGCGGGAAAGAAGATGGGTGCCTATGGATTGACCGAGCCAGGATCTGGTTCTGATTCCGCAAGGATGAAGACAACGGCTGTGCGTGATGGGGACCATTATATTTTAAATGGTAATAAGATCTTTATCACCAACGGTGGTGAAGCGGAGATCTATATCGTCTTCGCTGTGACCGATCATGCCCAAAAGCATCGCGGGATCACGGCCTTCATCGTAGAGAAGGATACACCGGGGTTTTCCATTGGGAAAAAGGAACAGAAGCTGGGGATTCGTTCCTCACCCACCACGGAAATTGTTTTTGAAGATTGCCGAGTTCCAGTAGAGAACCGTCTGGGTGATGAGGGGCAAGGGTTTAAAGTGGCGATGATGACCCTGGATGGTGGCCGAAATGGGATCGCAGCTCAAGCCGTCGGAATCGCTCAGGGTGCCTTGGATGCAGCTACTGCCTATGCGAAGGATCGGAAGCAGTTCGGACAACCTATCGGCAAGCTTCAGGCCATTCAATTTAAATTAGCCGATATGGCGACCCAGATTGAAGCGGCCCGTCTGTTAACCTACCAGGCAGCGTGGTTAGAGTCCCAGGGTCTTCCCTATGGGAAAGCCTCTGCGATGGCAAAATTGTACGCAGGGGATGCAGCGATGAATATCACCACGGAAGCGGTACAAGTCTTTGGTGGGTATGGTTATACCCGGGAGTATCCGGTGGAGCGATTTATGCGCGATGCGAAAATTACGCAGATCTATGAAGGCACCAATGAAATTCAACGGGTAGTCATTGCTAACTTTTTACTGAAGGACTAACGGTGAGCGAGGGAAGGAGGGGGTCTCCGTGCAGGAATGGGCAGAAGCGATCCGACGTGGTGACCGGCGCAAGGTGGCTCGTGCGATCAGTTGGATCGAAAATAGAGATGAGCGCCGAGAGCCCTTAATTGAAGCCCTTTTCCCTTATACGGGAAAAGCTTGCCTGATCGGGATTACGGGAGCCCCTGGGGCAGGTAAGAGCACCCTGGTGGATCGTCTAGTCAGTCAGGTACGCCGCCGCCAGGGGAAAAAGGTAGCCGTGATTGCTGTGGACCCGACGAGCCCCTTTACTGGGGGAGCGTTGCTTGGGGATCGTGTACGGATGACCCGCCATGCTCTCGATGAAGGGGTATTTATCCGCAGTATGGGTACGCGGGGTCACCTTGGGGGGTTAGCTCACGCGGCTAAGGAGGCTACCCGTGTGCTAGATGCGGCGGGGACAGATGTGATTTTTATCGAAACGGTGGGAGTAGGACAGTCTGAAATTGATATCATGCATCTGGCTGACACGGTTACTTTAGTTCTAACCCCAGGTAGTGGGGATGCTGTACAGGTTTTTAAAGCGGGCATTATGGAGACAGCGGACCTCTTTGTTATTAATAAGGCGGATATGGACGGGACAAAGAAGCTTGTCCATGACGTGGAAGAGATGCTTCATTTAGCTAAAAGCGAAGCACCCTGGCTCCCTCCCATCTGTGAGACCGTCAGTAAAGATGGGCGGGGTATCGAGGATTTGTGGGCAACGTTGGAGGCCCACGATGCTTACTTGAAGGAGAGTGGAGAATGGGAGAAGCGGCGTTTTGTCCGCTTGCGGCGTGAGGTTCAGGAGATTATGGGCGAGGAGCTCACGCGACGGCTGCAAGCACATGTGCGGGACCCCTGCTTTCAACGTGATCTGGATCGCGTACAGGCGCGGGAGCAAGTTCCCCATGAAGTTGCCCGGTGCTGGCTTGAACGGTTGGCAGGTAAAGGAGGGGATACCCCATGAAGAGTGATGAGAGTGGAATTCCTTCCTTGGTCAAAAATCAGCGCTTAGTACAGGAACGACGAAGGCAGATTATCCAAGGTGCTTTTAACCTGTTTGTCCGCAAGGGCTTCCACAAGACGACTACTCGGGAGATTGCTCGGGAGTGCGGTCTCTCCATTGGAACGATGTATGAATATATCCAGAGCAAAGAGGATGTCTTATATCTGGTCTGCGACCATATTCATACGGAGCTGGAGAGGCGCTTGCGTGAAGCGGTCACAGACATCTGTTCAGGAAAAGAGGGCCTTAAGCGAGCGGTGGCTGAGCACTTCCGCTTGATGGGAGAAATGAACGACTATGTGCTCCTCATTTATCAGGAGACCAAGTCCCTCTCCCAAGTAGCAAAAAAGCGCATCCTCGATAAGGAAAAGGAGATGACCGCTTTATTTGAGGGGATTCTCCAACGTGGGATTCAGGATGGAACCTTAGCCTTGGAGCCTTCATTTGTAAAATTGATGGCCCACAATATCATGGTTTTGGGGCAGATGTGGACTTTTCGTCGATGGGCTTTAGGAGGGCATTATACGCTGGAGGAATATACTCGCCGGCAGACCGCCCTCCTGTTGAGTGAGTGCACCCAAGAGGATCTGGGAGGCGAGTGAAATGACGAGCGAGATATATAAACCGCAGCACCCGGTAAGATTTGTAACAGCAGCCAGTCTCTTTGATGGTCATGATGCATCGATTAATTTATTCCGTCGTTTACTACAGGGGACGGGAGTGGAAGTGATTCATCTTGGCCACGATCGTTCTGTGGATCTCATCGTCGATGCGGCGATTCAGGAAGATGTACAGGGAATCGCTGTGTCCTCCTATCAGGGAGGACATATGGAATTCTTTAAATATATGGTGGATCGTCTTCGTGAACGAGGTGGCGGGCACATCAAGGTTTTTGCTGGGGGAGGGGGCGTGATCGTTCCCCGGGAAATTAAGGAGCTACATGAATATGGTGTAGCCCGTATCTTCTCCCCTGAGGATGGCCGCATGATGGGTCTACAAGGAATGATCAACCATATGGTGCAGGCCTGTGATTTCCCTACCGTGGAAGAGGTGACCTGGGAGGCAGAGAAAGCGATCACCGGTGATCCAGCGGCTGTTGCCCGCCTGATCACCCTAGCAGAAAAGGAACAAGAAACGGACTCTAAGGAAGATGTAGCGGCAACGCTGGCCGCTCACACTCTCCCAGGAGTCGAGGTGAAGCGGGTTCCTGTCGTCGGTTTAACCGGTACAGGTGGAGCAGGGAAAAGCTCCCTCACCGATGAGTGGGTGCGCCGCTTTCTCGCTGATTTTCCAGAGAAACGGGTTGCGATCCTTTCCATTGACCCTTCCAAACAACGCACAGGTGGTGCATTACTCGGAGACCGCATTCGGATGAATGCTGTTCATCACCCTCGTGTCTATATGCGGAGCCTTGCCACGAGGAAATTTCGCTCGGAGATCTCAGCGGCTACCAAGGATGCGATTGCCGTTCTGAAAAACGCCGGTTTTGACCTGGTGTTGGTAGAGACGAGTGGGATAGGGCAAGGGGATGCGGACATCATCGAAGTTAGCGATCTGGCGGTCTATGTGATGACCTCGGAATTTGGAGCTCCTTCTCAATTGGAAAAGATCGAGATGCTTGATTATGCAGATTTCGTCGCTATCAATAAATTTGATCGCAAGGGGTCTGAGGATGCTCTCCGGGACGTCAAAAAACAATACCGACGCAATCATAACCGCTTTGATGTTCCCGAGAATGAGCTCCCCGTCTTTGGAACGATGGCTAGTCGTTTTAATGATCCAGGGACGGATCGATTCTATCGCGCGGTCATCGATAAACTCTCGGAAAAATGTAATCTTGATTGGGAATCGAGTTGGGGAACAAGTGGGGAGGCCGAGGCGGTGTATATTATCCCGCCTGAGCGCACCCACTACCTCCGGGATATCGCATCTACCCTTCGTAAATATCGGGAGTACACCCAGGAACAATCCACCTTGGCCCGACGGTGGTTTCAGTTGCATGGGGTTCAGGAATTGTTGCAAGAAGAGGGAAGAACCAAGGAAGATGCCTCGTTAACCTCCTTGTCCGAAGTGGAAGATGCGATCAAGGAGGCGCTCGCTCCTGAATCGAAAAAAGCTCTCGCAGCCTGGCCCGAAATCCAAGAAGCCTATCGACAGGAAGAGCTCGTCGTCAACGTGCGAGATCGAGAGATTCGCACCCCTCTCTTTACTGAAACGCTGTCAGGTACCAAGATTCCTAAGGTTTCGTTACCACGCTACACGGACTGGGGAGATATTCTCCGTTGGCAGATGCAGGAGAATGTACCGGGTCGATTCCCTTTCACCGCTGGTGTCTTTCCATTGAAACGTGGGGATGAAGATCCTAAGCGGATGTTTGCCGGGGAGGGGACACCCGAACGTACTAATCGGCGGTTCCATTATCTTTCTGAAGGGGAGCCTGCTAAACGCCTCTCTACCGCCTTTGATAGTGTCACCCTCTACGGTCGTGATCCAGATGAACGGCCGGATATCTACGGGAAGATCGGTGAATCAGGGGTGAGCATCTGCACCCTAGAGGATATGAAGAAGCTGTACGCAGGCTTTGATCTGTGTGCTCCCTCTACCAGTGTATCGATGACGATCAATGGTCCCGCACCGATTATCCTGGCGATGTTCCTTAACACAGCGATGGATCAGCAGGTGGATAAATTCCGCGAAAAAGAAGAGCGGGAGCCCTCCTCCGAAGATTTACAGGAGATTCGTAGTAAGGCCTTGGCCTCGGTGCGTGGTACCGTGCAGGCGGATATCTTAAAGGAGGATCAGGGGCAGAACACCTGTATCTTCTCAACGGAATTTGCTCTGAAAATGATGGGGGATATTCAGCAATACTTTATTGACCATGGGGTAAGAAACTACTACTCGGTCAGTATCAGTGGCTATCATATTGCAGAAGCAGGAGCCAATCCCATCTCTCAGTTGGCTTTTACACTAGCCAATGCCTTCACCTATGTGGAATACTACCTTTCCCGGGGAATGAAGATCGACCAATTTGCACCCAACCTCTCCTTCTTCTTCTCCAATGGCTTGGATGCGGAGTATGCGGTAATCGGTCGAGTAGCGAGAAGGATATGGGCAGTTGTAATGAAGCGCCTCTATGGGGCCAATGAGCGTAGTCAAAAGTTGAAATATCACGTACAAACATCGGGTCGTAGTCTTCATGCCCAAGAAGTTAACTTCAACGACATTCGCACTACGCTCCAGGCGTTAATGGCCTTAAACGATCAATGTAACTCCCTCCATACCAACGCCTTTGATGAGGCGATCACCACTCCCACCGAGGATTCTGTACGACGGGCGATGGCCATTCAGATGATTATTACGAAGGAGTTGGGTCTTGCCAAAAACGAAAATTCCCTGCAGGGTTCCTTTATCATCGAGGAACTGACCGACCTGGTTGAGGAGGCCGTCCTCCAGGAGTTTGAACGGATCTCTGATCGGGGAGGCGTATTGGGTGCGATGGAAACCCAGTATCAGCGAGGAAAGATTCAAGAGGAGTCTCTTTACTACGAGACGAAGAAACACTCGGGTGAATTGCCGATCATCGGGGTGAACACCTTCCTCAAGGAAGGGGAAGTAGAAGAAGTAGAGTATGAGCTAACTCGTGCCACTACAGAGGAAAAAGAATCTCAAATTAAAAACCTTCGTGCTTTCCAAGAGCAGCATCAAGAGCAGGCAGAGAAAGCACTCCATCAGTTGCAGGAGACGGCTCGCCAAGGCGGCAATCTCTTCTCCGAACTGATAGAGGCAGTGAAGGTGGCTAGCCTTGGTCAAATTACGGAAGCCCTCTTTGATGTCGGGGGACAGTATCGTCGCAATATGTAGTTGGTGGTAAGTAGTAGATAAGACTCGCCTTGATATATATGGGCGGGTCTTATTAAGATAGGAAGGTACACTTTCAAGGCTGACAATTAACCAAAGTTTATTCTAGTGTGGCTAATTGATGGATCGCCGATCCCCATGGTCATTTGATCACATAGTTCCTCACCACGTGATTTTCGGACTATATTTGATTGCCATTCTCGAAATGTTTTTTTATCCTCCTTGGTTGACTTCATAGTCTATTTGGTTAAAATAGACATACAATCCCCGTGTACGTACCTAGATGGCGCGGTTTAACTACCCGCCCACTATGGAATTAGGAAGGAAGTGTCCTCATGTCTGACAATTTGGCTAAAGATCTCTCCACAGAGGAGATTCGTGAGACTGCCATGGTCGACCTGGCCTACGATATATTTAGTGAAAAAGGAGAACCGATCGTATTTCGCACATTGATGGATCAGATCTCCGAGATGAAAGGTTTTAGCAAGGGTCAATCGAACCACTATATGGCTCAATTGTATACGGAAATCAATATTGATGGCCGTTTTATTTGTGTGGGGAAAAGCTTGTGGGGCATACGTGCTTGGTATCCTACCGATCAGGCGACAGACTCCGCTGTCGCCCAAAATGTGAAGGATGATTATACCGATGAGGATGAGGACGAACTCTACGATGAGGACGCCCCCTTCAATGTGGATAATGAAGAAACCGAAGAAGACGATTTCGATGACGATGCAGCTGATTTCGACGAGGAAGAAGATGAAGAAGGCTTCGATGACGATGATGAAGAGGAACTGGATGAGGATGAAGATTGATTGTAAGTAATTTAATGAAAAGCGAAAAGAAGTATCTCACACGAGATACTTCTTTTGTTGTTTTACAAGTAGATAAGTATCTGGTGGTAGCCAGATAAGAAAGGAAACGGTATGAAATTAATTTTCCTGCGTCATGGTGAAGCTCAACATAATAGTAGTGAGCCAGAATCGTTTCAAATTACCCATCCCAAATTAACCCCAAAGGGGATTCAGCAAGCACTAAACTTACAAAAACATTTTCGTATCACTAACAATGATATCGTAGTAGTAAGTCCAACCTATAGAACACTTGAAACAGCAAACATATTTGCTAGAGAACATGCCTGTAGTAAATACCTATGTTATGCCATCGGACCTAGAATTTATCCTTATAGAGAAGGTTCAACAACCCTTCCTTGTGATAAAGTTATGAGTCGAAAGGAATTGATAGATTATATTACCGATGATAATTTTAAGGTTCTTATTGGTGATTTTTTTGATAATAAACTAGATTCAGTTAATCATGTATCAGAATATTTATATAAAAATATATCCCTAAATTTTATGGAATGGTGCCGTAGGCAAAAAGTAGAGCGTATTTTTATAGTATCACACGATGGGACCATTAATCATTTCAAGGAAATAATAATAAATAAAAAATTCACTCGAGATGATATGCTTAACGAAGGGGAATATATTAGTTTAGAAATATAGATTTTATGACATCTACTATTTAACATTTGATGAGAATAGGAAAGTGACAAAAAGAAAAGTAATACGTTTGGAGGTTCGTTGATGAATCAGCGTCTGCTTTCATTTTTAGTGGAGATTAGACCTGATAATATTGATGTCGATGTTGTATGGAGCTACATGATCATGTTTGTACAGGATGAAAATTTAACCATTCAACAGCTCATATATGAATATGATAGATACATTGCAGGAAAAATGTGTGGTTCACAAGGGATTGCCTTTATTAGCAAATGGGATGGAACGATGAGGGCAGGAGTAGGGATGAATAAAGAAACCTGTGATGAAACCCTCTTCCTTGATCACTGGAAAAGGGTGATAGATGAGTATGCAAAGAACTATGTGGATGATTAAGGTGAGTGGATTTCGTTAGAAATAAACGGAAATATATAATCATAAGCAAACTGACACCAACGCTTCAGTAGAATCACTTCAAGACAATATAGAAATATTCGATGCTTCTTTGAAAAGCAATATAACTGACGAAGAAAAAAATGAGTTTATAGAGTACTGCGCTTTAATTTACTTCCCCGTCATAGTCATACACCACTTTTATGGTTAAAAGAAGTGCAAGGTAAGATGAAAGATAGGCTTGATAGAGATCAATCCAATTTGTAAATACAGGTGTCTGTTTTTTGTAGTGTCACTTGGTAAGATAAAAAATGAATGCTCTTTTGCTGTTCTCGACAGCCCCTATTCTCTTGAAAAAATAATGTAGATCAGGAAATGATACTCAACAAGATCTAATCTTCGATTCATTTTTTAAGGTTGGTGGTTTGATGAGGACTTTTTCTCCTGCTTGACAAAGCCCTCTTCCGAGGATAAACTAAGCGATGGGCTAATGGAGTTTGTTCATTTTGGACAAGCTGAATCCGTGGTGTGTTCATCCGCGGATGAAAGTTATATGCAAAAGCGCCCCCTACTAATAGGGTGGCGCTTTTTTTCATTGTGAAACATTATTTGGGTACGATAATCAAAGGAGGGTCGATCCATGACCAAGTTTATCTTTGTTACTGGCGGTGTTGTCTCATCCCTTGGTAAAGGGATCACAGCGGCATCTCTAGGTCGGCTTTTAAAAAATCGAGGGCTGACAGTTACGATTCAAAAATTTGATCCCTACATTAACGTAGACCCGGGTACGATGAGCCCGTATCAGCATGGGGAAGTTTTTGTTACTGATGATGGGGCGGAGACGGACTTGGACCTGGGCCACTATGAGCGTTTTATCGATATTAACCTTTCGAAAAACTCCAATGTGACCACAGGAAAGGTGTACTCTTCTGTGATCAATAAGGAGCGTCGGGGAGATTATCTGGGTGGTACGGTTCAGGTGATTCCTCATATTACAAATGAGATTAAGGATCGTGTTTACCGTGCCGCACGGGAAACCCATCCAGATGTAGTGATTACTGAGATTGGTGGGACCGTGGGGGATATCGAAAGCCTTCCTTTCCTTGAATCCATCCGGCAGATTAAGAGCGAAGTGGGTCGTGACCGGGTGATGTATATTCATTGTACCTTGATTCCTGAGCTCTCTGCGACGAAAGAGCTGAAAACCAAGCCTACCCAGCATAGCGTTAAAGAATTACGTGGGATTGGGATTCAGCCCAATGTGATTGTTTGTCGTACGGAACATTCCCTGTCTGAAGATATGAAGCGGAAGCTGGCATTGTTCTGTGATATCGACTTTGAAGCGGTCATCGAGTGTAGAGATGCGGAGACCCTTTATGAGGTACCGTTGATGTTGCAAAAAGAAGGCCTGGATGAAATCGTAGTGAACCACCTCGGTCTAGGCGGAAGCGAACCAGATATGAGCGAGTGGATCGCTTTGGTAGATAAGGTGAAAAACCTTTCCGATACTATCAAAATTGCGATCGTGGGTAAATATGTGGCTCTTCATGATGCTTATATGAGTGTGGTGGAATCCCTTCGTCATGCTGGTTTCTACAACGATACGGATATAGAAATCATCTGGGTCAATGCTGAGGAAGTAACTGAGGAGAACGTAACAGAGTTGCTCACTGGTGCAGACGGTATTCTCGTTCCAGGTGGCTTTGGTGATCGTGGAATCGAAGGGAAAATTACGGCGGTACGCTTTGCTCGGGAACAACAGATCCCAATGCTGGGTATTTGTCTGGGAATGCAGGTGGCCACGATTGAAGGTGCCCGCAACTTGCTTGGCCTTGAGGGGGCAAACAGTTCTGAAATCGATCCTGAAACTGCCCATGCGTTTATTGACTTACTCCCTGAGCAAAAAGAGATCGAAGATCTTGGTGGAACGATGCGTCTTGGGTTATATCCTTGTAAACTGGAACCAGAGAGCCTTGCGCAAAAAGCATATGATACGGGACTTGTTTATGAACGACACCGTCATCGATATGAATTTAACAATGAATACCGTGAACAGCTGATTGAAGCTGGCTATCGTTTCTCAGGTACTTCCCCCGATGGTCGGCTTGTGGAGATAGTAGAACTCATCGACCATCCTTGGTTTGTAGGTTGTCAGTTTCATCCTGAATTCACTTCACGTCCAAACCGTCCGCAACCCTTGTTCCGGGATTTTGTCGCAGCTGCGTTAAATGAGCATCTAAAAGTTTCTCAAAAATGATTGATGGCTTTTTTCACCTCCATTTTGGAGGTGTTTTTTGTTGTGGTTTAAGGAAGCCCCGTAGGTTTGGGAGGATTCCTCACTAGGAAAGGACCGGTCATTTTGGAAGGCTTTTTCAGGTTGAGAGGAGGAATTCGCGGGGGACGTCCGAATTAGTTAAATGAAAGCAGTCCTTACGTGATGACCAAAGACCAAAATCTAGCCAGGTTCTCCTATAGAAAAAAAGAGGTGGAATTCTGGTGGTGGAGGAGGGGATTCCCATCGAAGCGGGTCGGGCTGAATCGCGGGAAAATGAAGGGGCAGTGTCGCTTTCCGAGAAAAAAGTCCTTGTTGTGGATGACCAGTTTGGGATTCGTGTATTACTGAAGGAAGTATTCAGTAGAGAGGGATTCCAGGTCTTACAAGCGGCGAATGGAAATGTAGCACTTGAGATCATACAGACGGAAGATCCGGATTTAATCCTTTTGGATATGAAAATGCCTGGAATGGATGGTTTGGAATTATTACGTCATTTACGGCAGGAAGGACTCTCTCCACGAGTCATTATGATGACTGCTTATGGGGAATTAGATATGGTGAAAGAAGCATCTAAACTAGGGGCTCTTGCCCACTTTACGAAACCATTTGATATTGAGGAGTTACGGGCGGAAGTTCTTCGTCAATTAGTTGCAGGTTAGGTGATCTACATCTGGGAGGGGACAACATGTTAGAGGCAAAACTTCGCCTTCGTATGAGCCAAGCGGATGCCCACTATGGAGGGGATTTAGTAGATGGTGCACGCATGACAACTCTTTTTGGAGACTTAGCAACTGAACTTTTAATCCGTCATGACGGGGATGAAGGATTATTTGTAGCCTATGATAATGTGCAATTTCTCGCACCTGTCTATGCAGGGGATTATATTGAGGCAACTGCGACGATCACTCGAGTGGGTAATACATCCAGAGGAATGTCGTTTAAAGCAGTGAAGGTGATCGAAGGGAATATCGACCCAGAGGCCCCCTCCGCTGCTCGTGTGCTGGATGAGCCTATCGAGGTAGCACGTGCATCTGGGACCTGCGTTGTGCCAAAAGAGAAACAACGTTTGCAAAAAAAGTGATAGCCAGTTTAGCCGATCTTATAGAGGCAGGAGCCCTATAGGTAGGAACGAAGTAACGTTATATAGGAAACTTTCCATGTCTGATCCATTTGCGTACAGGTGAAATTCGCCATTTCAGAGGCCTGACGGCCTCTTTTTTCATTAGCTAAAGAGTGGAGGGGCGAGTACATATGGAGAAATTAATGATTACAGCAGCCTTGGTAGGTGCGGAAGTGACACGAGAGGATACCCCTCATTTACCGATTACCCCCGAGGAAATTGCAGAACAAGCAGCAGAAGTATGCGAAGCAGGAGCCTCGATTGCCCACATCCATGTACGGGATCAGGAAGGACGCCCGAGTCAAAGTAGAGAGCTTTATGAAGAGACCCTGAATGAAATTGGAAAACGGTGCGATATTATCGTCCAGGTTTCCACAGGGGGAGCCGTGGGAATGACTCCTGAGGAACGATTGCAACCCGTTACCTTATCTCCAGAAATGGCCACATTGACTACTGGAACCGTCAATTTTGGGGATGTGGTTTTTCTTAATACCCCGTCTGATATTCGGAAGTTCGCAGCTGCTCTACAAAGATATCAAGTACGACCCGAATTTGAGATATTTGATACGGGGATGGTACAGACGGCTCTTGCCCTGGTAAAGGAAGGGTTGGTAACTGGACATCTTCATTTTGACTTTGTTTTAGGGGTACCTGGTGGGATTCCGGCTGATGCGCGAAATTTGCTCCTGCTTATCGATCAACTGCCAGAGGGTGCTACCTGGACGGTTGCTGCTGTAGGGCGGCATCAGTTGCCCATGGCTGCGTTAGGGATCACTTTGGGGGGGCACGTGCGCGTCGGGTTGGAGGATAATCTTTATTACCGCAAGGGAGAACTTGCGACCAATGGTTCCTTAGTCGCCCGCATTAAGCGATTAGCGGCGGAAATGGAACGACCGACAGCCTCTCCTACGGAAGCACGGAGGATTTTAGGATTGGATGAGAAATGAGTCTAAATGAGGAAAATATTGATAAATAAGCGAAATAAAGGCATTGGGGAGTAATTTTTTTTGTGAATTAAAGCATTAAAGATCATATTTTATTGTTAAACAGGGTAAAAGAGCAGTGTGGTCATTAATACGAAGTTTACACACTATGAAGATCGGAGAAACCTTCCAATTGCAGATGACTATCCGATTCAAAGGGTGAGTGATATAATGACTGAATGAGATGGCTTATCCCATTCCGTACCAGTTGATTTTGATGAGTGCGGGGTATGGAATAATATTTTCTTGAGGAGGATTTCCCAATGCCGTTAGTACCAATGACCGCGTTTCTCCCTCGCGCAAAAAAAGAAGGGTTTGCGGTTGGTCAGTTTAATATGAACAACCTTGAATTTGTACAGGGGATTGCAGCAGCAGCAAAAGAAGAGCAATCTCCTTTTATCTTTGGTGTTTCTGAAGGTGCGATGCGCTACATGGGGATCGACTATGTTGTAGCCATGGCTGAAATTGCGGCGAAAGAATCTGGTGTCCCTGTGGCACTCCATTTGGATCATGGTAGTAACTTTGATGTGGTGATGAAATGTATTCAAGCCGGCTTCTCCTCTGTAATGTTTGATGGCTCCCATCATCCTTACGAAGAGAACATCGTACTTACCAAGGAAGTTGTAAAAGCGGCCCATGCTGTTGGTGTTTCCGTTGAAGGAGAGCTTGGCACAATCGGCGGTGTAGAGGATGATCTAGTCGTTGAAGAAGCCGATGCAGCGATGGCAAAACCGGATGAAGCGATTCGGTTTTGGGAAGAGACGAAGGTAGATGCGCTAGCTATCGCTGTAGGTACTGCCCACGGGATGTACAAAGGGGAGCCTAAAATCCACTTTGACATTATCGATGAGGTAGCGAAACAAGTAGATGCACCAATCGTGCTACATGGTGGTAGTGGTGTGCCGGATCAGGCGATTCAGGAATCTATTCGCTTAGGTGTGGGCAAGATTAATGTTAACACCGAAAGCCAGGTCTCTTGTACGGCTATGATCCGCGAAAAACTGGGCAACGATCCTAGTATGATCGATCCTCGTAAATACCTCGGCCCTGGTCGTGATGCTATACAGCAAACGGTACAAGGAAAGATGCGTTTGTTCGGAAGTTCAGGTAAAGCTTGATTTCTTGATTGATTGGCGTTTTTTACTATCGTATTGAGGTGATTCTAATGAAATTTTTTATCGATACGGCTGACGTGCAAGAGATCAAAAAAGTACACTCCTGGGGAATCCTCTCTGGTGTTACCACCAATCCAAGCTTGGTTGCTAAGTCCGGACGGGAATTTACGGATGTACTAAAAGAGATTTGTGATATTGCCCACGATGTAGAATCGATTAGTGCCGAAGTGATGTCGGATGATGCAGAGGGAATGATTAAAGAAGCGGAACCCCTCGTAAAAATATCCGATATGATTACGGTGAAGGTACCGATGACTACAGAAGGGCTAAAAGCAGTGAACCATTTTGCTAAAAACGGGATTCGTACTAATGTGACACTCGTTTTTTCTGCAAACCAAGCCCTGATGGCGGCTCGGGCTGGGGCTTCATATGTGAGTCCTTTCCTTGGTCGTTTAGATGACATTAGCCATGATGGAATAGATTTAGTGGCACAGATCGCAAGAATCTTCGAACTGCATGATATCGATACAGAGATTATTGCGGCGAGTGTTCGTCATCCGCTTCACTTTACACAAGCAGCAGAAGTGGGTGCAGATATTGCGACATTGCCTTATAAAGTAATGGAGCAAATGATTAAACATCCCCTGACAGATCAAGGGATCGATAAGTTTAAACAAGACTGGGCCAAGGCAAATCAAGGATAACCTGACACAGTTTTTGTAGCAGAGGGTTACCGGCGAGGCATTAAGCCTCGCTGGTCTCCCTTTTTTGATTGTTAAGAAATTTTTCCATATTACCATTTATACGTCTTCTCCCCTGTAACCAAAGGAGAGGGACGGGGGAGGGATGGGATCGCATGGAAAAGTTAATGATCAAGGGAGGAAGACCTCTCCATGGCGAGGTAAATGTGAGTGGGGCGAAAAATAGTGCGGTGGCTCTTTTACCTGCCACACTGCTTGGAGAATCTCAAACGGTTATTGAAAACCTGCCAGGCATCAGTGATGTAGGAATTTACGAAGAGATATTGCGTGATTTTGGGGCCAAAGTGAACCGAGATGTGGATACCTTAACCATCGATACTTCCCAATTATCCAATCGTCCCATGCCCAATGGAAAAGTGAAGAAACTTCGGGCTTCCTATTATCTGATGGGGGCATTGTTGGGCAGGTTTGGTGAGGCGTCAATCGGTTTGCCTGGGGGCTGTAACCTAGGTCCGCGGCCGATTGATCAACATATCAAAGGTTTTGAGGCCCTTGGGACAAAAGTAACTCATCGCCATGGTGGGATCCATCTTCATGCGAAACGACTTAAAGGAGCGAGAATCTATCTCGATGTGGTTAGTGTGGGAGCGACAATTAATATTATGTTGGCGGCATCCCGTGCTGAGGGAAGGACCATTATCGAAAATGCGGCGAAGGAGCCGGAGATTATTGACGTGGCTACCCTACTCACTGCTATGGGTGCGCAGATTCATGGAGCAGGTACGGATGTGATTCGCATCCGAGGGAACCCGCAGTTGATGGGTTGCCGGCATTCTATTATCCCTGATCGCATCGAAGCAGGTACATATATGATTGCAGCTGCTGCAACTGGAGGTGAGGTGACGGTTACCAATCTGATCCCTAAGCATATGGAACCAGTAACCGCTAAGTTGCGTGAGATGGGAGTTACTGTGGATGAGTCCGATGAAGCACTGCGAGTTCGCGGCATTGGTGAGTACCAGGGGATTGATGTAAAAACCCTACCGTATCCTGGCTTCCCCACCGATTTGCAACAACCCCTTACTGCGTTGCTTACACGAGCGAAGGGGACGAGCTTGGTGACAGATAACATCTATTCCTCTCGATTTAAGCATGTGGATGAATTATGCCAGATGGGTGCGCAAATTAGGGTAGAAGGACGGACAGCCATCGTAGAAGGTGGGACTTCACTCCATGGTTCAAAGGTTCGTGCTACCGATCTCAGAGCCGGAGCAGCCCTGGTCGTTGCAGGATTAATGGCACAGGATGTCACCGAGATCACCGGTGTTGAACATATCGAGCGGGGATATGAAAATTTGGAAGAAAAGTTAAAGTTACTTGGGGCAGAGTTGTGGTGAGAATAGAGAGAAGCTTGGTATAATGGATTTTGCCTATGAAGATGGAGAAGGATTATGGATCATGTCTCGAAGAGCGACGAAACGTTTCATACATGCTACGCTTAGGAGAAATATGTTACTTTTAAGGTAGATGATCCCGTCCAGGCGGGGTGGCCTTTCATACAGGAAAAGAAAGAAGGGATCCGTATGGAAAGAAGTCTAACGTTGGAACTCGTGCGAGTAACAGAAGCCGCAGCCGTCGCCTCGGGCAGATGGATGGGTTTTGGTAAAAAAGATGAGGCAGATGAAGCCGCAACTAGCGCGATGCGAAAGGTATTTGACACGATTCCGATGAGAGGAACTGTGGTTATTGGAGAAGGAGAAATGGATGAAGCTCCAATGCTTTACATTGGGGAACGACTGGGTCTTGGATATTTACCTGAAGTCGATGTAGCTGTGGATCCCTTAGAAGGAACCAACATTGTGGCCAAAGGGACCTGGAATGCGCTAGCAGTTGTAGCTGTAGCAGAGAGGGGCAACCTCCTGCATGCTCCTGATATGTACATGGAAAAAATTGCTGTTGGTCCTCGTGCAGTGGGACATATTGATATCGATGCTCCTGTGGAGGATAATCTAAAGTCGACCGCTCGTGCACTAGGGAAAGATGTGAATGATCTTGTTGCGGTCATTTTAGATCGTCCCCGACATGAAAAATTGATCGAGGACGTTCGGAAAACCGGGGCTCGTATCAAACTGATTTCCGATGGAGATGTGGCTGCAGCGATCAATACGGCTTTTTCCGATACAGGGGTAGATATTTTGCTTGGCTCGGGTGGTGCTCCAGAGGGTGTCTTGTCTGCCGTTGCTCTTAAATGCCTAGGGGGCGAGATACAAGGACGTCTCTTACCAGAGGATGAGCAACAAGCAGAGCGCTGTCGCCAGATGGGGATTGAAGATCCAAGTCAGGTGCTTCACATGAATGACCTGGTTAAAGGGGAAGATGCTATCTTTGCCGCTACAGGAGTGACTGATGGAGAACTCTTAAAAGGGGTTCGTTATAAAGGAAGTCATGCCACGACTCACTCGGTAGTAATGCGAGCTGCGACAGGAACGGTGCGTTTTATTGATGGGAAGCATCGTCTCGATAAAAATAGCCTCTTTTCTCTCTGATCGTGATGGAGAAGTTTTAGCTGAATACTATCTGGAAAGAAGAGCGTGGTGAAGGAATTGCATAGGGATATTTCACTCCGTGAAATGGAATATCAACGATTAACTGATCTATATGAATTAGCAAAGGAATACCGGATTCCGTACTATGCTCAATTGAAGAAACGGGAATTAATCTTTGCTATTTTAAAAAGTAAGGCTGAAAAAGCAGGATTATTATTTATGGAAGGCGTTCTGGATATTCTTCCAGAGGGTTTTGGATTCCTCCGCACGATTAATTACCTCCCCTCTACGGAAGATATCTATATCTCTTCCTCCCAGATTCGTCGCTTTGATCTCCGTTCAGGAGACCTGATCTCCGGTAAGGTGCGTCCCCCTAAGGAGAACGAACGCTACTTTGGTCTCTTACATGTCGATGCAGTGAATGGGGAGGTACCCGATACAGCCGCAAAGCGACCCCACTTTCCCGCGTTGACGCCGCTTTACCCGGAAAAAAGACTGATGATGGAAACACAACCAGAGCGCCTTCCTGGGCGTGTCATGGATCTGATCACCCCTGTTGGGCTAGGGCAGCGGGGCCTTATCGTCGCTCCACCAAAGGCTGGCAAGACGATGCTCCTTAAGGAAATCGCCAATAGTATCAGTACCAATCATCCAGAGACTGATCTGTTTGTGCTCCTTATCGATGAACGACCTGAAGAAGTAACTGATATGCAGCGTTCTGTACAAGGGGAGGTAGTTAGCTCTACCTTTGACGAAATGCCAGAAAATCATATTAAAGTAGCCGAACTCGTTCTGGAGCGTGCCCAACGGCTTGTGGAACATGGGCGGGATGTGGTCATCCTGATGGATTCCATTACCCGCTTAGCTCGAGCCTACAACTTGGTCATTCCACCCTCAGGGCGCACCTTATCCGGGGGGATTGACCCAGCTGCCTTCCACAAGCCGAAGCGCTTTTTCGGGTCTGCCCGCAATATTGAAGAGGGCGGAAGCATCACGATCCTCGCAACAGCGTTAGTTGATACAGGTTCCCGGATGGATGATGTAATCTACGAAGAATTTAAAGGAACAGGCAACCTGGAACTTCATCTGGATCGTCGTCTCTCTGAGCGCAGAGTTTATCCTGCGATTGATATTCGCCGCTCGGGAACTCGTCGTGAAGAGCTCTTACTGACAGAGGAAGAGCTCGATAAAATATGGTCACTTCGTCAATCACTTGCTGATGGTCAGGAGAATACAGAAAGTATCCTGAAAAAACTAGCCGACACTCGAAATAATACCGAACTTCTCGCTACACTCGAATCACAATCAGATGCTAGCCACTCTTCTTCTGTTTGATTGCCATATATTAGTTATCATTCATATGTTCCTAAAGATTATACCTCTCATCATAAAAGGGACTACAGTTGCTCCAACCTTCATAACATGCTATAATCATTAGTGTTTGCATTATTTGAGCGTGCAAAAGTCTGGACCCCTGAAAAGAGGTGAGAATCTATGAAAGCAGCGATTCATCCTGAATATAAAAAAACGACGGTTACCTGCGCTTGCGGAAACACCTTTGAAACGGGTTCCACGAAAGAAAACCTGCGCGTGGATATTTGCTCTGCATGCCATCCTTTCTACACTGGTAAACAGAAGCGGGCGAGTGCTGGTGGACGTGTTGATCGGTTCAAAAAGAAATACAACATGTAATCTAAATAGATGTTGGTTTGAGAAGAGAACAGGCAAGCATCGCCGCTTGCCTGTTCTCTTTATGGAACCATACATAATGGGGGAGGACCGAACAACCTATGAACATGGTTGCCAGGGAAGGCTGGATCGAGATCATTTGTGGTGGGATGTTCTCGGGAAAGAGTGAAGAATTGATTCGGCGGATTCGGCGCGCACGAATCGCTCGCCAGAATGTGGCTGTCTTCAAGCCTATAATTGATGATCGCTACCGCCTGGACGCAATCACCTCCCATAACGGTATTCATGCTGAGGCAAAAACGGTAAGCCAAGCGACTGAGGTTTTGGTGCAACTGACTTCCGATATCGATGTGGTAGCGATTGATGAAGTCCAATTTTTGGATGAAAAGGTAGTTGAAGTGGCACAATCCCTTGCGAACCAAGGAACCCGTGTAATTTGTGCGGGTTTGGACCAAGATTTTCGTGGACGTCCTTTTGGCCCGACTCCTGCTTTGCTTGCAGTGGCAGAATATGTTACAAAACTTCAGGCAATTTGCATTCAATGTGGTGGAGCCGCTAGCCGTACACAACGGTTGCTCCATGATTCTCCTGCTGATGTGGAGGGACCTGTCATTCAAGTAGGTGCTTCTGAGCAGTATGAAGCCCGTTGTCGCCATTGCCATCAAACCAACCGGGAATCATTGCCGGAGAACTTTTCACCTTCCTGACGCAGACTAGCGTTAGGGAGGTGTTTTTTATGCGGCGTTTTCTTTTTCTGGTTGTTACAGGAATCTTAGTGTGTACGGTGGCTTGTACAAACAATCAGGTAGAGCAGGGAGCCAGTCATGATCATAAAGAGAAGCTGGGCACTGGATCCAATCGACGTTTTGAAACCAATAATTATGACTATATGCATGATGATGGTCGATTTGGCATTCGTAATTCGAGCCCCAACTTAGATACAAGTGACTGGTCCCAACCCACTGCTGCAGATGATAAGACGCGTGCTAAAAAATCGGTGATGAAGATTAAAGGGGTTAAAAATGTGGACATCAGAATCTTTGGCGGTCACATGGCTTTTCGTGTAACCCCTACGTCGGATGTACCCGCATCCGAATATGAACACCTTCGTCAGGTTGTATTGGACCAGGTAAAAAAAGAGATACCTCGTTATGAAATCCGTGTCCGTATAGGGAAAAGCCGGTGGGATCCCCGCTCCTATCTTCAATCGGGAAACCAATGAGCTCGTGCCTGAGCGATGATGATTCAGGCTCGGGCTTTTTTGTTGAGAGACATAAAAAAGACATCCGAGGACGTCGTGGATGCAATATAAATGTGATCAAATATTAATTATTTTATCCTTTATTTGGTGTGGTGCAAAGTGCGCGAGATAGTTGGTTATTGAGCGGCAAAGTACGCGATCACACCCAGGGACATATTGTAAGTGGCGTGAACGATCATAGTGGTTGTGGTGTTATAACGTTTGCGTAGGATTCCCAGGGCGATACCAACGATAAAGACGATCGCGGTAGAGAGGCTAAGCCCATAGTTGCTATGTACAAAAGAGAAAATCAACGCAGTAAAAAGGAGACCAAATCGTGGTTGAAGGGCACCACGGAAGACCGTTTCTTCTCCAAGGGCCGCAGAGAGGCCTAAAGTTAAAATACCTAGAACAGAGCCATAGAGAGGCCCTAACATTTCCTCAGTTAGTTTGTTCACATTAGGATCAGCTGAAATGCCAATAAACTGGCCAAGATATTCCAGGGTGGGGCCTACAATGACTAAGAGGAGACCGGCGCCCAGTCCGATTCCCACCTCACGGAGTGTAAGTTTTACGATACCCAATCGCTTTAGCCCTTGTTTTAGAGTACGGCGTCCACTTAACCAACCTACACCAAAGAGTGCGATAAAGAAAAAGGTGATCTGTTGTGCCCAAAGGGGAGCGATTGGATTGCCGTCCTCTGAGCCTGTGGATATTTTAGCCATATTCGCTACTCCGAGAGAGAGGAAAGCAAATAAATAAGCGAAAACAAACATGAGCAGGGAGAGGGAGGTAGCATGGACACGGTTGTGTGGATCAAGGGAAAATGGGCGAGACAATCCTCTGCGAATCGCAGGGATAAATAATAAGAATCCTATAATGGAAGGTAAGAGCAGGCTAAGTCCCATGAAGGGAATTCGCTGACTCAAATCCGCCGAGGGCATTGCCTCTGAGAAAGTAAGATTTCCAAAAAGAAGGACGATCAATCCACCGCCAAGTAAAAGTAGAAAACCAATACTGAGGAGGACCGATGTTGTAATGACCCATCCGATACCTGAAACTTCTGGGCTTTCTCTACGAGCCTCCCCTTTATTAGCAAACCAGAGTAAGAGGATTATTGGGACAAATTGCAGGAATGTTAGAAGTGTATCCGATATCATAGAGGTCTCCTTATCGTTTAAATTTTTTCTGGAGAAGAAAGATTGTTATGATGGAAAGAAACCGGGTTTGCTTCCACATAATTATAATTATCATATCATAGAAGGCCAGACCTTTTTTACCTATGTGTTTTCATTCCCCGGGAAATGGAATCATGGATAAGGATGTTACAAGCTAGATAATAACATTGTATTTTTGACCGCGGTTAGGGGTTCACCTATAATAAAATTAGCTATGCCATCAGGAACATAACGAACTAACCGAGAATAAGGATGGACGGGGATCTTTATAAAGACCTTTTAGGGGTGAAGTGGTGTGTTAGAGCATTTAGAATCCATTCAAGGCCGTTATAATGAATTGAATCGGCTTTTGAGTGACCCGGATACACTATCCGATTCAAAAAAGTTACGGAAATACTCCAAGGAACAATCAGAACTTGAACCAAAATACCAGGCGTATTGTGAATATAAGGAAGTAAGTGCCCAATTTGCAGATGCGAAGGAGATGCTTGAACAAGAGACAGATCCTGAGATGCTGGAAATGGTTAAGGCGGAGTTGGATACCCTTGAAAAGCGAAAAAATGAACTAGAAGAAAATATCCGCATTTTGCTACTTCCTAAAGATCCTAATGATGATAAAAACGTGATTGTTGAGATTCGTGGAGCAGCAGGTGGAGAGGAAGCGGCATTGTTTGCCGCTAACTTGTATCGGATGTATACCCGTTATGGAGAGCGGCAAGGATGGAAGGCAGAGGTTATGGAAGCCAACACGACCGGAATGGGTGGCTTTAAGGAGATCGTTTTCTCTGTGCAGGGTCATGGCGCTTATAGCCGGCTAAAATACGAAAGTGGTGCTCACCGAGTTCAACGGATACCTGCTACGGAATCAGGAGGGCGGATTCATACCTCTACGGCAACGGTTGCCATGCTTCCAGAGGCCGAGGAAGTGGACATCGATATTCAGGAGAAGGAATTGCGGATTGATACCTTCTGTTCAAGTGGTCCTGGTGGACAGAGTGTTAATACGACGAAGTCCGCAGTACGGATTACGCACATTCCTACAGGGGTTGTCGTCTCCTGTCAGGATGAAAAATCCCAGATTAAAAATAAAGATAAGGCGATGCGCGTCCTGCGAGCCCGTCTCCTCGATATGAGGCAACAGGAAGAAGCGGCTCGGGTGGCTGATGCACGCAAAACCCAGGTAGGTACTGGGGACCGGAGTGAACGAATTCGCACTTATAATTTCCCGCAAAGTCGAGTGACAGATCACCGGATCGGCCTGACTCTGCATAAATTGGACGTAGTGTTGGACGGTGAGTTAGATGAGATTATTGATGCTCTTGTGTTAGAAGAGCAATCTGTCTTGCTAGAAAGTGGAGATTAAAGTAGGGATTCCCCTAGGATCATCCAGGCCTTCGCCTGGTTTTTCTTTTGTTTTGTGTTAGAGGGGATAAGTCCGTTTTGGATGGAGGAACCTATGGTGAAGAAGGGGAGCAGTGTCAAAGATGCCTGGCGACTTGCTGGTAAACGGTTGCTGGGAGGAGGGATAGGGGCGGGAGATTTTGAAGCAGAAGTGATGCTTCGCTTCTTGCTTGGATGGGATCGAACGAAGTTTTTCCTTGGAATGGAAGAACTTCTTCCGATGGAGGTAGAAAAGCAACTAAACAAATGGGTAGAAAGTCGGTTGCAGGGGATTCCTTTACAGCATCTTACAGGAGAGCAGGAATTTTTTGGCCGTCCCTTTGCAGTTAATCCCCACGTACTCATTCCGCGACCGGAAACAGAAGGGTTAGTAGAAACCGTGCTCCAGGAGGCGGAGAATTTGTTTGGGGATGCACCGCTTCAAGTAGCGGATGTAGGTACAGGGAGTGGGATTCTAGCCATTACATTAGCAGTGGAACGGCCTCATTGGCAGATAACTGCAATTGATCAGTCGCCGCAGGCATTGGTGGTTGCACGCGAGAATGCAAAACGTCACGGGGTTGAAAAGCGAATTGATTTCCGCCAGGGTGAGTGGCTCAATCCTATGCTCGAAGATCAGAAGAAGCTGGACGTGCTCGTTTCAAATCCTCCTTACATTCCTACCTCAGTGGTGGAGCAATTGGACCGTGAAGTACGAGATTATGAGCCTCGTCTTGCCTTAGATGGAGGAGAAGATGGATTAACACCGTATCGAATTCTCACAGAACAAATTTCGTTGATTTTGAAACGTCCCGGTCTGGTTGCTTTTGAGATTGGTTGGGATCAAGGGGTTCAAGTGGCATCGATGTCTCGTTCCTTACCAGGCGCTAATGAGCCAAAGATCATTCCCGATCTTGCAGGGCGAGATCGGGTCGTAGCGGTTTCGATACAATCGTGATTTTCCCAATAAAGGATGGATTTTTTATGATTAAACCGCTCCTTGCTTGTCCATACTGACGGATGAGACCGAATGGGGAGGATTTGATCATGAACATTCGCACTATTTTTTTCTTTATCCTTTGTGCAGTTGGACTCTCTTTTTATGTGGTTGGTCAGGGAGAAGGATTTCTTTCTGGAGAAGGAGCGGTAACCGTATCAGCAGCGGAAGGGAAATCCGCGATTCCCAGACAGGCGATCCGTCTTCGTATCTTGGCCAATAGCGATAGTACACAGGATCAGTGGCTCAAACGCCAGGTGCGGGATGCAATCTTAGCAGAGATGGGTACTTGGGCAAAAAAGCCGCGTACGTTAAATGAAGCTCGTGGGATGGTACGTGATCACCTACCTATACTGCAGCGTATTGCTGAAAATACAGTGGACAAGCGCGGCTATTCTTATTCAGTAAAGATGGACTTTGGAAAGGTTCCTTTTCCGACGAAATTATATGGTGATCAAGTATATCCGGCTGGAAAATATGAAGCCTTGTTGGTAACCATCGGTAAAGGAAAAGGGGATAACTGGTGGTGTGTACTTTTCCCGCCGCTCTGTTTTGTGGATATGAGTAACGGTGACGCGGTTCCTAAAGAAGAAAAGAGTGAAGCGACAGCTCAGGCTTTGGCCGCCAATCAAGCATTAGCCGCTCCTGTGCAAGAAGAGAAAACCTTAAATAAAAACGAGGACTCGCTTGAAGTTCGGCTATTTTTCATCGATTCTTTAGAGAAATTTTTCTCCGGCTTATTCGGATGATAAGCCCCCCTCTCATCGAACCAGCAGTACGATGAGAAGGGGGCTTTGTTGGTTAGTTTATCTCCTCTGATACCTCTGTGCGAATGCGTACTTCGCCGCGGTCGCCATTCACCTGACCAAGAGGGAGTACTTCGGTTCGTACTTCTTCTCCTTGAGTTAGGAATGAGAAGTCCCGGCGGTCTAATAGGGTGCGCTGGCGGTATAGCTCCGCGGTTCCGCGAAGTTGAACTTGTCCATCCATAAGAAAACTGGCCCGCATCCATGTTTTTAATACAAGGGAGCCCGAGCGAATTTCACAGGGCCATGTAGAAGGGAGAAGTGGGCTGCCGGAGGGGCGAACCCGCACATCGTAGGTTAAGAGATGAGCTTGATGATCCCAGTGGAACTTTCCAGCTCCTTGTCCATGGAGATGGATAGAGGGGACGTTATCTCCTCGATGGATCGCAAGTAATTCAATAAAGAGGGAAACCCGTACCATCGGTATATTTTGTTTCGTGAAATTTCCACCACGTAAAAACCATCGTTCGTTTCCTCGTCGAAATTCATCGGGTACCGACATCGGGCGGGTCACCTCCTCGATTGCGTTAGCTTTTATAGTCTGGGGAGCGCGCCAGCCTCTTACCCTAGGAAAATCCTGCCCATCAATTTTTGCGTTCTGTATAGGACAACCCTTGCATAGGTTGATGGTAGGTAGGGAAAGGGGAGAATCTGTGTGTTTACCGTTTGCAGAGCAGTAACTGAAGATGTAGATAGAATCCAGGAGATCTTGCGACATGCTGGATTAAATGAGCAAGGGATAGAGGAGCATTTGCCCTATTTTTTGGTGGTGGAAGATCCCGCGGTGGAGCCTGTGCGTTTAGTCGGGACCGCTGGGATGGAGGTATATGGAGATCGGGGTTTACTCCGGTCCTTTGTTATGGAGAAAAATTCCTGGAATGCAAAGTCAGCGATAGAGTTAGTCGAAAAGGTATTAAATTTTGCCAGGCAAAGTGGTCTGGTGGAGGTATATTTGTTAGCAGGGATATCTGGAAGCATCTTTGAACACTTCGGGTTTCATTCAGTGGAGTGGGAGGAGATTCCCGAGGATATTAGAAATTCAGAGCATCTTCATCAGTCGGAATTAGCAGGGAAAGAACTGTTTGTTCTAAGAAAAGTGTTGGTATCCGTTGGAGAAGAGTGATTGTGGTATCATTGGGGAAACTATGTGCGAGACGATGGAAAGGGTACAGGGATGGAGACGAAACGCTGGCGTGTCGACGAAAGCATGGATGAAGCGAAACTAATCAATGATCCAGCTATACAAGAAGCCGCCTCCCTTCTCAGGGATAGGCGGCTCGTGGCCTTTCCTACGGAAACCGTATATGGGCTAGGAGCGAATGCTCAGTCTGAAGAAGCGGTGGCGTCCATTTTTACGGCGAAAGGGCGCCCATCGGATAATCCCCTAATCGTCCATATTGCAGATGTTGAATCATTGGACCAATGGATGGAGATGACACCCCAGGGAGAAGCATTGTTGAAATGTTTCTGGCCAGGGCCCCTCACATTGGTTGGCCGTCATAAGGGCACATTGGCTTCTGGAACGACGGCAGGCCTTCCAACCGTAGGGGTGCGGATTCCCTCTCACCCTGTAGCGCGAGCCTTACTTAGATGTTCTGGAGTACCGGTAGCCGCCCCCAGTGCCAACCGCTCAGGAAAGCCAAGCCCTACTACAGCTGATCATGTATGGCAGGACTTGATGGGTCGAATTGACGGGATAGTGGATGGTGGTGTGACAGGTGTGGGTGTGGAATCTACCGTGGTGGATGTGACGGGTGAGGTGCCGATCTTACTTCGGCCAGGTGGAATTACCCTGGATCAGTTGCGATCCATCTCTGGCGAAGTTCAGGTGGATCCAGGGATCGAACAAGAGGGACTAGTACCCCGATCTCCAGGAATGAAGTACCGTCATTACGCTCCTCAGGGAGAAATGTGGCTCGTAGTTGGAGATGGAGAGGAGCAACGTTCTAAAGTGGCAAGAATGGCAATGGATGCCGCGCAAAAGGGGCAGCGGGTAGCGGTCCTTACTACAGAGGAAAATCGTGATACCTACCAAGTGGATCATGTGATTTCTCTTGGCAGACGGGATGATCCAGCTTCAGTCGCTCGTGGTCTCTATGCTGCGTTGCGTACTTGTGATGATCTGGGTGTGGATGTCATCTACACAGAGGCATTTCCTGTAGAGGGGATCTATTACTCTGTGATGAATCGGTTGTTAAAGGCAGCGGAGGGGCGAATCGTAACATAAGGGCTTACCTGAAAGTGGATATAGCAAAGAACTCTTGAGTTTAACCCAAGGGTTCTTTGCTATGAACACATATCAAGTACGGAGATGGATAAAGGATCCTGTTCTTTTTGGACAATCCTGCGCATAACCTTGTCACAGACAAGCATGGGCGGAGGGAAGTGGCATGGAATTATCCACGCCCCAGTGGGGGCAGCTTGTCACCCTGTTGATGGTTGCTGTGGCGCTGGGGATGGATGCCTTTTCCCTGGGGATTGGGATTGGGATGCGTGGCATTTTGCAGTGGCAAATCCTTGTGATTAGTGGGACGATTGGGCTATTTCACGTCGTTATGCCATTGATGGGAATTACAATGGGCTACTATCTAGGAACGATGGTTAAAGATATTGCCGTGATGACAGGTGGGGGAGTCCTGTGCTTTCTCGGAATCAATATGGTCTGGAATGCTTTTCGAAGTGGAGAAGAGCCTCGTCTAATCGATATAAAGTCAGTGACGGGGGTGTGTCTTTTTTCAATCAGCGTCAGCTTGGATTCTCTGTCAGCAGGGCTTTCACTAGGGTTATTCGCGGCGGATGTATGGTTGGCAGTCATTCTCTTTGGCGTATTGGGAGCATTGATGGCAGGGATGGGACTACTCTTAGGACGTCACGTAGGGTCATGGATCGGCGATTACGGAGAGGCAGTTGGAGGAGTGATTCTTTTTTTCCTCGGATTGCGCTTCTTGATGTGAGGGAGATTCTATGACAGAGTCCCTGTGGCTGAGCACGGTGGTTGGGTTGTCTGCATTTTTAGGGGTTTTAGCAGTACTAATCTGGCGTAACCTCTCGGAACGGTTAATAGCTGGTTCACTAAGTTTATCTGCGACAGTGATGTTAAGTGTCGCACTCTTTGATCTATTGCCTGCGGCTGTAAAAGCACAAGGAGGCTTCTCTCATCTGGGTTTAGGGATTGGTGCGGCGTTGTTAACAATGCTAGGTATCCATCGTCTGCTGGACCAGGGAGAGGGAGAGGATCCCTATGCTCGCTTAGGGGGATATCTTGCCATTGCTATAATTGTGCATAATATACCGGAAGGTGCTGTAATTGGAGTCGGTTATGGAGCAGAGTCAGAATTAGGAATAACGTTAGCCTTGGCGATGGCTATTCATAATATCCCGGAGGGGATCGGATTGGCTGCCCCTTTACTAGCAGCGGGTCGCTCCCCGATGACTATCTTAGGAATTAGTACAGTGGCTGGGGGAGCATTGCCTTTAGGTACATGGCTTGGGGGGATGTTTCTCATGGATTCCCCAAATTCAGTGGCCACTGGGCTTTTCTTTGCTGCTACTACGATGATCTGGGTAGTTATCATGGAAGTGATGCCCAGAGCATGGCGGATCCATCCTTTCGCAAGTTTTTGCGGCATAGGGGTAGGTCTCTTCCTTGCTTGGGGATTGCATCTTTTTCACCATTAGGTTGGGGCCTGGCCCTTAAAAGGAAAAATTACTCGGTATTCATTTTACTTCCTCCAATAAACTTGCTTCCTTTCAGAAAGAATAGAACAGAATGGTTGAACCATGACGGCCGAAAGGCCGTTTACATTTGTGTAAAAGGCGGTATTATGTGGTTAGATAAAATGTGTTGTAATCTCCGTTATTCTACTGGAGTGGAAGATGGATGAGGTTGAATTTATTAAGTGAAAGTTGAGGTTACATCTTCCTGTTTCATGAACCACTTAGGTGTTGTTTATTAGAAATAGGAGGTTCGTCTTCTTTTGGATAGTCAGGAGATGAATTGACCTTCCATAGGCTTTTGTGAAATATAGGTTAGATGAACTACAATCATGATAAGATTGCCTGATGAGTAGGGGGAGGTAATGGCATGTGAAGAAGGTACTCTTCGTTTGTACTGGTAATACCTGTCGTAGTCCAATAGCAGCAGCTATATTTAAAAAAATGGCTGAAGAAGTCAATTTTCCGGTAGAAGTGCGCTCAGCGGGTGTATCTGCGATGTCTGGGGGAGGCGCCTCCCGTCACGCTATTGACGTGTTGCGGGCACGTGGGATCGATGGTACATCTCATCGATCAAGCCGATTGACCCAGGAGATGGTGGAGTGGGCTGATCACATTTTTACCATGACAAGTGATCATAGGCGAATGCTGGTTTACGCATTCCCACAGGTTGCGGATAAGACAGATACGTTAAAAGGTTATGTGCAGGGAGGCTCTTCATTGGCTGAGATGGATCAGCTTATTGCGGAATTGGAAGCCAAGCGAGCCTTGATGAATCACGCTAAAGAAGACTCACCAGGGAAAGCGGAACTTAAGAAGGATGTGGCTCAATTGGAGCAGGCATTGCGGGAAAGCTGGCAACAGTTACCGTCGTCTATCGATCATGGTAATGTAGTAGACCCATTTGGGGGAGATTTGGCAGAGTATAGCCGTTGTGCTGGGGAGATGGAAAAACTGCTTATGCAAATCATCGCCCGGTGGAAACAGGAGAATCAAGCTCCATAATCTTCGATTTTCGTAGCCTTTCTGGTACGATTGAGATAAGACAAATGATTGACGACAACGAAATGACCTAGGGGGTTTTAAGAATGAAAGTGATTATCGGATCCGATCATGGTGGCTATCAATTGAAAGACGCGTTAATGTCTGTACTCACAGAATTAGGTGCACAGGTAGAAGATGTTGGTTGTAACTGTGCGGACTCAGTCGATTATCCAGACTATGCTCAACCTGTGGCAGAACGGGTAGCGTCTGGGGAATTTGATCGAGGAGTCCTGATATGTGGCACGGGAATTGGTATGTCGATTGCTGCTAATAAGGTGCAGGGGATTCGTTGCGCAGTGGTTAGTGACGAATTTACCGCTCAGATGAGCCGGGAACATAATGATGCCAATGTCCTTGCATTAGGTGGGCGCGTCGTGGGAACAGGCCTTGCTGCTAAGATTCTAAATACGTGGCTAACTACCGAGTTTACAGGAGGAAGACATAGTAAACGCATCTCAAAAATAGATCTACTGGAGGGAAGTGGAGAGGCGTGAATAGCGGGTTTCCTCAAGACATCCGAGATCGCGTGATCCAAGTGACAGAGGAACTTCTTACAGAGATGACTTTGAGCCCCGGTCAACTGTTGGTGATGGGGGTAAGTACCAGTGAAGTGGTAGGAAGCCGTATCGGAACCGATGGAAGTGATGAGGTAGCTGTAGCGATCTTGGAAGGTGCGTTAGCTGTACAAGCTCGTCATGGCTATCACCTCGCCTTCCAATGTTGTGAACATTTGAATCGTGCGCTGGTTGTGGAAGCAGAGGTTGCTCGGGCCTTGAGTTTGACAGAAGTGAGTGCCATTCCTGTCCATCGAGCAGGAGGTGCCATGGCATCGCGAGCATTCCGTGACTTCTCTAAGGGGATGTTAGTGGATTCCGTACAGGCGGATGCAGGGATCGATATTGGGGAGACGCTGATCGGGATGCACCTGAAACCGGTGGCTATTCCGATACGTCCCACGGTGAGACAGGTGGGGGAGGCGCGGGTTTCAATGGCACGGACACGTGCTCCCTTGATCGGTGGACCGCGGGCCGTTTATGTATGAAGGTGAAAGGGTGATCGTGTATGCAGGGGACTTTGAGTAAAGTTGGTCGCTGGGTAGCTGATTCACTGGGATGTTCCCCTGATAATATACGCTTGTCACCATTGAATGGAGCAACTTCTTCATGGCTCTACCGAGTATCCAAACGAGGGCAGGAGAGCGGCGGCCTAGGTTGGGTATTGCGTCTCTTTACAAACGAAAGCTGGTTGCGTGAACAACCAGATCTAGCTTTACGCGAAGAAGAAGCACTTAAGCAAGCTACTTCCCTACCGATTAATACGCCCAAGTTTATTGCCAATGATCCTACAGGAGTTATCTGTGGTTTTTCTGCTATACTGATGACAGAATTACCAGGGTATGTTCAGTTAAAACCTAGGGATGAGAAAAAGTGGCTTACAGAGCTAGCAAAGACGTTGGCCACTATTCACCAAAGTATGGAGCTAACTTCTTTTCCTTGGAAATATGATCCTTGGTTCGACCCTGCCCAGCCGAGCTCCTTTTCCTGGTCACGCCATTCGATAGAATGGGACAGGCTATCCAGCATACTAGCGGAGCGGAAACAAGGAACCCTCACCTTTATTCACCGAGACTTTCACCCTGCCAATGTATTGTGGGAGGGAGAGAAGGTGAGCGGTGTGGTGGATTGGGTCAATGCATGCTTGGGTCCAGCGGAAGCCGATGTGGCACATTGTCGTCTTAATCTGGCACTATTGCGAGGGATAGATGCCGCGGAATCCTTTTTACGTGCTTATCAACAGGAGGCGGGGATAAGCTACGATCCCTGGTGGGATATGAATGGGATGGCAAGTTGGTTTGAGGAGCCTCCGAGGGTGTATAAGGGGTGGCCTGCCTTTGGTGTGCATGATCTAACAGGTGAGATTGTTCAGGAACGGGCGGAACATTTCCTTGAAGTAACGCTAGGTAAAATGGTTCATCGGATTGAACCATAATCAGATTCCCGAAAATTTCTGAGAATCTGTTACAATGAAGCGTGACATCATCATTTCGTATTGAATTGATAGAGGGGGAATTTTTGTTGGAACATGTACGGCAGACGGATCCAGAAGTCGCAGCGGCTATCAGCCAGGAGTTGGGCCGGCAACGAGGTAAAATCGAACTGATTGCATCGGAAAATTTTGTCAGCCGTGCAGTGTTGGAAGCCTTAGGTACCGTGCTGACCAACAAGTACGCTGAAGGATACCCTGCAAAGCGGTACTATGGTGGTTGTGAGTTTGTGGATGAGGTGGAGGATTTAGCTCGAGATCGTGCTAAAGAACTTTTTGGTGCGGAGCATGCGAACGTTCAGCCACACTCGGGTGCCCAGGCAAATATGGCGGTCTATTTTGCAGTGTTAGAGCCAGGGGACACCGTGTTAGGGATGGATTTGTCGCACGGCGGTCACCTTACCCATGGTAGCCCGGTAAACTTCTCAGGTAAATTGTACAACTTCGTAAGTTATGGTGTGGATGAAACTTCCCATCGCATCGATTTCGACAAGGTACGGGAATTGGCGAAAGAGCACCAGCCGAAGATGATCGTAGCGGGTGCTAGTGCCTATCCACGCACCATCGACTTTGAACAGATGAAGGCGATTGCTGATGAAGTAGGCGCCATGCTCATGGTTGATATGGCTCATATCGCAGGGCTCGCTGCCACAGGGAATCACCCAAATCCTGTTCCCTATGCGGACTTTGTGACAACCACCACCCATAAAACGCTGCGCGGCCCTCGTGGAGGGATGATTCTCTGTAAAGAGAAGTATGCAAAAGCGATAGATAAGACTATCTTTCCAGGAATCCAAGGCGGTCCTTTGATGCATGTGATCGCCGCAAAAGCGGTCGCCTTCAAAGAAGCGCTCGGGGAAGGGTTTAAAACCTATTCCAAACTGATTGTGGATAATGCCCGTTACTTGTCAGAAGCGCTCATCGAACGGGGTTTCAGCATCATTTCAGGAGGAACGGATAATCACTTGATCCTGATCGATGTGAGGAATACAGGCCTTACAGGGAAAACAGCTGAGCATCTCCTTGATGAAGCGGGAATCACCGTCAACAAAAACGCTATTCCATTTGATCCAGAGAGTCCTTTTGTTACCAGCGGAATTCGCATCGGTACGCCGGCTGTGACCACTCGTCATATGAATAAGAGTGCGATGACAGAGATCGCTGATATCATGGCGCAAGTGTTGAAAAACCCTGAGAATGATCAAGCTCAACAAGAGGCTCGTCAACGGGTAGCTGAGCTAACAGCGAAATTCCCTTTATATGCTGATATGGATATATAAATCGAGCAAGATAAGGAAGCACACCCTCGTAGGGTTTCTGCGCTGGGGTGCTTCCTTTCGAGTGAATGGAATGGATGGCGATTGGAGGCGGCCTTATTGAGTAATGTATATGTATTTGATCACCCCCTCATCCAGCATAAGCTTACCTATATTCGGGATGAAAACACGGGTACCAAGGAGTTCCGTGAATTGGTGGATGAGGTGGCGGCCTTGATGGCTTATGAGATCACTCGGGATATGCCACTGAAAGATGTGACGGTAGAGACCCCTGTGATGGAGGCTTCATGTAAGATTTTATCAGGAAAGAAGCTAGGTCTTGTCCCGATCCTACGAGCAGGCCTCGGTATGGTTGATGGAATCCTCCGTCTGATTCCCGCGGCGAAGGTGGGACACATCGGGTTATATCGTGATCCGGAAACCCTGCAAGCGATCCAGTATTACGCGAAAATGCCTTCAGACATTGGTGAACGCGAGTTGATTGTCATCGATCCGATGTTGGCAACGGGAGGATCTGCCTCAGAAGCGATACGCATGATCAAAAATATGGGTGCAAAAAACATCCGTATGATGTGTTTGATTGCTGCTCCAGAAGGGATTGAACGACTACAAGAGGATCATCCCGATGTGGATATCTATGTTGCTGCTGTGGATGAAAAGCTAGATGAGAAGAGTTATATCGTCCCAGGCTTAGGAGATGCGGGAGACCGTCTCTTTGGCACCAAGTAAATTTTGAATAACCTTCTTCTTTTTCGGTAAAGAATTACTGAGAAGAGAGGTTTTTTCTTTTATGTAAAGGGTTTTTTAGCATGTCGCATTTAGCAGGAGATTTGGATCGATCCATGTTTCTCTGGAAAATGTGACAATGTGTTCATAATACTGCGCCGGGAAAGCGTTGACATGGCGTTGAACCCTTCGGTAGTATTATACAGGGAACCCTTATGGGCTAAAGGACTTTATACAGTGAAGACGCTCCAAATAATCAGAACATCTCCCATTCTAAGTAGAGAGTGGTGTCTGATGTGAAGAAAAATGGTGACGATCCCTGGAAGATGGTGGCGGTTCTCGGAGCCCTTGGCATTGAGGTAGTCATTCTCACACTTGCAGGTGCTTGGGTGGGAAAAACACTAGACGCACACTTTGATTCAAAGCCGATTTTCATGGCCGTTGGTGTACTCGGCGGGCTAGTGATCAGCTTCGTTGGTGCGGCTCTCACCATCCGGTCCTTTTTGAAATAGAGGAGCGCCGTTCTGCCCCAGAAGGTCCCGACAGTGTTCCGCCCCGTTTGGCTGTTAGTAGAGAAGTGCCCTCTTTTCTGTTAGAATACCCTGGGATGCAAGGGACATGACAAAGGATGATTAGCCATGGAAGCATTGGATCTCAGGCGACGCCGCATGATAACTCTCTCAATAATTCCTCTTTTTATTTTTTTGCTTCTATGGATTATTACACCTTATCGACCCTTTTTTGCCGGATTAGCCTTGGGTGCAGGCATCAGTTTGTGTAATATTCTCTATCTGGCTAGACGGATTCGCATCATCGGCGAAGTGGCGGCAGCAGGTTCTCAGCCTCGGTCGGGAACGGGACTTCTCACCCGAATCCTGTTGGTGGTCTTCGGCGTAGGCCTCACTTTCCGCTACCCAGAATGGTTCGACTATCGTTCGTTCCTGCTCGGTTTGCCGATGTGTTATGTGCTCCTGATCATTGTGGAATATTGGAGCAAAGGCAAGGAAAGATTATCCAATAGAAAGGGGTGAGCAAAGTAAATGGAAGCAACACCGAAGGTGGAGTTTCTTGGTCTCACCTTTGATCTGACGGTGATCTTCGCTTCTCTCTTGACAGCAGCGATCGTTCTTGTGATTACGATCCTGGGTACTCGAGGACGAGCGATGCGACCAGGCAAGTTTCAAAACTTTGTCGAGATGATCCTGGAGTTTATTCGTGGGGTCAACAACATGAGCTTTAACACCAAAAGGGCAGAACGTTATCTAAGTTTCTCCTTGACGCTCTTCTTGTACATCTTCATCGCTAACCAATTGGGTGTTCTGCTTATGATTTCAGCAGATGTGCATCATCCCATTCCTGCGTTAGGTCTTACAGAAGAGGCCTTGTCATCTGTTGAAAGTAAAGTAGCTCTATTTAAATCACCGACAGCAGATATCAATGTGGCGATTGCTCTTGCGTTTGCAATTACAATTTATGCCCATATCATGGGTGTGCGCAAAAGCCCGAAGGGTTACTTTACGCACTATGTAAAGCCTTATTTTTGGATGCTACCCCTGCACTTGATTGATGAGGTGGCTAAGCCAGTAACGCATGCAATGCGTCTCTGGGCAAATATCTTTGCTGGGGAAGTACTCATTGTGATCCTACTCAGTTTTGGCGCACCGTTAATCACTGGGGCACCCTTATTAGTCTGGATCGGATTTTCTCTTTTTGTTGGAACAATCCAAGCGTATATCTTTACTGTACTCGCGACGGTGTATATCTCGCAGAAGACTTCTGACGAACATTAAGCTCGATATGGGCCGCTGTTTTGAAAAGAGATGGGTTTATAAAAAAGGAGGATGTAACAAATGGAATTAGGAGTTCTCGCAGGTGGAATTATGATTGGTCTTGCTGCTTTGGCTGCAGGTATTGGTAACGGTCTTTTATTCAGCCGCTATTTGGAAGGTATCACTCGTCAACCAGAAGCGCAGAGCAAATTGTTTAGTCAAGCTATGATTACCCTCGGTCTCGTAGAAGCGCTGCCGATTATCTCTATTGCTTTTGGGATCTTGGTGCTATTCGGTATTGTTCCACCGAAGTAACCAGAAGCGAACGCCTATAGGCGGGGAAGTGAGGTTCCCCGCCTTTGCTTGCTGTGATAGTAAGCACCACGTCGAGCAACGGGATCGAAGGGAGTGAACTCTGTTGTTAAAAATAGAATTGGGCAATATTATTGCTCAACTCGTGATTGTAATCGTCCTGATGCTACTCGTTTCCAAATTTGCGTTGAAACCGATGCTCAACACAATGAGAGCACGACAGGATCATATCGATGAACAGATTTCTTCAGCTGAAAACAACCGCAAAGAAGCGGAGAAATTGTTAGCCGAACAGCGTGAGGCACTTGAAGTTGCTCGTGTTGAAGCAAAGGAGATCATTGAGCGCTCTAAGGTTCAAAAGGACCGTGAAGCTGCTGAAATCATCCGTGAGGCAGAAGATCGTGCTAGCCGGATGGTGAAGGATGCCTCCTTGGAAATCAACCGGGAAAAAGAGAAAGCCCTTGCTGAACTACGTGATGAGGTGGGTCGTCTCTCTATCTTGCTCGCTTCCAAAGTGATGGAAGAGGAGATGGATGAGAGCCAGCAAGCCAAGCTGGTGGACCGTTACCTTGAACGGGTAGGCGAATTACAATGAGCCAATCCATCGTTGCAAAACGGTATGCAAAAGCATTGTTTCAAATTGCCTTAGAGAAGAATCGTCTCGATGAAGTGGAGCAGGAGTGGCAAGGTGTTGTTGAAGCGCTAGGTCACCATCCAGAACTAGCTGGTTGGCTCGCTCATCCCCGTGTGGCAGCGGAGGAGAAAAAAGCTCTCTTAGGCAAATTGTTTGCTAACCATTCGGACTTGACTCAAAACCTACTCTTCTTGCTCATTGAGCGTCGTCGTGAAGACGTGATTGAAGCGGTAGGGGCAGAGTATAAGAAGTTGGCTAACGAAAGTAAGGGAGTAGCTGAGGCAGAAGTAATCACTGCCCGTGCTCTAACGGAAGAAGAAGAAAAAGAATTAATCGCCGTATTCCAAAAACAGATTGGAAAGACACTGGTTGTAAAAAACCGTGTGGATTCAGATCTGTTGGGCGGTGTGACTGTAAAGATTGGCGATCGTCTCTATGACGGTAGCCTTGCCGGCAAATTGGAGCGGTTTAGAAAGCAATTAACCAGCTCCCGCGCAGGCTAACTCGGATCGGAAGAATAGGGGTGAAACCATGAGCATCAAACCTGAAGAGATCAGCTCGCTGATTAAACAGCAGATCGAACAGTTTCAAGGGGACATCGAAGTTGTTGATACGGGTACCGTTATTCAGATCGGTGATGGGATTGCTCGTGTCCATGGACTTACGAATGTTATGGCTGGTGAGCTCTTGGAGTTCAACAGTGGCGTCATGGGTGTGGCGCAAAACTTGGAAGAGGCCCACGTTGGTGTGATCATCCTTGGTCCATACTCGGACATTCGTGAAGGAGACCCGGTAAAACGGACAGGCCGCATCATGGAGGTGCCTGTAGGTGAAGCACTCCTTGGTCGCGTTGTTAATCCACTTGGTCAGCCAATTGATGGCAAAGGTCCAGTGGAAACATCGCAGTACCGCCCGATGGAATCCCCTGCTCCTGGCGTTATGGATCGGAAATCCGTTCATGAGCCACTGCAAACCGGGATTAAAGCGATTGACTCCCTCATCCCAATCGGCCGTGGCCAGCGGGAATTGATTATTGGTGACCGTCAAACCGGTAAGACTACCGTTGCTGTAGACACGATCATCAACCAAAAAGATCAGGATATGATCTGTATCTACGTTGCGATTGGTCAGAAACAATCTACTGTAGTTGGTGTGGTAGAAAAACTGCGCAAAGCTGGTGCGATGGACTACACCATCGTCGTATCCGCTAGTGCATCTGAGCCTTCTCCGCTTCTCTACCTGGCACCATATGCAGGTTGTTCAATGGGGGAGCACTTCATGTACCAAGGCAAGCACGTGCTTGTCGTATACGATGACCTGTCCAAACAGGCCGCCGCATACCGTGAGCTTTCCCTCTTGCTCCGTCGTCCACCGGGCCGTGAAGCGTTCCCAGGGGATGTATTCTACCTGCACTCCCGGCTCCTTGAGCGTGCAGCGAAACTCTCCGATGAAAAAGGTGGCGGTTCCTTGACCGCACTACCCTTTATTGAAACCCAAGCGGGAGACATCTCCGCTTATATTCCGACCAACGTGATCTCCATCACCGACGGTCAGATCTTCCTTGAAACAGACCTCTTCCACTCCGGTGTACGTCCGGCTGTAAACGTTGGTACCTCTGTATCCCGGGTGGGTGGTGATGCCCAGGTCAAGGCGATGAAAAAAGTAGCAGGACCTCTAAAAGGCGAACTTGCTCAGTTCCGTGACTTGCAAGCATTTGCTCAATTTGGCTCTGATCTGGATAAATCAACCCAAGCCAAATTGGCTCGCGGGGAGCGTCTTGTTGAGATCATGAAGCAGGGTGAAAGTGCTCCGCTAGCGGTAGAAAAGCAGATCGTATCGATCTATTCAGCTACCCGTGGTCATTTGGACGATATCGCTGTGGAGGATGTTCGTCGCTTTGAAGCTGAGCTTCTTTCCTTCGTCGATGCTGAAAAATCGGATCTTCTGCGCAAAATCCGTGAGGAAAAAGCACTTACAGAAGAGATCGAAACAGGCATCAAGGCTGCGATTGCGGACTTCAAGAAGGGCTTTGCTCCTTCTATCTGACGGCCTAGCCGTCTCCCACTGAACACGGGTCGGCATAACCGACGGAGGAAAGGCGGTGAACAACTATGGCAGAAAACATGCGGGATATTAAGCGGCGGATCAGCTCCACACAGAACATGAAGCAGATTACCAAAGCGATGAAGTTGGTTGCCGCTGCTAAACTGCGTAGAGCTCAAGAGCAAGCGCAGGCATCCCGGCCTTACACCGATAAGATGCGGGAAGTGATCGCATCCGTCGCCGCCGGTGCAAAGGGGATCCAACATCCGATGTTGGTCTCCCGTCCGGTGAAGAAAACGGGGTACCTGGTGATTTCATCCGACCGGGGTCTAGCCGGTGGGTTTAACGCCAACTTGCTACGTTCTTTGACGAAAACCATTAAGGAACGGCATCAGAGCTCCGAAGAGTACGGGATCTTTGCGGTCGGTCGCAAGGGTCGCGATTTCTTAAAACGGCGGGACTATCCGATTATTGCTGAGGTTACGGGTATCTCTGACTCCCCTCAGTACGCGGATATCAAGTCCATCGCAAAACAAGCTGTTCAAATGTTCGCCGAGGGTGCTTTTGATGAACTCTATCTCGTCTATAACGAATTCATCAACCCGGTAACCCAGCGCCCTGTTCAAAATTGTCTCCTTCCTTTAGCAGAGGTGGAGACAGAGGATGACGCAGGTATCCAAGCACTATACGAATACGAGCCATCCCCAGAAGAAGTACTGGAAGCGATTCTGCCCCGCTATGCAGAAACCCTCGTATACAGTGCACTGTTGGAGTCCAAGGCTAGCGAATTCGGTGCGCGGATGACAGCGATGAGCAGTGCAAGCGACAACGCTACGGAGATGATTGCTAAATACACGCTTGAATACAACCGAGCGCGTCAAGCGGCGATCACTCAGGAATTGGCGGAAATCGTTGGTGGAGCGAATGCATTAAGCTAAACTTTCCGTTTGGATAAATAAAGGTTGCTGAGAAGAAAATCTTCGCCTCAACGCTAAAGATTTATTAATCAGTTCTGTGCCTGGCATGGAACTTAAATATCTGCTGGTGGTATTGTGCTAGTGGACTTTAAGGAGGGAAACGGATGAACATCGGACGCGTCAGCCAGGTAATGGGCCCCGTCGTCGACATCGAATTCGATCGTGGTCAATTGCCGGATACCAATAACGCGATTACCATTAAACAAAAAGCGAAATCCGAAAACGAATCGGATATCAACCTGACTGTGGAAGCAGCCCTCCACTTGGGGGACAACATGGTACGTTGTATTGCCATGTCTTCCACCGACGGTTTGGTCCGTGGAACGGAAGCCGTTGATACAGGAAAAGCAATTACGATTCCAGTAGGTCGTTCTACTTTGGGCCGAGTTTTCAACGTATTGGGTGATCCCATCGATAAGAAGGGCGATGTAACTTCGGAGACCAACTACTCCATCCATCGTCCTGCTCCAAGCTACGAGAACCTCTCTACTCAAGAAGAGATCCTGGAAACCGGAATTAAGGTTGTTGACCTCCTAGCTCCTTATGCTAAGGGTGGTAAAATCGGCCTCTTCGGTGGAGCGGGTGTAGGTAAAACCGTTCTCATTCAGGAATTGATCCACAACATCGCACAAGAGCACGGCGGTCTTTCCGTATTTGCTGGTGTAGGTGAGCGGACTCGTGAAGGGAACGACCTCTACCACGAAATGAGCGATTCTGGTGTTATTGAAAAGACCACCATGGTCTTCGGTCAGATGAACGAGCCACCAGGTGCCCGGATGCGTGTAGCATTGACTGGGTTAACCATGGCGGAGTATTTCCGTGATGAAGAAGGGCAAGACGTGCTCTTCTTCGTAGATAACATCTTCCGCTTCACCCAAGCGGGTGGGGAAGTGTCCGCGCTTCTTGGCCGGATGCCTTCCGCGGTAGGTTATCAGCCGACTCTGGCAACGGAGATGGGTCAGCTCCAGGAGCGGATCACCTCTACCAACAAGGGATCTGTAACCTCCATCCAGGCGATTTACGTACCTGCGGATGACTACACTGATCCAGCTCCGGCAACCGCCTTTGCTCACTTGGATGCAACCACCAACTTGGAGCGTTCCTTGGCAGCAAAAGCGATCTTCCCAGCTGTGGATCCATTGGCATCGACCTCTCGGATCCTCTCCCCAGCCGTTGTAGGGCAAGAGCACTATGACGTCGCTCGTGGAGTACAGCAAATCCTGCAACGCTACAAAGAGTTGCAAGATATCATCGCCATCCTCGGGATGGATGAACTATCTGAAGAGGATAAGCAGAGCGTTGCACGCGCTCGTCGCATCGAGAAGTTCCTCTCCCAGCCGATGAACGTGGCTGAACAGTTCACCGGTCAACCTGGTAAATACGTTCCCGTTAAAGAAACGGTACGTAGCTTCAAAGAAATCCTGGACGGTCAACATGATGACCTCCCTGAAGACGCCTTCTACATGGTTGGTAGCATCGACGAAGTAGTAGAAAAGGCGAAGCAGCTCGCTTGAGGCTAGGAGCTGAAAGGAGAGAGTGTCCATGAGTACCACGCAATTGGACATCGTGACACCCGAGAAGAAAGTATACTCGGATCAGGTAGACATGGTGACCGCCCGGGCAGCTGAAGGGGATATCGGGATCCTTGCGAACCATGCCCCCTTTATCAGTCCTCTTCAAGTGACAGCTGTCAAAGTGAAGAAAGATGGTCAGGACTTCCTCATCGCCATTACCGATGGATTTATGGAAGTACACGACAACAAGGTCACCATCCTCGCCGAGACGGCAGAACTACCCTCCGAGATCGACGTGGATCGAGCCATTGCTGCTAAAGAGCGCGCGGAAGCGCGTCTCGCTGGCAAGAAACAAGAAGACCTGGATTTCGAACGGGCCCAACTTTCTCTGCAACGGGCCGCTGTTCGAATCACCGTCGGACAGAGTCGTTAAATCTCTATTGTAAGGGACTTGGCAATAAAAATGTGAGACAGACCTACAAGCTAACACTTGTAGGTCTGTCTCTTTGTTTATACAAGATATTTTAGTTAGTAAACAGATTTATAAGGTGTGAAATAAAGGTGCAAATCCCGGTATGAAAATTCCAAACATATTGCAAACGCAATCATTACCTGAAAAATCATTATCAGGTAGATATACCCCTCGTTTTGGTAAAGTGGTTGTATGGTGGATAATTTGATATAATCAGAACTAGACGAAAAAAGTAGTACCAAAGACAATAGTCTCCCTGTAAAAGGACTAGTATGGAGACTACTACTCTGACACCCTGCCCCCTATGGGGAGGGTGAGATGGTGTGCATCTAGAGGATGGAGGGGTACGATGACGTATACCGCAAGTTATCTGGCGGTGGCTGTGTTTTTCCTCCTGGGTCTGGCCTTACCGGTGGTGGCGTTGACGGCGGGGCGTTTTTTGCGTCCACATAAGCCTTCAACGGAGAAGTCGATTACCTATGAAAGTGGGGTCGATCCTACCGGGGATAGCTGGGTACAGTTTAATGTACGTTACTATCTTTTTGCGCTACTCTTTGTTGTCTTTGATGTAGAGACGGTTTTTCTTTACCCCTGGGCAGTAGTCTATGATGATCTGAGAGCAGAGATGGGGTTATTTGTCCTTGGGGAGATGCTGATCTTTGTGATGTTTCTGGTGATTGGTCTGGCATATGCCTGGAAGAAGAAGGTGCTAGAATGGACCTAAAACTGGAGGGGATCTCCCCTGAACTAGAAGCAGAATTAAAACGAAATGTGTTTACAACTACCCTGGATCAAGTGAAAGCCTGGGCCCGAAGCAATTCCCTCTGGCCGATGACCTTTGGTCTTGCTTGTTGTGCGATTGAGATGATGGGGACAGGCGCGGCTCACTATGATTTGGATCGATTTGGCTCCTTTTTTCGCGCTTCTCCGCGTCAGTCTGATGTGATGATTGTGGCAGGAACTGTGACGAAAAAAATGGGGCCTTTGCTTCGTCGCCTCTATGATCAGATGCCAGAGCCTAAGTGGGTGATTGCGATGGGCTCCTGTGCAACAGCGGGAGGCCCCTATGTAAAATCCTACGCAGTGATTAAAGGGGTAGACCAGATTGTCCCAGTGGATGTGTATATCCCAGGGTGTCCACCGAATCCTGCGGCGTTGATTTACGGGATTAATAAATTGCAGGAGAAAATTCGTTATGAGGCGCGTACAGGACAAGGGGTGACTCAGCAGTGACGAATGAAGCAGAGAAACCATCGGAAAAAGAATCAAAATCATCTGTGGATAAAGAAGAGTCCCAAGCCACAGAGCCTTCGATGAAAAAGAAATTGGACTCCACAGCGAGTTCTGATGTTAAGAAAAAAGCGGCTACCGCGGCAAAGGAGGCGGCTTCCTCCAAAGTAAAAGCAGGGGCAGCTCGGAAACGACCGGTTGCAAAGGCGGTGCCCGCCGAACCGCTAGAACCCTCTCCCAAACAACCCTTGTTAGACGAATTTGTTCGTCGGTTAAAGGAAGGGCTAGGAGAGGACGTCGTCATAGAAGCTTTTATCAATCGATTAAATAGCCATTTGCCAACTCTGATTGTTCCAGTGGCAACCTGGTTAGAAGTGGCTTTCTTTCTCCGAGATGAAAAGGATTTTACCTTTGATTATGTGCAAAATCTCTCAGGTGTGGACTATGAGACTCATATGGAAGTGGTACTTCACCTTCATTCCATGGAGAAGCGGCACAACGTGTGTGTTCGGGTAAAGACCGAGCGAGAGTCACCAAAAGTACCCTCTGTAGTGGGGGTTTGGCCAGCGGTTGATTGGCACGAGCGGGAAACCTACGATCTCTTGGGTATCTATTTTTCAGATCACCCCAACCTGAGCCGTATCCTAATGCCTGATGATTGGGTAGGGCATCCCTTACGCAAGGATTATCAACCGTATGATCAGGAGATTTGAAGGGTTAAAAAGTTATACACATCCTGTGAACAGGGGAGGTGGGTGTCACTTTGCAAGCCATGACCTTCATCGGACCGGTGATCCTGTTGGGTATTGTGCTTGGTTTTGTCACGATAGCAATTCTCTTTGAACGGAAAGTGATTGGATGGATGCAGGGACGCCATGGTCCCAATCGAGTAGGGCCATGGGGAGTTTTGCAATCGGTTGCAGATGTTTTAAAGTTGCTCCTTAAGGAGGATATCATTCCTCATCAGGCAGATCGGTCACTTTTTAAATGGGCACCGGTGATCGCCTTTATACCAGCCTTTGCGGTTCTTGCGGTTATTCCCTATACGTCCTCGTTGTTTTTTGCGGATATCGGGGTGGGGTTGCTGTACTATATCGCGGTTTCTAGCATTACAACAATTGGCGTTCTTGCAGGGGGATGGGCCTCTAATAACAAATACGCCCTCCTTGGGGCAATGCGTTCAGCCGCTCAGATGATCAGTTATGAGATTCCCTTGGTTATGGCTGTGATCGGAGTGGTTATGAGTGTGGGCTCTCTCAATTTGATTAGGATTGTAGAGGCGCAAAAGGATTTGTGGTTTATCCTTCCTCAGTTTATCGGTTTTGTGGTCTTCTTTATCTCTTCACTGGCTGAGTTAAACCGGACTCCCTTTGATTTACCTGAAGCGGAGTCGGAGTTAGTAGCTGGTTATCATGTAGAGTATACGGGTTTTCGCTTTGCCTTCTTTATGCTGACAGAGTATGTCTATGTATTTGCCATGGCAGGGCTGACGACGGTGCTCTTTTTAGGGGGCTGGAATCCGCTTTTTGGGATGGATTTTATTCCGCCAATTATCTGGTTTGCTCTCAAGTTCTCACTGATTGTCTTCGCCCTCTTTTGGATTCGGGCGACACTTCCCAGGATTCGCATTGATCAACTGATGCAACTGGGGTGGAAAGTACTGCTTCCTCTTGCTTTAGCCAACATTTTTCTTTCGGCGATCTTAAAAGAGATCCCCTGGATCAATCAGTTTTATTAAGTGCAAAGGGAGAATGACTTTTTCAAAAAAGGCAACGAAGATGGTCAACAGCAAGGAGGTTTAGCGATGAAGGGTCTGATCAAAGGGATGGGCGTCACTCTGAAAACGATGACACAAAAAAAAGTGACGCATCATTACCCCGATGAACCGCTACCACTGCCTGATCGATTTCGTGGAATTCAGCATTTTGATCCAGAAAAGTGCATCGTCTGTAACCAATGTGCACGGGTATGCCCTACAGACTGTCTAACATTAACGGGGCGGAAGCATCCTGATCCGAGCAAACGAGGAAAAATCATCGATACCTACGATATCAACTTTGAGATCTGTATCCTTTGTGATCTCTGTACAGAGGTTTGTCCTACTGAAGCGATAGTGATGACTAATCATTTTGAGATGGCTGCCTATAGTCGAGACGATTTATTTAAGAATATGGAATGGCTCCACGATAACAATCGCCACATTCGTAAGGAGAACAACCTCAATGCGAAGGGGGTGAAGTGATGGCACTCTCACTCTCAGGGGAGTCCATTGCCTTCTTCGTTCTTTCTATGATGGCAATTGGTGGCGGGATTATGATGATCAACTCGACACGGGTTGTTCATATGGTGTTGGCACTTGCATTTAGCTTGTTGAGTATTGCGGGGATTTACGTTTTGTTGCATGCAGAGTTTCTAGCAGTCGTGCAGGTGTTGATCTATACAGGTGCGATTTCGATTTTGATGCTCTTTGGGATCATGTTGACGAAGCATAAAGTGGATGAGGAGGATGGATGGTCAGGACGTCTTGGGCATTCGCTCCTTAGTTTTTTGGGGGTAGGTGCTCTCTTCGCCATCGTCATGGGGGTGATTTATCGGACTCCCTTTGCTGGTAAAGTAGCGGCGACAAAATCTTTTACGGTAGAAGCATTAGGGAAGTCGGTTTTTAAGCAGTATGTGATTCCCTTTGAACTTACATCGATCCTCTTACTCGTGGCCTTGGTGGGAGCCGTTATCCTGGCCAAGAAGGAGGCGGATTCCTGATGCCAGTCACCTCATACCTTGCCTTGGGTGCGGTTCTTTTTAGTATCGGACTATATGGAGTACTCACCAAGCGAAATGCAGTCCTTGTTCTCTTTTCGATTGAGCTGATGCTAAATGCGGCCAATATCAACCTTGTCGCTTTTTCTAAATATGGGCTGTATGCCAATCAGACAGGACAGGTATTTACCCTGTTTACAATCACCATTGCCGCTGCAGAAGCGGCAGTGGGAATCGCGATTCTGTTTGCATTGTACCGTAATCGCAATACGACGAATGCTGATGAGTTTGACTCCATGAAGGGCTGAATGTCCACGCTTTCACTATGATCGAAGGTCGGGTGATTCCATGTCAGATATTGCGTGGTTGATACCACTTTTTCCGTTGTTGGCCTTTCTTCTATTGACGATGGGTGCCCGTCGTTTTTCTGATGGCGTGGCCTCTTTAATTGCTTCGGGTGCGGTATTGATTTCAGCTGGTCTGTCCGTGGGTGTGCTGATAGAAAAAGTGTCTATGGTAGCTCCCACGACGCTCCGCTGGCGGTGGCTTTCCCTAGGTGATCAATCGATTAGCTTTGGGGTTGAGGTGAATCAACTAAACGCCCTGATGTTGGTGGTCGTAAGTGTAGTCAGTTTGCTCGTTCATATATATGCTCGGGGATATATGGCAGGAGATCGGCGTGTACCTGCTTTTTACGCATATCTATCGCTCTTCACCTTTTCGATGTTGGGCCTTGTATTATCACCCAACTTACTACAACTCTACGTTTTTTGGGAGTTGGTAGGGGTGTGCTCCTTCTTGCTTATCGGGTTCTGGTATTTTAAACCCGAGGCAAAAAGGGCGGCTCGAAAGGCTTTTATCCTGACAAGGATCGGGGATGTTGGTCTTTTTATCGCTGTCATCCTAATTTTTTGGCAGGTAGGGAGTTTTGATTGGGGACCGATCTTTACTGCGGTGGAAGCGGGTAAGGTCGCCCCCGAGATGATCACCTTGATCGCGCTTTTGATTTTTGTAGGTGCAGTGGGGAAATCCGGTCAGTTTCCACTACATAGTTGGTTACCGGATGCGATGGAGGGACCGACACCTGTAAGTGCCCTCATCCATGCTGCCACGATGGTGGCGGCGGGGGTTTACTTGGTAGCACGAGCCTTTCCTATTTTTGAAGCTTCAGATATTGCCCTCGATACGGTCACCTATGTGGGGGCGTTTACAGCGATTTTTGCGGCATCGGTGGGGTTGGTGCAGCATGACATCAAACGAGTCCTTGCTTGGTCGACGGTGAGTCAGCTGGGGTATATGATGCTTGCACTTGGATCATCGGGTTATGTGGCGGGTGTCTTTCATTTAACCACCCATGCTAGTTTTAAGGCCCTCCTCTTTTTAGGGGCAGGGGCCGTGATTACAGCGCTTCACCATGAACAAGATATCCGCCAGATGGGTGGTTTGTGGAAAACTCAGCGAGTAGTGGGGTGGCTCTTTTTACTAGGGTGTCTAGCTATCGCGGGGATTCCTCCATTCTCTGGATTCTTTTCAAAGGAAGAGATTTTGACAGCGGCGTGGTTAGATGGACGGATCGATGTATTTATACTCGGTGTGATCACTGCCTTTCTCACTGCCTTTTATATGTTCCGCCTCTTCTTTCTCGTATTTATGGGGGGAAAGAAAGCGAAGGTGGAAGAGACCAGGGTTCCTCGCATCATGATCTGGCCGATTATTGTGCTAGCTCTTCCAACAGTAGGGGCGGGTTTCCTGGCATGGTTGCCCGAGCATGGTTTTAGTCATTGGTTAACTGAGGGGACAGGGATCGCAGCAGGGCCAGAAGGAGAGTCCCCGGGGTGGTTGCCTTTGTTGACGGTGTTGATTTCAGTGGTAGGGATCGGACTTGCATGGTTGCGCTACGGCCGCGGGCGGGTCAATAGTGCACAAGTGGAGGCAGAACCAGCGAAGGAGTTCAGCATCCACGGGCTGTTAAGCCATGCATACTATGTGGATGATCTTTACCGTTGGGTGTTTGTAAAGCCATATCGGTGGATCAGTTTGGCACTTACTTGGCTAGATCGATATGTTATAGCAGGGCTTGTTAAAGGAATTGGGCTGTTGTTTCAGAACCTGGGGCGTATCGGATCAACTATGCAAAATGGGCAAGCCCAAACCTATGCCCTGGTTAGCCTGCTAGGATTGGTGATATTGATCATGGGTCTGAGTGCGGGGAGGTGGTTTGGATGATGGAGATTGCTAAGGCGCTACCTACCTTCATTCTGTTTTCTCCATTGATAGGTGTGGCGGTCATCCTCTGGTTGCCTAGGCAAAAAAGCCAGTGGATTCGTATGGCAGGATTATTGGGTACCCTACCTCCTCTCCTTTTTGCTTTTTTCCTAGCGTGCCAATTTAACTTTACCCGAGGAGCGGTGCAATTTCGGCAGGATCTGCCTTGGTTTAGCATCCCGTTGGGTCAACAGAAATGGAATTTTTCCTATCAAGTAGGGGTGGATGGATTATCGTTGCCACTTTTGATGATGACAGCCATCATCGTTGTATTGGCAGCAATTGCTTCCTTCTCGATCAAGAAACGAGAAAAGGGATACTTTCTCCTCTTTTTGCTTTTAGAAATGGGAATGCTAGGAGTCTTTGTCGCCAGGAATCTCTTTCTCTTTTTTATCTTCTTTGAAGTCACCCTGGTCACGATGTTTTTCCTGATAGGGATCTGGGGCCTTGTGAATCGAGAGAGAGCGGCCAATCAATTCCTTCTTTATAATGGGGCAGGGTCCGTGTTGATGTTGCTTGGATTCATCGGGCTCTTGACGCTCTTTCAAACAATGGATTTTGATCGACTACTCGGGATCATGCACGATCCACAGATCATGCAGATGCTAGCTCAAAATGAGATGGCACAGAAGGTACTGATGGGGGCGTTCCTTTGCATCAGCCTTGCCTTTGCGATAAAACTTCCTGTCTTCCCATTCCATACTTGGATGCTCAAAGTGCATACAGAAGCACCTCCTCCAGTGGTGATGATCCACTCCGGGATTCTATTGAAGATGGGTGCTTATGGCTTGATTCGTTTTGGGGTGGAGCTATTTCCGACTCAGGTGAAGGAGATTGCTACGATACTAGCAGTACTAGGTTTGATCAACATTTTAATAGGTGCAGCCCTTGCCTTTGTTCAGAAAGATCTGAGGAGGATTCTCGCTTATTCTAGTGTGAGCCATATGGGAATTATTTTGTTTGGAATCGCTTCTCTCAATGTAGCTGGTTTGTCTGGCGCTGTATTCCAAGCAGTTTCCCATGGCTTTATTTCAGCGTTACTGTTCTTCTTTATCGGTCGACTCTATGAGCGGACACGAACGACGGATATTACGGAGTTAGGTGGATTGGCCTCTCCGATGCCCGTCATGACTGGGATTTTCCTTGTTGGTGGGTTGGCACTCCTCGGATTGCCTGGCTTGTCTGGTTTCATCTCTGAATTCCTGGCATTCCTCGGTCTCTTTCACACGCAACCGATCATCGCAGCAGTGGGGACACTGGGGCTTGTATTGGCGGCGGTGTATACTCTGCGAGCGGTACTAACTGTGGGCTTTGGGCCAACGGATACCCGCTGGCGTGAGTTGACTGATGCACGCTGGACGGAGACGATTCCAATGCTGACGATGGTGGGGGTCATCCTATTAATCGGAGTATGGCCAGCAGTGCTGGGAGATCCGATCCAGACCACGCTAGAACAGATTATGGCCAGGATGGGAGGGTAGGGGATGAACACATTAATCGACTATGATTGGACCGTAATGGCCCCAGAGTTAACGATTGTAGTTATGGCGGCTTTTCTTTCGGTCATCGACCTGTTTCTCCATCCAAATAAAGATCGACGGTTGTTCATGTGGCCTACCCTGATTGGGATTGTAGGTGCCATGTGTTTTGTAGGAATGAGCTGGGGAAAGCCTGCCTATCAAATTCTTGCAGATACGTATCGGGTAGACGATTTTGCGTTAGCTTTTAAAATGATCATGCTCATCGGGACAGCTTTCATCACCGTGATGTCCTATGGGGCGTTTCGTAAGGAGAAGGGGTTTGCAGAGGGGGAGTACTACTATCTTTTGTTGACCGCACTTCTTGGCGGGATGGTGATGGCTTCCTCTGGGGATTTAATCACTCTCTTTGTCGGCTTAGAGCTTCTGTCGATTTCGACCTACATTCTAGTAGGAATACGAAAACGAAGCGTGATGACCAATGAAGCAGCTTGGAAAAATGTTGTTTTAGGTGGGGTAGCCTCTGGGTTTATCCTATATGGGATGTCCTTCCTATATGGACTTACAGGGAGTACCAACCTTTTCACAGTACGAGATCGATTAGGGGAAGCCTTGACGAGTGGTTATGATCTCTATGCTTGGTTGGCTTTGTTCCTAATCGTGTTTGGCTTTGGCTTTAAAGTAGCCGCGGCTCCTTTTCATATGTGGGTTCCAGATGTGTACCAAGGGGCACCTACTCCGATTACCGCCTTCCTAGCGGCGATTTCAAAGACAGCGGCCATTGCTCTGATTTTGCGGATGTTTCTGATCGGCTTCATCCCTCTTTTTCAGGGAGGTAGGGGCACCGTGCTCGATGAGAAGACAGGGGGAAGGGTTCTTCTCATCTTAGCTGGGTTATCCATGATCGTCGGCACAGTCATCGCCCTGCGTCAGCAAGACGCCAAGCGATTGCTTTCTTACTCCAGCATTGCTCAAGCCGGGGTGATCCTCGTACCCTTGGCATCATGGGGGCCCTTCCTCTTCCCCAGTACGCTGTATTATTTAACGGGATATCTCTTTTCGACCGTTGGTGCCTTTAGCGTATTAATGCTGATCGAAAGGGAATCAAGAGATAGTCATCTCTCCTCCTTCGCAGGGCTTTCCCGACGATCCCCCTTTACAGCCCTCGCGATGACTCTCTTCCTCCTCTCTTTAGCGGGGATTCCGGTGACTGCGGGATTCTTTGGGAAGTTCTATATCCTAGCAAATGCAGTAGTGACCGGTTCACCAGAACACTGGGCGATGTACCTCATCGCTGGTATCATGCTAGTGACAACGGTTGCCTCCTATTTCTACTACTTTGCGATTATTCGCATGATGTATTTCCGTGCCTCCCAAGTAGAGGAGAAACTGCGGATTCCGGTTGGTGCAATGATCGTGATCAGCGTCGCGGCGGTTGCTACACTGGGGTTGGGTCTTATGCCTCAGTTGGTAGTTGATATATTAGGGAATGTTGATTGGGGAGCTTCGTTAGCGCCAGTGAAGTGAGGAATTAATAGGATTGGGAAGTTGAGAGAGCCGCTTATAGTGGCTCTTTTTTCCTCACTACTTCAACGACCACGGCAACTGTGAAATCCTCCGAAATAACCACTCAAATCCTGTCAAAAACAAACTCACTGTCAGCGCGGCGGAGTTACTAACGAGAAACAAGGGAAAGACCGTTGAGAGTCCGAGTAACAACAACGCATATAAGAAGAGGTCAATTAGTAACAGGGTAGAAAGACTGCGGAAGGGGGTAAGTAGGTAAGTAAGAGCCGTGCCGAAGATTGCCAGGATGAGTGCTGTTATCACTAAAAAATATGGAGAGGGTAAGCTTATCTCGGTTATTAACCGATTAGCGAAAAACAAGATGATCCAAGAGCTGGCCCAGCGAATGAGAAATGAGAAAATCACCAAGTATATCCTCCATTACTGGAATTTCAAAGTAGTATACCACCGGAGAAGTAACCTATGTCAAAGAAAAGGAAACCGTTGCGTTTAGTTTCGATTTGCGGTAGCATTGGAATATCTTGAATTCAAACACACAAGGAGTGCATGATGTATGGATGGAGCGACGGGCTTCGCTATGACTGCACTCGTCAATATTGTAATTTCTCTTGCTTGTATTGCGCTATGTTGGTGGGTTTTGCAAAACCTGCGTTTAGATGTGTTTATACGTAATTCTCAAGGAGCTAAAGGTAAGGCACTGTTAATCATTCTCTCCATCGTGCTCGGCCATGGGCTTGCTACCTTTATTATCGATTACACAAGCTGGTCGAGAATTCTTCCGCAACTGGTTGGGTGAGGACTTCTCTGGGGAGTCCCTGATGGTTGCAGTATATCTCTTTTATCCCACGTACAGACTGGTGGAAAAAGGGATAGGAGACGGTCACGATGAGAACGAGAGAGTGGATGCGCAGGGTGCTGATCCTGCTGTCGACGGCTTTTTTGCTAGCGACCACTCCACAACCACAGGCAGAAACAACTCTGACGGAGGTACTGGTAAAAACGGGTGCTACGCCAGAGAAATTTATGTTGCATCACGGTAGCCGTATGGCTAAACCAGTTTCCCGTAAGAGCCTGCCTCGTCGAGTGGAGAATCTTGCCCGGGATTTTGGTTTAGGGAAGATGCATGCAACACCGGTGGCAGAGGGTCTTAGGTGGACAGCTGAAGGTACGTGGGGACGAAACTTAAAAGTAGAATGTAACGTTATCGTTGATAAGCCTGAGGATACTTATGTACAACCTTACTTATCGATTCAAATTAAGGGGAGCGGGCGACCCGGTAAAGGGTTGATTGTTGCCCGGGATCATATGGTCCAGCTTCTCCGTCAATATCATATTCAACCTCGCACTCATTTTTCTATCCAAGGTATTGTATCCAAACCGACTGATTCCTATGGACAAAAAGACGAGACGATCCAACAAGTGCTTCAGCAGCTGAGAGCAAGAAAAGTTGAATCTATGGATACATATCGTACGATCAGTGTGTCCGCGTATACTCCTCTTTTTTCTGGGGGGCTTGTGACTAAGGGTGGAAAGATGAATGTTCAGGCGGCTGCAAAGGTAGCTACCGATGAGCGACATCTGGTATTGACCCTGGGTACCCCGATCATCACGATTGAATATTAGTTCGCGGAGGGAATTGCTTTGGAAAAAATCATTGTACGGGGCGGCAAACGCCTCAAAGGACGCGTCCGTGTACATGGTGCGAAAAACGCTGTCCTGCCTCTAATCGCTGCTTCCATCTTGCCATCTCGGGGAGATCTCGTGATCCAAGATGTGCCGATGTTAGAGGATGTTAAGACAATTACACAAGTACTTGAAAGTTTGGGTATTAAGGCAGATCTCAATGAAGAGAAGTGCTCGATTAAAATTAATGCAGAGAACCTGACAAGCACGCAGGCACCCTATGAATTGGTACGCAAAATGCGGGCTTCTTCCGTGGTTATGGGACCTCTTCTTGCGCGTAAAAAGCATTGCCGCATCCCCTTGCCAGGTGGTTGTGCAATCGGAACCCGGCCGATTGATCAACATCTAAAGGGTCTTAAAGCATTAGGTGTCGAGTTTGAAATCGGACAGGGCTACATCGAAGGACGTGTACCCGATCGTCTTCGTGGAACGAAGATCTATTTGGATGTTGCCAGTGTAGGTGCAACACAAAATATCATGATGGCTGCGGCTCTGGCAGAAGGACGAACCATCATTGAAAATGCAGCGTGCGAACCGGAAAACGTGGATTTGGCTAACTTCATCAATGCGATGGGTGGTCGGGTTCGCGGTGCTGGTACGGATACCATCCGCATCGACGGTGTCGACTTTTTGCATGGAACTGAATATTGCGTGATCCCAGATCGTGTAGAAGCAGGCACTTATATGGCTGCGGCTGCGATTACCCGTGGGGAAGTCTTTGTAGAGGGTGCTCTCTCGGATCACTTGAAACCCGTGATCGCGAAAATGCGTGAAATGGGCGTTGAAGTGCTGGAAGGAGAGAACGGGATTCATGTTCGAGCAGAAGGCGAATTGAAATCGGTTAACGTAAAAACACTTCCTCATCCAGGTTTTCCAACGGATATGCAATCACAGATGATGGCGCTCTTATTAACTGCTAATGGTACTAGCACATTGACAGAGACCGTTTTTGAAAATCGTTTTATGCATGTCGAGGAAATGAAGCGGATGGATGCCAAAATGAAAGTCGATGGCCGTACCGTGATGATAGAGGGTGGTCATCCCCTATCAGGCACTACCGTTCGTTCTACCGATCTACGAGCAGGTGCAGCCTTGGTATTACTCGGATTGATCGCTGATGGTGAAACAGAAGTAACTGATCTGTACCACATTGACCGTGGCTATGTAGACCTAGTAGGAAAGCTTCGTGCCCTCGGTGCTGATGTGGAACGGGTGACGGAAGAAGAGCTTCAGGAACGAATGAAAGCCAAGCACTCATACGCATAAATGATCTTTCCCCAAAAACCGCAGCAGGCCTGCGGTTTTTTTATGTTCAGAAGTTTGTAAAGGGATTTTTCCTTGAGTTACTTCTAGTGCTTCTTTATTCGACATAGGGTGTTAGGGAGGTTGTCCTTATGCGACGAAGAGGAGGCGGATAGGTTGCACAAAGGAATGTTTATTATAGGGTTATTGCTGGTTACCGTGATGATTGCGATACCGGCGGTATTGGTGAATCAAGCAGAGAGTCCATCTCTCGTCGAACAAGGGACACAGCATGAAGGTGCTGTCAATCAATCCAAACCGAATGTCGATTTATCCAAGGAGCCCAAAGTGACGATCTATTTAACGAATGAGAAACGGAAAATTACCCTACCATTGGAGAGGTATATTCGTGGGGTAGTAGCTGCTGAAATGCCTGCAGACTTTCACGTGGAAGCATTGAAAGCACAAGCGCTTACGGCTCGTACATTTATCGCTAATCGATTGGCGAAGAGCAGTTCTTCAGATATGGCCAAATGGGGTGCCAGGGCAAAAGGGGCTCAAGTGACGGATACAGTTCAGCACCAGGCATTTTTAACGGATAGGGCGTTGCGAGCCAATTGGGGAGATCATTATGAGACACTTTCTGAACGGGTCAATGAGGCAGTCTCCGCAACTGGAGGAGAAGTGATCCAGTATAAAGGAAAACCCATTTACGCGGCTTTTTTTTCCACAAGTAATGGGTACACCGAAAACTCCGAGGATTACTTTACAGAAAAAATGCCCTACCTGCGAAGTGTTGCTTCCCCTTGGGATCGTCAGTCTCCAAAATATGAAGCAGAACAAACACTCAGTGTTGCGGAGTTAGCCCAGCGCATTCAGAAGTATACCGGCAAACAAATTGCTATGTCTGCTGCAACGGGAAGCGGGATGATCCAGGTGAAGAATCGCACACCTGGGAAAAGGATTAGCCAATTGCAAATTGGAGATCAGAATTTTACAGGGCGCCAAGTAAGAGAAGCACTGGGGCTTTCCTCCTCGGACTTCACTTGGAGAGTAAAAGGTAAGGATATCACCTTTACCACACGGGGAAATGGGCATGGTGTAGGAATGAGCCAATGGGGAGCAAATTTGATGGCCCAAAAAGGAAAAAGTGTACAAACGATTATTAAGCATTACTATCAAGGGGTAGCAATAGCGAAAGAAGATTGGAAATAAAATAGTGACCAATACCGAGGAACCTATCGTTAGTGTACTTACGATGGGTTCTTTCGGTATCCGACTACTGTCATGAAATTATGATCAGGTACTAATTTTGTGATACAATCATTATGGCAGAAATATAGACGTTTATGAAAGAGAGGATAATCGACATGATCATCCAACCGAAATTCCGCGGATTTGTCTGTACGACAGCACACCCCGAAGGATGTGCTACCCATGTTCGTGAACAGATCGAGTATGTGAAGGGACAACCCTCTATTCAAGGACCGAAAAATGTCCTTGTCATCGGAGCTTCGACTGGCTACGGATTGGCATCCCGGATTAGTGCCGCCTTTAGTGCCAAGGCAGCCACTATAGGTGTATTTTTCGAGAAACCCGCCTCAGGAAAACGGACAGCCACTGCTGGATGGTACAATTCAGCAGCCTTTGAACAGGAGGCACATCGTGAAGGACTCTATGCGAAAAGCATCAATGGGGATGCCTTTTCCAATGAATTAAAACAGCAGACCATTGACTTGATAAAAAAAGATCTTGGTCAAGTGGACCTCGTCATCTATAGCCTCGCTTCACCCAAACGGAAACACCCTGTGACGGGTGAACTCTTCTCCTCTGTCTTAAAGCCGATTGGGCGTCCTTATGCAAGTAAAACCGTCGATTTCCATACGGGCGTCGTTTCCGAGGTTAGCATTGAGCCTGCCAATGACGAAGAAATTCGACAAACCGTCGCTGTGATGGGCGGGGAAGATTGGGAGATGTGGGTTCAGGCCTTGAGTGAAGCGGGTGTTCTTGCAGATGGAGCCACCACCTTAGCCTACTCTTATCTCGGTCCTACTCTAACCTGGCCGATATACCGTGATGGTTCGATCGGTCGCGCCAAGATTGATTTAGATGAAACTGCTCATCGGTTAGATCGTCGTTTAAAAGAACGGGGAGGACGAGCGTATGTTTCGGTCAATAAAGCGGTTGTGACCCAATCAAGCTCTGCCATTCCAGTCGTACCACTCTATATATCCATACTCTTTAAACTGATGAAAGAACAAGGGACACACGAGGGCTGTACAGAACAGATCTATCGTCTTCTTTCCGAGCGGTTATATGGCGGTGAAGCCACTGTCGATGAGAATGGACGATTACGGATTGATGATCTGGAGATGAAGCCTGAGATCCAAGAAGAAGTTACCCGACTATGGGAAAAGATCGGTACAGATAACATCAAGGAATTATCCGATCTAACAAGTTATCGCGAAGAGTTTTTCCGTCTATTTGGTTTTGAATTTGACGGGGTCGATTATAAAGCTGACATCGACCCGGATGTGAAGATTCCTAGTATTAATGAATAGGTAGAAACAAAAAAATTGGTAGAAACAAAAAAAGAGGCTATCCCAGGTAGATTTCTCTTCCTTAGGGATAGCCTCTTTTTTCTATTTTTAAGAGTTAGAAGGGGTGCTAGTTTTAGAGGTAGTGCTCTATTGAATCATCGAAGAAGGGTCGAATTTTGCGGATTGTTAGTATCATTCCATGACTGAAAATGAGCATCTCTTTCAAATAAGAATGCATCTATGTTTGAAACAAAAACGAAGAAGTGATTTCATTCAATCAATGTCAAAGTGCAAAGTTATCGACGAAAAAAATATGAAAAAACCTTATGGAATGGTATAAAACGGGAATTGTGTGTCGAGAATGGTTGCTGAGGTGATAACCCAATGAAACCCGAAGACAATAAACCGGTAAAGCCGGTCAGTAAAGTCTCTAGTCTCAAGTGGAAACGCCTCTTCGCCAAAAAGTGGTTTTTCCCAGCTGTCTATCTAGCTACCGCAGCACTCATCCTAAGCCTGGTATGGTGGTATCAAGGCGCCCAAAATTCCGGCGTTAATAAGACCAATACCAGCTGGGAAGATTCGTTCAAACAGGAAGAGCCCACAGTTGGCAAGAGCGAACACATGAAACTTCCTACCAAAGAGACTTCAAACACGCTTGAATCGATGGGCTACTATGATGAAGCTGCTTCTGAAAAGTCAAAAGAGGCCTCACTCGTCAAATATGCAAACACCTATTGGCCTCACTCTGGTTTGGATTATGCCCGTAAAGATGGAAAATCCTTCGCGGTGTTAGCCGCTATGAGCGGAAAAGTGCTTCGCGTTGAGGAGAATCCATTGACTGGAAACCAAGTAGAGTTGCGTCATGAAGATGGGATAGTGACTGTATATCAAAGCTTAGATGATGTATCCGTCAAAGAAGGGGATTCGATTTCCCAAGGAGATACCATCGCGAAGGCAGGTCGCAATAGCTTTGAAAAAGAGGCGGGGACCCATTTACACTTTGAAATTCGTAAAGATGGTGAATCCGTTAATCCTGCACAATATCTAAAAAAACAATAATGAATTCCAACATTCTCGACCCCTGCTTCCCAAAGAGGCGGGGTTTTTTTATGGGCGTATTCAGCTGAATTGCGGGAAAATTTGGGCGCAAACGGCTTGTCACGGCCTGTCAGATGAGAATAACCGCTGACACGCCTCATATAATGTACCAGACATTCAGAGAGGGAGGCGAGGGGAGTGCACGATTACATCAAAGAGCGGACAATAAAAATTGGTCGCTACTTCGTGGAAACCCGAAACACCGTCCGCACGATTGCTAAAGAGTTTGGGGTTTCCAAGAGCACTGTACACAAGGATTTGACCGAGCGACTACCCGAAATAAACGCCGATTTGGCCAATCAGGTCAAAGAGATTTTAGAGTATCACAAGTCAATTCGACATCTACGGGGTGGCGAAGCCACGAAGATCAAGTATAAACGTACTCGTCCTCAGAAAGAAGTAAAAGATTTGGAGACGACGGTTAAGGTTTAATAAGGAATACATGTGGAATACCTCGCCTACTCGTTAGGAAAATTGGGTATGCATTCCGGGTCCCGGTTGAAATACATATTGCCGTAAGAACCGGTTCCCTAGGCGCCGGTTCTCCGGTCCCGGCAAGGAGTAGGAAGTCCTGATGGTGGAAATTTTTTATTCCACCTCGTTTCTTTTTACTTTAGAGAGTTGGTAAATGATGTAACAACCTATCTATAGATGACATAGAGAGTAGACTTGTACTTATAGTTGCGATATATTTTATCTATGGAGCAAGTACAACTGACAGGATTTAATAAGCCGTAAATAGAGAAAAATGCGGTTTTTCGGTTGGACGAGCTACCCGATGTTTGCGTAAATTAACTTTTTGCTGCTCGGAGAGGATATCAACATGCAGGGGAACGATAACAAACAGCCCCGGGTGCGGGAAGACGGCAAAGCGTATAAGCAAAGGGTGGCCTCCCATGAGGTCGGGGACAAAAACCTTCCCCGGCGGGAGGGAACAGACTCCCCCGAAGCCGAGAAGGAAATACGCACTGAGCGGGATGAGGAAAGTCAAATAGTCGAAGAGGAAAAGCCTGATGTTTCTACGGAGGATCCTCAAGCATCGAAGAAGGAAGAGCATGAGGACCAACGGGAGGGAGCAAAGGTGGCCCAATTAGATCATACTGAGAATGATTCAACTATTGGGGAGGATCAAAAATCTCCAGAAGATCCGTCTATTGACAAGAGTTGGGATGATCTTGAAGTAGATGAGACCTATCGGAAAGCGGAGAAAGAGCAAGATACAACTGATTCGGAAGAAGATACAGCTGGTTCGGAAGAAGAACAAGATAAAGCTGATTCGGAAGAAGAGCAAGCCTCAACTAACCAGGATGATCAGGTTTGGGAAGGTCGATTGGATCAGGATTGGGGTGTCCCACCAGCACAGCCAGAACCAGAGTTGGAAGAGGATCGCCCCAAGCCTGCTGGTGAATTGAAGTGGAAAAAAGATGAAGTCGTATCCCCTGTTCATCAAGGGGAGGGAGACGCTGAAGATCCTCCTAACCAAGATGCTGTTTCGCAAGAGCTGAAGCATAGAGAAACTGAAGGCGATTCCACGGTATCGGATTTAGAAATATGGACAGAGCCTTCTGCTAGATCCGAGTTTAATCGCCGGAAGCTTATGAAGTTTGCCTTTGTCTGGTTACCCGTACTTTCCCTTGGAACGTTATTGGGAGGAGTACTTATCGGTTATAGTGTGATCGGGAAAGGTTCTGTAGGTGATGTATTTACTATGAACTTGTGGGAGCACTTATACAAATTGGTTTACGGGTAAATAGGGCCCGTCTCCGCTATCTTTCGGATAGCTAGGACGGGGTCTTTTATAGTCTAGCAGGTGCTGTTTATAGAGTGGGCTGATCTGAGTGGGAGGAGGGATCCCGATGAATGTGCCCAATCTGCTTACTGTTTTTCGGTTCGTTCTCATCCCGGTATATTTAGTTTTGTTCTTCTCTGAACTTCCTAACCGAACAGTGTGGGCATTTGGGGTATTGTTGTTGGCTGGTCTGACAGATGTGCTGGATGGGTATTTAGCACGTCGCCATCAACAAGTCACTCAACTAGGGGTGATGTTGGATCCGCTCGCAGATAAACTGATGATGCTAGCGGTTTTCCTATCCTTACTTGTTTCTCAAATGATCAGTATTACTGCGGCAATAGCGATATTTATTCGAGATTTGGGGATGATCTCATTATCTGCATTTTTTCACTTCCGTGGGAAACTAACAGTACCCGCTAATTTAATGGGAAAATTGACAACTGTACTGTACTACATAGCCCTTTCCTTATTGATGTTTGGGTACCCATCGGGAAGTGAGTTCTTATGGGGCGTTATTATTTTCTCCTTTATTACATCATTGATCTATTTGCTACAATTTAAGATGTTGAACCAGCGAACGATGTAAAGAAGGGTATCTAAAGAGATGCTCTTTTTTTCTGGAAATGTCTATCGGGGGTGTCAGGTTTGGCTGAGAAAAACGTGATTCGGGCGTTAATGGTACAAACGCCATCATTGCCTGGTAATTTGGGTCGGGTAGCGTCTGCTATCGGAATGATGGGGGGAGATATTGGCGAGATTGAAACTGTTCAGGTAGGCCCCACTTGGACGATGCGCAATATCATTGTTTCTTGCGATAGCGAAACGCATTTGCAAGAGGTGCTGGAGACGGTTCGCAATCTAGAGGGAGTCATTCTCCATGCTGTCTCAGACGATGTGCTTCAAGCTCATGAGGGTGGAAAAATACATATGACAAGTCGTCTGGATATCCACTCGATCTCAGATCTACGCCGGGTGTATACACCTGGGGTGGCTGAGGTTTGTCGGGAGATCGAGAAAGACCCAGAGAAGGCGCGTATCTATACAAGTATCGGAAATTCTGTGGCGATCGTAACGGATGGGACGGCCATTCTCGGTTTGGGAGATATCGGTTCAGTCGCAGGGATGCCAGTAATGGAGGGGAAGGCGGCTCTCTTTGATCGCTTTGTCGGAATTAGTGGAATCCCTATTCTCTTGAACACGAAGGACCCGGATGAAATTGTGCGTACAGTGAAAAATATCGCGTCAGGCTTTGGTGGTATCCTGTTAGAGGATATCGGTTCACCCCATTGCTTTGAAGTGGAGGAGCGACTAAAGAATGAGCTTGATATTCCTGTCATGCACGATGATCAACATGGAACAGCCGTTGTTACACTAGCCGCAGTTATTTCCGCCTGTCGAAGTGCTGGGGTTGATCTAAAGGATGCTTCGGTGGGTCAGATCGGTCTTGGTGCAGCAGGGCTTGCCATTTGCCGCATGTGTATGGCCTATGGAGTAAGCGATGTTGTCGGAGTTGATCTTTCCGAGGATGCAAAGGCACGTTTGGCTCAATATGGTGGGGCACCTGTAGATTCGTTGCCCGAACTTATGGAGCGGTGCGATATCGTTATTGCTACTACGGGTGTACCTGGGTTGATTAAAAAAGAATGGATACGGAAGGGACAAGTCATTCTTTCTCTGTCTAATCCGAAACCTGAGATCGAACCAGAGGAGGCCTTAGCTGCAGGTGCCGCATATGCCGCAGATGGGCGTTCTGTTAATAATGTATTAGGCTTCCCAGGGATTTTCCGAGGGGTTTTAAATGCTCGTTCCACTGAAATTACACCGCAGATGTTGACAGCGGCGGCTGAAGCTATCGCAGCTTGTACAAAACCCGGGTATCTTGTTCCTAACCCGTTGAATGCACGGGTGCATCAAGTTGTTGCTGAAGCGGTAGAGACCGTTGCTCATTCTTAAGATACGATAGAGCCTCAAAGAAGGGGCACCGAGAGGTTTTCCCGGTGCCTTTTATTTAAAGCCATCGCCACTAGTAAGCGAAGGACCATCTTTAGTCTAAGATCCTCTGGTTCCTTTCATACATGGAAAAAGAACGTTCACTCATCAGGATTTGGAACTTTGTGTTACAATAGACGGGCTATTGTCCGATCAATAAGTTCGGTATCATAAAATACATACTGGCATCGATTGTGAAGGGAGAGAACAAGAGGGAAATGGATAGCCAACAAATTCAGGAAATACTCCCCCATCGGTACCCCTTTTTAATGGTGGATCGTATTTTGGAGTGCGAGATGGGTAAAAGAGCAGTCGGATTGAAAAATGTAAGTATCAATGAGCCCTTTTTCCAGGGCCACTTCCCAGGGTATCCAGTAATGCCTGGGGTACTTATCGTTGAAGCTTTGGCTCAGGTAGGTGCCTATGCGGTATTGGGGATGGATGATCTTCGAGGAAAGCTCGGGTTTTTAGCTGGTGTAGATAACTTTCGTTTTCGAGGTCAAGTGAAACCAGGAGATACGCTTACCTTAGAAGTGGAGTTACTCCGGGTACGCTCTTCCATGGGTAAGGGGAAAGGAATTGCCAAGGTGGATGGTCAGGTTGTTGCAGAAGGAGAGCTTCTATTTGCCATTGTCGATTCCAACTAAGCTGAAAAGATAGATCGAGTGAAGGGGTTGACCAAAGCACATCTTGTGCAAAGAGGTCAACCCCTTTTTCAGGGGGGAATTACCAGGCGCGAACGAGAAGATAAAGAAGACCCCAGATGAGGAAGGCGAGTAGACTAGCGTTGATCAGCCCGATGATTGAATCTAACGGATCGGGTTCGTCGGATGCGCGATTATTGCGGGTTGCGGACACGGTGGATCTTCCTTCCGCTAGTTTAGGTCATGACCTTAGCATCACACAGAGATCCTCTAACCATTCTCTTCATTGTTTATAAAGAGTTAGTTAATTTCCGATTAATCATGTACCCTATCGTCCTTTCATCTCGTTAAAATGAAGAGGATTTTTTAATCCATCTGCGAGAAAAAGTGAGGGAAATCTGTGAAGACGGTAACCATCGTAGGAGCACGTCCCCAATTTATCAAAGCAGCACCTGTTTCTCGAAGTTTACGGAGGCAAGGTGAAGAGGTCCTTGTTCATACAGGTCAGCATTATGATCAGGCCATGTCGGATGTTTTTTTTGAGGAGTTAATGATACCCGCTCCCGATTATCATCTAGGTGTGGGGTCAAAAGGACACGGTGCACAAACCGGGGAGATGCTTGCCCTGGTGGAGGAAGTTCTGATAAGAGAAAAACCAGACTGGGTGCTTGTGTACGGAGATACAAACTCCACCATTGCAGGGGCACTCGCTGCGGCGAAGCTTCATATCCCTGTCGCACATGTGGAGGCGGGATTACGTAGTTTTAACCGTCGGATGCCAGAGGAAGTGAACCGTGTGCTGACGGATCATGTATCTACCCTTCTCTTCTGTCCCACAGATACAGCGGTGCGTCATTTAGCAGCGGAGGGAATCACATCTGGGGTAAAGCAGGTTGGGGATGTGATGGTGGATGCTGTACGCTACAATCGGGAATTGGCTAGTCAGTCTTCAAAAATCTTGGGGCAACTTGGTCTTAAAAGAGGTTCCTATGTGTTAGTCACGCTTCATCGAGCGGAGAATACTGACGATCCAAGACGGTTGAGTGAGATTGTAGGGGCGCTCAATCAATTGTCGATACCCGCTATTCTTCCCCTTCATCCACGAACACAGGGGAGAATGGAGGAGGTAGGTTTAGCTTTTCATAATCCTCATCTGGTAGTAATCGAACCCGTCGGGTATTTAGATATGCTTTATCTCGAGTCCCAGGCTGCCAAGATTTTGACAGACTCAGGTGGAGTGCAGAAGGAAGCATTTGTACTGGGGATACCCTGTATCACCATGCGTGATGAGACAGAATGGACAGAGACTGTAGAACAACGTGCAAACTGTCTAACAGGTGCTGATCGAGAAAGAATTATTGACGCAATAGAGAATTTTTCAGCGGACTTTTTCGATATAGTCCCAGTATTTGGTGATGGATACGCTGCAGATCGAATTGTAGAGAACCTATTGGCCTATAAAATAAGATAAGGCCCGGTCCGCCCCGTGGCCTGGGAAAGGAAGATGGGTTGCTGACTATGAAATTAAACGTATTGGTGATTTCCCATTTATATCCAAATCCAGCCAACCCGATGGCGGGGATATTTGTTCACAACCAAGTAAAAGCGCTACGTGATGAAGGAATCGAATGTCGAGTTCTTTCTCCTATTCCTCATTTCCCCTTCTATCCAAAGTGGCGTGATTACCAACGATTTCCCCGAACGGCTACCATGGATGGGATCTCGATCCGCTATGTGCCGACCTTTATGATGCCAGGTGGGTTGTTTTTTTCTGCATACGGGTATTTTTACTATCAGGCATTGCATAATGAAGTGGCAGAGATAGGAAGGCAGTTCTCCTTTGATCTCATTCATTGCCATACGATTTATCCTGATGGGTATGCGGGTGCTAAATTAAAAGATGCTTTTTCGGTTCCTGTGATCAGTACGATCCATGGGTCAGATATTCGCCTATATCCTCAACAATCCAAGGGTGTTTATATACGAACTGAGGAGGCGTTACGGAAGAACGATCATGTCATCACGGTTAGTGAACAGTTAAAAAGAGATACACAAAAGATTGTGGCTGGGGTAGAGGCGACAACGATTTATAATGGATTCGATCCCCATCGATTCTCCCCCATGAGTCAGAAAGCAGCACGGAAGAAGTTAGGCATTTCAGCCGATATGAAATCCATTCTCTATGTGGGCAATCTGTATAAGGTAAAGGGGCTCCATGTGTTAATTGATGCATTTGCTCGATTAGCCGCTCAGGATGATCAGGTGAATCTTTATCTTGTCGGGAGTGGCCCTCTTCAGGGAGAGTTACAAAGCCAGGCTCGGGAGGCGGGTATCAGTAATCAGATCCATTTTATCGGTCGGCGATCCCATGAGGAGATTCCTATGTGGATCAATAGTTGTGATGTGGTGGCATTAACTAGCCTTAGTGAAGGCCTTCCCTCGATCATTATGGAGGCTATGGGGTGTGGCAAGCCTGTTGTTGCTACAGATGTTGGTGGGATATCGGAAGTCTTACAGCATCGTCGTACGGGCTTTTTGGTGAAACCTGAGCGTCCAGAGGAGATGGCCCAATGCTTATCCATCCTTTTAGCGGAGAATGAAGGGCTCGCCTATGATATGGGAGAGCGAGCATTTACAGAGTCAGGAGCGCTTACCTGGAAACGTAATGCTGAGCAGGTCCGAAGCTTATATGAAAAGGTTGTACACCCCGTTTAGAAGGGATTGCTCTAATAAAGAGAGTATTTGGTATTATGTACATACTTTGATACCGTACATTAGGCTTAGGATTTAACTGATATTGGAACTGGGAGAACAGGAGTCTTATCCCTTCACAAGTGTTGTATGGATGTTCACTGGATATCCTGTAGTCCCTAAAGATAATCAAAAGACCTGACCCTAAAGTATAGAAAGATTAATTAATAATAATGTAGCTTCGATTATTTAGGAACTAGCCGCGGCGATCCGCGGTTTTTTGTTTTATAAATGATTCTAATGGGTAATAGAGTTCCGTAAGATGTAATATTTGTTATATTGAGGGGTTCTATCGGAGGTACCCATTGGACGAGGGTTGGATAGGGGTATCACTTTTGTACAGATATTGTAAAGAAAGATTTAAAAGTTTATGGAAATGATACACCAGCCAATTTCACTATGGTACATTGGACGCGAGTTTTAAGATGATGGTCGGTGGAAAAAAAGGGGGAGACGATTGATACGTTATGGAATTGTTGGATGTGGTCACATCGCTCGGAAACATGTAGAGGCAATTACAGCTACCGAGGGAGCTTTTTTGACAGCGGTTTGTGATCAAGACAAAACTCGGCTCTCCCGCTGGTCAAGAGATGGAGTGAAGGGTTATACCGACCTGGGGATGATGTTGCGAGAGGCAACCGTCGATGTCATTTGTATATGTACACCGAGTGGCACTCATAAGGAGATGACGATTCAGGCGGCGCAAGCGGGTAAGCATATCATCGTAGAAAAACCGATGGCGCTAACCATAGCGGACGCCGATAAGATGATAGAGGTGTGTAAGAATCAAGGGGTACTATTGTCCGTTGTCCATCCCAATCGCTTTCGACCAGCGATGGAAGCATTGAGACATCGAGTTGTGGAAGGAGCTTTTGGTACCTTTAGTCATGCCAATGCGACCGTGCGCTGGAATCGGGACCAAGACTATTTTGATCAGGCTCCCTGGCGAGGAACCAGGGCGATGGATGGTGGGGTTTTGATGAACCAAGCTATTCACAATTTGGATCTGTTGTTATGGATGATGGGGGATGTGGAAGAAGTATCTGCTTATCAAGCTACCCGTCTCAGAGAGATTGAAGTAGAGGATGTGATGGTGTCGATCCTCCGTTTTAAAAGTGGAGCCCTTGGTGTGATTGAAGCAGCAGTTACCCTATATCCCCGTAATTTAGAGGAGTCACTCTCTCTATTTGGTGAGACAGGGACAGCGGTCGTGGGGGGACCTACTGCGAACTGGATTAAAACCTGGCAATTTGCTGATCTCACTCCAGAAGAGGCGACGGAAATAGTTCAACAAGTTGGTGAAAATCCCTATGGAAAACCTGGACATCAGTGTTTGATCGAAGATATGACCGATGCGATACAAAGGGGTCGACAGCCGCTGATCACTGGAGCGGATGGACGGCGTGTCCTTGCACTGGTAAATGCTTGCCAAAGGGCGGCACTAACTGGGCAACGTATCCGATTGGATGAGTTGACTACAGGAGGGATCAGCGGATGAAGACCCCTTTGATGGATTTAAAGGGTCAATATGGTTCAATTCAAGAGGAAGTCAGCCAAGCCGTGCTAAGGGTATTAGAAAGTGGCCACTATATCCTGGGACCTGAGGTAAGAGCACTTGAAGAGGAAGTAGCTCACTATGTGAGTGCTGGTCATGGGATCGGTGTGGCGAATGGAACAGATGCCCTTGTTCTTACCTTGGATGCAGCGGGGGTTGGCCAGGGGGACGAAGTATTGACCACACCGTTTACTTTTTTTGCAACGGCTGAGGCCATCTCACGCGTAGGAGCCACTCCAGTTTTTGTGGATGTAGACCCCCAGACGTATAACCTGGATGCCAATCAGTTGGAGCTGAAGGGGACAGCGAAGACGAAAGCCATCCTACCCGTCCATATCTTTGGCCAACCAGCCAACATGGATGATGTGGTGTCCTGTGCTCGCGATCACGAGTGGTTTGTGCTGGAAGATGCGGCACAGGCGATTGGTGCTGATTGGAATGGTCGGCGAGTTGGCTCTCTGGGGGATGCTGCTACCTTTTCCTTTTTCCCTACAAAAAATCTAGGTGGGTACGGAGATGGTGGGATGATTGTGACCCCGGATGAAAACCTTGCGACCAAGCTCCGCAGTTTACGTGTTCATGGGAGTGATCCGGCAAACAAATATATCAATCGGAGAATTGGCTACAATAGCCGACTTGATGAATTGCAGGCAGCTGCGTTACGAGTGAAGCTGAAGTATTTAGATGAATGGAACCAGGCGCGGAGAGAGAGCGCCCAACTTTACGATCAGCTGTTAGCTGAGCTTCCTGTTACAACCCCCTATGTCTCTGAGGAAGCTAACTCAACGTACCACTTATACATCATCCAGTCTGAGCAACGGGATGAATTGATGGCCTATTTGCGAAAGCGTGGGATCGCCACTAATGCCTATTACTCGATACCCCTTCACTTACAAGAGGCATTTCATGGGCTAGGCTATCAAGAGGGCTCTCTACCAGTAGCTGAATCCCTAGCCAAACGAACCTTAGCCCTTCCCCTCTACCCAGAGATAAAGGAAGAGACGATCTACCAAGTGGTTAAGGGAGTGAAGGAATTTTATCAAGGGACGATTTAGCTTTTACATCTAAGCGGAGAAGGAGAAGAGCATAGATGGAGCAAACCATTGAGAAAATAAACAGTAAAAATGCTGTCATCGGCGTGATCGGTCTAGGGTATGTGGGACTGCCTTTGGCCTTGGAGAAAGCCAAGGCAGGGTATCATGTCATTGGTTTTGATATCCAGGAAAAACGGGTGGATATGGTCAACCAAGGAATTAACTACATCGGGGATATCATTGATGAGGAGCTTGCTGAAATAGTCCGCTGTGGAGGCTTAAAGGCGACAGCGGATTATGCAGATATCGCTGATTTGGATGCCGTGGCGATCTGCGTCCCCACTCCCCTTGACCGCTACCAGCAGCCGGATACGTCCTATGTAGAAGCTTCCGCTAAGGAGATCGCAAAACGACTTCATCCCGGTATGCTTGTGGTCTTAGAAAGTACCACTTATCCAGGCACCACAGAGGAAGTAGTTTTGCCTATTCTAGAATCAGGTGGGCTAAAAGTAGGGGAGGACTTTTACCTCGCGTTTTCTCCTGAACGCGTCGACCCTGGAAATAAGGTATACAACACCAAAAATACGCCGAAAGTAGTTGGAGGTGTTACCCCTTCTTGTACCCAGGTCGCAGCCGCCCTTTACCAAAATGTGTTGGAAGGGGAGGTTGTAGAAGTGTCCAGCCCCGCTGTGGCAGAGATGGAAAAGATCATTGAGAACACCTTCCGCAATATCAATATTGCCCTGGCTAATGAGATGACTGTTCTCTGTAATAAGATGGGCATCGATTATTGGGAAGTGATCGAGGCGGCTAAATCGAAACCCTATGGATTTATGGCCTTTTACCCCGGTCCCGGCTTGGGAGGGCATTGTATTCCGATTGACCCCTATTATCTCACGTGGAAAGCAAGAGAGTATAAATACCACACCCGGTTGATTGAATTAGCCGGGGAAATCAACAACTATATGCCGGATTTCGTTGTAGAACGGTCGATGAAAATCCTCAATCGGAACGCTAAATCGATGAGGGGAGCGAAGGTTTTAATTCTTGGAGTGGCTTATAAACGAGATATCGATGATATGAGGGAATCGCCTGCATTGGATATTATTGAGAAGTTAGAAAAATACGGAGCTGAATTATTTATTAACGACCCCCATATTCCTGCTTTTACTGTACAGGGGCGCCTTTATGAGAGTATAGAGCTGACAACGGAGTTGCTACAGGAAGTAGATCTCGCGATCATTACTACGGATCATACGGCCTATGACTATAACCATATTGCGGAAAATGCCCGAGTTATTTTTGATACGAGGAATGCCTTGAAGGATACAAAACCGATTCATGGGGACTATGAAAAAATTTAATTTTCTACACCGAAAGTTGTATAGGATAACCCGATAGAAATAGCAGATGGTTCCACTGAATGGAGGGGTATCATGAGCCATTGGATTCATGATTCTGTGAAAATAGGGAAGGGGACGACGGTGGGTCGATTTAGCGTTGTTGAAGAAGATGTGGTTTTGGGCGATAATGTCACCGTTGGCAACCATGTGACCGTCCATGCAGGTACACACATCGGAGACGGTACATTGATTGCTGATAACACCGTTATTGGTCGGTGGCCTCGTCCGGCCAAAACGAGTACTGTTCAAGTGGATGCCGATCTCCCTGGGTTGCGGATTGGAGAAGGGAGCACGATCGGGGCGAATGCGGTTCTCTATCGAGGAAGTATCCTCGGAAATGAAGTGTTGGTTGGTGATCAGGCTCTCATCCGGGAAAAGTGCCGGATTGGGGATACAGTCGTGATCGGTTGCCAAGTTGCTGTAGAGAATCAAGTGGAGATCGGATCCCGTACCAAAATACAGACCAATGCGTATATTACCGCCTATACTCGGTTAGCAGAAGATGTTTTTATCGCACCTTGTGTAACGACTACCAACGATAATTTTATGGGTAGGACAGAGGAGCGCTTTCAGCACATGAGAGGACCTGATGTAAAACGGGGAGCTCGTGTGGGGGGAGGGGCGATTCTCCTCCCTGGAGTCGTTGTCGCAGCAGAAAGCTTTATTGCTGCGGGTGCGGTTGTTCACCGAGATACGGAACCGGCTACAGTGTATATCGGAGTACCTGCCCGTTCCCTTAGACCGGTACCGAAGGAGGAGATGCGCAAAGGTTAGACACGGTAAAGGGGCCAATTATGCTCGCGAAGATTAAACAGTTATTTTCAGATTCAGCCGCCTTTGCAATGGCGCTGATGGGGAACAAGATCGTGGCCTTTTTGCTGGTTCCGGTCTATACTCGCTATCTCGTGCCCTCACGTTTTGGGGATTGGGATATGACCAATACGATTGCAATGGTCGTCACTTACTTTTGTATCTTAGGAACGGATACAGCCTTTGCCTTCTATTATTTTGAGTCAAAGGATGAGGAGGATCGTAAGGGATATTTTACTGCCGCGGTCTTTTTCCCCTTCGTTGTCAGTCTCTTCTTCCTAGCGGTGGCGTTTTTCATCAGCGCACCATCAGTGGATCTTCTTTATAACAACCCAGAGGGGTATGCCAATCTACCCACCCTGGCGATTATTACTATCGTTGCGAACGTGGTCATTCAGCAGACCTTAGCTTACGCGCGATTTGCTCGCCAGGTAAAGGTCTTCATCATTGGTACCATGACCTTTGTGATTGGTTCCAGCTTGGCAAGTGTTTGGTTTCTTATTGAAGGGAAAATGGGTGTGCTCGGCATTTTCTATGGGCAGATCCTGGTTCAATCCATTGTTGCCGTCATTCTTCTTTGGTATTATCGCCACCAATTTACTCGCCATATTAAGAAAAAACATGTATGGGATTTGTTAAGTTACGGTTTTCCACTGCTTCCCACGCTCCTCGCATTTTGGGTGATGAATGCCGTGAGCCGGCCAATCATTTACCACTTGGTTTCTGCGGATGCAGCGGGTGTATTTGGACTAGCGGTACGATTTGCTAGCATTATTGCTTTGATTACCTCCGCATTTCAACTTGCTTGGCGACCTTTTTCCGTCTCCATTAAGGATCGAGAGGATTCCAAGCGGATCTACAGTTTGCTCGCTCGGGGCTTTCTTGTACTAGGTACGTTTTTTATCATGGGCCTTACTTTTTTGATTCAGCCGGTTATCAAACTCATTGCGGGGAAACCTGAGTACTATGATGCTTATCCATATGTATGGATGCTTGCCTTTGGAATCCTTCTGAATACCATGCATTTGATTGTCGGTGTAGGGCTATTGATTAACAAGCTGACCAAAACCATTTCAAAGACCTTTATGGTTGCCGCAGTGATTTATCTGATTGGTAACCTCGCCCTCGTACCTTTTATCGGAGCCTGGGGAACAGGTGCAATGACAGTACTCACCTATTTGTATATCTTCCTCTCCATCTATCGTAAAGGTCAAAGAGCGTACCCTGTTGATTTTCGTATCGGATCGATGATGATTTACCTCACTCTGTTCATTGGAGTGATGACAGCAATCACTTGGATGCAGGTTCATCACTGGCCTGGCATTTGGTTGTGGTATCTAGCCATGATTGTCTTGATGATTGTCGCTATCTTTGCGACAGGATTATTTAATAAAGACTCTATAAAAATGGTTAGTGCCCTGCCTTCTAAACTCATGCGTAAAAGGTGAGTGTTGATGACTTCTCTATCTCTCCCCAGACAGCAACCTCTTCACCAACTATTCCACTTAATGATTATTTTCGCCGTATTGGGACCTACTTTTGGTGTGCCATTGGGTGGTTTCAAGATGACGTTCTTTCGCCTTGTCTTCCTGTTGCTAATGGCAGGGGTATTGATCCGTTGGGCAAGGCAAAGGAATCTAGGTTCTTCTCATATGGGGCCTATCCGCTGGCAAATTGCCTTTTTTGCCTTCTGGGTTAGCTATGCCATAGCTTCTCTCACCTGGGTAGAGAACCTTGGGAATGGGCTGAAGTACACCACATTCTTAGTCATGATGGTTCTTATGTGCCTCTTCTTTCCATTCTTCTTAAAGGATGTTGGCTCTCTAAAAAAGACTGGACGCGTGTTATTTGGAGCCTTTTTTATCATCGTAGCCTTTGGGTTGATCGAAGCGCTCACTTTTTGGCATCTTCCCGCTTCTCGCTATTGGCAGAGGGATGCGTCTAACCCTACATCCTTTTTTACCAACCAAAATGACTTTGCCACCGTACTCACACTAGGACTGCCCTTTTTGATCACAGCACTCTATATGCTGCCCCTTACACGTAAGACGAAGATTTGGATCTATATCACAGGGATCATCGCCCTTTGCGATCTGTTTATTACAGGTTCACGCAGCAATAGCGGCTTTGCTCTTCCTTTGCTCGTCATCGGGTGGTTGATCCTCATTCCTTTGACAGTCGAAAAAAAGGATCGCCATCGAAAAAATGTTGTAAAGGGACTAGGGCTAGTTCTTTTGGCTGTATTGGTGACTTTCCTCCTTCTTTCCTCCGTTCTGTCGCAGGATACGCGGGATAAACTGGGTAGTACCCTAGGGATCATTCAACATTTACAGTCTTGGAATCTACCCCAGGATGAGGGAGGGAGTGGCGAGGATGACACCATGGGGAAGGATCAAAGTGTATCCATTCGTAAGAATTTGATCCTGCATGGGCTTCATTTCCTCAGGGATAGTCATTATATGGGCGTGGGTGCAGGTAATATTGAGAACTATATGAAGGGCGCTTCCGGGGTTGGATCCAAAGTGAACATGCACAACTGGTGGGTAGAAATTTTGGTCAATTTTGGGGTGCCGATCTTTCTCCTATACATGAGCTTGTATGGCTGGCTATTGTGGCGATTATTTTCCTTAGCTCGAGTCAGAGAGAGTAATCGATATCTTCCCCGGGTGATTCGTTGGGGGGCGACGGCTTGTTTGATCTCTCTCATTGGTTACTTCTTTGGAGGAATGTCACCAAGTACAGCCATTCATTTTACTCCTATGTGGATCGTGTACGGTTTTTCCCTTGCTGTAGTCCTTCTCGGGGAGCGAGTGAGGCGAAGTGCTGAAGGAGGGGGTTCTGCATGACCGGGGGAAAAGTAATGATCATGAGCTCCGTTCATAGCTATAACGATTCCCGTATTTATCACAAACAGGCCCGTTCGTTAAGGGAAGCAGGTTATCAAGTGGAGTTGCATGCCCTGGCAGACTTTCAAGAACGGGAGATTGAGGGAGTTCGTATTATTGGACTTCCAATACCGCAGAGTAAGGGTACTCGCCTTCTAGGGGGGTGGCGCCTCTTTTTGCGAGCGTTACGTAGTAGGGCGGATCACTTTCATTTTCATGATCCTGAGCTTTTACCCTTGGGTGTCCTCTTGCAGCAGATGACTCGTCGGCCTGTTATCTATGATGCTCATGAGGATCTGCCAAAGCAGATTGGTACGAAACCATGGATTCCAGTGAAGTGGCGAAACTCCCTAGCGCGTGTTGCAGATTGGGTAGAGAAGGGAATGGCAAGTCGACTTTCCGCAGTGGTGACTGCAACCGATCCGATCGCTAGTAATTTTACATCCACCACAAAACGCGTAGTGACTGTGAAGAACTATCCGCTTCCCTTTAGAGACTCTCCTCCTGTAAAGGAGAGAAACAGCAACTGTATTGTCTATGTGGGAGGGATCTCCTATTTGCGGGGATACAAAGAGATGATCGCAATGATGGACTATCTCCCCCCAGAGCTGGAAGCGGAACTTCATCTAGTCGGTCCACTGCAACATATCCACCCAGAGGATCGCAAGGAGACAGAGCTACGTAATAAGAGAGTAACCTTACATGGTCGTATTCCCTTTGAAGAAGTAGGGGCTTGGTTAGCTCGTAGTAAAGTAGGACTTGTTTGTCTTCACCCTGTGGAAAACTACCGGGAGTCTTTACCGATCAAACTTTTTGAATATATGGCAGCAGGGCTACCCGTAGTAGCAACCAATTTTCCACTTTGGCAGCAGATTCTTGAATCAAGTGGAGCAGGTGTAACAGTAAACGCCTTGGATCCAAAAGAGATGGCAGGTAAGGTAGAGGAAATCTTGCGGGATTCCTCACTGAGTGATGAAATGGCTAAAAACGGAAGAGAGGCTCATCGAGATGTTTATAATTGGTGCATAGAGGAGAAGAAATTACTAGGTCTATATCGAGACCTGACGCCGCTGTCAAGACACAAAGGAGGATCCGTAAGCCAGGTTTAGATGTAAAGGTTCGTTATCCGTCGAACAAGGAAGTGAAGCCGTTGCGTATCTGGATTGCTAACCACTATGCCGTGCCTCCTCGTCTTGGGGGGATTACTCGACATTATGAACTAGGTGAAGAGTGGGCAAAGGAAGAAGGGGCTGAGGTTACCCTTTGGCTTTCTTCTTTTAACCATTCTCGTCGTCAGTTCGTTGATCAAGCATCCAAGGGAGAAAAGGAGCCTGTAAAAGGGTTCCGGTTGCGGTGGTTGTGGTCTTTTCCGCATCGTCGGAATGATATTCGCAGAATGCTGAATATGATCAGCTTTGCTTTCCTCTTCTTCATTGCGGGCTTATTTCGGACGAGGCCAAATGTGATCATTGCCTCCTCTCCACATCTATTAACCCCCTTTTCGGGATGGTTATTGTCTCGTATTAAGGGATGCCCCTTTGTATTGGAAGTTAGGGACTTATGGCCCGATACGCTGATTAACATGGGTGGGCTCAAACGATCCTGGATGATTAAAGCGTTAACTTGGCTTGAATCCTTTCTCTATCGACAGGCGGATAAGATTGTCGTACTGACGGGGTATCAACGACGCTTTATTGTGGATAAGAAGATTGATCCTAGTAAGGTGACTCTCATCCCCAACGGAATCCTCCGTGATTCCTGGAAATCCTGTGAAGAAAAGCGAAGTGCAGCTCGTCGTCGCATGGGGGTAGCATCGAATCAGTTCGTTGCCCTTTATGCGGGAGCACATGGGCCGGCTAATGCGCTGGAGTATGTAGTGCGGGCTGGGAAGGAGCTTCCACAAGATTGTGTTATTGTCCTGATAGGAGATGGACCAGAGAAGAAAAAGTTACAGCGGATTTGTGAGCAGGAGAATATTGAACAAGTTTTCTTTCTGGACCCAGTCACCAAAGAGGAAATATATGACTTTATCGATGCGGCAGACTGTGGGATCATCTCTCTTGCCAATAATGAGATTTTTCGTGGAGCGCGTCCCAATAAGCTATTTGATTATTTATTTGTGGGTAAACCGATTCTAACCACCGTAGATGGAGAGGTTCGCCAGATTCTTGAGGAGAGCCGAACGGGAATCTTTTGCGGTGCAGAGGACCCTCGGGGGATTGCAGAGGGGATCCTGCTTTTACGTGACTTGCCTGCCGTAGAAAGAAAAGCAATTCAGGAGCGAGGGCTTCAATATGTGGATCAGTTTGGTGATCGACAAAAGTTAGCTCATCAGTTTTATGAGGATCTGTGCTTTTCACCGGTGTCCATGAACATGAGACGACGTTGGAGGAAGCATAGACGGATTATGGATCGTGGTGGCTCGTAATGAAAGATAGACTATCACCCCTTGGAGCTAAAGCGCCGTGGGTTTTGATGTGTAATGAAAGGGTTAATCTCTAATTTGTAATCAAAAGGTGGTATAGAGCATGAAGCGGTATGGGTTATTTATCAATGGGGAATGGACGCATGCACTTCAAGGGGAATTTTATGAGGTGACAAATCCCGCTACAGGAGAAATTGTGGGTGTGTGTGCAGATGGGGATGAAGGAGATGTAGAAAGGGCTGTGTCTGCCGCCCATCAGGCCTTTCCTGTTTGGGCCAATCGAACAGCAAGGGAAAGGGCGGATATTCTAAGGCGTTCCTATGAGTTGATTGTGTCTCATAAAGATGAGCTAGGGGAGATCATGACACTAGAACAGGGAAAACCCCTGGCTGAAGCATATGCAGAGGTGCAATATGCTGCTGATTTTGTAGAGTGGAGTGGAGAAGAAGCCAAACGGATCTATGGGGAAACGATTCCCGCTTCATCCCCAGATAAAAGGATCTGGGTACATAAACAGCCTGTGGGTGTCGCTGCTGCGATCACCCCGTGGAATTTTCCTGCTTCGATGATTACTCGTAAGATTGCTCCTGCCCTCGCCGCAGGGTGTCCGGTCATTATCAAACCAGCAGAACAGACCCCCTTGACAGCGTGCCGTTTAGTAGAACTCTTCCAAGAAGCAGGAGTTCCTAAAGGGGTTATCAACTTGATCACCAGTACAAGGGCCCCATCTGTTGGGAGTGCGATGCTTGCTGATGAGCGAGTAAGGAAAATCGGATTTACCGGGTCGACAGAGGTTGGCAAGATTTTGATGAAACAAGCGGCAGATACGATGAAGAAAGTAAGTCTCGAGTTGGGTGGACATGCTCCCTTTATCGTATTTGCGGATGCCGAGCTCGACCGTGCTGCTGATGAGGTGATAGCCAGCAAATTCCGCAATGCGGGTCAGACCTGTGTTTGTGCCAATCGGATTTATGTGGAGGAGAGTATTGGTAATGCTTTTGCTGAGCGATTGGCCCAGCGGGCTAAGAAGCTAAAAATGGGGAATGGGTTGGAGAAAGATGTCAGCATCGGTCCCTTAATCGATGGCAATGCTGCGGATAAAGTTGAGGGACAGGTGAAGGATGCGATTAATAAAGGAGCAGAGGTCATCGCAGGAGGTCACCGCCATACCAAAGTAGGGAAAAATCCTGGTGAGAAGGCCCACTTCTTTGAACCGACGGTTCTCCTTCAGGTGACCGATGAGATGGAAATCATGCAGGAAGAAACCTTTGGACCTGTTGCACCGATTCAATTTTTCAACTCAGAAGAAGAAGTTGTTAAAAAGGCAAATAACAATCGCTATGGACTCGCCGCATATTTCTACACCCAAGACCTAGCCCGAGCCATTCGCGTAGCGGAGGGATTGGAGTTTGGTATTGTAGGTGTAAATGATGGGGCACCTTCAACGGCCCAAGCACCCTTTGGAGGGTTTAAAGAGAGTGGTCTTGGACGAGAAGGGGGTAAATACGGAGTGGAAGAGTTTTTAGAGACCAAGTATATCTCCGTTAATATAAAATAAAACCCACTTCTTTGATGTTCTTATTGAAGATAAATGACTTCACAGTGCTAAATACAATAGAGTAGCAGGAATCAGAGCGGATTCCTGCTACTCTATTGTATGAAATAGTTTACTGTGGGTAGACCATCCATATATCGTGTAGTTTGTTTATTTTCGAGGAGTTAATTTTCCAGGATGACATCAGAAAATACAGAGGAAATTTTATGTTTGAAAAAAGCCTTCGTTCACGAAGTTGTCAAAAACCCATGATATCGCTGGATTTATTTATTGTACCGTGAAAGGAGAGTTCTTTACGGGGGAGTAAACCCTAACGTTAAAAAGCCGGATGTTTTCCGTCTAGCTTTCATGAGAAATGCATAGGTTGGTTAAAGAGAAAATGGACAGCCTTAAGTGATAAATTTATCCATTGGGATGGTAAAAAGACCAGTGGGAACTTTTTTTACAGGAGAAGCGTTTAGCTTTATAAGGAACCTTTTTGCGGAGAGTGGACTTCCTAAGGTCCGTCACCTGTTGAAGCTAACGTATTCGGACGAAAGGGAGTGGTGCGGGTGATGAAAGTGTTGGTTACTGGAGGAGCTGGCTTTATCGGCTCTCATATTGTCGAACAGCTCTTAAATCATGGATATCAGCCGGTAGTTGTGGATAACCTTCATTCAGGAAAAGAAAATTATCTACAGTCAGGAGTCCCCTTTTACCGGCTTAATATACAGGACGAAGGATTAATGGAGGTATTTGAGAGAGAACGGCCTCGTGTGGTTATACACCATGCGGCCAATGCAAAGGTGACTACTTCAGTCGAAGATCCCATAAGGGACGCCGATATCAATATTGTTGGTACTCTACGTGTATTGGAAGCGTGTCGACAATATGGAGCAGAGAAGATCGTCTATGCCTCCTCTGCTGCCATTTATGGAAATCCTGAGTATCTTCCCTTGGATGAAAATCACCCCGTTCGACCGCTTTCTCCCTATGGTATTTCAAAGTTTACGCCAGAGTCTTATCTCAAGATATACAATGATCTCTATGGTCTCCATTACACTGCCTTTCGCTACGCGAATGTATATGGTGTTCGTCAATTGCCTGGTGGAGAAGCAGGAGTTATCCCCACTTTGATGAACAAAGTGATTGATGGAGAAACCTTCACCATCGATGGGGATGGAGACCAATCTCGTGACTTTATTGATGTGGAGGATGTTGCAAGGGCAAACATCTTCGCCTTGGAGAAGGGGAATAATGAAATCTTCAACCTGGGAACAGGTCTTAGAACAACTCTGAACGATCTCATCGCTATCATGGAAGAAATATTAGGGGAAAAAATCGAAACGGTGCATGGTCCGGACAGATCAGGGGATATTAAACACAGCTATTTCGATATCCAGTATGTGACGGACACATTGGGATGGTCTCCACAGGTGGATCTAAAGAAAGGTCTAGAGCGGACATTTGCCTATTTTCAAGCGTTGGCAGTGCGTTAATCTACCCCTTTTGTTATAGGATATCAGGTGTGAAATACATCCAAAGGCATGTGAAAAGATTGCGTAGCATTATTGTAAAATCGTTGTAAAATCGCCATAGTGACATATTGTAAAAGAGAACAAACTCAAGTATACTGAGTAGCAGTTGAAATAGAGCAACGGTTTTCATCCTCACTTTGAGGACGAATACAACACTATTCATTATGGTAGGAGTGGTTTGCGGATGCGTTCAAAAGCAACGGCTTACGAAAGCGATTCGCAAGCGCGACTGGAATCTAAGCAGGGTAGCAAATTAAACTGGTATTCCCTTGTTAAGCGGGGGATGGAGATCGCCTTTTCAATTGGACTATTACTCTTTACTTTACCTGCGTTGGTTCTGACGGCTATTGCGATTAAAATCGAAACCAAGGGCTCGATCTTTTATAAACAGGAACGAGTGGGGCAGAATGGCCGCCGTTTCCATATTATTAAGCTTCGCTCGATGCGGACAGATGCTGAAAAAAATGGCCCACAATGGGCAGCTAAAGATGACCCTCGAGTCACAGGAGTGGGACGCTTTATTCGTAAAACGCGTATCGATGAAGTTCCCCAGTTAATTAACGTCTTGCAAGGGGATATGAGCCTGATCGGTCCCCGACCGGAACGACAAGTTTTCACTGAAAAATTCTGCCAGGAGATCCCTGAATTCAAACAACGCCTTCTGGTGAAGCCAGGTTTGACAGGCTGGGCTCAGGTGAATGGTGGGTATGATGCTACCCCTGAGGAAAAGTTCTCGATGGATATGTACTATATCGAACGTCAATCCTTATCCCTGGACTTTAAAATTCTTTACCGCACCGTATGGGTCGTTTTATCTGGAAGCGGAGCACGTTAATGGAAATAGGGCTATAGATGGTTAAGTAAAAGAGGGTCGCCAGTTTTGGCAACCCTCTTCTTTATCCTAGAGGATGGAACATCCGGAAATACGCATACGTCATGTAGGTACCCCAGTTGCTTCCTACCTATGCTCCATTAAGAAATAAGCCAGCGCAAGGATAGGTAGAACAGCAACCAAAATGGAACGCTCATAAAAGCTGCGTTGAAAATGCCCAACCAGAAGGTTTTACCAACTACCATGTAGTTCATCAGGGGCACCTCCGATACCTCTTAGTGACTATATTATACGGCAGATCGGCGATAAATAGTGGGCTCTGGGCCAAATGTAAAGGAAATGTAATCTCCTGGAGATCTGTTATTCATTAAGGGAAGAACGTGGATATTCAAACTCAATCTCAAGTAAAGGTCATTTTTCATCAACCTGATGGATTTACTTATTGTTGACAGCATAGGTACAATGGTATAGAATCAACCTATTGCGTTTAAATAGTATATGTCGCGTTTTATGCGCGTTCTCTTATCAAGAGAGGTGGAGGGACTGGCCCGATGAAGCCCGGCAACCGACCGTTATATTGTAACGGTAAAGGTGCCAATTCCTACAGAACAAAAATGTTCTGGGAGATGAGGGAGAGGAATCTAATCGACGAATCCTTTCTGCATCTTGCGGAAAGGATTTTTATTATATGGGCGGTGAGATGATGATCCATCTAAAGGGGATAGAGAAGACCTATCCATCGCGTTCAGGATCAAATCCTGTCAGTGCTTTGACAGAGGTAGATCTTGAAATCAAAGCGGGAGAGATTTATGGCATTATTGGTCGTAGTGGGGCGGGTAAAAGTACCTTGCTTCGTCTGGTAAATGGCTTAGAAGCCCCCTCGTCCGGTGAAGTATGGGTGGACGAGAAAGAGATTTCTCGCTTAGGGGAAAAGGATTTACGATTGGCGCGTACCAAAATCGGTATTATTTTTCAGCATTTTAATTTGTTATGGTCGCGCACGGTTTGGGAGAATGTCGCTTTTTCATTAGAAGTGGCAGGGAAGTCAAAAGGAGAAATCCGCGAAAAAGTGAGCGAACTCCTTGAACGTGTGGGATTGATGGATCGTGCCCATGCCTACCCGTCCCAGTTATCAGGTGGGCAGAAGCAACGGGTGGGGATCGCGCGTGCCCTTGCCAATAATCCAAAAGTATTATTGTGTGACGAAGCGACATCCGCTTTAGATCCGGAAACAACCGCGTCGATTTTACAACTTTTGCGCGATATCCATCGGGATACCGGGATTACCACGTTGCTGATCACCCACGAGATGAGCGTGGTAAAGTCGATTTGCCAGCAGGTGGCAGTGATGGATGGAGGTCGCATCATTGAACAGGGAAGGGTTGCCGACGTGTTCAAAAACCCAACTCACCCTGTGACAAAGCAATTTGTGCGTCAGACAGAGAATGAAGAAGTAGCTGATGCGGATACAGTCGGTACAGTGGTACATGTAAGGTTTCGTGATTTTGCCTCGGCTTGGAAGCGGCTTAGTGAGGAATCCACAGCTCGAGGGGTTCATATTCGTGTGCTTGCTGGAAGCATAAAACCCTCGGAAGCCTGGACCTTTGATCTCGAAGGTGGGCGTGAAAACGTAGCGCAGATACTGGATCTTCTCAAAGAGACCGCTGTGGAGACGGAGGTGATCGCTGGTGTTCAGTGAAGTGGATTGGAATTTAGTGTGGCAGGCTTTAGGAGAAACCGTTTATATGGTAGTGATTTCCTCCTTTTTCACAGCCCTGTTTGGAATTCCCTTGGGAATCCTGCTCGTGATCACGGATAAGAGACATATCTGGCAACATTCCTGGCTTCGAAAGGTGATAGGTGCTGTAGTTAATGTTTTCCGGGCGGTTCCTTTTATTATCTTGGTATTGATTTTGTTCCCAGTAGCGAAACTATTGGTAGGAACTAGTCTAGGAGCCACAGCAGCGACGATTCCCTTGATTGCTGGAGCGGCCCCCTTTTATGCTCGGATCGTTGAGACAGCGCTGCGCGAGGTGCCTTGGGGAGTTGTGGAGGCCGCTCGTGCAATGGGATCCACTCGCTTTGGTGTGGTTCGTAAGGTTCTCCTACCTGAAGCAACCCCAGCGTTAATCTCGGGGCTGACGGTTACCTGTGTGACATTGATCAGCTTTTCTGCGATGGCTGGAGTCGTTGGCGGGGGAGGCCTTGGGGATGCGGCCTTTCGGTATGGGTTCCAGTCCTTCAATGACGACATGTTATACATTTGTGGGATCCTGCTTGTTGCCCTGGTATTCATTGTTCAATGGATCGGGGATGGGTTATCCCGCCGCTTAGATAAGCGTTAACTGATCCTAAAATGGCCTTTATTGATAAACTTACAGAAAATCAGAAGATGTGGAGGAATCATTTCATGAAAAAGAAGATTGGACTCATCGCTCTTGGTATTTCATTGCTTGTTTCTCTTTCTGCTTGTGCTGGGGGGAATGAGAAAACGTTGAAGGTAGGGGCTTCCCAAGTTCCCCATGCGGAAATTCTCAACTATGTAAAACCCAAATTGAAGAAAGAAGGCGTCAATTTGGAAGTGCAGGTGTTCCAGGACTATATTTTGCCCAACAAGGCAGTGCAAGAAGGGGAATTGGATGCAAACTTCTTCCAACACGTTCCTTGGATGGAGAAAACCAATAAAGAGCGGGGATGGAACTTGAAAGATGTTGCCCCTGTGCATATTGAGCCACTCGGAGCCTATTCTAAAAAGATCAAGAACAAATCTGAACTGAAAAATGGTGCTACCGTTGCCTTCACCAATGCATCTAGCGAACAGAGCCGGGTACTTCTTCTTTTGGACAAAGAAGGGTTAATTAAGCTGGATAACCGCAAAGGGGATAAAACCCTGAAAAATATCAAATCCAACCCGAAAAAACTGAAGTTTAAGCTCATGGAAGCCGCTACATTGCCTCGTGTATTGGATCAGGTGGACCTCGCGGTGATTAATACAAACTACGCTTTACAAGCGAAGTTGGATCCTAAAAAGGATGCTGTTTTCCGTGAAGGGCCAGATTCCCCTTATGTGAACGTGCTTGCCGTGAAAAAAGGCAATGAAAAGAAAGATGCGATTAAAAAGCTGGCGAAGGCGTTGCAATCCAAAGATACACAGCAATTTATTAAAAAGAAATACAAAGGAAACATTATTCCTGCAGTTAAATAATAGGTTTCCCAATGCAACAAAAAGCCCCTGATCAATCTGATCAGGGGCTTTTTGTAGGAATCCACGAAACTAGAATGAGGCCGCTATCTCGATGATTGCTGACGAGGACGATAACTTTGTTTTCCAAAGTCGACCTGGGCTGTACCACTAGTGTGTTCAGCGATTTGATCCAAGAGAGATCGTTCTTCACCTACAGGAATCCACACGGGAAAGGTGACCGTATCTGTATATTGAGTCGCTTCCATCTCATAGCTGCTTAAACGTAGATCATGTTCGACTTTGCCCATCGCGTGATAATCCACCGTGATGGTTACATAGCTGTGGAGGACCCAAAGGAATGTGGGTGTCTGATCAAGACCTGCGGCCGCAGAGGAGCTATATGCCCGGATGAGTCCACCAGCCCCTAGTTTGATACCGCCGAAGTAGCGGGTTACTACGATGACGGTATCTGTGAGGCCGCGGTTGCGGATCACCTCTAAAATGGGGCGCCCGGCTGTACCTGCGGGTTCTCCATCATCTGAGGAGCGTTGTAAGTTGCCATGTTCTCGGACAACATAAGCGTAGCAGTTATGAGTCGCTTCTCGATGCATTTTTGTGATCTTTTGTACGAAGGATTGCGCTTCGACTTCTGTGTCGACACGATGAACATAGGCGATAAAACGAGATTTTTGAATGTGGAGCTCTGCTTCACTGTAGCCTGCAACAGTGGTATATGAAGTTGGTTTCGTCAAATTCCATCCCCCTTTCTCTGTCGGAAAATCCTTACTTGCTCTCGATGGATGAAAAAGGAACACTGGATATAGGAAGCTTTGTCGAAAGGGTAGCCGCATGAAGAGAGCTTGTTCTATCCTTGGAATCACCAACGGACGAGCACGTCCGGGTGAAAGGATGAGTTCTAAAATGGTCTTTATCGGAATATCACCCATTTATCAAGAATGTGTGGACCTTGGCTCTTCATCATCACGGTATCAACCTCCAGAAGAACGGATCACTCCTGTTCAAGTAAAGAAGAGTACTATGGAACGCTCCCTGGTAGGTCGTTTTCCACTTGTACTAGAGAGTCATCCCACAGAGGCAAATGCACCGGAATCTCCTCTTGGTTATCAACCGGAGGTACGGAGAGGACCACCGAATGAAAAAAGGGGTCCAGTCGATGCTGGGCTCCCCGATTGAGCATGAATAACCATCATGGCAAGAGTGGAAGACGGAGGTGCTTAGGATAAGCTAATAAATGTTCATCGCAGGTATTTGGCATTTACGCGGGTTGGGGTGAGAGAGGTACGCCTACAACACAAATTTCCTGTTAATCAGCAGGCTTCGTACGAAAAGGTTGGACAGGTTCCTTTTTCAGCCCCAACTGAGAGCGAAGAATACCACTCACTCGCTGACGTTCGGCGTCATCTACAAAATAATACCATAGCTTCATTCGGCGGTTTTCCCCCCGCAACCGCACGGATTGAATCTGCTTTTTAGGAATGCTTCGGTAAATGGATTGCAACTGGAGAGTATCCTTCGGTGGGATGCTCATCGATAGATTATTGCCCACACTGTCCAGAAGATCACCAATCTGGGTAAGGGTTTTTAGGCTCACTGCAGAGTCAAATAACTTTGTCAAGACTTCCTGTTGTCGGATATTTCGCCCTGCGTCACCCTGTGGGTCATGTTTTCTCATACGGACATAGGCAAGTGCTTCATTTCCATTAAGGCGTGTCGGGCCTGGCTTGAAGGAAATGACCTTACCACCTATCTGTTCTTGTTTAAAAGGGAATTTGACGTTGACATCTACCCCCCCTAAGGTGTTCACAACGTCTATAAACCCTTGAAAATTTACTTTGACGTAATAGTCGATAGGAACATTGAGGAAATGTTCCACTGTTTCGGCTGTATTTTTCACAGGGCCAGGACCCTGTGGATTTACCGCCTGCTGTCCGTAGTAGGCAGAGGAGTTAATTTTGCGATAATCTCCACCGGTATTTGCGATCGGAGCGTAAGTATCTCGTGGAATGCTCACTAAGCGCACAGAGTGTTTTTTCGGATTAATGGCGGCAAGTAAAATGACGTCCGAACGCCAATTGGACGTGGCTTTGCGCGAATCGGCTCCAATAAGGAGAATAGAAAAGGGTTCATCAAGAGTGACTGCTTGCTTCCGCTTATCCGTCTGATAAGGATCATAGGACTGCTTTATCGCTCCCCATATCTGGTAGAGAAAAACACCCGCTACTGTACAGAGAAGGAGAAGGCTGAGTAATGTGATCTTGAGCAAACGTTTTTTCCGTTGCTTTCTTTGAGAACGATGAGTTTGATTACGGTTGGCGTGACTTTGCCCCGTGTTGTTGTTGGACATCGAAATCCCCACTTGTCTATTCAGAGATTCCCCCTACTATCCAGCATTATCTTTCTTCATGATACTATTCCTGTAGGGGGTGCTCAAGAGAGAAAGATAGCCAATAGTAATAAAGGTAGAAAGGTCCTTCCCCCGGGGCCTTTTTTTGTAGCCTCTTCTTAGCATGGACTATTCACTGTATGTAGATTCGTTATGACTAACTCTATCCCGAAAATGGGATAAGTATCGTGACCCCTAATCCGTATCATTTTTTCAGATTGATGCCGATAGACACCGTTAGAGCCAAGGTTTGTGATTTTTACTAAAAATGTCATTTACAAACGTGCCAAAATTGAGATTGTATTTAGCATATTGTATATCCAATAGATTTCCATGCCCATCAAGTTAATCAACTCTTAATGTGTTGTCACTAGTATTATTAATCACAATATTTTTGTAATATATGGGTATCGTTTTATTTCCGCCAGCGATTAAGTAGCCATCAAAGGGAACGTTATTCCATACACGCTCTGGTGCTTTAGAAGGCGATTGCCGCATCTGCTATTCCTACTCCCGAAAAACTTAAAGCTACCACGGCAAAAGCAATAGTAAAATTTTAACCAGTCTCATTTGTACATTCCTCCCTAAATTCACTTCAGCTTAACTCAGCCCGCCTTGAGTAAAGCCCAAGGCGGGCTGAGTTAAGCTGAGTATAGGTAAACAGTTTAGAGAAGCGCAACCAAGCAAGGGCGGGTATCACTGAGCTCTTTCATCTGGCTTAGATCCTCTTTCAAAGGAGGATCTAAGCTGCTTTTTTTGTTTTTTTGCACCAAAGCCAGAATAAAGGCATAGGCATACGTATCGAATTCTCAATGCTATAGGATCGTTTTTTCACTTCTTTAGGGCACAGCCGGATAGACTTTCCGACGTTGAAACGCACGCGTCTCTCCACTGGATGGCAACGTTTCACCAGATAAAACCAGGTGTTTTATTTGAATCAACTGATACAGGAGTGAATGAAATGGCGTTTTATGACACAGGTCCCATACAGAATGTAAATATGAATGGTAGTCTGATTGCTACCCGTTTGCTTGTGAGGGTTGAAAATACAGGTTCAGGGTATCCCACCGCTCACATTCAGGTATATCGCATACCAGGTGGAAATTCAGGTGGACTTTCGCAACAAATTATTTTCGCAGAAAACGTATTTTCTCTGCAACCGTCTAATAATAAATCTGTCTTTACATTACCTCTTTCATTGAATCCAAGTATGCCTATCTTTGGAGTGAGAGTTACCACTTCCCCAGATCCAGGTGCTGGAGAGGACGTTGTGGCCACTGTATTTACCAAAGATTCAATGGGTAATGTTGTCGCTTCTCAAAGAGCATTACCTGGAGAAATGCTGATAAAAGGTAAGGGACCACAAGGTCCCACCGGAGCCACAGGTGCTACCGGATCGACGGGTGCTACCGGAGCCACCGGAGCCACCGGAGCCACCGGAGCCACCGGAGCTACCGGAGCTACCGGAGCCACCGGAGCTACCGGGGCCACCGGAGCCACCGGAGCCACCGGAGCCACCGGAGCCACTGGAGCAACGGGAGAAACAGGAGCTACTGGAGCCACCGGGGCCACCGGAGCTACTGGAGCTACCGGGGCCACCGGAGCCACCGGAGCTACCGGGGCCACCGGAGCCACCGGAGCTACCGGGGCCACCGGAGCCACCGGAGCTACCGGGGCTACTGGAGCCACCGGGGCTACTGGAGCCACCGGAGCTACGGGAGAAACAGGAGCTACCGGGGCTACTGGAGCCACCGGAGCCACCGGAGCTACTGGAGCCACCGGAGCTACCGGGGCTACTGGAGCCACCGGAGCCACCGGAGCTACCGGAGCCACCGGAGCCACCGGAGCCACCGGTGCTACAGGAGCAACGGGAGAAACAGGAGCTACTGGAGCCACCGGAGCTACCGGAGCCACTGGAGCCACCGGGGCTACAGGAGCTACTGGAGCCACTGGAGCTACCGGAGCTACTGGAGCTACCGGAGCCACCGGGGCTACTGGAGCTACTGGAGCTACCGGAGCCACCGGAGCTACCGGAGCCACCGGAGCTACCGGAGTCACCGGAGCTACCGGAGAAACAGGAGCTACCGGGGCCACCGGAGCTACTGGAGCCACTGGAGCAACGGGAGAAACAGGAGCTACCGGAGCTACTGGAGCTACCGGAGCTACCGGAGCTACTGGAGCTACCGGAGCTACCGGAGCCACCGGAGCCACTGGAGCAACGGGAGAAACAGGAGCTACTGGAGCCACCGGAGCTACCGGAGCCACTGGAGCCACCGGAGCTACAGGAGCAACGGGAGAAACAGGAGCTACTGGAGCCACCGGAGCTACCGGAGCCACCGGGGCTACTGGAGCCACCGGAGCTACGGGAGAAACAGGAGCTACCGGGGCTACTGGAGCCACCGGGGCTACTGGAGCCACCGGAGCCACCGGAACTACCGGAGCCACCGGAGCCACCGGAGCTACAGGAGCAACGGGAGAAACAGGAGCTACTGGAGCCACCGGAGCCACCGGAGCTACCGGAGCCACCGGGGCTACTGGAGCCACCGGAGCTACGGGAGAAACAGGAGCTACCGGGGCTACTGGAGCCACCGGGGCTACTGGAGCCACCGGAGCCACCGGAACTACCGGAGCCACCGGAGCCACCGGAGCTACAGGAGCAACGGGAGAAACAGGAGCTACTGGAGCCACCGGAGCCACCGGAGCTACCGGAGCCACCGGGGCTACTGGAGCCACCGGAGCTACGGGAGAAACAGGAGCTACCGGGGCTACTGGAGCCACCGGGGCTACTGGAGCCACCGGAGCCACCGGAGCTACCGGAGCCACCGGAGCCACCGGTGCTACAGGAGCAACGGGAGAAACAGGAGCTACTGGAGCCACCGGAGCTACCGGGGCTACTGGAGCCACTGGAGCCACCGGAGCCACCGGAGCCACAGGAGCTACCGGAGCCACCGGAGCCACCGGAGCTACCGGAGCTACCGGATTATAGGTGCTGCTGGAGCGACGGGTGCTGTACTAGGGTGAGATGGAGTTCTTTTTCCCGAAAAGGTAATTGATTAACTAACTCCTTGGGTATTACCAATTAACGGACTGTATATAATATACAGTCCGTTTTCGTGTGCGTAAGACAATCGATATTCTTTTGTTAAACTATTCATCATCGTCCGTTCCTCTTCTCGATGCATACGGATTAGTTATTCTTTGAACGACCCATCGTAATGTTTCCTTGCTTTAGTAGTTCACCTATCGATTTTGAATGTCAGTATTACGAACAGGTCCAAGTTGCGTTAATCGTAGGCTTTTACTTGGAGTGGCAGGCATGATAGGATGATTTGCCTCACGATGCAACTATTCATTTGCATTGCTCAATCCCAAGAACTCATGTCCGCAAAGGCTATGTCAGGCTTACACCGTCATAACAATCAGTATGTGTCCTTTCATTTTTTGTACGTTTTATTGACTCAGTATTAAGAGGTGAGTATATTGATATCACAAACAGACATTACACAAGATAATCAGCTGGTTCCTAGCAAAAAAAATCGCATGACCATTAGTTTATGTATGATAGTCAAAGATGAAGAATCTAATATCGGACGCTGCCTGAATAGTGTTAAGAATCTCGTTGATGAGATTGTTATTATAGATACAGGATCTCAAGATATGACTAAAAAAATTGTTAAAAATTACACAGATAACATATTTGATTTTAAATGGAGTGATGATTTTTCTAGTGCAAGAAATTTTTCATTTAAAAAAGCTCGCATGGATTATATCCTTTGGTTAGATGCAGATGATGTAATTAAAGAAGTCGATCAAGATAAATTTATCGAACTCCTAGATAATTTAAAACCTGAGGTTGATGCTGTTTCCATGCCTTATCACCTAGAACTTGATAGTAAAGGAAAACCAACTGTTAGCCTACGTCGTCATCGATTGGTGAAAAGGATTCGACAATTTCAGTGGCAAGGAGTGATTCATGAATATCTTCCTGTGAGTGGATACATTATCGAAAGTGAAGTGGCTATAACTCATCAACGAATTAAACATGATAAAAACCGTAATATATTGATCTATGAACGTAAATTGGAAAAAGGAGAAGAATTGACTCCTCGAGATCTTTATTATTATGCCAATGAGTGTACTGATCATTGTTTATATAAAAAAGCTATTAAATACTACCGTAAATTTCTAGAATGTAAAAAAGGTTGGATAGAAGATGAAATAGCAGCCTGCGGAAAAATATCAGACTGCTATAATTATTTAGATAATTGGGAACTAAGTTTAGAGTCAGCGCTACGTTCTCTTTATTATGATGTTCCTCGAGCAGAAAATTGCTGTCGGTTAGGGTATCTGTTCTTAAATAAGAAGAAGTATTCGCAAGCAATCTATTGGTATACACAAGCTTTAGAAGCGAAAAAACCCTCACATGGTTTAATAAATCATGCCTGTTATTCTTGGCTTCCTCACTTACAGTTATGTGTTATTTATGATCAGTTATATCAATATGAAAAAGCACATTATCATAATGAATTGGCAGCTTTATCTACTGATCATCCTAGTATTCAGTATAATAGAGATTACTTCAGTAGGGAGAGGAATCTCCCCCCTGACGTGTGACGTGGTCAAGCAAATTGTAACAGAGTATAATCAAGCGGATCGAGCTTCCATAGGAAGGTCGAATATGATGGTAGTACCGAAAAATAAAATCGCAGATGAGAGAGTACAGATGAGGTTCGTCGTAAATGGTTGATGAAGATGCTCATACTTGAGTTTGCCAAAAGTTTCTGGTGCGAAAAGTGGCGGATTGTAATATGAAGTGCGACACTACAATCCGCCATAATAAAAAGAAACTGGAGTCTTTTCTAGCAAAGGGGATTACCCTAGTTACTCAAGCGGAGGGGGATCAAACTTGACACTTTCTAACATCACGAGCATTGTGATTCCTGTTCGCAATCAGATGAGTTATACAAAACAATGTATCGAAAGCGTCCGTGAGCATACAGCACAGGGCAGTTTCGAATTAATCGTTATCGATAATGATTCTGATGATGGAATCGGTGCATGGCTTGCTGAACAAGAGGATATTTACTTAATTAGTAATCCAGAAAACGTTGGTTTTCCTAGAGCTTGTAATCAGGGTATCCAGGTGGCCAAGGGAATACGAATTCTTCTATTAAATAATGATACCGTCGTCACATATCGGTGGTTAGAAAATTTAATCGACTGTCTGGAAAGTCATACGAATATTGGCGCAGTAGGTCCAGTGACCAATTATGCTTCTTATGGAACCGCGATACCCGTTCCTTATCAGAATGTAGAGGAGATGCAGTCCTTCGCTAAAAGCCATAACCAAAGTGACCCGTCCCTATGGGAGGAGCGAGCTAAGCTCATTGGATTCTGTCTACTTATGCGAAAGGATGCTTTGGAAAAGGTAGGAGAATTGGATGAGCGCTTCTCTCTGGGTAACTACGAAGACGATGATTGGTGTTTTCGAGCGCGAATGGAAGGATATCGCTTATTTCTTTGTCGGGATACCTTTGTCCATCATCATGGGAGTGCTTCCTTTGGTCAAGCAGGGAATCTCTTCGCCCAAATTTTAGAACGTAATCGCAGCATCTTTCAGGATAAATGGAGACTCGATCCGATTAAGGCATTTCATACGCGGTATGAGCACATAGAGTGGATGGATTTGGAGTGGGAAAGGGAACAAAAGGTATTAGAAATTGGATGTGGTGCAGGTGCGACATTTTTAGCGTTGCGAAATCAATACCCTATGATTCGTTTGTATGGAGTGGAATCCAATAAAAATGCTGCGATTGCTTCCTCTGGAGCAGGGGAAGTTGTGGAACAGGAATTAGATGCTCCTCTACCCTGGCCAGAGGATTTTTTCGATCACATTCTACTCGGCGATTGTTTAACCAACGTCAAAGAACCAGTTATGTTTTTGCAACGCATAAAAACTTATCTAAAAAAAGATGGAGCATTGTTTGCTTTATTCCCTAACTTTTGTCACTACGGGACACTTTCTCGTCTATTAGAAGGTCATGTATTAGAGGGTACGGATCATCGGTTTACTTGGTTATCGATTCAGTCCATTCTCGAAAAAGCTGGCTTGCAACGGATTTCAGTGAAGGGCCTGACCCACCCAGATCTTTCAGAGGAAGTGAAGCAATGGATTGATTCCTTAACTGCCCTATCCTCACCTGAGATGAAGGAACACTATATGAATCATCAGTATTCCATAAAAGCTTTTCGGTAAAAAAATGGTGTATCCCATGGAATACACTGCTCGATAGAGGTATACTTTTTCTCTCTTGATCTTCAAGTAAGTCTCATCCACTCTCATGAACCATTAGTGGGTTTTAAATAACGAAGGCGTTTCGTCCCAGCTCAGGTCCATACGCGTACACCGATCTCATGATCGTAGTATGCGCCATCTAAAACTATCATTTACACAATATTTCGTAAGCTTGACTGATACTTGAGAACCACCGTACGGTAAGGAGAATGATCTCTGGTTGCTTTAAAACTACTCTACACGATGGAGCTTCTTTTTTATCCTAAAGTACGGCTAACGACCGCCCTGATCGCATATAATGCAATGTTATTACTTACTTTAAAGAGAGGAGAATCAAATTGGGAATTAAACTGTCTATTTTAATACCTTCAATACCTGGAAGGTTGACTCACTTAGCTCGAATGGTTAGTGAGTTAGAAAGACAATCTCAGCAACTTCCTGTTGAAATTTTAGTGTTGATTGACAATAAAAAAAGCTCAATAGGAGTTAAGAGAAATGTACTGCTCAACCAAGCGCAAGGGGAATTTATAACTTTTGTTGATGATGACGATCGAGTAGAGACAGACTATATCCATACTTTATTAGAAACAATTTATAACCATCCCGATGCGGATTGTATTCCATTTGATGTTGAAGTGAATTTAAGTGGACTCAGTAAAAAGATTTGTAAATATGATATTCAGTACTCACATTCTGAGGATGATCATTATTACTACAGAAAACCCAATCATATTATGTGTTATGCAAAAAAAATTGCTGTTAAACATAAATATATGGATATAAATTATGGAGAAGACGATGAATGGGCAGAAAGAGCTAGTAAATTAGTTCAAAAACAGATTAAAATCGATAAAGTTCTATACTATTATGATTATGTATTAAAGAGACCATCTGATAATCCAGGATTAAGAATGTGGGAAAATCAGTTAATGTCGCAAAACATTTTAGGCGCTGAATGAGTGATCAAAACCAAAACCATTTTATGAAGGATACAAACGTTTTTTGCATCAGAACCGCCCAAAACTATTCCTTTATTGAAAGGAGAGTAAAAATCGAATATGCAAATTCCGCAAGAAATAGAGAATATGACAACAGCTTGGAGAGGCCATGAGAAATTCGCTATATGGTTGATAAAGAAATTACAACCAAGTACTATAGTTGATTTAGGTATAGATTATGGATTTTCTACTTTTTCCTTAGCACTACCCAAGATAGGTACAGTTTATGGAATCGATTCTTTTCAAGGGGATCAAAATACGGGGTACCGAGATACTTATGGGGAGGTAATGAAGACTAAAGCAGTTTTATATGAAAGATATGGTATAGAGGTTCAAATTATAAAGGATGATTTCACTAAAGTATCGAAAAAATGGAAAAAAAAGATTGACTTACTACACATAGACGGTGGCCATACCTATTGCAGCGTTAAAACAGATTTTCTCCATTGGTTCCCTCATGTAAAAGAAAATGGGGTTATTTTGATGCATGATGTTGTTTCTTTTCCAGAAGTAAAAAAAGTATATCATGAATCCAATTTGTATCGTTGCTATTTTTCTCATTCAGCTGGATTGGGAGTTTTATCTAGAAATAAAGAAATAATTGAAACAATAGCAAATAAATACGATCTTGAAGTGGAATTTCCCGATCATCATAAAACCGTTTGTTTTATTCACACATGTACAATTAATAATTGGTTAGAAATATTAGCAAGACAACTAGAACGATTAAATTCAACAGGCTTGTATGAAAAATTAGATGCCATATTTCTTAATATTGCTACCGATCAAGTCAATAAAAATGTAGATATTGTAGAAAGGTTGAATGCTAAGGGATTAGTGCGTAAATATGACAAAATTCAATTTTGTATAACGCATGACATCGATAGGTGGGAAAGATCAACTCTAGAATGGCTACATCAATACTGTAAAACAAGCACTCATAATGTGAGGGTCTTATATTTCCATACAAAAGGGGTGAGGCGATTTGGTACACCTTATGAATCTAATGTATGCGATTGGATTAATTTAATGGAAACAGTATTAATTGATCATTATAAAATTTGCTTAAAATATCTAAAAGAGGTAGATATTTGTGGAGTAAATTATTCAGAATATCCAAAGTATCATTTTTCAGGAAACTTTTGGTGGGCTAATAGTGATTATATTAAGCAATTGAATGCGAAAATTGGGTCAACTTATCATTGTCCGGAGTTTTGGGCTTTAAATCATGACTCTGTTAAATTTTGTTGTATTTTTGATTCAAAGATTGATCATTATCAGACTCCATTTCCTGATAATCTCATTCCTAGACATTTCCAACCTACATTTTATGTAGGTACGGGTGCCAAATCAAGATAGTAGAGTCCGATATGCTGTGTTAAATAGGGTAGGTTGGAACATGACTTCGTACCATCTTACCGTAAATATAGAGGACATGATGGGTTGTTTCAGAACGTTCAGGGGATGGTTCGCTTACAATTAGAAGATGTTCAAGAATGATGGGATAAATAATAAAACGGGAAGTGGATAGCTATGAAGCCAAAAATAGTATCGATTTCTAAAAGAAATGCTCATTTTAATGTATTATTCCATCCAAAGAACAGTTGGATATGGAATGATATTCATCGTAATAATTGGGAGGAATATACGTTTGATATTTTTGATAGATTTTTGAGTTCAGACCATACTTATCTGGATATAGGCGCGTGGATCGGACCTACAGTTTTGTACGCAGCACAAATAGCTAAACATGTATATGCAGTAGAACCAGATCCGGTTGCATTTGGGGAGTTGACTACAAATTTTAGCTTAAACTCTGCCATCAGTTCAAGGATAACCCTAATAAATTCTGCGTTATCTACAAAAACGGGAATGACACATTTATATTCAAGACATTCTTTTGGTGACTCTGTCTCTAGCCTCATTCCCACGATTTCCGATCAATCATGTATTGTGGAATGTATTACGATAGCTGACTTGATTAGGAAATATAGTATTAAAGATTTAAATTTTGTTAAAATAGATATCGAAGGTGGTGAATATTTATTAATTCCACATTTGAGAGAATTTTTAGAAACAGAAAAACCAACTTTATATCTATCCCTACATCCGTTATTTCTCAAACAAAATATCAGTCGAAAATGTCGTGACAAAACCGAAATTAGAAATTATTTTAATAAAATAACCAAAAATATGATAGATTCACTACATATGTATAAATATAAATATGATAATTATGGCAATATTATAGAAGATGAAGTTTTGCTAGGTAGAGAGCAAAATGGAGAGTTTATATTTACAAATGAACGTTGGTAATCTAGCCAGATGGGAGAACCACCTGCGTATCTCCACTGGATGGCACGTTTCACCAAATGAAACTAGTTGTTTTATTTGGATCAACTGATACAGGAGTGAATTAAATGGCTTTTTATGACACAGGTCCCATACAGAATGTAAATACGGATGGTAGTCTGATTGCTACCAGTTTGCTTGTGAGGGTTGAAAATACAGGTTCAGGGTATCCCAACGCTCACGTTCAGGTATATCGCATACCAGGTGGAAATTCAGGTGGATTTTCGCAACAAATTATTTTCGCAGAAAACGTATTTTCTCTGCAACCGTCTGGTAATAAATCTGTCTTTACATTACCTCTTTCATTGAATCCAAGCATGCCTATCTTTGGAGTGAGAGTTACCACTTCCCCAGATCCAGGTGCTGGAGAGGACGTTGTGGCCACTGTATTTACCAAAGATTCAATGGGTAATGTTGTCGCTTCTCAAAGAGCATTACCTGGAGAATGAAAAAAGAAGTTCTGGTGCAATTTCTTGGGCTTTCAGTCGGCATCAATCTGTAAAAAAAGAGATGGCAGACTGGATCCAGGTACAAGAAAACGTGGGATTGGACGTCTTAGTTCATGGGGAGTTTGAGCGAACGGATATGGTCGAGTACTTTGGCGAAAAGCTAGATGGATTTGCCGTTACTCGTGAAGGCTGGGTGCAATCCTATGGTTCTCGATGTGTGAAACCACCTATTCTTTTTGGAGATGTGGCCTTCTGTTCCCCGATGACAGTCGCAGAGAGCGTTTATGCCCAGAGTTTGACGAAGAAACCGATCAAGGGAATGCTAACCGGGCCTGTGACCATCTTAAACTGGTCTTTTGTTCGAGATGATCTGCCGCGATCAGAAACGGCCTGTCAAGTGGCACTCGCTTTACGGGAAGAGGTAAAATCCCTTCAGAGCAGGGAGGTAGTTCTCCCATATAACCAGCGAAGTTAGTAAGATCTGAACACTAATTTCTAATGAAACTCGAATGGATGCTGATCAACAACTCCGATTTGTCTGCGTGAGAAAGTCCCCAAATCCTTGAAAATTGAGGGTCGGGGACTTTTTCGCCCGCCATCTAGCTGGAATCGACGGACACTCGCTTCATAGAAGCGAATTGTGCTTCAAGCCATGAACACCGTATGCTTGGTGAACGTATATTAATTGTAGGAATCTACCTAACCGAAAGCTAATGTTAATAAGCGAAAATATGTGATGGGAGGATCATACTCCCTACTTGTAATGAAGACAGGGATCATGTATTCTTAGAATGGATTTCAAATGAAACGGACCCTTTATCTGAAGGGCACAATGCCCACTAATAAAGGTGTTATAAAGAAGTCTTTTTTTCTTTGGAATAAAAAGATTTGAAGGGGGAGCTGAATTAATGGATCATACCCGTCGCAGTCTATTTACCTCGGAATCGGTGACGGCGGGTCACCCGGATAAAATCTGTGATCAGATTTCCGATTCCGTCTTGGATGAAATTCTTTCCCGTGACCCCAATGCTCGTGTTGCTTGTGAAACCTCGGTAACTACTGGTCTTGTCTTGGTTTCTGGAGAGATTTCGACCAGTTGTTATGTAGATATTCCTCGTATCGTTCGGGATACAATCCGTGATATCGGCTATACCCGTGCTAAATATGGATTTGATGCGGCCACTTGTGCGGTTCTTACTTCTATTGATGAACAATCAGCGGATATTGCCGCTGGGGTAGACGTAGCGTTGGAGAAACGGGAAGGGTCAATGAGCGAAGAGGAAATTGAAGCGATTGGTGCCGGGGATCAGGGTCTAATGTTTGGCTTTGCGGTCAATGAGACGCCAGAGTTGATGCCTTTACCTATCTCCCTCTCCCATCAATTAGCTCGTCGCCTTCATGAGATGCGGGTAGATGGTACCCTTAATTACTTGCGTCCGGATGGGAAAACCCAAGTATCTGTGGAGTATGAAGGGGAGAAGCCTGTTCGTATTGATGCAGTGGTTGTTTCTACCCAACATGCAGAAGAGATCAGCCTAGAGCAAATCAAGGCAGATATTCAAAAACACGTGATTGAACCTGTCGTTCCCCAGGAGATGTTGGATGAGAACACGAAGTATTTCATCAACCCAACGGGACGTTTTGTTATCGGTGGACCGATGGGGGATGCAGGTTTGACGGGTCGGAAAATTATCGTGGATACTTATGGTGGATACGCTCGCCATGGCGGAGGTGCCTTCTCGGGTAAAGATCCAACCAAAGTGGATCGTTCTGGTGCCTACGCTGCACGCTATGTAGCTAAAAACATCGTCGCTGCAGGCCTTGCAGATAAATGTGAAGTACAGCTTGCCTACGCAATTGGAGTGGCTCGTCCAGTATCCATCCGGGTGGAGACCTTTGGCACAGGGAAGGTAGAAGAACAAGAGTTGGTCAGCCTCGTGCGGAAACACTTTGATCTACGTCCAGCAGGTATTATTCGTCAACTGGACTTACGCCGCCCTATTTACCGCCAGACAGCGGCATACGGTCACTTTGGGCGTACGGATATTGAAGTTCCTTGGGAGAAAACAGATTTGGCAGAGGTATTGCGTCAGGAATCTTCACTTTAATTTACTAGATGAGTATAAAAGAAAGACCGTAGCCATTGCTACGGTCTTTTTGTTTCGATTTCCCTCAGAACCCCATAGTGGCACAGTGCATATACTAGGGGCAAAAGGAGGGCATATCCCATGGCACTCATTCTGTGGACGGTTGTAGTTTACGGTGTGCTAAGGTATTTATCGGTCCTTTTTAGCGGAATATTCAGTTATTCATCTCATTCTGATACAAAACGACTGGTTTTGATGACGGAAAATAGTCAAGGCTCCATCGAAGGAGTGATACGGTCGTATTTTCTACGTCAACAGTTGCTCGGTTGTAAGGCGGAGGTGGTCTGTGTAGATACAGGATCATCGGATGATACGCAGTCGATTCTAACGAAATTGCAACAACGTTATCCATCGATGGAAATCCGCATGCTGACAGGTAGTGCAATGACCCATCCATCATTATGGGGAAAAGAAGCATCCGTAATTGATCTGCGTTGTAGAAACCAAAGAGGATGTTTTACGTATAAATGATAAATAGGAATGGAGGGAAGAGAGGAGAGGATATGTGGACGTCGTGGTTTATCAGGTTATGGATAGGCTGTTGATGACACTCGATTTAATGACAGATAAGTTTTTTTGGCGTAGCCAAGGGATGGAGATCGCGGGCGAAGAGCGGCTTCCATCTATCGGACAAGCCTATCGGAGGTTAGGAGAGCAAGTTAACTCTCCCTTTCGGGTCGAAATGATTCTTACAGAGGAAATCGAGGAGTGGGGAGAGAGGGAACCGCAAATATACCGGTTAGAACGTCGTGCACAAAAGCTACAAGAGTGGATGGTTGGGCGGTCTCTGCTATGGCCAGAGGTAAGCCGACTTGTGCAATATCACCGAGGAGAAGCTGTGAGTGAGCAGGCCTTGAGAGCGACTATTCAGTGGCTTTATCTGACTGGGCGAGTGGAGTTGCTACCTGGTGTGGCAATCTCTCCTGTGGCTTCCCATCGTCGGTGCCATCGGTGTGGAGGAGGTCCAACAGGGATTGATCTTGTGGAATGCGCTCGATGCGGGGGGCCATGCGCACTCTGTGAGTCCTGTGTAATGCTAGGCGGGAGTCGGACATGTCTACCCTTGGTGAGAACTTCTTTATTGCTTCAGAAAAGGGAGAAAATCAAACCTCCTCTCCTTTTTACACCAACCCTCACTTCAGCTCAAATGGATGCCTCCAACGCATGCCTTCAATGGTTGATAGGGAACAAATCAGAGCTTTTGGTATGGGCAGTCACAGGTTCAGGAAAGACGGAAATGCTCTTTCCAACTCTGCAACACGTGATAGCATCAGGTGGAGTTGTTTTATGGACAGCCCCCCGTCGCGATGTAATTAAAGAGCTTTCCCATCGATTAAGGCAGGCCTTTCCAGAAGTGAAGCAGGTAACACTCCATGGAGAGAGCCAGGAGGTTTGGCATGATGGACAGTTATATATTGCGACGGTTCACCAGTTGATCCGTTTTTACCATTATTTTGACTTGGTGGTTGTGGATGAGGCAGATGCTTGGCCACTGTATGGGGTAGACCGATTGGAATCGGCCTTAGTAAGGGCGACAGCCATTCATGGTAAAAAAATTGCAGTGACAGCAACCCCTGCAAAACCCTGGCGAAGACGAATAAAAGCAGGAAATTTACCAGTAGTTACGCTGCCTGCCCGTTATCATGGCTACCCCCTTCCTGTACCAAGACTCATCTGGCAAAGAAATCTTTGGCGGATACTCAAAAAAGGAAAACCACTTCCTGATTTAGAATGTTTTCTAAATCGAGTCCATCAAACGAAGGGACAAGCTTTTCTATTTGTTCCTCGAGTAAGTGATATCAAGATCCTCCTTACCTGGTTGAAGAAGGTTCTTGCCGCGAATATGTTTACAAGGTGTAAAGCGGTCTCTGGACGGGAAGGAGAGAGGGGGAAACGGATCGAAGAATTCCGGCAGGGGAAGATATGGTTGCTGGTTACGACAACCATATTGGAACGAGGAATCACGGTGCCAAGGTGTCATGTGGGAGTGATCGGGGCGGATCATCCGATCTTCGATGTGGCTTCCCTGGTGCAAATTGCTGGACGAGTGGGACGGTCCGCATCATATCGCGCGGGTGAAGTATGTTTCTTCTCTTCCCTTCGGACCGATGTACAAAGGGATACGATACGTGAGATTAATGGATGTAACCGCTTAGCGAAGGAACGTGGCTATATAGTTGAGAGGGAGAAAAAGTTATGATGGGCTGGTGGGAAACTTTTTTCCCAACCCCAACATGTTGCCTCTGTGGTTCCCCCTATCGAGCACCAGGCTGGGCTCCCATTTGGAAGCGAATCTGCTCTCCCTGTATTGAACGTCTCTTTCCGATTCGTGGGGAAGTGTGTCCAAGATGTGGTCGCCCGCAGTCAATAAGGGGTCATTGTTCAGATTGCCAGAGAATGGTTCAGACATTCCTAGAAGCGAATCGGAGTAGTCTTTCCTATCGATCTTATACGAGAGAGAGTATTCACCTCTTCAAATTCCGGGGGAAAGTAAGTCTTGCAACTCCCTTCGCAGAGATGATGACTCTTACCCTTGTTCAGGCGAAGTGGCATATTGATAGGATCACTTATGTCCCATTACATGCAACAAGACTTACTGAACGTGGATTTAATCAGGCAGAATTATTAGCGCGGTTAGTGGCTAGGCGTCTACGTATCCCTCTTGTCCACTGTTTGGAACGAAGGGTAGTCACCCCCTTTCAAAGTCATCAAGGAAGACGAGCTCGTCAACAAACTCTAATCGATGCGTTTGTGTTGAAGTCAGGCTTGGAGCGGGATGTAGCTGATAAGTGCTGGTTACTAGTCGATGATGTTTATACCACAGGGGCTACCTTACAAGAATGTGCTTCCCTCTTAAAAAAAGCGGGGGCAACAAAAGTATATTCTCTTACTCTAGCTCGATGATGGAGGGTGATAGATGAGGAAGATTGCTAGTTCATTTTTCGGATAAGGTCATGAAAAAGTGTATACAGGTGCGATTTTTGGGAAAGAAAGAGGATAGAGTTCTCCTAAACTACCATTTTGAAAAAGGAGTGGGTTTTCTTGAATAAAACGGAGTTGATCGATCAAGTCGCTAGCACCATGGGTAAGACGAGGAAAGAGACAACGTTATTAGTGGAAGCTGTATTGGATAGCATTTCAGAAGCACTACGCCAAGGAGAAAAAGTATCCCTCATCGGGTTTGGTAACTTTGAAGTAAGAGAGCGTGCTGCACGGACTGGGCGCAATCCGCAAACTGGAGAGGCCATCCAGATTGAAGCGAGCAAAGTGCCTGCATTTAAGCCAGGAAAGCAATTGAAGGAATCTGTGAATTAATCAACCATGAGTTGATTTACTCTAAGACCGCCGTAAATGAAGGCGGTCTTATTTTATTGTGGCCGCAGAGTTGACAAGCAAGAACCTGTAAACGAAAATGAAAAAAATGACCATCCATCCATCACGATTCTCATCCGACCCAGATTGGAAGGTTTCTTTGTGATAGAGGGGGTGAGCTGAAGAGTTAATTGATTAACTATTCAAATATCATATCCAGGGGAGAAATTGGGTAGCAAGTCGTCAATGGTAACGTAAGCTGTTCATTTCAGTTTTCAAGGAGGCGTTACCCATGAAGAAACGCAGATTGCTTTGGCTGTCCTTATTACTCATGGTTGCTCTGGTTTCTGGATGTGGGCAATCGGATGGTGGAGGAACAAAGAATTTACTAAAAGTGGGAACAGATGCAGCGTATCCTCCCTTTGAAAAGCAAGAGGGGAACGGGGATATCGTAGGCTTTGATATCGATGTTATTAAAGCGATTGCTAAAGCTGAGGGGTTAGATGTGAGCGTCCAACATACAGGGTGGGATCCCCTATTTGAAGCGGTGAAGCGCGGTAAAGTGGATGCAGGAATCTCAGCGATGACGATCAATTCCGAACGGCAAAAGAAATTTGATTTTTCGAAATCGTATTTTGATGCCAAGCAGACGATCCTTTTGCCCAAATCCTCTAAAGCGAAGAGATTAAAGGATCTAAAAGGGAGGAAAATCGGCGTTCAATCAGGTACGACGGGTGAAGCTGTTGTACAAAAAAACTTTGGTAAAACTTATCAAGGTATCAAGGGTTACGAAGATACTCCATCAGCAATTGATGACTTGTATAACGGACGTGTGGATGCTGTCGTTGCTGATGATGGAGTGGTAAAAGACTACCTGAAGAATCGGATGAAAAACAAATTTAAAATGGTGGAGGATCCATCATTTGAGCCTGAGTATTATGGGATCATTGTCAAAAAAGGGAACAAGAAATTGTTGAAGAAAATCAATTCAGGTTTAAAGACGATTCAGAGTAATGGGGTATACGATAAAATTTACACAAAATATTTCGGCAAAAAGAAGTAGGGATAAATGGCTGGAGGGGTGCAAAGGACTCCCCAGCCATTTAACATCGGACAAGCTCTTTGCTTCAGTAATATCGTGTGAAGATGGATGTTAGATGGAACTGGCAAAATGATGTACCTAGTACGTCACTTTTTATAGAAGTGTTTAGTTAGAGGATGTTCGCAAACTTTTAGTTGCTTCTTTTTGACTGTGGATAATGTGGATAACTCTGTGCATAAGTTACCAGTTGGAAAAAGAAAATGCTGTTTTTGTTGGTTTCAAATCCAAAGAAAAGGGGCTTTCTTATGGATTGGTCAGTCATCGTGGAGTATAAAGATTTGTTCATCCGAGGTCTATTCTATACAACTGTATTGACGATTGGAGCTGTTTTCACGGGCCTTGTGATTGGCTTATCTCTCGGTCTTATGCGTTTATCTAAAAAGAGGCTCATCTATGTCCCAGCAAAATTATATATCGATGTGTTTCGTGGAACGCCTCTCTTGCTCCAAATACTCTTTATTCATTTAGCCCTCCTCCCAGCGGTTACAAAGGACCTACTTGGCCTTAATAGCCCAGACGCCATTTTATCTGGTTTTGTAGCACTCTCTCTAAACGCGGGCGCATATATTGCAGAGATCTTTCGTGGGGGAATCCAATCGATCGAAAAAGGTCAGACAGAAGCGGCACGTTCCTTAGGAATGTCCCATAGTCAAGCGATGCGCCATATCATACTACCCCAGGCATTTAAGCGGATGCTGCCACCGCTAGGCAATGAGTTTATCGCATTACTGAAAGATTCTTCCCTTGTCAGTGTGATCGCTGTCAATGATCTGATCTATGCGGCCCAAACCACAGCCAAAGTGACCTGGGAGCGATGGGCGCCGTATATTACAGCGGGTGTGCTCTACTTCATCCTTACCTATTTGTTATCGAGAGTCGTTTTCTGGCTTGAAAAACGATACAGCACGGAGGAGGAGAGATGACACCGATGATACAAATTGAGGGTTTACGAAAACGGTTTGGCCAAAGCGAAGTATTGAAGGGGATTGATCTTCACATCCGCGAAAAGGAAGTTATATCCATTATTGGTCCCAGTGGGTCGGGTAAAAGTACCCTCCTTCGCTGTATGAATCTGTTGGAGGAAGTGAGTGAAGGAAAGGTCATTGTGGATGGGAATGATTTAACCGACTCGCGCACCGATATTAATCACGTTCGTACGGAGATGGGCATGGTGTTTCAGCAATTTAATTTGTTCCCCCATAAGCGGGTGCTTGATAATATTACGTTGGCTCCGATTGAGGTAAGAAAATGGGAGCGGGAGGCGGCAGAGAAGAAGGCGTATCTTTTATTAGATAAGGTAGGCTTGCGTGAAAAAGCGGATAGCTGGCCAAGTCAACTCTCGGGAGGACAGATGCAACGAGTCGCAATCGCTCGTGCACTGGCGATGGACCCGAAGGTGATGCTCTTTGATGAGCCAACCTCCGCGTTAGATCCGGAGATGATCGGCGAGGTGTTGGCGGTAATGAAGGAGTTGGCAAATGAAGGAATGACGATGGTGGTCGTTACCCATGAAATGGGATTTGCTCGAGAGGTATGTGATCGTGTTCTCTTTATGGATGAAGGAAGAATCGAAGAGGAGGGAGCTCCAAATGAACTATTTTCTCATCCCAAAAGAGAGAGAACTCGGTCATTTCTGGGGAAGGTTCTCTGAGAAAAAATCCCCAATTAAAGTGTTTTTTCCTTGACTTTCCCTAAAGTCGGGTGCTATAGTGTAATGGCATGAAGAGGGCTACATAGTCTTTACCATGTGCATCACATTAAGAAGGGATTGTTCTTATGCTGGGCAAAGTTAAATGGTTCAACGCGGAGAAAGGTTATGGTTTCATCGAGCGTGATGGTGGCGAAGACGTATTCGTACACTACTCAGCAATCCAAGAAGAAGGATTTAAATCGCTTGACGAAGGTCAAAGCGTTGAGTTTGAAATCGTGGATGGACCGCGTGGACCTCAGGCTGCAAATGTAACCAAGGCCCTCTAAATCTAACATCGATTTCAACCCCTCTGGGAGTTATCCTAGAGGGGTTTTGCTTTGCTTTAAAGTGGAACTCTAGGTGAATCCACCGATGGATCTTATGGGGTAATTTGTCGAAATCGTGGCGATTGGTATAAGTTTCTGTAAAAATTTCGTTGAAAAAGGGAGGTATGTTTCTGAAAAAACGGGAATAGATACAGTAGAAAGCGAGAAGGGGGATTCGCTTAATGAAATACAATGTGCGTGGGAATAACATCGAGTTGACGGATGCTCTCCGTGAGTATGTCGAAAAGAAGCTGAGCCGGATGGAGAAGTATTTTGACTCCACACAAACGACAGAAGCATTCGTTTCGATGAGCGTGTTCAAGGACGAGCATAAGGTGGAGGTGACTGTACCTTTTCCAGGTGTTTTGGTTCGAGCGGAAGAAGCTTCTGAGAATATGTACGCTTCCATTGATAATGTGCTGGAAAAATTGGAACGCCAAATCCGTAAGTACAAGACCAAGGTCAACCGAAAGTTCCGGCAAGATGGCACTCTTCGCAACCTAGAAAATGGGGCGGCCCCTGAGGCGCAGACGGCGTTACTTGACGAGGAAGAGGAGAATGAGTTCGAGGTCGTGCGTACGAAGCGATTTAATTTAAAACCAATGGACATGGAAGAAGCCATTATGCAGATGGATATGCTAGGTCACAACTTCTTTGTCTTTTCAAACTCGCTCACCGATCAGGTGAACGTAGTCTACAAACGGAATGATGGCCGGTATGGTCTCATCGAACCGGAATGAGGTCAACGGTTTTTAACCATGAGTAGCGGCTACGGCCGCTACTTTTTGGTGTTATTCGTTAACCTTTTTGTGAAAAGGTGAAAATAGTGGCCTTTTTTTGTTAAACTAATAGATAGTATCTTCCATTCGGATATCCATACAGGAAATATTACCAGACACCATAGGGGTGTAAGATAGTATCTGAGCCTCATGAAAGGAATGACGGCTGATGTTAAATTTATTGCGCAAAATGATGCCCAATGCTAATGAACGAGAGTTAAAGCGATGCTATCGGATCGCAGATCAAATTGAAGAATTGGAATCGCAGTTTTCTGCCCTTACGGATGAAGAACTTCGTGGAAAAACAGAAGAATTTAAAAAACGATTTGCTGACGAGGAAACGCTGGATGACCTCATGCCAGAAGCCTATGCGGTGGTGCGTGAGGGAGCCAAACGTGTCCTTGGGATGCGGCATTTCTATGTACAGCTAGTGGGGGGCATTGTCCTGCATAATGGGGATATCGCAGAGATGAAAACTGGGGAAGGGAAAACCTTGGTTTCGACCCTGCCAGCATATCTGAATGCCCTTGCAGGTGAAGGGGTTCATGTGGTTACGGTTAACGATTATTTGGCTCGCCGGGATAGGGAGTGGATGGGCCAAGTATTTGAATTCCTCGGTTTAACGGTGGGACTCAACCTGCCTGAACTTTCTGCAGAGGAGAAGCGTGAAGCTTATCTAGCGGATATTACCTTCGGGACGAATAATGAATTTGGTTTTGACTATCTGCGAGATAATATGGTCCTTTATCCAGAAGAGTCTGCCCAGCGAAATCTCTACTTCGCCCTTATTGATGAAGTGGATAGTATTTTAATTGATGAAGCGAGAACTCCCCTGATTATTAGTGGGCAAGCGAATAAGGCGACTGATCTATACTATGCTGCCGATAAGGTAGTAAGTCGTCTGAAGGCAGAAGAGGATTACACAGTGGATATCAAAACCAAGAGTGTTTCTCTAACAGAGAAGGGTGCAGATAAAGCCGAATCCTTCCTTGGAATTGAGAATCTTTTTGATGCCAAAAATATCACGGTCAATCATCATATTCAACAAGCCCTTAAAGCCCATGTCATTATGCATCGGGATTATGACTATGTAGTTAACGAAGAAGGAGTCATCATCGTTGATGATTTCACTGGTCGATTGATGCATGGCCGCCGCTACAGTGATGGTCTTCATCAAGCGATTGAGGCGAAGGAAGGTTTGCAGGTACAGCGGGAGTCGATGACGCTGGCTACAGTTACCTTGCAAAACTATTTCCGTTTGTATGAAAAACGAGCTGGGATGACGGGTACGGCGAAGACGGAGGAAGAAGAACTTCGCAAGATTTATGGCATGGATGTTGTTCAGATTCCGACCAATAAAGAGATGAAACGGAAGGATCACAAGGATGTCATTTACCAAACAGAAAAGGGTAAATTGCAGTCTGTTGTTGATGAAATCGCGAACCGACATGCTACAGGTCAACCGCTTCTGGTGGGTACGGTTTCCATTGAGAAATCCGAGCTGATCTCCAAGCTTCTCAAGAAGAAAGGCATTCCACATCAAGTTCTTAATGCGAAGAACCATGCAAAGGAAGCGGAGATCATCTCCCAAGCAGGTCAGCGTGGCGCAGTTACGATTGCGACAAACATGGCCGGGCGGGGAACAGATATTGTATTGGGTGAAGGGGTCGATGAGATAGGTGGCCTTCATGTGATGGGAACAGAGCGACATGAGAGCCGCCGGATCGATAACCAGCTCCGCGGTCGTTCAGGCCGTCAAGGGGATCCAGGTTCCTCCCAATTCTACCTTTCCTTTGAGGATGATCTACTCCGTCGGTTTATTCCAGATTCCTTCCAAGCGAGAATCGCCAATATGAACATCGATGAAGGATCACCGATTGATGGCCCTGGGATTACCCCGGCGATTGCCAATGCTCAGAAGCGTGTAGAAGGGAACAACTTTGATGCACGCCGTTGGGTACTCCAGTATGATGATGTCTTGAATCAACAACGGGAAATCATTTATGGTCAAAGGCGCCAGGTGTTGACGGGGGATTATAATGAACTACGAGAGATTGTATTGGGGATGGGTAAAAGCTTGACTCAACACGCGGTTGAGTCTCATATTTCAGAGGATGAATTACCAGAAGAATGGGATATGGAATCGATTGTTGAGTTCCTCCATAACTCGCTCTTTAACGAGGATTCTGAGCTGGATGTGGAAGAATTTGAAGGACTCGATAAAGAAGAGCTGATTGCGGAGATTTACGAGCAATTTGAGGGTGCTTATAAGGTTCGCGAAGAAGAACTGGGCACTGAGCGGATGGAGGATTTCACCAGAGTAGTGATGCTTCGTACGGTGGACCGGAAGTGGATGGACCACATCGATGCGATGGATCAATTGCGTGAAGGTATTCACCTACGGGCCTATGGACAAAATGATCCTCTGCGGGAATATCAATTTGAGGGACATGATATGTTCCAAGAGTTGGTGAAAGATATCCAGGAGGAAGTTGTCCGTTATGTGATGAAGGCTGTATTTGAAGAGGATGAAGAATTTGAGCGGGAAGAAGTTGCTACTCAGCAAACGACTTCGGGTGGTGGTTCCCCAAGCAGTGACGAAGCACCAAAAAAAAAGCCCATCCGTAAAGTAGATAAGGTTGGAAGAAATGACCCTTGTCCTTGTGGTAGTGGCAAGAAGTATAAGCATTGCTGTGGCAAGGCAGTTAAAACAGGCTAAATTCTGAATGGTTTCACCAGGGATTCTAGATCCCTGGTGTTTTGCCGTTCTGTTTGATATGATTTCGTTGGTATTTATTGAAGGTCAAGGAGAGGGTACGACATGTTAATCAGCGAGCTAAGACAAGAGCTTACCAATACAGCCCAGCGTTTGGCGGACATCAGGGGGTCTCTTTGACCTCCCTAACAAAGAAAAACGGGTAGAAGAGTTGGATCGGGAGATGTCCGATCCATCCTTCTGGAATGATCAAGCCTACGCACAAAAAACGATCGATGAATCCAATCGGCTAAAAACACAGGTACAAGGGGTTAAGGATCTGGAATCCAGTCACGAGGACTTGGCCGTCATGGCAGAGCTGATCGCCGAAGAGAATGACGATTCGATGCTTTTAGAAGCAGAAGAAGGGATGAAAGAGCTTAAACGGACATTGGATGAATTTGAGCTTAATCTCCTTCTTTCTGAACCCTACGATAAAAATAATGCCATCTTGGAGCTTCATCCAGGGGCAGGTGGGACAGAATCCCAAGACTGGGCAGAGATTCTCCTGCGTATGTACACACGCTGGGCAGAGCGGCGTGGATTTAAAGTAGAGACGCTTGATTATCTTCCAGGTGATGAAGCGGGAGTAAAGAGTGTGACGCTGCTTATTAAGGGACATAATGCCTATGGTTATTTGAAAGCGGAGAAAGGTGTGCACCGTTTGGTACGGATCTCTCCCTTTGATGCTTCGGGACGACGGCATACCTCCTTTGTTTCGGCTAACGTCGTGCCTGAGATCGATGATGATGTCGAGGTCGAAATTCGGACCGAGGACTTGAAAATCGATACCTACCGCTCCAGCGGTGCGGGTGGACAACACGTCAACACGACAGACTCTGCTGTACGGATTACTCATCTTCCTTCAGGAATCGTTGTGACCTGTCAGTCCGAGCGTTCCCAGATTAAAAACCGTGAACGGGCGATGAAAATCCTGAAGGGTCGATTATTTGAAAAGCAACTCGAAGAGAAGAAACAACACTTACAAGATATCCAGGGAGAACAGTCGGATATTGGCTGGGGTAGCCAGATTCGTTCCTATGTCTTCCATCCCTATAGCATGGTAAAGGATCATCGGACTTCTGTGGAATCGGGCAACGTCCAAGGCGTTGTCGATGGAGATCTGGATGCTTTTATTGAGGCATATCTTCGTAAGATGATCGATGTATCATAATTGGATAGGTAGCTAAATTAGCAAGGCCTCACAAAAACCCCTTCTTGTAAAAGTACTACTAGAAGGGGTTTTTGTGAGGCTCTTCTAACTGAGGGGTATTTTCCTAAATACGACTCTTATTGACACTCCCACGGCTGAAGCACCCCAAGGGCACTTCCTTCGGGCGCTGATGGGATTCTCGGGTAGTTAGCGCACTCAATTCATTTCTGCGTAAGAGATTGTTTTTTCAGAGAAGCGATCTGGGCTTGATGATAGCGACTATGATCGGCGATGTGCCAGATTCCCCAACGATCGTACGTCATATGCTATCCCCCTTATAAATTTTTTTCTCAAAAATAGTGGACAACCTATGGAGAAAAGAGGATATATGCACATCCCGGTCAATGTTGCTGTGAGATTAACCATGTCCGATTAAATCGATAGGTGAGAAGGTCCTCCCGGGGAATGCAAAAATAGAGAAGTCCCAATCCCGTTCCCTCTTGTTCAAAGACGCTTGTGTCGACCTGTAGGAGTAACACCCACTCATCTGTTGGGATTCCGGAACGGAGAGCACATTCTTGAAATACATTTCCCGAGATTTCAAGGGGTTCACCAAAAGCTTGATGATCTCCCTCATCACGTTCTTCCAAATCATAAAGTTGATCCATTAGATGGAAGTACATATCATTCATATCTTCAGTAGCTTCAACATCAGGGAGTTGCTTGTCCAGAGAAAAGGTGATCGGTCGTTCCGAAATTAACAACTCACGAGGCAGTTCATCTGGAAAAAGGGCTGGTCGAAGCTCCTCTTCCTTCACATCGCGGTAAAAAACGACCCATGAATCAGGAGTCAGCGCAGTAGGAGGTTGGATGTCATCGATGGCAAGAAAAAAGTAAAGCATCCCTTCTTTTGGTAGGGAATGGACACTTCCTGTAGCAGTAAGCTCTTCAAGGTTATACTGAGCAAGGAAACTGAGCATTCGGCCAGGAGTTTCTGGGTAAGTTTCATCCATTGGTAAATCAGGTAATCCGCCAAATTTAGAGCTACCGATGAAGATGTCATCCTCCTCATCACCTGGGTGAATCTTTATGTAGGGGATAAGGGTAGAAAGGATCTCATCCTCCATCTCTTCCAGCCCATTTTCAGTCAGTAAGTGGCGAATGTTATCTTCTATTGATGGGGTCATCCGATGATCTCTCCCTTTCAGTTTAGGAACTTTGCATCTATTTTACATGAAAAAAGGGGAGCACTCCATGGATCGGGCTCGAGGGTGAAAGGGTAGTAGATTTTGTGATAAGATCCAGATAGTCAACCACCGGTCGTATGAACGGTTTGGAGGGAAGTATCGTGCAAATTAAGTCGATAGAACCGACACCAAGTCCTCATTCAATGAAGATTAATCTCGATCAGAAGGTATCGAAGGGAGGGACTTACACCCTGGAGCGATGTGAGGATGCGCCCGATTATGTGAAGCAAATCCTCACAATTGAAGGGGTAAAAAGCATTTTTCAGGTAGCGGACTTCTTGGCCATTGATCGTGATCCGAAGGTAGAATGGTTACATATCCTCCCTCGGGTCAGAGAGGTTTTTGGAGAGGGTACAGCAGCAGAGTCGCCCCGTGGAACAACTCCCTCCTCTGAGGAAGCCTATGGTGAAGTAAAGGTTTTTCTGCAAACCTTTCGTAGCCTGCCCATTCAGTTAAAACTGATCTCCTCTGGAGAGGAGAAGCGCTACCCACTTCCAGAGCAGTTTGCAAAGGCGGTGATGGAAGCTCAATCCTCCTCGGCGAACATGGTGATGGAGCGGAAGTGGGAGGAGCGGGGGGTTCGTTACGGTGATTTTGATGAAGTAGGTGCAGAAGCAGCGCAGGAAGTGGTGGCTGCCTATGATGATAAACGTTTGCAGGAGCTGATTAAACAAGCCTTTGCTCAAGGCCCTGGAGAACCAGCGCCGGAGATGCGACCTTCGTATCCGGTGACGGTGGAGATGATGAAAGACCCGGATTGGAAAAAGCGCTTCGCTGCACTTGAACAGATGAATCCTACTCTAGATGATCTACCAGTCCTAGCCCAGGCACTGACCGATGAAAAGACGACGATCCGCCGGTTGGCTGTGGCCTATCTTGGCGGAATCGAAGAGAAGGAAGTCCTACCCCACCTCCTAAAGGCGTTGAAGGATTCATCCGTAACGGTTCGTCGGACGGCTGGAGATTGCCTATCGGATCTTGGTGATCCTAAAGCAATCCCTGCTATGATAGAATCTCTTCAAGATAAAAGTCGATTAGTGCGGTGGCGTGCGGCGATGTTCTTATATGAAACCGGTGATGAAAGTGCTATTGCTGCGCTTAGAGAAGCCCAGCAAGACCCTGAATTTGAAGTAGCCATGCAAGCCCGTATGGCCCTGGAACGGATTGAAAAGGGAGCAGAAGCGAGTGGTTCCGTCTGGCGGCAAATGACCAATCGTAATCAATCCAAAGAAAACATATGATTATAAAAGAGATCCAGCCGAATGTGGAAGGATCTCTTTTTTATATAGGAAATACAGGATTGGAAAGAAGAATAGAGAACCTATGACATGGAGCATGTACAGATTAGAGGGGCTTGACAGTTTTTTGAAGAATCAAGTACGTTTTAGAGGTGATCCAATGGTGTTTTATTTACTATTGTGCAGAAGGATGCTCTCTAACGGGTGTACTAGGAGAGGGGAAATGATCCGACGATATTTTCGTTGAGATGGAAAGAAGCGCATCGTATTAACTGTCCAGGTGGATGATTGGTGAGATTACATAACGGAGGCGAATGCGGTTGGAATGGAAGAATATTGTCGTCGAAAAAGGTGAAGGTTGGGCATTGGTAACGATTAGTCGGCCGAAAATGATGAATGCTCTTAATCAGGAAACCCTAGCTGAATTGAGTCAAGTGTTGGATTTTCTGGAGAGTGAAGAGGATATCCGTGCGTGGATTCTCACTGGTGAAGGGGAGAAAGCCTTCGTTGCAGGGGCGGATATAAAAGAATTGCGCGATGTGCCTTCCTCTGCTGAAGCGGAGCGACTGGCTAATCGTGGACAAGCGCTATTCTCGCGGATCGAAAACTCCCCTAAGCCTGTGATCATGGCCGTCAATGGTTTTGCTTTAGGTGGAGGATGCGAATTGGCGATGAGTGGGGATATTCTGTTGGCTTCTGAAAAAGCCCGTTTTGGCCTGCCAGAGATCAACCTAGGAGTGTTACCTGGCTATGGCGGAACCCAGCGGTTGGCAAGATTAGTAGGGAAATCAACGGCGAAATATCTTGCGCTAACTGGGGAAATGATCGGTGCCGAGGAAGCTCTGCGCATTGGTTTAGCGCAAAAGATGATCCCAGCAGATCAATTACTGGATGAAGCCAAAAAATTAGCAAGTACACTGGCGACAAAGGCACATGTAGCTATGACAGCGATTAAGAAGTCCATCAATCAAGGCCTAGAAACGCACCTATCTGCAGGATTAGCCTTGGAAGCTTCGCAATTTGGTGTGGTTTTCGACACTGAGGATCGATTAGAAGGTATGGACGCGTTCCTAGAAAAGCGAAAGCCCGATTTTAAAGGCAGATAAACACGGTTAATCGGACCTTGCATAAAAAATGAGGGTGTTGCTGTCGTTTCCCGGGAAATAATCGAAGGGTGACAGTAGGGGCGAATTCTTCGACAGAAGGGTTTCTCTATTTGACATCGAATCCGAAAGTTCCCCCTTTGCACCCGGGCATTTGGCAATCCAGCATCAGCTAACCGGTTGTGTATGCGACAGGTATTAGAAGGTGTTAAAATGAAAAACGAAGGGATGAGTGTTGCCTATTTATTTGTGGGTGTACTACCCCTTGTGAACATAGTGGCTATTTCGTTGAATCGATTCTGGATCATTGGCGGAAAGTAGCGAAAAAGTTTATGATGAACCGGCGATAAACCGACTTTGAACGCCGGATGATACATATCTGGCGTTTTTTCGTGAAATAGTAACACCTCTATGGACAAGAAACCGCTAGAATGAAGCTACAATCCGAAATACATAGGGGGATATATCCGATGGCTGGTTCTGTGTGGAAATTTACGTTGTTAGGGGCAGCAATTGTCGTTTCTTTGACCGCATGTGCCCAGGATAAAGGAAGCGATAAGGAGAAACCATCCGTGTCCGCTTCACCGAAACAGGTTTTTAGTAATAATTGTTCCAGCTGCCATGGAGATCAGTTGCAAGGGGGGATGGGACCTGACTTGAGAAAAATCGGTAGCCGCTACTCTGCCAAGGAAATCGCAGCAGTTATTGAAAATGGTCAAGGACAAATGCCTCCTCAAAAACAACTGAACGCAAATAGTCGAAAGAAGTTGGCCAATTGGTTAGCGAAGAAGAAGTAAGAGTGAATGCAGGATAATGGTTCAATGGAATGGATGTCAATAAATCCTTGGTCCGAGATGCTACTGGGGCCAAGGGTATTTTATTTTTGTGAGTGACGTGAATTTGTGGATCACGTCATTTTTTATTAGTTCACGTGGGAAGCAGGCATCTCTCTTCTTCTAGGTGAAAAGAAGGAAATAACTTCCCAACAGGGGAGACAATTTTCTCATTGAATAAATATAAATACTAATGTATAATCATACGAAACGATTTTATGGGGAGAAAATGGGGGAGAGAACGGATGAGAGTAGCTGTGATTGGGGCAACGGGTTATGGTAGTGCTGAATTGATTCGTATCTTGGAGAACCATCCCTATGTAGAACTTGAGACGCTGATCTCCTCCTCCCAAGCAGGGGAAGAGCTGGGGAGTGTATTTCCGCATCTTTCCCAGCGGGAACTCTCTTTGGAAGAGTTGGATTTGGACCAACTCGCAGAACGTGTGGATGGTGTTTTTTCCGCAACGCCTGCGGGGGTGAGTGGAGAGTTGCTCCCAGAGTTGGTAGAACGGGGAGTGATCGCGATTGACCTCGCAGGAGATTTCCGCCTTGAGGCAGCAGACTACCAGACATGGTATAGCAAAGAGCCTGCACCGTCAAAGTGGTTGTCCGAAGCGGTATATGGGCTAAGTGAATGGACAGCAGATCAAGTGAAAAAAGCCAGGTTGGTGACCAACCCAGGTTGTTATCCAACGGCAACATTGCTTGCCCTCTTGCCCTTGGTACGGGCAGGAGTGATCGCGAAGGGCCCTGTGATGATCGATGGGAAATCTGGGGTGTCTGGAGCCGGTCGCGGGTTAAAGCAAAGTAGCCTTTTCTGTGAAGTAGAGGGGAACCTCTTTCCATATAAAGTAGCGGAGCATCAACATACACCAGAAATCGAACGATATCTGTCGATGATCGGGGGCGATCCCCGTACGGTTACCTTTACGCCGCAGATTGTGCCGATGAGTCGCGGGATTCTTACTACGATTTATGCGCCTGTGGAGTCAGGTTGGAGGACTGATCAGGTACGTGAAGTTATTGAAAGGGCGTATCGTGAGAAACCATTTATTCGCCTTTGTGAGTCGGGAAGGTGGCCGCGAACAAAGGATGTAGCTGGTAGCAACTTTTGTGATCTACAGGTAAAAGTGGATGAGCGGACGGGAATGGTCATTGCAGCTGCAGTGATTGATAACTTGATGAAAGGGGCCGCTGGCCAGGCGGTTCAAAACCTTAACTTGATGATGGAATGGCCAGAGTCGACGGGGCTTTCTATGTTGCCTGTCTATCCATAAATGTTAAGGGTGGGAGAGGAGATAAGGAGAATGGATTCTACGTTATGTGCGGAACCCTTGCAGGAGAATGCCCACTACTATACAAAAATAGCCAACCCGATGATTACATCTCCCCGTGGCTTTACGGCCGCAGGGCTTCATGCAGGGATTAAAAGAAAACGGAAGGATCTTGGATTGATCTGCTGCGAAGTGCCTGCGGCAGCAGCAGCTGTCTATACAACCAATGCATTTCAAGCAGCTCCCTTAATGGTTACCCAAGAAGGGATGGAAGTGGAGGGACGGATGCAAGCGTTGCTCGTCAATAGTGGGAAAGCGAATGCTTGCACTGGAGAGGCAGGGCTACAAGATGCCTACCAGATGAGGGAATCGGCCGCGGTGGCGCTTGGATTGCCCGAGCATCAAGTAGGCATAGCATCGACAGGTGTAATTGGTGAACGAATCCCGATGGGTCCACTCACTCGTGGGGTGCCTGAATTGATTGAGCAGTTAAGTAAAGAGGGTAGCGATGATTTTTGTCATGCTATTTTAACGACGGATACAGGGATCAAGACCGTAGAGGTTCGTTTAACCATTGATGGAAAGGAAGTGCGGATCAGTGGTGCTGCCAAGGGATCTGGAATGATTCATCCCAATATGGCAACGATGCTTGCTTTTGTAACAACGGATGCGGTGATTGAGCCCTCGGTATTACAGGGCCTTCTACGGGAAGTGACCGATGAAACATACAACATGATTACCGTTGATGGAGACTCCAGTACCAACGATATGGTTGCGGTGATGGCGAGTGGGTTGTCTAATCATCAACCTCTGACAAGAGAACATACGGACTGGTTAGTGTTTAAAGATGCTTTTACCTTTGTATCCCAGGAATTGGCCCGGATGATTGCGCGGGATGGAGAGGGAGCAACAAGGCTGGTAGAGGTGGAGGTAAAGGGAGCAAGTACATTAGAAGGTGCGCGGCAGGCGGCAAAGGCGATTGTAGGATCTAGCCTGGTAAAGACAGCGGTGTATGGAGCAGATCCAAACTGGGGGAGGATCTTATCGGCTGTGGGTTACAGCGGAGCGGCAGTCAATCCCGCACAAATCCAGGTGACGATCGGCGAAGTGATCGTTGTCGATGGAGGGCAACCGGCCCTTTATGATGAGGAGTTAGCTCGACGGGCCCTGGATCAGCCCTTGGTTCACATCGGGGTGGATCTAGGTCTTGGAACGGCGAGTGCAACCGCATGGGGATGCGATCTCACCTATGATTATGTACGAATTAACGCGAGTTACCGTACCTAAATGGGTTCATTAAAAAGGAGGAATGATCGGTGAAAAAGGTAGTGATTAAAATCGGAGGAAGTGTGATGGAGGATCTGGATGCTTCTTTTTTTACAGAATGTGCTTCCCTGGTAAATCACGGCTGGTGGCCGATCATCGTCCATGGTGGAGGACCATCGATCAATCGTATCCAGGAGTCTTTAGGTCAAGCTCCTGTGTTTGCAAAGGGATTGCGGGTTACCGATGATGCCTGCCTGGAGACGGTGGAAATGGTGCTAGGTGGGAGTGTCAATAAAACATTGGTCAGTCGCCTGCAACAAGCAGGAGCAAAGGCAGTTGGCATATCAGGGGTAGATGGTCCGTTGTTGGAAGTAAGCCAAAAGGATCCAGAGCTTGGCTGGGTGGGGGAAGTGGAGGATGTTCACACTCAATTACTGGAAACCTTGCTTGCAGGCGGCTGGCTTCCCGTGGTGGCCTCCCTCGGAACAGATGGATGTGGCCATCGCTTTAATGTCAATGCGGATACAGCCGCAGGTGCGATTGCAGGTGCTCTTCATGCTGAGAGGTTGATGCTCGTTACCGATGTGCCAGGAGTCTTGGATCGGCAAGGATCGTTATTGTCCGAGGTGACTCCAGGGAGAATCGCGACCATGGTGAAGGATAAAGAGATCTATGGTGGGATGATTCCTAAGGTGAAAGCGGCATTAACTGGGTTAGATTATGTCCAAGAAGTAGTGATCACTGATGGCCGACAAGACTATCCATTTAGCAGGATAGAGAAGGGGATCCCAGGCGGAACGAGGATTGTGAAGGAGGAGAAAGAAGATGGGCTTATTTCCAACCTATCGAAAAAGTGAGATTCGCTTAAAAAAGGGAGAGGGCGCATGGTTGTGGGACGAAGAGGGGCATCGTTATCTAGATTATACATCGGGTATCGGTGTATGTAATCTAGGGCATGCCCACCCACGGGTTACGGAGGCGTTAGGAGAACAAGCCTCTAAGCTGTGGCATACTTCGAATCTGTTTCCTATAGCGGGGCAGGAAGAGGCAGCAGAAATGCTCCTTCGCGCGACAGGCTTGGCCAATGCTTTTTTTTCCAATAGCGGAGCAGAGGCCAATGAAGCAGCGATCAAATTAGCCCGTCGTTGGGGTCATCAGGTTAAAGGAGTCTCCAAACCTGAAATTCTCACCTTTCACTCCTCCTTTCACGGCCGGACACTGGCTACCTTGACAGCGACAGGCCAAACAAAAGTACAGGAGGACTGTGGCCCACTACCAGAGGGGTTTGTTTTTGCCACCTATAACGATATGAACTCAGTTAAGGAGGCAGTGAGTGAGCAGACAGTGGCTGTTCTTCTGGAAGTGATTCAAGGAGAAGGTGGGATTCAACCTGCTCAGCCCAGTTTTCTCAAGGAGCTTGAGGCCTTTTGTCGTGAGCAGGGGCTTCTGCTGATGTTGGATGAAATCCAAACTGGATTGGGTCGAACGGGTACGCTCTTTGCCTTTCAAGCTATGGGGATTCAACCCGATGTGGTGACCTGTGCAAAGGGACTGGGCAATGGGTTTCCTGTGGGTGCGATGTTGGGGCGTGCGGGCTTAGAGGATCATCTGGGGTACGGTAGCCATGGTACAACCTTTGGCGGAAATCCCTTGGCGATGGCTGTAACTGGTGCGGTATTGGCAGAAATGATAGAAACATCCTTGCTCGAGAGGGTGCAAGAGACAGGTAAATACCTAGCTAATCAGCTCCATGAAAAACTGCTCCCATTGGCTGGGGTGAAGGAGATTAGAGGGCGAGGAATGATGTGGGGCATCGAGCTTGAAACGCCAGCGGCTCCTTTGGTAAAGCGGTTAGCAGAAAAGGGTCTGTTGGTTATCACGGCTGGTGAATATGTTCTGCGCTTGTTACCCCCTTTGATCATCACCAAGGAGCAGATGAACGAGGGAGTAGACATGATTGTAGCGGCGATGAAGGAGGTGAGGGTGGATGAATGCGTATCTCGTGTTTGAAGATGGGGACGTGTTTCCAGGAGAATGGATTGGTACACCGAAGATGGTTGCTGGTGAGGTGGTCTTTACCACTGGCATGACAGGATATCAGGAAGTAATGACAGACCCCTCTTATGCTGGGCAGATTGTTACCTTTACTTATCCGCTGATTGGTAACTATGGAACGGTTATCGGTGAGAGTGAAAGTAGCGCACCTCCATGTACGGGGGTCATCATGAGTGAATGTTACAGCAAAGCAGACCTCGGTGAGTGGCTTGATCAGCATGGTGTGCCAGGGATTGCTAGCGTAGACACACGCGCAGTCGTAAAAAAGATACGCTCCAAGGGAGCTTTACGGGGACAGATTACGTCTCACCCTATCTTTACTGAGATGGAGGTAGCTTCTCCGGACTCGGTCGAATGGGTTGAGGCTGTTAGTGTGGATGAGCCCGTTTTCCATACTTCATCCAACCCTCATGCACCTCATATCGTCCTCATCGATTTTGGTTATAAGGCATCGATTCTCCATGCCTTACAAGAGCTGGGCTGCCAAGTGACAGTCGTCCCATGGTATTGGTCAACGAAAGAGATCCTCGATCTTAAGCCCGATGGACTTCTGTTTTCTAATGGTCCAGGAGACCCGAAGGCCCTTACACCGTGGCTTGCTGGGTGGAAGAGTCTAGTGAAACAACTGCCGACACTGGGTATCTGCCTTGGTCATCAAGTGCTGGCTAGTGCCTTTGGTGCAGATACAAAGCGGCTTCCCTTTGGACATCGTGGGAGTAACCACCCTGTGCGCAATCAATTGACTGGGGAAGTGTGGATTACCTCGCAGAATCATGGCTATACCGTGTCCGCGGATAGCTTAGACCCTGCTGAGTGGGTTTGGACACATGTCCATGCTAACGATGGGTCGGTAGAGGGGTTGGCCCACCGGATCTATCCTGTGACGACGGTTCAATTTCATCCTGAAGCGCATCCAGGGCCAAGTGATGCGGCGGGGTTATTTCGCGATTTCGTTACACAAGTAACGGCGAAGAAGGAGGTGGAGGTCGTTGGCTGATCAGAAAAAATGGGGCAGTGTGCTTGTGATCGGTTCCGGTCCAATTGTCATTGGGCAGGCGGCGGAGTTCGATTATGCGGGTACCCAGGCGTGTCTTGCTCTGAAAGAAGAAGGGATTCGAGTCATCCTAGCTAATAACAACCCGGCTACTATTATGACAGATGAAGAAGTGGCTGATGTTATTTATATGGAACCCCTGAACGCAGAGGTGTTGACAGAGATTATTCGTAAGGAGCGTCCGGATGGTCTCTTAGCCACGATGGGTGGCCAGACAGGACTCAACCTCGCGATAGAACTAACTGAACGGGGAGTGCTTTCCCACTATGGAGTGGAACTACTGGGGACACCTGTAGAGACCATCCGTAAAGGGGAGGATAGGGAAGCCTTTAAGACGATGATGGAAGAGATCGGTGAACCTGTACCTAAGGGATCTACAGTGGCAAGTGTAGCCGAGGCGCTGACCTTCGCCGAAGAAATTGGCTATCCAGTGGTGGTTCGCCCAGCCTATACCTTGGGTGGATTTGGTGGGGGAACAGCAGAGGACGAGGAAGAATTGGCCCACATTGCTCGGCAAGGATTGGCGGCAAGTCCTATCTCTCAGGTGCTCATCGAGCAGAGCATCCTGGGATGGAAAGAGCTTGAGTATGAAATGATGCGGGATGCGGCAGGCACCTGTATCGCGGTTTGTAATATGGAAAACATCGATCCAGTAGGTACACATACAGGAGATTCAATCGTAACGGCTCCCTCTCAGACCTTAACAGATCGTCAGTATCAGTTGTTACGCAGTGTGGCAGTGAAGGTGATCCACGCTTTAGAGGTGGTAGGTGGGTGTAACATTCAAGTGGCTCTTCATCCTAAGACGAGTGAGTATGCCATTATTGAGGTGAATCCTCGGGTAAGTCGCTCGAGTGCGCTCGCATCCAAAGCCACGGGGTATCCAATTGCCCGATTAGCGACAAAGCTTTCCATCGGCTACCGTCTGGATGAGTGTACCAACCCAGTAACCGGGCACACCAATGCTTGCTTTGAGCCAACATTGGATTATGTAGCTGTGAAAATGCCCCGCTGGCCCTTCGATAAGTTTCCCCATGGGGACCGTCGGTTGGGTACACGGATGAAAGCAACAGGGGAAGTGATGGCCCTTGGACGGAATTTAGAAACGGCATTATATAAAGCGATTCGTTCCTTAGATGTTGGTAGATATGCCCTGCTTTCTCCATTGGAGGCGTCATGGTCAGAGGAGGATCTAGTTTTTCGCCTAGCAAAGCCGGATGATCAGCGTTTCTTTGCCCTTGGTGAAGCCTTTCGTCGGGGATGGAGTCTCGATGAAGTACAGCGACTCACGGGGATCACTTCCTACTATTTAGAAAAAGTGTGTGTTATGGTTTCCCTGGAGTTAGAACTTCAGGAATCTGATTGGGTAACCGTATCAGAGGCGGTATTGAAAAAGGCGAAGGAATTAGGAGTGGCGGATGCTTTCCTAGCTCAACTATACGATGTGGATGAGTCTACAGTACGAGAGCGGTGGAAGAAAAAGAACTGGGCTCCCTCCTATAAATGGGTCGATACCTGCGCTGGGGAATTTGTGGCGGAGACTCCCTATTACTATTCTTCCTGGCAGGGAGAGGATGAAGTAGAGTTTGTAGAGGCATCCCGCCGGGTGATGGTACTCGGCTCGGGTCCCATTCGTATCGGTCAGGGGATCGAGTTTGATTATTGCTCCGTCCATGCGGCGAAATCCTTACTAGAAAATGGTGTACTCTCTGTGGTGGTAAATAATAACCCGGAGACGGTAAGTACCGACTATACCACCGCAGACCGACTCTACTTTGAGCCGCTAACTGTAGAAGATGTATATCAGGTAGCGATCAAAGAGAAGGTGGACGGTGTTTTGGTTCAGTACGGAGGACAGACGGCGATCAAACTGATTCAAGGACTGGAAGAAGCGGGGTGTAAAATCCTAGGCACCTCAGCAGAGGCTATTGATCGTGTGGAGGATCGCGAGCGGTTTTATGAACTTCTCAGTGAATGCTCTATTCCTCATATTCCTGGACGGACAGCTACCACTGCAGAGGATGTAATGCACTTAGCTGAGGAGTTAGGTTTCCCGATTCTGATTCGCCCCTCCTATGTGATTGGTGGTCAGGGGATGCAGGTGGTACGGAATGCTGCGCAGTTAGCCACTCTGATAAACGCTGTTGACAATGGTTGGACAGAGGACGTCTTTCCTCTTTTGCTAGATCGATATGTAGAAGGGATCGAAGTCGAAGTAGATGCTGTGACGGATGGTCGCGACTTCGTCATCCCGACAATGGTGCAACATGTAGAGCGTGCAGGTGTTCATTCAGGGGATAGTCTTTCCATCTTGGCGACCCCAGATTTGAATGAAGAACAGCGGAAAAAAGTAATCGAGTATACAACCCGTCTCGTACGGTCCCTCCCCCATGCGGGACTTCTCAATATTCAATTGGTGGTGACTCCAGAGGAGGTATTTGTCCTTGAAGTGAATCCAAGAGCCTCTCGTACAATTCCTGTCATTAGCAAGGTAACCGGTGTGCCGATGGTAGATTGGGCGACGCGGGTGCAATTGGGTGAATCTCTCGCCTCCTTTGCTCCCGTGGGCTTAATGTCAGCTCCAGAGCGATGGGCCGTGAAAGGATCGGTTTTCTCTGGTGCGAAGCTGCCCAATGTGGATCCAGCTCTTGGCCCTGAGATGAAATCTACGGGAGAGGTTTTAGGCTTGGGTGACAGCTTGGAAGAAGCGGTTGCAAAGGTGCTCCCCTGGACGATGGGCGCAACACTACCTGTTTTACAACCTGGGACAGGGATGTTGCTCTCTGTAGCGGATAGTCAAAAGGAAAATCTCGCTACCTTGTTACCCGAAATCGTGCGTAAGGGAGTCACCTTGTTTGCTACACCGGGTTCAGCAAACTGGCTTCATCAAGAACTTGATCTTGAAGCAACAGTGCTTACTAGAGAAGATTTGCTAGACTGGTTCCGTACTTCGATGCCAAAGTTGGTCTTCAATCTTCCTACCCAGGGAGGGGACTCATTACGGGATGGATTCTATTTACGTCAGATGGCAATGGAGTGGCAAGTCCCTTGTTTCACCTCCCCAGACACCTTCAGGTTGTTCATCCAGACAGAGAAGTGGCGTAGCCTTTCAACCTGGACATTGAACCCCTTGATAGCCAATGAACGAAAGGAGATGATGATCGGATGAGTAGTATCTCACACGCCTGGATGGCAGAACCCGTTTCTCTCGCTGGGCAGGATTGTTTAAAACTATCGGACTATACAGTGGAAAGTATAGAAGCTCTGCTCGCCCTTGCCCTTGAAGGGAAGGAAAAACAAAAAAGAGGAGAAGCTTGGCGCCCTCTTCTTGGTAAAACCTTGGCCATGATCTTTGAAAAACCTTCTACACGGACACGGGTTTCCTTTGAAGCGGGAATGGCACAGTTGGGTGGCCATCCCCTTGCCCTTGATCGTGATAACCTCCAGCTAGGTAGAGGCGAATCGATTGCCGATACGGCAAAGGTGTTCTCTGGTTTTGTTGATGGGATCCTCATTAGAACCCATCGTCATACCGATGTCGAAGAATTGGCAGGCCATGCGACGATTCCAGTCATCAATGGATTGACAGATCTTCATCATCCTTGTCAGGCCCTTGCTGATTTACTGACTCTAAAGGAGATCAAAGGTAACCTGAAGGGGAGAAAGCTTGTCTATGTGGGGGATGGGAACAATGTTTTTCACTCCCTTGCTGAGGCGGCTGCCTTGACAGGGTTACACATCGTTGCCGTAACCCCTCCTGGTTATGAACCCGATGGTTCCATCGTGGCAGAAGCGAAAAAAATTGCTAAGCAGACTGGGGCAACGATTACCTGCACCCATGATCCGTTAGAGGCTGTTGCTGATGCGGATGCCATTTATACTGATGTATGGGCGAGCATGGGGCAAGAAGAGGAAAAAGAGAAGCGGAAAGAGGTATTTGCAGGTTATCAGGTGAATGAGGATCTCCTGAAGCATGCAAAGGACGACGTTACCTTTCTTCATTGTTTACCCGCTTACCGTGGGCTAGAGGTGACTGCAGATGTGATTGATGGTCCTCGTTCTGCAGTATTTCAACAGGCAGAAAATCGATTGCATGCCCAAAAAGCATTGCTCGCGATGCTGTTGGGTGATCAATAAATAAGCAATCTCCTGGATTTAAGAAGATTGCTCGCATAATTGGATGAGAGAGCCTTCTTCATGAAGGCTCTTTGTCATGTCACTGTGCTAAAACCCTATACAGAGGCTTTCTCTGGCGTTTCAACCTTGTCGCGCACCTTTTTCGATCCATTTAGCGTATAAACCCAATACCACAAAAGGCCAAGAACAACAAAAAGTGAGGTAGATAAAAACATCCCTCGATATCCAATTGCATGGGCGATATAACCAAGTACAAACGCACCTGCGGCGATTCCGATATCCGCTGATATAAAGTAGGTAGCGGTTGCTGCTCCCCGTCGTTCTGTAGGGATGGATTGGATGACCATGGCGTGCAAGCTTGGCTGGATGGCACCAAACCCAAGGCCGATCCATAATCCAGCGAACAGGAATAAAACCATAGAGTTGGCTTGACTAAGTAAGAGGACCCCGGAGATACAAATGATAAACCCTGGATAGATAACATAGTTGGCGCCATACCTATCTGAGATCTTCCCGGTGATCGGTCGAGAGACAAGGAGGGATAGGGAGTAGACAGAAAAGAAGTAGCCTGCTAGAGTGGCCATCCCTAGTTCCTGGGCATATAGAGAGATGAAGGAGACGATTCCTCCATACAAGGAGAATAACAACAATGAAATAATTGAAATAGGGATGGCTTTCGGTTCAATGAACCTCTGCCAAGAAAATGGTTTGGATGGGGTATTCTGTACTGTCGGTTCAGGATAGTGGATAAGAGATCCGAGCAAGACACTGAGGCCAGCTAAGATAGAGCATAGGATAAACATGGTTGAAAAATTGGCCAATTGCATCGTCCATAGGCCCAAAGTAGGCCCTAGGATCATGGCTAAGCTTGCGAATCCGCTATAATACCCCAATCCCTCCGCTCGACGTTTATCCGGAATGATATCCGCTACCATTGTGCCAGACGCAGTCGTTGCCATGCCAAAACTGAATCCATGGAGGAAGCGAAGGGCAAAGAAGAGGAACAACCCTGTCATTCCTAGATAGCAAATCATCACGAGTAGAAATAATAATCGACTCCATAAGAAGATCTTCTTTCTCCCCACAGAATCTAGCCACCTACCTGCTAGCGGACGAGAAAAAATTTGTGCGGTAGAAAAAAAACCAATGATTAGCCCTACTTGATCTACACTACCCTGCAATACTTTCACTACGAATATAGGCAAAGTGGGCAATAGCATATAAAAGCTAGCAAACATAAAAAAATTACTCAATGCCAGAAGAATAAATTCCTTTGTCCAAAGAAGAGTGCTAGTTTCTGATTTTCTCAAAAAAGCCATCCCCTTTTCTTAATATTCAAACTTGCAAAATATTTCCTATCTAGTATAATATATCATAAGTTAAAATGTTAGGAGGTGATAAAAATGATCAAGTTTTCCAGTGATAAAATGGTGATTTTGACTGCCGCTTTCCCTGCATAATCTTCCAATGAATCCCCCAAGGGGGATTCATTATTCAATTATGTACAAGCACCAGGACGATGTTTATATAGAAAATGAATAGTGTGTGCCTTAATAGATGTACATAGATACTTGCAATCTATTAATGGAGGAGTTGTATAAAATGGTTCACGATAACGCTTTTCTTTCCGCGATCCTGCATGTCAGAGAAGTAGATCAACAGTCGAACATCTGGACGAAAAGTGTGTGTAGGTCCTTGGAGTCCCAGGATTTTAATCGAGTGCCTTATCACTTAGGCCAGCTATTAGAACCCTCTGTTTTACACGAAGTGTCCCATGTGACTCGTATCTCCAACCATCACTTAACCAACCTAGGGTATGAATCGGAAGGGCCAATGAAGAGTATCCAAGATCGCATCACCCAAAGATCCGATGCATCACCTGTGGAAAAGTTAAATCTGGTGTACTGTCTCGTCTCATTGTCCCGTTTTGAATTAGCAATGCATATACTCTCCTCCCTTCATCCAAATCAACTACGTCATGAGGATAAAATCTACCTTTACTTCATTCAGTTCTTAATAAAAAATCGGCTGAGTCAGCCATTTCAATCTGATTTTATGGCGATGAAGGTGCTACTTGAGGAGAATAGCCTCCCTGATTTGATTCGACTCAAGGTTTCCACCCAGGCCATCGTGTGGGAAATGAAGCAAAGGGCATTAGGTGAGGAATTATTTAATTGGTATGTTGATCAAGGTCTAGATACTTGCAAGAGACTAAAAGAGAAGGAAGGTCTATCAGAACAATTAGGGCTCTCATCCTTTTATCGTGCTTATGCGATGGTGCCGGCAGCGAAACAATTGGTAAAAGAAACAAGAGAAGAGATGGAACATGCTCTCCACTTTGCAAACATAGCCAAACCTACCAATCGATTAGAAGAGTGCAGAAAACTGGATGCGATGAAGACGTGTTTTGAATCGGAATTAAAGGAGCACTTATATCTTTCCAAGGACTATGAACAGGCAGAACGGGCAGGTTTTGATCTGATCCAGACGGATCCTCATTGGAGTATCTCCTACCATGAGATGGCAGAAGTCTATATGAAACTGAATAAGATAGAAGAGGCTCTTTCTATGTTCCGCAAATCCGCAGAGGTTGGGTTACCGCGTATTACCTTTACTCATTTCATGATGGGGTATTGTCTTGGAGAGTTGAACCGGGAGGAAGAGGCGATTGGTGAATTCATTCGTACCTTAGAGATCGATGCTTCCAATATTTCCGCAGGGATCAATGGATACAACCTGGCCAAAAAAATTGGCCATCATCGTGAAGATACTTTTAAATCCCATCTCACGAGATGGGAAGAGGAAGGAATTTTGAAAGAAGATCATAAGCAACACATTGCAGTGTGACCTCTGAAAGTTTTCAAAAGACCCCTAAGGTTAGGGGTTTTTTGAGTTGGTGATCGTAAGAATTAGTAAAAGGTTGACTTGACCGATGGATCATGTTTGGTATGATATTATTTAGAAATAATTTCTATTTTAACCTTATTACTTGTATGGGAGTAACGTGAGTAGGCTACTTTATGATGGTTTGATTAAGAATCTTGAAGATGTCAGGGCGAGGGGATGTAGCATGTAAGGTGGAGGGTTGTTTCCGCTTCTCTACACATATGATGAGGTAGATAAGGAAGAGGATTCTTCGCGACATGTATGTGAGTGGTTTGTAATAGACGAAAAGGTTTATGTGCAGGTGTCCTCAGAAATAGAAAGGTAGGAAAACATATGGAAGAAAAAAATAGCGTTCTTGAAGTAGATCCTGAAGAAAAGGACACGGGACGTTCCAAACGTCTAGCCAGCCTTTTCGCAGCAGCGATATTGGTGGTGTCTACAGGGTGTTCCGATGATGAAGCAAGGTGTACTGATAAAGATAAGGACAACTATTGTGATAAGGAAACCTGTGTGGATAAGGACGAGGATGGGTATTGTGACAATGGGGATGGTCGAGTAGGGGGCTCAGCTTTTTATAAGAATGGCAAAAAAGTATTCAAAAAAATCTCAGGGATTTCCTCAGGTTCTAAAGGTGGAGTGGGGAGTTCATCAAGGCATAGCAGCGGGGGGTGAGTCTCCTTGTCTCCTTCCTATGAAGCACGTAGACAGGAAATCTACAAGCCGATGCGGCAAGAAGGGATCTTTACCTGGGATATGTATAACGGTGTGGAGTATGCTTTAGCAATACCTGCTCCCATCTCATTAGAACTACGGCGCGAGATGGCGGAAGCCACTGAAGCCTTAGGAAGAGTTTATACACGAGTGACGGCAATTGTCCAACAAGGTGAGAAGCAACTTCTACAGGAATTGGGCCTTCCTAAGACTACCTGGGAAGCTGTTAGAATGGGGATGAACGGTGCCCCGCTCACTTTAGTAGGGAGATTTGATTTTGCTCTTACGGAAGCTGGACTCAAAATGTTGGAGTTTAACAGCGATACTCCTACTGGTATTGTTGAAGCATTTTATGTGAATCAACGCGTATGTACTGCATGGAATCTACCTTCCCCGAATGAAGGAGAGGAACCGAAGCTTCAAAAGGCTTTTGCAGACCATGTGCAATGGCTTCGTAAGCAGGGAAAGCCAACTGATGAGATCGTATTTAGTTCCCTTGCTTGGCATGAGGAAGATGCAGGCACGACCCGTTACTTGATGAAACAGTCAGGGTTACCCGCGTACTTTATTCCTCTGAACGAGCTTCGGGTGTCAGGGGACCGATTGTCTACTTCGGATGGTCGAAGGATCGATGTATGGTATCGTCTTCATGCCTTAGAAGTGTTGGCAAAAGAGAAAGATACAGATGGTTATCCCACAGGAAAGCATGTTCTTGATATTATTGCCGATGGGGGTCTATCACTGATCAATCCTCCCTCTGCCTTCATGGCCCAAACGAAAGCACTACAAGCACTGATTTGGAACTTATATGAAGAAGAGATGTTCTTAACTGAGGAAGAGAGACAGACTGTGGGACGATATATGTTGCCCACTTATCTGGAGAACACTTTCCAAGGCCATACTCCTCATGTGGTTAAGCCGATCTTTGGTCGTGAAGGGGGAGGAATCCTTCTTTGTGATACAGAAGGGACGGTTAATTATCGGGATGGTGAGAAGTACTACTGGGATCAACCGATGGTGTGGCAGGAGCGAGTGACGATGGAGGAAGTGGAAGCGGAGACCTTAGCTGGGACCTTTCATGGTCAGCGATTATGGGGATCCTTTCTCATTGGCGGAAAAGCTTCTGCCATCCTTACCCGTTTAGATGGACCGATCACTGGTAATCTAGCATATTATCAACCGACTTATTTAGCGTAGTATATATCAAAACAACACCCCCTCTAATGGACGCATGGATTTACGCTCGTTGTCCGAATAGAGGGGATGTTTTGTTGTGGTGATCTACTCTCACTAATAACTATAATTTCTGACCCTCAGGAAGGTACTGATTGGCACGAGTGAGGGCAGCAAGGCGCTGCTTACGTTCTCTACGGGCATCCCGGCGCTCGGGTGCTGTAGTATGAAGGAATTTTTCCTCTTCTGTTTCGGGAACAACCTGGGGAATAGGGGTGGGCTTACCGTTTTCATCTAAGGCGACAAAGGTGAGAAAGGATGTGGTGGTCAAATTTCGCGCTCCTGTAGCTAAATGCTCAGAAGTTACTTTGACAAAGACCTCCATTGACGTGTTTCCACACCATGTGACGACACCTTCAATAGTGACTGCATCTCCCATTTTAATGGGGTTTAAAAAATCGATAGAGTCCATGGAGGCGGTTACCACAGACTTGCGGGAGTGACGGGCTGCGCAGATAGCGGCTACTTCGTCGATATAAGCGGTTAATTTTCCCCCGAACATCGTGCCATGATTGTTGGTGTCCGGTGGAAGGACATGGGAGGTTTTAATGGTACGGGAAATGCTTGCAGGTAAAGATTCCATAAGGCTTCCTCCTAAAGTTCCGTAGGTCATGCATTCTCTCCCCCAATGTACCCTTTTCTAAGGCTTACTATGCAGTGGGTTCGTAGGATGCAAGAGTTTACTTTCCTCTGTTAGCATATCGTTTATCTGCTTTGTTGATAAGAGGGTATTCTATACTTTGACTGAATGGATCACCTACACTGACGTACCATTTTCGGGATCGTGTCGCAGAGGCTCGGATAACTACAGCGAGATTGAAGGAGTAGCCGTATTCTTCGATTTTTCCCTTCGATATATTAATTTCCAATAATTGATATGATAAAAGCCTTCCATGTTACTTGATGAGTAAAACTATTCCATTTACAATAATAATAGAATCAACCCGTCAGCTGATCGAAAATTAAAGAGGGGTGTTTCTTGATGACAAATAGTAAAATGAATCCTAAGGTTGATATATATTTAACTAAAGTCTACAAATGGCCGGAAGAATTAGAGAAATTGAGAATGATCGTTCTTGACTGTGGGCTGACAGAAGAATTGAAATGGGGTGCTCCTTGTTACACATATCAGAAAAGTAATATTGTTATAATAGGTGCTTTTAATGATTACTGTACGATTAGTTTTTTCAAAGGTGCCTTGTTAAAGGATGCCCACCGTATTCTAGAAAAGGCTGGGGAGAATACGCAGGCGGCACGTCTGGTTCGGTTCACCAATGTTCAGGAAATAGTTGAGATTGAACCAGTCTTGAAAGCATACATTTATGAAGCCATTGAAGTGGAAAAAGCCGGTTTGAAAGTGAATTTTAAAAAGAATCCAGAACCAATTCCTGAAGAATTTCAAAATAAATTAGACGAAATCCCTGCCTTGAAAACTGCTTTTGATGCATTGACGCCGGGACGGCAAAGAGCATATATTCTTTATTTTTCAAGTCCCAAACAATCCAAAACTCGGGTGTCAAGAATTGAAAAATATAAGCAAAAAATTCTCGATGGAAAGGGATTAAATGATTAGAAGATACTTCCAAAGTGTTAAATAGGTAATATCACAAACGAGAAGAATTGATGCTAAGACAGGCCAAGTGAAAAGTATTGAAGAAAAACATTCAATAGTAAAGGGAAAGTGATTGATAAAAAAAGGATAAAATAAAATCATTAACCAGCAAATCGCACATTGTCGTGTGTTTGCTGGTTTTGTTGTTTACGCAAAGCCCATTTCATGTCATCCAATTTTTCCTGGATCGGATTGGCTACACATGTGACGGATGTTTGAGGAAGATTGGGTATTTACCCTGTCCTAACTGCAAGGTAAGATGAATCATAGCGTTTATAATGAGGGAACTTTGTATAAATGGGGAGAAACGAAAGATGCCCATCACCAAGGAAATGAAGATCAAAACGACAAAAGAACAGCTTTTTAACCACCTTGAATCGGTAGAGCAAATGAAAAAATGGTTTGGCGCACTTGAGAAAATTGAAATCGAATCGCCCACTAATGAAGAAGAAATTTGCAAAGGTTCCCTGCTATCCATAGGGTTTCGCACTCGTAAGGTGAGTAAAATCCTCCATGGTGAAGTTGTAGCCTATCGTAAACCAGAACTTTTCGGTATTCGCCTTCACCTTCCCCATGTGGTCGTGGACCTCTTTTTTGATTTATCCTTGCGGAAAGGTGTCGTTCTATTACAGTGTGATTGTGAGATTGGAGTACCAGAAGGATCGAGTAAGCTGCGTGCTTATTTAAGTTCGTTGCAGGTTCGATATCTACTGTATACACGTTTGAAACGGTTAAAGTCGTTGGCGGAAAAAAGAAGGTTTCGGCGTAAATGAAGGGGCCCTGATGGCCCTTTTTTCTATAGAGTTACTCCATAATGATTGGGTGAACTTTCTGCGCGATTTTCCCCGATTATGGGTAGACTTTTTATACGGCGATATGTATAATAATACGCATCGATGAATTTTTATAAAGAGGTGTTCGGGAATGACGAAGAAAGGAAAGATCGTCCTCGCCTACTCAGGTGGGTTAGATACATCCGTTGCGATTCAATGGTTGAAGGAGAATTATCACTATGATGTAGTCGCTGTTGCGTTGGATGTGGGCGAAGGAAAAGATTTAGACTTTATCCAGAAAAAAGCCATTCAAGTAGGAGCGGTGAAATCCCTTGTCGTGGATACTCGAGAGTGGTTTTCCGAGAATTTTCTACTTCCTGCACTAAAGGCAAATGCGTTATATGAAGGAAAGTATCCTCTGGTTTCGGCTCTATCCCGGCCATTGATCTCTCAAATATTGGTGAAGGTAGCGGAGGAGGAGGGAGCTGTAGCTGTTGCTCATGGCTGTACAGGAAAAGGAAATGATCAAGTACGCTTTGAAGTTGCAGTTAAAGCGCTCAATCCCGATTTGAAAGTGGTGGCTCCTGTACGTGAGTGGGCCATGAGTCGAGACGAGGAAATCATCTATGCAAAAAATCATGGTATCCCAGTACCTGTGGATCTGGAGAATCCCTATAGCATTGATCAAAACTTATATGGACGGTCTTGCGAATGTGGTGTACTGGAGAATCCATGGGCAGCTCCTCCAGAGGGAGCCTATGAATGGACGGTGCCTGTTTCCGAAGCCCCCGATGAAGCGGAGGAAGTGGAGATCACCTTTGATAAAGGGGTACCTGTTGCCTTGGATGGGGAGCCACTTCCCTTCCATCAGATTTTGTCTCAATTGAATGCACAAGCAGGAAAACATGGCATTGGTCGCATCGACCATGTAGAAAATCGGCTTGTGGGGATTAAATCCCGGGAAGTCTATGAATGTCCGGCTGCGATTACGTTAATTACTGCACATAAGGAATTGGAGTTTCTTACCCATACACGTGAGGTGACTCAATTTAAGTCGAATGTCGAGCAGAAATGGGCGCAAATGGTATACGATGGACTCTGGTTCTCACCATTAAAGACGGCATTAGATGCTTTTGTAACCGAGACACAACAAAATGTCACAGGGATTGTGCGTGTGACCTTATTTAAAGGGCAAGCGGTGGTTACAGGACGTAAATCTGTCCACTCCCTTTATAACGAAGGGTTAGCGACGTATACACCAGATGATACCTTTAACCATGATGCTGCTGTTGGATTTATTCAACTGTGGGGTCTACCGACAGAAGTGAATGCCAAGGTGAATGCCCAGAAGGAGGATGTGAAATTCGATGAAACTCTGGGGCGGGCGCTTTACCAAGCCAACCAATCAGCTCGTTGAGGAATATACCGCATCGATTCCGTTTGATCAGCGGCTCGTTGAGGAAGATATTCGCGGTAGCTTAGCCCATGTACGCATGTTAGGTGCGAGTGGGATCTTAACTGCTAGTGAAGTGGATACGATTACGAAGGGCCTTGAGCAGATTCAAAAACGAGTGCTTGCTAAGGAAGTGGAGTTTTCCATCGCCCATGAAGATATTCATATGAATATCGAGAAACTCTTGATTGATGAAGTGGGACCAGTAGGTGGAAAATTACACACTGGACGGAGCCGCAATGATCAGGTGGCCCTGGATATGCATCTATTTGTACGGAGAAGTACGGTAGAACTCATCCAGGGATTAACCGAGCTTCGACGGGCATTGGTCGCAAAAGCAGAGGCCCATGTGGATACGATTTTGCCAGGGTACACGCACCTTCAACGCGCCCAACCGGTCCGTTTTGGTCATCATTTGCTTGCCTATGTAGAGATGTTTGGCCGAGATGTAGAGCGACTGCAGGACAGCTATAAGCGAGTGGATACCATGCCTCTAGGAGCAGGAGCGATTGCAGGTAGTACGTTCCCAATCCAGCGGGAGTTGGTAGCGGATGAGCTTGGTTTCTCTCGACTCTATGAGAATAGTATGGATGCGGTAAGCGACCGCGATTACCTTGTGGAATTCCTCTCCTGTGCTTCCTTGATCATGGTTCACTTGTCTCGCCTTTCGGAGGAACTGATTCTTTGGTCGAGTGAAGAGTTCGGCTATGTCGAATTGGACGATGCCTTCTGCACAGGTTCGAGTATGATGCCACAAAAGAAGAATCCGGACGTCCCTGAATTGATTCGTGGTAAAGTAGGACGGGTTATCGGACATGGAGTTTCCCTTTTGACTACACTAAAAGCGCTACCCCTTACTTACAATAAGGACATGCAGGAGGATAAAGAGGGGATCTTCGACACGGTGGATACCCTTGCAGGTGCCCTTGCCCTTACTGCTCCGATGGTTGAAGGATTGAAGGTGAAGGAAGAGCGGATGAGGGAAAATGCAGAAGGGGGCTTCACCAATGCGACGGATTTGGCTGAGTACCTCGTTACAAAAGGAGTTCCTTTTCGAGAAGCTCATGCTGTCGTTGGGAAATTGGTACTCCATTGTTTAGAGGCGAATCAGTCCCTTCTGGATCTAACGCTGGCAGAATATCAAGCGGCACACCCTGCGATAGAAGAGGATATTTTTCACCGTCTGTCCCTTGAAGTGGTGACTGACGCCCGCTCAGCTGGCTGTGGTACAGCTAGAGAGCGGGTAGTAGAAGTGATCCAGAAGAAAAAAGAAGAAATCGACGAGGCTTTTGCATGGATTGGATACGCTCAGACCTGAGCCTTGATGGGAAGAAATTTAGGAAGATATCAGAGGAGGCTCTACTAGAGGTTCTTCTGATATCTTTTTTTGTCGTATCAATAGGAATAATTATCCATTAAACCCGGAAATTAAATCGAAACATATTCTGAACAAATCCGTTAAGTAAGTGAGAAACACTAGATTCGGTCTTTAAACCATGGTTCAAGAAGATCTAGTAACAAAAGTCCAAGTTTCCTCTGGGAAAAAACCGGAAGGATGATATAATAGAGTAGAAGGCCCTCTTGAGTTTTGGAATTTTTTCCAGAAGATTCGATACTCTCCATCATAAATAACCCATTCGAAAATCCGAGGGTACATACCCCAGGCAGATGAAGGTGATCGCATGATTGAGATGCATGATGTATACAAGGTATATGGTAATGGAGTAAAGGCTCTCAATGGAGTCAATGTAAAGATTGATCAGAGTGAATTTGTTTATGTTGTAGGTCCAAGTGGTGCGGGTAAAAGTACGTTTATCAAGTTGATGTATCGACAGGAAAAGCCTACCCACGGTGTTATTCTCATCAACGGTGTAAACATTAAACGGGTTCGTGACTGGAAGATTCCCTACCTGCGTCGCAACATCGGGGTAGTTTTCCAGGATTATAAATTGCTCCCTAACATGACGGCCTATGAAAATGTTGCCTTTGCGATGGAAGCGGTGGAGACTCCACGGCGGAAGATCCGGCGACGGGTGCAGGAGATTTTGGAATTAGTAGGCCTTTATGATCGGATGAATGCTCTTCCCTCTCAACTTTCAGGGGGAGAACAACAGCGGGTTTCGATTGCCCGTGCAATGGTCAATAACCCAAGCTTTCTAATTGCCGATGAGCCAACAGGGAACTTAGATCCCGAAAATTCTTGGGATATTATGTATTTGCTAGAGGAGATCAATACTCGTGGAACCACCGTTGTGATGGCTACGCACAACAAAGAGATTGTTAACACCATGCGCAAGCGAGTAATCGCAGTGGAACAGGGTGTTATCGTCCGCGACGAGCAGCAGGGGGAATACGGTTATGAAGATTGAGACACTATTTCGACATTGCCGCGAAGCCTTTCGCAGTTTAACGCGGAATACATGGATGACATTTGCAGCGGTTAGTGCAGTGGGTGTAACGCTATTAATCTTTGGTTTCTTCCTCGTTTTTGCTTTTAACATCAGTTTTATGGCGTCAGAGTTAGACAAACAGGTCAATGTTCGGGCATTTTTACAACCGAATGTGACCTCGGATGATATCGATCAGGTAATTGGTCAGTTAAAAAAAGATCCTGCTGTCAAGAGCGTAAAGTTTCAATCAAAAGAAGATGGTTTGCGTCAAATGAAGAAGCAGTGGGGTGACGATGATCGTATTTTAAAGGGATTAGAAAGGGGAAATCCTCTCCCAGATACCTTGGTAATCAAGGCGAAGAACCCTCAAAAGACCAAACAGCTGGCGGATTCTATGGATCAGTACTCACAAATTGCTGACAAGGATTATGGTGAAGGGGTTACCAATAACATCCTAGACTTGTCAGCCTGGATTAGAGATGCCGTATTCGTTTTTGGCTTAGGGTTGGCTATTCTTGCAGCGTTCCTCATTTCTAATACGATTAAATTAACGATATTTGCCCGGCGTCGAGAGATTGAGGTCATGCGGTTAGTAGGGGCAAGTAACTGGTTTATCCGCTGGCCTTTCTTTATCGAAGGAAGCATTATTGGCATCCTGGGAGCGATTGTTCCGATGACTGTTACCCTTGTATCCTATAATGCTGTCATCGGTATCTTAGATGCTAATGGAGGGCAAGGCATCTTCAAACTATTGCCAATGTGGCCGCTCTCCTTGTATGTTGCAGGGATGACCACCATCCTTGGGATTATGATCGGAGTCTGGGGTAGTATGATTTCCGTGCGTCGCTTCCTAAGAGTTTAGGGTCAAAAGGGTCAAGGTTAAGTGAACAGAGAGTAGGAGGAGAAGACGTGACAAAACGGTGGATAGCAGGCCTGAGTAGTTTTATCTTAGCCGTAACCCTTCTTTTCACCCCAGGAGTCTCCTTCGCAGATAATATCAAAGATAAAAAAGAGAAGATAAAAAAGCGAGATAAAGAGATTCAACGGCTAGAGAAGGAAAAAAAGCAGACAAAGGTCGATGTACAGAAGGCGTTAGCTAAGTGGAAGAAACAGAAAAAGGAACTCCAAAAAGTAAATCAATCTGTTTATAGCACTGAGCAACAGTTAGCAGCGAGCAAGCGGAAAATCAAGAAGAAAAAAGAGCAGATCAAAGGGCAGCAGAATCAGTTTAATGATCGAGTTCGCGTGATTTATAAACAGGGAAATATGTTTTATCTAAAAGCCTTGTCTGAAGCAAAGTCGTTGGGGGAACTCCTGGATCGAATAGCTCTGGTTCGCCAGATTACAAAACAAGACCGTCATCTTCTCGATACCTTTGAAAAGGATCAGAAAGAGTTGGCCCAGTCTCAAACGAAGATGAAAAGTCTTCTGGTAAAGCAGAAACAGAAAGCCTCTGACTCCAATCAGCTGTATAAAAAATTAACAGCGGATTATGCAAAAATGGAGAAGGATCTGAAAAAACTAGGGGACAAGAAGGAAAACCTAGAAGAGGTTAATGAGAAGGAAAAGCAGACGATTCGCGACTTGATTCGGCAGAACGATGGGGGTGGGAAATACACCGGTGGTCGGTTCTCTTATCCGGTCAATGGTAAAATTACTTCCCCTTATGGCATGCGTTACCACCCTATATTGAAACGGAATAAACTACATAGTGGAGTGGATTTCTCAGGGACAATCAATACACCGATACACGCTCCAGCTGACGGTAAGGTGATTGCTTCTCGCCCAGCCAATGGTTATGGATATATTGTGGTCATTGACCATGGAGGTGGGATCTCTACTCTATACGCTCATATGTATCCACAGAATGTGAAAGTAAAGCAGGGAGATACCGTTCGCAGAGGGGAACGAATCGCAGGAATCGGCAACAACGGTTGGTCTACGGGGGCTCATTTGCATTTTGAAGTGTTAAAGAATGGACAGGTGACTAACCCAATGCCCTATTTGAAATAAATGAAGCTAAAACGGAGAGTATTGAAGGGAGACAGGCCGTGGATCGTTGTCGGTTTCCCTTTGATGGATCCGTTTTTTTATCTTCATTGCGCCGAGAATTCTCCTATCTTCTACAAGTGGGGGATGAATCGGCGCGACAGACGAGGGGGAGATTTTCTCCTCGCAAGTCTGGCCATCCCCGTATATAATTTAATACAAGAAAGAGACGGGAGTTCCCAAGAATCCCCCACCTCTTAGGTTAGCGTAGGTAGGGGAGGTTCAAGCTAGATTGTATCTGAATACTAAGTTCTTCTTGCTAGTCATAGGATGTAAACAACCCTGTCGGTAAATTTTAGAGGTGTGTCCTTTATCCATTTGGGAGGGCGTCCTTACCTGGCAGGAACTTCCCTTAAATGATAAAGGTGGTGTTGGGATGTACTTGCGAGGACGTACTGTCGCACTATTGATCGTGTTTGCCGTGTTACTTTCCAGCCTGACTACAGCTGCAGTTGTAGGTGGAAGTGATTTGCTTTCCCAAGTTACAGGCTCCAATTCAGCTGTATCCAATGCGAATACAAAGGGCCTCGATGAAAACCTAGGTAAATTAAAGCAAGCATATGGGCTGCTTAAATCCCAATACATCCATAACGTGGATGATCAGAAACTTGTCGATGGTGCTATCCGTGGGATGGTACAGTCGATCAAAGATCCTTATTCTTCTTACATGGATAAGAAAACCGCGAATCAGTTTTTGTCCTCTCTAAAATCATCCTTTCAGGGCATAGGTGCTGAAGTATCTATGAAAAGAGGACGAGTAACCATTGTTTCTCCCTTTAAGAACTCCCCTGCAGAAAAAGCAGGTCTTCAACCGGAGGATCAGATTATTAAAGTAAACGGTACTAGTCTAGAAGGGCTAGATTTAAATGAAGCCGTCTCTAAAATTAAAGGGCCAAAGGGCTCCAAAGCGCATTTGGAAATTAATCGACCCGGTGAAAGTCGTACGCTCAAAGTGACTGTCGTTCGGGATGATATCCCGATTGAGACCGTTCAATCTAAAATGTTGGATGATAAGGTAGGCAGAATCGATATCTCTCAGTTCTCAGAAAAAACCCCGGACGAATTTGAGGACCAATTGAAATCCCTCGAGAAAAAAGGAATGAAAGGTTTAGTTATCGATGTGCGTGGCAATCCAGGTGGCCTCTTACCATCCGTCTTGGAAATTTCAGAGGATCTTCTCCCTAAAGGTAAAGGGGTTATGATGACTGAAGATAAAGCAGGGAATCGGACGAAATATGTTGCTAAAGATGGTAAGAAGAAAAAGTACCCCATTGTCGTTTTGACAGATAAGGGTTCTGCAAGTGCGTCGGAGATTTTGATCGGGGCAATGAAGGCGGCCGGTTATCCATCAGTTGGGGTAACCAGCTTTGGAAAGGGCACTGTACAGACTACGCATAACTTCACAGATGGAAGCAATATGAAACTGACTATGGCCAAGTGGCTTACCCCGGACGGAAAATGGATTCACAAAAAGGGGATCAAACCGGATGTGAAAGCCAAGTTGCCTGCGTACTTTAAAGCAACCATTATCAATTCAGATAAAACGTTGAAGAGGGACCAAAACTCTACTGAGGTGAAAAACCTCCAACTTGTGTTGGAAGGGCTAGGTTATCGGGCGGATCGGAAGGATGGTTACTTCAGTTCACAAACCGAGACAGCGGTGAAGGCCTTCCAGAAGACCCATAACTTGCCTGTAACGGGTAAAGTGGATAAGAAGACTGGAACGAAGTTGCAGGAAGCCTTTATTAAGATGCTTCGCAAGCCAGATGCAGATTTGCAATTGCGTGTAGGGTTGGAGACATTGAAGAAAAAAATAAAATGATGAAGGGATTCCCCTTCGATTAGCGAATCTCATCCCACAACACTTGTTGTGGGATGTTCTTTTCTTGCGTGTAATTAGGAGGGTGGTTAGTGGAGAATCTTTTTCTCCTTTGGGAGACACCTTGGGATGCATGGAAGGCAACTTGGGTACATCCGCTCTGGTTAGTGGCTATACTATTGGTGGCTTGGCAGTATGCATGGAAGGGGATTAGAGAGGAGCGACGCTTTGGAAGTCGATTAGATCCTCCCACAACCCTTTTTTTGTACTCACTTTTTCTTGGATTTGGTGTTGGGATATTCTTTTCAATGGGGATATCTTCATGGATGGTGGATATCAAACCGTCTTCGATTTTTTGGGTATGGGGCGGAATTTTAGGGTTGTCCCTTTTTCGACTACGTTTTGCTTGTCCAGCCTATGCTGTAGGCCTGTTGACGTTATTCTCCCTACTCTGGGAGATTCAGGGGCGGGAGGAGGATGGGGTATGGTCTGGCTTATCTGGATTTCATACTCCCGATTGGATGTTACTGATCAGCTTGCTTCATTTTTTGGAGTGGGCACTTGTTCGATTAGATGGTCATCGGGGAAGTACACCCACTCTCGAAACCTCATTGGATGGGCGCAGGGTAGGAGGAGCCTTGTTGCAAAAGGTGTGGGCGCTACCTTTGGTGATTTTCACACCTGGAGGATGGCTTCCACTTCCTCTCGTAATCGGTTTCGCGCGGCTTAATCTCTCTCGTCCCATGCAACAACAAAAGCGGCGTTCCTCTTCTCTCATTTTGCTGTATGCGGGGAATTTATTGATCCTTAGTGTTGGAGCGATGATCTGGCCATCCTTGATGTGGGTAGCTGCCTGTTTCTGTTTTTTGGGTCATGAGGGGTTGTATCAGCTTGGACGATACCGGGAACGAAGGAGAACACCTCTGTATGCTTCGGGAGAGACAGGGGTCAAGGTTTTAGCAGTTTGGCCCAATAGCCCTGCTGCTATGATGGGGATCTATCCGGGATATAGCATTCTCCGTGTCAATGGAGAGGCAGTTGCCAATCGAGAGGAGATGGAGGAGGCGTTAGCCCGTTCAGCTGCCTTCTGTCGGCTCGAAATGATCGATGAGCAGGGAGAGGTTAAATTAGCTCAACGTGCTCTCTATCAGGGAGATCCTGTTCACTTAGGGGTTGTTGAAGCCCCAAAGGATTCCGTAATTTACAGGAGTTTGCCGTCTAAAACATGACGCTAATAACTCAAGCGACCGAAGGAAGTGCCTCTGGTAAATCTCCATCGACTTCAGAGAAGTTTCGATTAGTGTAATTGATCGTTAGCTTCCTATTGGAACGATGATCGATATTGTCCGAGAAGCGACGAGTCTAATCTCCTGAAATAGACCATGGGGGAGCGTACTGACATCGGGTAATATAGTAGGCTTTTGAGGGTAGTTCCAACTTCGTATAAGATAAAAGTATACAATGGATGCCGGTGTCTTTGTACCGGCCTTTTTTATCTGGAACAAATGTTCTTATAATGGATCTACTTTGTGTTATAATGGGAAGAATGAGAGATCTGAGGTGATAAACCATGGCAGAGCCTATTTTTCGCATGGTATCCGAATATACACCCCAGGGAGACCAACCAAGGGCGATTCAACAATTGACGGAGGGTCTTCGTCAGGGGAAGAAACATCAAGTATTGCTCGGGGCTACTGGAACCGGTAAAACCTTTACCATCGCCCATACAATTGCAAAGGAAGGAAGACCTACTCTCGTCATGGCTCCCAATAAAACCCTAGCAGCTCAACTTTGTGGTGAGTTGAAGGAGCTTTTTCCTGATCATGCCGTTGAGTATTTTGTTAGTTACTATGACTACTATCAACCGGAAGCTTATGTACCGCAAACGGATACCTATATCGAGAAAGATGCTTCAATCAATGATGAAATCGATAAATTACGCCATTCCGCTACCTCTTCACTCTTAGAGCGGAAGGATGTCATCATCGTAGCGAGTGTTTCTTGTATCTATGGCCTGGGTTCACCGGATGAGTACCGCGAACAGGTCGTCTCTCTGCGTAACGGAATGGAGAGGGATCGGAACACGGTCTTACGGGATCTAGTCGATATTCAATATGAACGAAACGATATGAACTTTGTACGGGGTACTTTTCGGGTAAAGGGAGATGTCGTAGAAATCTTCCCGGTATCTCGCTCCGAACAAGCGGTACGGGTGGAGTTTTTTGGTGACGAGATAGAACGAATTCGTGAGATTGATGTATTGACGGGGGAAATTCTTGGCGATCGGGAGCATATCGCCATTTTCCCTGCCTCCCACTATGTGACCCGTGAATCGGTGATGCGTCGTGCATTGAAGGATATCGAGGCGGAGTTAGATGAGCGGCTGGCCGAGCTAAAGTCCCAAGATAAGTTACTAGAGGCCCAGCGCTTAGAACAACGGACCCGCTACGATATGGAGATGATGAGGGAGGTAGGTTTTTGTTCGGGTATTGAAAACTATTCTCGTCACTTAGTAGGTAAAAAAGCAGGAGACACCCCCTATACCCTTCTTCATTATTTTCCCGATGACTTTCTGATTGTGATCGATGAATCCCATGTATCCGTGCCACAGATCGGTGCGATGTATAAAGGGGATCGGGCTCGTAAAGAGATGCTAGTAGAGCATGGCTTTCGACTCCCTTCAGCGATGGATAATCGCCCTCTTCAATTTAATGAGTTTGAAGAGCGAATGCATCAAGTGATCTATGTATCGGCAACTCCAGGAAACTATGAGCTGGAACGCACTCCAGAGATGGTTGAACAGATTATTCGGCCGACAGGTTTGTTGGATCCACAGATTCATGTCCGACCGATTAAAGGACAGATCGATGATTTGATTGGGAAGATACAAACTCGTTTAACGCGGAATGAGCGTGTCCTAGTAACCACGTTGACCAAAAAGATGGCTGAGGATTTAACCGACTACTTAAAGGAAGTCGGGATCAAGGTGCGGTATCTTCATTCGGATATTAAAACGATTGAACGGATGCAAATTCTTCGTAGCTTACGCTTAGGTGAATTTGATGTTTTAGTAGGAATTAATCTGTTGCGAGAAGGGCTCGATTTGCCGGAAGTATCCCTTGTTGCCATTTTGGATGCAGACAAAGAGGGCTTTCTTCGGGCAGAACGCTCCTTGATTCAGACCATTGGTCGAGCGGCCCGTAATGCCAATGGAGAAGTGGTCATGTATGCGGATAAAATTACAGACTCGATGCGTCGTGCGATTGATGAAACCGAACGCCGTAGGGAGAAACAGATTGCTCATAATAAACAGCACAATATTACTCCTCAAACCGTAAGGAAGGCTGTCCGTGAGGTCATTGAGGCGACCAAGGTTGCAGAGAATGGCGCTACGTATCAGGTAGTACCTAATACGGCTAAAATGAGCAAAAGGGATCGTCAGCAGATGATCCTGCGGATGGAAAAAGAGATGAAAACAGCGGCGAAGGAATTGAATTTTGAACGAGCAGCGGAGTTGCGTGATATGATTCTTGAACTGAAAGCGGAGGGAGCGTAAAGAGTGACCCAGGAAAATATCGTCATTCGCGGGGCGCGTGTTCACAACTTAAAGGATGTGGATGTTACAATCCCTCGTGACCAACTTGTCGTTTTAACCGGCCTTTCCGGGTCGGGCAAATCATCCCTTGCCTTTGATACGATCTATGCCGAAGGGCAACGGCGTTATGTAGAATCCCTTTCTGCCTATGCTCGTCAATTTCTCGGTCAGATGGATAAGCCGGACGTGGATTCCATCGATGGATTGTCGCCGGCGATTTCCATTGATCAGAAGACAACAAGCAAAAATCCCCGGTCTACTGTAGGGACAGTGACGGAAATTTATGATTATCTCCGTCTTCTCTATGCCCGAGTCGGTCGTGCTTACTGTCCAGAACATGGGATTGAAATTAGTTCCCAGACGGTACAACAGATGACAGACCACGTATTGGAACTCCCCGAACGGAGCCGGATTCAAGTGCTGGCTCCAATGGTTAGCGGACGAAAAGGGGAACATGTGAAACTGTTGGAGGAGATCAGGAAACAAGGTTTCGTCCGTGTTCGTATCGATGGTGAAGTGATGGATTTATCGGATGAGATTCAACTGGAGAAGAATAAAAAACATTCTATTGAAGTGGTCGTCGATCGGATCGTTGTAAAGGAAGGAATCGACACACGTTTGACCGACTCCATGGAAACAGCTCTCCAATTGGCAGCGGGAAAAGTGATTGTCGATGTGATCGATGGGGAAGAGATGCTTTTCAGCCAAAATCTGGCTTGCCCTGAATGTGGATTTTCGATGGACGAACTTTCGCCACGAATGTTCTCATTTAATAGCCCTTTCGGTGCTTGTCCTACCTGTGATGGATTGGGAAGTCGAATGGAGGTAGATCCACAACTCATCATCCCCAATTGGAGCAAAAGTTTAAATGATGGGGCGATTGAGGCCTGGCAGGGAAGATCGAGTACCTACTACCCTCAGTTACTTGAATCTGCCTGTCGTTACTATGAGATCGATATGGGTGTGCCGATTCAGGATCTACCCAAAAAACAATTGGACATTCTCCTCAAGGGAACAGGGGAGCGGATCCCCTTTCGTTATGATTCGGACATGGGTGTGAGGGAAGTAAACATCCGGTTTGAAGGCGTGCTTAAAAACCTAGAACGTCGCTTTCGCGAGACCGGATCCGATGCTGTCCGAGAACAGATCGAAGGCTATATGAGCAAAAAAGCTTGTCCAACCTGCAAAGGGGCACGGTTACGGATAGAGACGCTTTCTGTATTGGTCGGTGGGAAAACAATTGCATATGTAACTTCCCTTTCGATTCAAGAAGCGATGGATTTCTTTGACTCCTTGGAGCTGACAGAGAAGGAGTTAACGATTGGTCGCCAGATTCTAAAAGAGATTAATGGCCGTTTGGGCTTTTTGATCAATGTAGGGCTTAACTACCTTACTTTGAATCGGGCGGCAGGTACACTCTCCGGTGGGGAAGCCCAGCGCATTCGTCTGGCAACTCAGATTGGTTCCAAATTGATGGGAGTCCTCTATATCCTGGATGAACCAAGCATCGGACTTCATCAGCGGGATAACTCTCGTCTCATTCAAACCCTGGAACAGATGCGGGATCTAGGGAACACCCTAATCGTTGTTGAACATGATGAAGATACGATGATGGCGGCGAATTATATCATCGATGTGGGTCCTGGGGCAGGTACTCATGGCGGGGAAATTATAGCTAGCGGTACGCCAGAAGAAGTGATGGAGTTGGAGCATTCCCTGACTGGTGAGTATCTATCAGGGAGAAAATTTATCCCTCTCCCCGTTGAAAGAAGGGAGCCCAATGGCAACTGGATAGAGATTAAAGGAGCAAAAGAGAACAATCTACGCAATGTAAATGCCAAGATCCCCTTGGGTGTATTTACCTGCGTTACAGGAGTGTCTGGCTCAGGGAAAAGTACCTTGATCAATGAGATCCTGCTGAAATCTTTAAGTAGGGAATTGCACCGGGCTAAGGCTGTTCCAGGAGTTCATCAAGAGATTACAGGCTTGTCCTATTTGGATAAAGTGATCGCTATTGATCAGTCACCGATTGGTCGTACGCCCCGGTCCAACCCTGCTACCTACACCAGTCTCTTTGATGATGTACGGGATGTATTTGCTGCTACCCAAGAAGCAAAGGTACGTGGCTATAAAAAGGGACGTTTCTCTTTTAATGTGAAGGGGGGGCGATGTGAGGCTTGTCGTGGGGACGGGATTATCAAGATCGAGATGCACTTTTTACCCGATGTTTATGTACCTTGTGAGGAATGTAAAGGCAAACGATACAATCGTGACACCCTTGAAGTGAGGTATAAAGGAAAAAACATCTCCGATGTATTGGATATGCGTGTAGAAGAAGCATGTGAGTTCTTTAAAAATATCCCGCGCATTCAACGGAAGGTACAGACTCTGTATGATGTGGGTCTGGGTTACGTTAAACTGGGTCAACCTGCTACTACGTTATCGGGTGGGGAGGCACAGCGAGTAAAATTAGCATCAGAGCTTTATAAGCGATCCAATGGTCGTACCTTGTATGTTCTGGATGAGCCCACTACAGGACTTCATGTAGACGATATCTCCCGCCTCCTCAAAGTTCTCCAGCGCTTAGTAGAAAATGGTGATTCGGTATTGGTAATCGAGCATAATTTGGATGTGATTAAAACTGCCGATTATCTTATCGACTTAGGCCCTGAAGGTGGAACAGGTGGAGGGACGATTGTCGCTGCCGGTACCCCTGAGGAAGTAGTCGAGATAGAAGCTTCTTATACGGGTCAATATTTAAAACCCGTATTGGTGCGGGATCGAGAGCGGATGGAGACCTACTATGATGAATTATCTGCACAGGTGTCAGGTTGATTGTTGTAGAGCAAATTCTATTGGGATTTGCTCTTTTTGTTGTTTAATCTTCACTGGAATAGGGGATATATAAAGAGTATATATATGGGGTCTGTGGTCTATCTTAGGAGAAAAATGGTTTTGGGTATAAAGGGTTCTTTTTTCTTGCCTGTTACCCCTTGTTTGCACCTTTATCTATAAATGGGACGGGTATGGACCTAACTAACGATATATATGGGTTGTGACGAACCTGTTGATTGATGGTTTAGGTTGTTGACTTGGCAGTATAGGAGAAGAGGATTGATCATAGGTTGAAATGATGATAGGCCATTCTGAATAGCATAAAAGGAGAGCTGGCAATGTACGAATATACGATAGAAACTGCTGATTATGTCGATGATGCGATCCGTTCATTGGAACAGGCCCTTTCCAATCATGATTTTAGTGTGCTATGGAAATTGGATATCCCAACAAAGTTGATGGAGTATGGCATTGCCTTGAAGCAAGATTTTCGAATTCTTGAAGTGTGTAATCCCGATGTGGCTAAAAAAGTGCTCAGCCGTAATCAAAAGGGTGGTCATTTTTTGCCTTGTAAAATGGTTGTTTATCGAAGTGAAGAAACATTAAAGACCCACATTGGATTAACACGGCCAACGGTTTTGCTAGGGATGACGGAAGATGATGATTTGCGTCAGATCGCAGAAGAGGTTGAGGCGGAGTTGATTCAAATCATGAACGAGGCTAAACGTTGAGGAAATGGAAGACGCCTCTACTTATGAATAGTTAATTCCTGTAGATGTACTTATCCATACTGGTAGCCCCCTTTCTATAAAGGTAGGGGGCTTTTATTAATTATTAACGAGTATGTTTCCTGGATTAGAGAGTTGGCACTTTCTTATCCAGGAATTTATTTACGACAATAAATTGGATCGGTTATTCACGATCTCTATTTCATCAAAGTCAGTATCCCTTTACAAGTAATCCTTTTTGAAAGTGAATGATGGTCGCACTGATATTTTCTCCTAGGATTAAGGAGGTTTACCTTCTTTAGTATTTATTATAATATTAACTATAGGAATCGGACTTTATTCGATGATAAATAAGTAAATATTAATGACACATTAAAAATTAATAATTATACTTCTCTAAGTATTATATATTTGTTAAGAGGAGAGATACCGTGGTTAAGGTTGGACTATTCTTGCGCCTCGAAGCAAAACCGGGAAAAGAAGAATTGGAGAAATTTCTACTGGGTGCACATTCATTAATTGAAGAAGAGACAGAGACAGCAGCATGGTTTTTCTTTCGCTTAGGACTATCCACATATGGATTATTTGATGCATTCCCCAGTGAATCCGGCCGGGAAGCACATTTATCTGGTAAAGTTTCTAAAGCTTTTCTTGCCCATGCCCCGGATCTTTTATCTGAACCTCCTACGACTGAAAATATAGATATCTTGGCTGCAAAACTTTAGAAAAATATTTAGGTCGAGAGGTCGAGTTCAACACCCCTGTAACGGGGTGTTTTTTGTAAGGGGTGACCTATGCCACTCAGTCCCTGCTAATGAATCTACCTTAGAAAATGACGAATACAGCCCACCAGAGGATGCTCAGTTCATGGAGATACGAAAGTTTCAATTGACTGAGATCGCTCCAGCCGATCTGTTATAATCGACCACCCATTCCTTCTAATAATTGTTCAGCCTCCTCTGCCCGTGTTTCATCTACAATCACGGTTAGAGAAAGGTCTTCTGCCCCCCACTCAGCACAACCATCCGACATACCGTTCGCCTTGGTATCGGTAGAACGGAGTATATTGGCATCGTAACTACTATCAGTGGTAGATCCCATCTGCAAGGAAGGTCCGATAAGAGGATCTGCAACGGTGAAAGCAAGGCTACCTATTTCAGCGGTAAGATCTGGGTTAAAACGAGAAAGGGTCACCTCGTCAAAACCATGCTCCTTTAATTTATGTACAGCTTCAATGGCTCGTTGTTCAGTACGGAAAAAGGCGAAAATTGTTCGTTCAGCCATCAAGTCCCCTCCTTTATTCATTTTTTTGTACAGAATGGCCGCCAAATTCATTTCGTAAAGCGGCAACGACTTTTCCTTGAAAGGTATCTCCCTCGAGGGAGCGATAACGCATCATAAGAGAGAGGGTGATGATGGGAGTGACTGCTTTCACGTCGAGGGCTGCCAGAGTTGTCCACAATCCTTCTCCAGAGGATTGCATCACTCCACGGATATCTGCAAGTTTGGGGTCCTTGGAAAATGCGGAGGTTGTCAACTCCATTAACCAGCTACGAATGACCGATCCATTGGACCAGACTCGGGCCACTTGTTCGTAGTCAAAGGAGAATTCACTCTTATCGAGTATTTCAAATCCCTCCGCAATCGCTTGCATCATCCCATATTCGATGCCATTGTGGATCATTTTAAGAAAATGTCCGCTACCACTTTCCCCTGCATAGTAATAACCGTCAATAACTGCGAGATCTTGAAAGAGAGGTTCAAGGCGTCGGAAGGTGGCTGCATCACCGCCAACCATAAAACAAGCTCCCTTGCGTGCGCCTGAGACACCACCGGAGGTACCGACATCCATAAAATGAATGCCACCTTCTGATAGACGCTTTCCCCGATCGATTGATTCACGATAATGGGAATTACCTCCGTCTATAATAATATCTCCCGGCTCTAATAAAGAGAGGAGAGTATGGATGACTTTCTCAGTAAGATCCCCTGCGGGAACCATGGTCCATATGATACGAGGAGGATGAAGAGAGGCGACTAATTCTTCGATGGAGGTTGTAGGTGTGGCCCCGGATTTACTCACCATGTTTATTGCGGAGACGTTGATATCATACGCACTTACTTGATGGCCATGGTCCAATAAATTTAGAGCAAGGCTTGCTCCCATCTTACCTAAGCCAATCATCCCAATCTGCATCCCGCTCACTCTCCTTTAGAATTAGTATGGGGTTCACCTATGGTATCTCATACGAGAGAATTTGATGTATTGTAAATGTCTTTGTGGATATTTGTAATGATAAGGTGCAGATGGGTGTTCTATCGTGTATCTGTTATGTGGGATGGAGTAGTTTGCGGTGATATCTACTAAATAACCCTTTATATGGATGGTGAACTAGCCAATGCTAAAGAGGGGTATGTCTGTGGATAGTATATGATGGAAAAGAGAAAAGGAAAGACATGAAAGGTATTTAAAGCGGGTAATATAGAGAGGTAAGTAAGAGAAAGGGTGATTTGATGGGGTGGATCGTTAAATTATTATTAAACGGTCTAGCTGTAGTCATTGTGGCAAACGTAATCCCAGGAATTTATGTGCAAGGCTTTTTAACTGCTCTGTTGGTGGCCTTGGTACTCGGATTTGTGAATACGTTTATCCGGCCGATTCTCGTTTTTCTAACACTGCCAATCTCTTTTTTTACGTTAGGATTATTTATTTTTATTCTAAATGCCGTGTTATTCAAGTTGACGAGTATGTTTATTCCAGGATTCGAAGTGTATACTTTCTGGGCGGCACTACTTGGTTCCATTGTGATTAGTATCGTTTCCTGGTTACTTAATGGCATATGGCGTGGATTGCGCAACTAAAAAGAACTATAAAAGACCGTACCAAATGGTGCGGTCTTTGTGTTACAAATAAGGTAACTACTTAACAGCAATAAATACCAAACCATCAAAAGGAAGGATGATGGGAGTGAGTGTCCCATGGCCTATATTGGTAAAGGGTGTACTTCTTGTTGGTGGGAAGGTGCTATTATTAAGGAATGAACGCGGGGAATTAGAGCTTCCTGGAGGAAGATTAGAAATAGGGGAGAGTCCAGAGAAATGCCTGCTTCGGAAAATACATGGGGAAACACAGTTGTCCTGTGTGATATCCACCCCGCCTGTGGATGCTTGGGTTTTTGAAGGGTTACCTGGTAGAGAGGTATTTATCGTTACCTATCATTGTAAATGCTTTGATTTATCCTTGTTACGAGTGAGTGATGAGCATCAGGAATATTCGTTGATATCCCTTGGTGAACTGGACCGAAAGGACTTACCTGAAGGTTATCGGAGGGGAATTTTGCGCGCTGCTAAATTGGAGACGGGCTAGTTGGCTGCTGTTAAAACCCCTTTTCGTTACAATGACACTAGGGGCGGAAAGGGGTTTCGCAACCATGGCGCAAATGACGTTGAATCATATATCGAAACGTTATGAAGATGAGATCACTGCGGTCTCTGATTTTCATCTTCATATTCGTGACCAGGAGTTTCTCGTTCTAGTGGGTCCCTCGGGTTGTGGTAAATCGACGATGTTGCGCATGATTGTTGGTCTTGAAACGATTTCATCTGGGGAAGTTATCATTGGGGACGAGGTAGTGAATGATGTGCCTGCGAAGGATCGGGATATTGCAATGGTTTTTCAGGGATATGCCCTATACCCTCATTTGAATGTTTACGACAACATCGCTTTTGCCTTGAAAATGAAGAAATGCGATAAGCATACGATGGATTGCCGGGTGAGAGAAGTAGCCAAACTGATGGGCCTTGAGTATCTATTAGATCGTAAACCGGAATCTTTATCAGGGGGGGAACGACAGCGGGTAGCCCTTGGAAGGGCCATTATCTGTGAGCCACGTGTTTTTTTGATGGACGAACCGCTGTCCAATCTGGACGCTCAGCTGCGGGTAAAGATGCGTACGGAGATTATCCAGCTTCATCAACGGCTCAAAACCACCATGATCTATGTCACCCATGATCAGACCGAAGCGATGACCATGGCAGATCGGATCGTGGTGATGAGGGAGGGAGTGATCCAGCAAGTGGCTACCCCAGCAGAAATTTATCAGCATCCCGCCAATCTATTTGTTGCAGGGTTTATCGGATCACCCTCGATGAACTTTGCTGAGGGCCTGTTGATGGAATCGGATCATGCCATTATTTTTCAGGGAAACGGTCTTCATGTGAAACTTTCTACAGTCCAGGGCGACTACCTGCGTGAGCAAGGTTATATTGGGCATGAGGTGATCTTTGGAATCCGTCCTGAGGATATTCAAGACGATCCTCTGTTATTGGAATTACATCATGCTCACCAGGTTAGAGGGTGTGTGGAAGTAGCGGAGAATATGGGTTCTGAGATGGTGTTGTATTTATCAGGCATCGCAGATAAATGGATCACCGCACGTGTTCGTCATCAACCCTCTTTTGAGGTAGGAGACGAGATTACCCTCGCACTTGATATAAATCAAGCACATATTTTTGACAAGGCGACAGAAGAAGCGGTATTCTAAACGACAAATGAAGCAACTAGGATGGCGATGAGTTTTTACTTTGGTGTGAGGGAAGTGTGGGTGATGGGTAAAAGAGTGACTGTCCAAGAAATTGTGGATCAGTTCGACTTAGAAATCCTCAGGGGTGAGGATGGGTTGGATCGGCAATTGATCACAAGTGATCTATACCGGCCGGGTTTAGAATTGGCTGGTTTTTTTACCTACTACCCGGGAGAGCGGTTACAGATGCTAGGGCGTACGGAACTAACTTTCATTTCGGGGCTCCCTAAAAATCTACGTAGGGAACGTATAGAGCAACTTTGTTCAGAGGATATACCTTGCTTTTGTATCACCCGAGGACAGGAGGCGCCCGAGGAGCTTCTGATTGCTACCGAGGCGAAGGGTATTCCTGTGCTACGTACGGCCAGTGCGACGACTCGGTTTACCTCCAAGGTGACCAGCTATCTAGAAAAGCGATTGGCACCTACTACGGTACTACATGGAGTCTTACTCGATATCTACGGTGTAGGAGTCTTGATTACCGGCTGTAGTGGGATTGGTAAAAGTGAGACTGCTCTGGAGTTGGTCAAGCTAGGTCACCGGTTGGTGGCAGATGATGCGGTAGAGATTCATCAATCGGAGGCAGGATCTCTCGTAGGACATGCCCCCGAGTTGATTCGGTATCTTCTCGAAATCCGGGGTCTAGGTATTATCAATGTGATGACTCTTTTCGGCGCCGGAGCTGTAAGGCAGTACAAAAGGATATCCATGGTTTGTCATCTTGAGGCTTGGAAAGAGGATCGGCAGTATGATCGACTGGGTCTAGATGAAGAAAAGATGAAGATTATTGATACAGAAATTCCTCTTCTAACCGTCCCTGTCCGTCCAGGACGAAATTTATCCGTCATTATTGAAGTGGCAGTGATGAATTTCCGCCTAAAACGAATGGGTTATCATGCCGCCCAAACCTTTGCCCAAAAGTTAAATCAGAGTTTGCTAGATCCAGATGATTTGGATTAAAAGTGGTCAAGACTAGCCTTTCTCCGTAGAAAGGCTTTTTTGATTCCCTATGGAGAATCATAATAAACAGCACTCATACTGAACAGTTATATCTTCTCATCCGCTACTCTCGTCGCTTGCGTTTCAATCGGTGGGGAAGTAGGTTAGAATGGAGAAAGACTCTTAAGAGCGGGTGAGTGAAAAGGAGGATACTATTGGTTATGAACCTGGCACAGGCGATTAATCCTGTAGCCGTTTCCCTAGGACCGATTCAGGTTCATTGGTATGGCATCATCATGGGTACTGCTGCTTTGTTAGGGCTGTGGATTGCCATGAGGGAAGGTCGACGGCATGGATTAGAGGATGAATTGTTTCTCGATATGATGATTTGGGTAATTCCAGCTGCCATTGTAGGGGCAAGGCTCTACTATGTGCTATTTGAGTGGGATTATTATTTGCAAAACCCTGGGGATATCATTGCTGTCTGGAAGGGTGGACTAGCCATCCATGGTGGATTAATAGGCGCTGTGATATCGGGTGTGTTTTTTGTGAAGAGGAAGGGGATGCCGTTCTTAAAACTGGCGGATATCGTTGCTCCAAGTATCATTTTGGGACAAGCGATTGGCCGCTGGGGGAACTTTATGAATCAGGAGGCTCATGGTGGCGAAGTGAGCCGTACCTTTCTTGAAAACCTTCACCTACCCAACTGGTTGATTGGACAGATGCAGATCCAGGGTGCCTATTATCATCCTACGTTTCTTTATGAGTCCCTATGGAACATTGTGGGCTTCCTATTATTACTGGGATTGCGCCGATTGAATCCACGTCGTGGGGAAATTTTCTTCAGTTATTTGATGTGGTATTCCATGGGACGGTTCTTTATTGAAGGGCTTCGCACCGACAGTCTTACCTTCGAGGGGCCGAGTTGGTTGGCTTCCCTGATAAATGGATTATGGTCCCCAATGAAGCTTCTCTTTGAACCAGGAGTGATGGCTTCAGGGAACATCCGCGTCGCTCAGCTGATGAGCATTGGACTGGTTGTGGCTGGTTTGGCGTTAATTATTGTTCGTCGATCACGAGGAAAAGATCGTGATCCGTATCTGTCGAAGGAAGAGAAGGTAGTGGGATGAAAGTAAAGGGATATGAGGCAGTTCTCTTTGATTTGGATGGTACATTGTTAGATACGACTCCCTTGATTCTCTCATCGTTTCGTCACACATTGGATCTCTATTGCCCAGGGCAGGTTAGCGATGAAGAAGTATTGGCTTTTATGGGAGAGCCATTGTTTGAACAGATGGCCCGCTTTGGTGGTAAAGAACGAGCGCAGGAGATGGTGGACACCTACAGAGAGCATAATATCGCGCATCATGATCAGATGGTCCGGGCATTTCCTGATGTGTTGAAAGTGATACAAACCTTGCATGAAAAAGGGATTCGTCTCGGTGTGGTTACCAATAAATACCGGGGTACAGCGGATATGGGTCTTCAATTATGCGGATTAGCCCCTTATATGGAAGTTGTCGTTTGTCTAGGGGATACAGAAGAAGCAAAGCCCCATCCTGCACCGATCCAGCTCGCTTTGGAACAGCTAGGGGTTTCGGCAGGTCACACACTGATGGTAGGGGATAGTCGCTATGATCTTCAAGCAGCGAAAAAGGCAGGAACCGTCGCAGTAGGTGTGGCTTGGACCCATCATGGTAGGGATTCATTGCTCCCCTATCAACCCGATCATATTATCGATGATATGATCGGGTTATTCTCTATCCTTGGTATAGAGGCAGAGGGGAGTAACGCAGGATGAGAAGAACAGAAGGGTATCCTGTGTCCGGTAGTAATTCCCTTTGGCAACTTTACAAGATTGTCCCCTTCTCAAAAGTGTGTCGAAATACATTAGTTGCTGTGATTGCCCGGTATACTCCTTCCTTTCCATTGAAAAATTGGATGTATCGACGACTGCTGGGGATGAAAATTGGTGAACAGACGGCACTTGCTTTTCTAGTGGTTGTTGATTTGCTATATCCAGAGCGGATTCGTATTGGTGAAAATACGATTATTGGCTATAATACGACGGTCTTGACCCATGAATACCTGGTGTCAGAATACCGCATCGGGGATGTAGAAATTGGCGATAACGTATTGGTAGGGGCTAATACGACGATTCTACCTGGTGTACGTATTGGTGATGGAGCTGTGATCGGAGCGATGTCCCTCGTCAATTGCGATATTCCAGCGGGAGCGTTTGCTGCAGGCAATCCCGTACAGGTGATTCGGGAGTGTAAATAGCAGACTTTTAGGGTGTGGTTTCTTGGATGACCGTCCTTGGTTCATATAAAACATGCTGTGCTCATCTCGATATAGATTAAAAGGATTGGTAAGGAGATGCGGAGATGAACCCATGGGAGATCCGACAAGAAGTACCGCCAATAGAAGGTTATCTTCACCTACGTAAGGTTGCTGGATTAAGTGAAAAAGAATGGGCAGCAGCTGAGATTGGCTTGGCCAACAGTTTATTTGCTGTATGTGCCTACACAGAGGGAGATAAGTTGATCGGTATGGCGCGAATTGTGGGAGATGGTGGGCTTAATTTTGAGGTTGTAGATGTGGCGGTTGATCCGAATTACCAGAGGAGGGGCATTGCTAGTGCTCTGATGACGGAGGTAATCAATTATTTGGATACCCATGCACCCAAAAGTGCTTATGTGAGCCTGATTGGCGATCTACCAGGACAAAGGTTGTACCAAAAGTTTGGCTTTCGTGATACGGCTCCTTCGATTGGTATGGCAAAGAGGTACTGACTCCGTCAATGAAGGAATAAAACACCCGCTCATCTATTTATGGATGAGCGGGTGTTTTAGTTAGATCAGTCATCTAATCCAACAGCTTCAGTAATCGACTGTAAACCATCGTTATCAAGATACTGGATCAATTCTTTGTTAATATCCCGTGCGATGGCTGGACCACGGTAAATCATTCCTGTATAGACTTGTACAAGGGAAGCGCCTGCACGAATCTTTTCATAGGCATCTTTTCCATCAAAGATCCCCCCTACTCCGATAATAGGGAGCCTTGCCTCGCTGATCCGGCGCAGGTCGTGGATAATCTCTGTGGATAGTTGAGCGAGGGGGCGGCCCGAGAGTCCTCCTGTTTCGGAATGATGCGAGCTTTTAAGGCCCTCACGTGAGAGGGTAGTATTAGTAGCAATCAAGCCGTCTATCTCCTGCTCTGTTGCAACTAGAACGATCTCTTTCAGCTGTTCCTTCGTGAGATCCGGGGCTAGTTTTAAGAAGATAGGGCGAATCTCTCCTGTTTGTTCTCGTAACTGATGCCGCTCTGTCATGATTGCTTCAAGTAAGCCGCGGAGGGAGCTCGCTTGTTGGAGATCACGAAGATTAGGCGTGTTGGGAGAGCTGATGTTAATAACGAAGTAATCCCCTTGCCGGTAGAGTTTGGATAGCCCCTTTTGGTAGTCGGAGGCTGCATCTTCCTGGGGAGTATCCTTATTTTTTCCGAGGTTAATCCCGATTGGAATTGCCGGACGAGGAAGCTCTGCAAAATGGTTGGCTGCCTCACAGATTCCACCATTATTAAAGCCCATGCGGTTGATGATGCCTTCGTCCTCAGGGAGTCTAAAGAGTCGCGGCTTTGGATTTCCGCTCTGAGGCTGAGGAGTGAGCGTGCCCACTTCAACGAAGCCAAAGCCCAGGGCGGCTAGGGCTGGATAAACCTGCGCATGTTTATCAAAGCCAGCAGCTAAACCGACAGGGTTGGAAAAAGTGAGCCCACCTAATTTGACAGTAAGACGCGGATCTCGCACCACCATTTTGCCCTCTAATGTAGAGAGAGCACCGGGTATGCGTTGTGCCCGTAAAAGATTCTTAATGGTCCATTCATGGGCTTGTTCTGCATCCATCTTGAATAGCATGTTTTTTACAAAGGGGTATACCATGGGTGTGTCCTTTCCGTATAAGCGTTCTTCCTCGTAGGATACCACAATTTCGCCATTATTTTCGATGAAAAGCAATGTAAGTGTGAATTCGTATGAAAAATGCCTTTTAGAGAGGGCTTCTTCTATCATAGTAGCGGGGCTTTGTTATGGTTATGAAAGTAAACGGGAGTATGTGTATGTGATTCCATACAAGGTAGATTTACCCTTATACTCAAAAAAAGAGGGCCTATTAAGGCCCAATAAACTTTGGGGCCATTTCTAAGCATTTGGAGACTTTGACTCCGCCGAATCGTTGCCATACGTGTTTTTGTTTGTCTGAAATGAAATATTTTCCTTAATTAATGTCACTTTACCATCTTACAAAAATGTAAGGTTCATGTAAGGTAAATCCATAGTAAGTGACTCATTCAATCAGTAGACTCTGACAAGAAGGCATACCAAACAATATCAGGAGTGATTGATAATCATGCAACACGCACGACGTATTCTACCCATTATGACCGCCTTTGCGCTCTTTTTCACCCTCGCCACCCCAGCAGCCTTTGCAAGTGGAAGTGATGGCAAAACAGCTAAAGGGAAAACCACTTACCAGGTCGATGGAACAGCTAAAGGGAAAAAAACATTCCACCTCGTTTTGAAAAAAGTCCAAAAAGCAGCGGGTAAGCAAAAAGCTTATAAAGCAAAAGGAAAATGGACGATCAATGTAGGTAAAGCATACAACTTACCGCCACTTTATAGTCACACCTCAAAAAAATTAACAGGTAATGAGTACTTTCATTTCGCCTCTAAAAAATTGAAACTATCCCCTGGAAAAAAGTACGAGGTGTATGGAGAATTTGATGGAACCGTTCATGGGAAGAAAGTTGTTAAAGGAGTCTTATTTAAGATCCAAGTAACTAAAAACCACAACATGAAGGTAATAAAGAAGCGCTTGTACTTCTAGAGGCCACCATACCCAAAGAAAAAAACACCGTTTGTAAATATTTTCGAAATGATTAACCGACACCTTAGACTAGAGGGTCGGTTAATCGTATCTCCCGAGTAGCGAGATTAGATCCCGCTACTCTATTTTTATGGTTTGAAAGCCCTATCTAAATACCCTAACCGCATATTTAAAATCGCTTGGCACTATTTTAAAAGAACACCCCCCTTTTCAATAAAGAAAAGGGGGGTGTTGATGGTCTAATAAAAGCTTCTGGAAAGAAGATCTTTCTGTTAGAGTCATGCTACCTGTTTTTCGAAATTATTGATGGGAGCCTGGTGTTACGGGATAGTACATTTCTACTTCGTTATATTTAGATGAAGGAGAAGCCAATCCTTTTAATTCAGGAGCCTCTTCCATCAATTTTTTCAACCCATCTCCAGGTACAAGGGTATACTTGGATGTTAACTGATACGCTGCCCCTCTAAAGACGTCATATTTATAATCTGGATTATTAACTGGTCCAATAGAAAAATCTGTCCCTACGGTTTTTTCATCCGTGATTACAATATTTTCTTGAAAGGTCTCTGATAGAGATGCACTCATTTCAGTAGTAACTTTTCCTCCAAGACTAAATGCTTTACCATCTCCGATTTGAAGTCCAGCTTCAGCAGTTATTTTAGATCCAATTGTTGATGTAAAGCTTTGTATTTGCCATGTTTGTACTCCCGATTTAACCGATTCATTAAATCCCCAATTTCCTGTTTTAGCCGGTGTGCCTGTTCTAATTAATTCAAATTGTGTCTCTCTTTTTAGCTTGGATGTTCCATCAAAAGCTTTACTCCAAGCATAATCTGGTCCATATTGTTCTACCATCCATTCTTCGCCATTCTGAGCCCTTTCGCTATTAGCAGCATCATCAGGATATATTTTAAGTGTCTCAGGATCATAGGCTCCAATTTCTATTTGTCCATCGGTTTTTTTTTCTAAATAAAATTTACCCTTTTTCCCTCCCTCTCCCGCATCACCTGGTAGAAATCTCTCACCTTCAAAATATATGATCTCTCCTATATCCCCCGATTGAGTTATCGTATTTCCTGTTTGCGGTGCAGGAGCATAGGGATCTTCTGGTAACTTAGGGTATGCTTCTGCATACGGACTACTATCATCTTCAGCTGACATAGGTGTTTTACTATCACTTTTTTGTTTATTACTATCACTATATACCGGTGTTTTCTTACCGTCTTTTACTAAGTACCCTTGAATATACTTTTTGGGTGCCTTCTCCTCACTTTTTTGTGCAGCAAAGGCTTTAGAGCTCGCCCCGGCACTCACACTAGCAGCAAGAAGTAAAGCAAACGCACCAGTAAACACTTTTCTTTTTACGTTATTCATTTTTTCTCTCTCCCCTTTTTTTATTTTTGTACTCCTTGTCTTACAAAAATAAAGTTAATGGATTACGGAATAATTTTCAATCTGTAAGTAATGGTTTTCTAGGCAATATATGCGTTAGGTTCCATAAAAGGTATATTTGCCCTTTTGATCCAAAAAAAGAAGGCCTTGATAAGGCCCATTAAAGGAGGCCTGAAAAGGCCCATTGGAGTACACAATAAAATAAAGGGATAAAAACTGACAAAGAAAAAGATAACATTTACCGTGTGCACTATGCAAGTGGTAAATTTTTCAATTTGCAACCCTGTAATGAGTAAATATGCAAAACAAACTCATACAAAAAAAGCGACCCTCTGGCCACTTGATTACTGATTTTCCAATAAGTCGTCGGCCACTTTCCGAATCCTTGACTGAAGATCTGGCCAATCTGTCATTTCATTTGCGATGTCTAACAGCTCGTAAGAGCTTACAAAGGCTGTTTGCTGGAGCTGATCTCACAACTTTTGTTCTTTGTTACCAGGATACCCATGAATAAAAGGGGCTGTTTTTTGTAAGGGAAGGAGAACGATCTGATCCCATGTGTTCGCTTGAAAAAGGCCAAAATCCCTTATAATACAAGGGTTTGCGGCCTTTTTGCATAAAAGATGAATTGGAAAAGGAGAGGATACGTAACGGAGTGGTACCGAGGAATAAAGTCCTGAAATCCTTTATATAACTGGGATTATGCCATGGGATTAAGCTAAAAATCCGATTAATAAACATAGCAAGCCAAGAACGATCAGTTCTAACCCCATGGTCTTACCACGGATCCTGGTAATTAAGCCTATGATCCCCAGGCCGATACCGACAATGGTAAATAGGGATTGCAAGTCGGATGACCTCCTTTTTGATAATGTTCTCTTTTTTTCACTCGTTGATAATGAATTAAACCAAGTAATGATATCTTCGTATTCTAGAGATGCACCGGGTATAATGAAACGAGAGAAATGGAGGGAAGTGAAGTGATCCTGCCCTTTGCTACAACCAACGACGATAAATTAAAAGAAGCAGAACGTGTACTAAAACCCCATGGGATCGAGGTCACTCCGCTAAGGCTCACCTTGATGGAACCAGATACGGGAAGTATTGAGGCGGTGGCGTGGGAGAAGTTAAAGCAAGTCTGTGAACTAGGATATGAGCGAGTGATGGTGGATGATGCAGGAATCTTTTTTGCCGCCTATCCTCATTTTCCTGGAATTTTGACCAAGCGGGTCTTTGATCGCATTGGATATAAAGGAATACTAAAACTATTGGAAGGGGAGAGTAGGCAAGCCTGGTTTGAAGGGGCGATGGGTGTCATATGGGATGGTGAAAGGGCAGTTTTTTCTGCCAAGACCCCAGGTAGACTCCTGGGAAAAGTTCCCCAAAATATGCCGGATGAGCCGGGATTTCCTTTTAATCGAATCTTTGTGCCAGATGGTGAAACCCGTACCTTTGCCCAGATGTCCCTGGAAGAACGGGAGGCATATTCTTACCGGGGACAGGTGTTACATAGGATAGCAAGCTGGCTAATCAACCAGGGAATATGATTGACGGTCAATCAACGGGGTGTTACACTACTAGGAAAATGCCTAATCCTTCATTTCATTAGCGAACTAAAGTAAATGTGAAGGTAAGCATGAGGAGTGGAACGGATGTCCAACATACGTACATTTGAAAAACCGACGGGCGTCCGTGATCTACCGCCGGATATAACCGCTAAGAAACGGTGGGTAGAAGCCCGTGTGGAAGCATGCTTCCGTCGGTGGGGATATCGTGAAGTAGTAACCCCAACCTTAGAGTATTTTGAGACGGTAGGTGGCGCTAGTGCCATTGCAGAAGATAAACTCTTTAAGTTATTAGATAAACAGGGACAGACATTAGTTCTTCGTCCAGATCATACCGCGCCGATTGCGCGTGTTGTGGCCTCTCTTCTGCGGGATGAACCTGTTCCTATGCGTCTTCATTATCATGGGAATGTTTTCCGAGCACAGGATAGGGAAGCAGGAAGGTTTGCCGAGTTTCATCAGTCTGGTGTAGAGCTGGTAGGCGGTGCATCCCCAGAAGCGGATGCTGAGATCATCGCATTAGCGGTGGAGTCGCTCCGAGAGTTAGGCATCACCCCGATTCAAGTGGCAGTAGGCCATATTGATCTGTTGGATGCACTTTTACTTGAGCAGACGGGATCAAGTGATTCAGTTGCGAAGTTGAAAGAGAGCCTTGGGGCGCGAAACATTGTGTCCTACCGCGAGAACGTTAAAGAGTTGAATATCCCTTCAACCAATCGGGAAAAGCTTCTACAACTGCTTCGATTCCGTGGCGGTTATCAGGTGTTGTCAGAGCTAGAAGCGACGACATCCTGTGAACGTGCCTTGGAAAGGATCAATCACCTTCGTGCTATATGGACAGCCTTGGAGGATTGGGGCGTAGCTGAGTATGTCATTTTTGATCTTTCATTAGTGGGAAGCTTAGATTACTATACAGGCATTTATTTTGAAGGATATGGAGCAGAAGGATATTACCTTCTCTCTGGAGGTCGCTACGATCATTTATTAGAACGCTTTGATCGGGACAATCCCGCTCGTGGATTCGCTTTGAAAACGGATCGCCTTATTATGGCGAGTCCTGGTGGATTGATGGAGGAAGAACGGATAGCCCTTGTGTATCCCGAAGAGTTGCGCCGAGCAGCTTTTCAAAGGGCTCATGAATTACGAAATCAAGGTAAAGTGGTTGGCCTCTATAAGGAAGAGGAAATGGATTCCTCTGCCCAGGATTATGATCGTGTGCTTCATGTGGGGGAGGGATTTGATGGCTGAGCGAACACCACTAACGATTGCGATGCCGAAGGGGCGGATTTTTGGGGAGGCATTAGAACTCCTAAAAGCGGCCGGATTGAATGTGCCGACTGATCTGACAGAGGACTCACGGAAGCTAACTGTAGAAGTACCTGGTGAGAAGATCTCCTTCTTAATGGTGAAACCGATGGATGTACCTACCTATGTGGAACACGGTGTTGCTGATCTTGGTGTTGTAGGGAAGGATGTCCTGATGGAAGAGGAACGGGATGTTCATGAGCTACTCGATCTTAAGATTAGCCCCTGCCGAATCTCAGTTGCGGGGATGCCGGACTGGACTCCTGTTGCTAACCCAAAGGTAGCTAGTAAATATCCGCGCATCGCCAATCGTTGGTTTATGGAGCAAAGACAGCAGGTACAGGTGATTCACTTAAATGGTTCCGTAGAATTGGCACCACTCATCGGGCTGGCAGATCGTATTGTCGATATTGTATCCAGTGGTCGCACATTGCAGGAGAATGGCCTCATTGAATTAGAGGAAATCACCCAAATCACCTCTCGCTTGATTGCTAACCGGGCAAGTTATCGGTTAAAAAATGAAGGGATCGATGCAATCGTGGAGGGACTCGCCCATGTGGTCGGGCAGGAAGGAGAAAAGCGATGATTGCCATCGTGAAAGCCGCAGAGTTATTTACCCGCCGGGAGGAAGAGGCTGTTAGTCCAAAGCAAGAACGGGCTGTACAAGAGATTCTCTCCCGTGTAAAGAGAGAAGGAGATACGGCTGTACGAGAGCTGACAGCCCGATTGGATGGTGTAGAGCTGGCCCAATTCCAAGTGAAGGAATCGGAAATCGACGCGGCAGTGGCAACGATATCCCCTGGGGCGAAGGAAGCATTAGCCCTTGCGGCTAGACGGATTCGAAGCTACCACGAGCGGCAAAAAAGCAACTCCTGGATAGAAGCTGAGGAGGATGGCACGGTTTTAGGTCAGTTAGTCCGCCCCTTGGCACGGGTAGGACTTTATGTGCCGGGGGGACGCGCAGCCTATCCCTCTACTGTGCTGATGACCGCCATTCCTGCATCGGTCGCGGGTACAGAAGAAGTGGTCATGGTGACACCGCCTGGTCCTGACGGAGAGGTACCAGCCATCACTTTGGCTGCAGCGCGTGAGGCAGGGGTGACACGGGTATTTAAAATGGGGGGAGCACAGGCAGTAGCGGCCCTTGCATATGGAACCGAGAGTATTCCCCAGGTGGATAAGATCGTGGGCCCAGGAAATATCTATGTCGCCCTTGCAAAACGGATGGTGTATGGACAGGTGGATATTGATGCGATTGCAGGGCCGAGTGAAATTGTGGTGATCGCGGATGAGAATGCCGATCCTGTCTATATTGCGGCAGATCTACTCTCCCAGGCTGAACATGACCCGATGGCCTCCGCCGTTTTGCTCACCCCATCGGCTTCCTTAGCTGAAGGAGTGACCAATGAGCTTCAGCGTCAATGTGAAGCTTTGCCTCGTGCAGAGATTGCTGCTGCGTCATTACTTAACCATGGTGCTCTTTGTATAACACGAGATTTGGCAGAAGCGATAGAACTGGCCAATCGCTTGGCTCCAGAGCATCTGGAGCTGATGGTAGAGGATCCTTGGCTCTGGGTGGGTCAAATAAAGAATGCGGGGGCCCTTTTTCTTGGCCCATGGAGCCCAGAAGCGGTGGGAGATTATCTGGCGGGACCGAATCACGTATTGCCGACCAATGGGACAGCTCGATTTTTTTCAGCCCTTTCCGTTGATGATTTTTCCAAGAAGACGAGCTTAATTTCCTATAGTCAAAGGGCGTTACTTCGTGATGGCCCTGGGGTGATTACCCTTGCTGAAGCCGAGGGTCTTCAGGGGCATGCAGCATCCATTCGAGCACGTATTGAGAAGGAGGAGTAGGTATGAGTCACCACCGAAGCGGGAGTATCCAACGTACAACGAAAGAGACCAACATTCAGTTGAACATCCAGTTAGATGGTCAAGGTGAAACGGAGCTCTCCACGGGGGTGCCTTTCTTGGAGCATATGCTGGATTTATTTGCGAAACATGGCTTATTTGATTTGAAGGTGGTCGCCCAGGGAGATAATGAGATCGATGATCATCATACTGTGGAGGATATTGCGATTTGTCTTGGGCAGGCGATCCGAGAAGCCTTGGGCGATAAAAAAGGAATTCGTCGCTATGGGGATGCTTGGGTACCGATGGATGATGCCCTCGGTCAAGTGATATTGGATCTTTCCAATCGGCCTCATTTGGAATTTAGCGCTGAGTTTCCACGAGAGAAGGTAGGAAACTTTGATACGGAACTGGTGCATGAATTTTTCTGGAAACTTGCCTTGGAGGCAAGAATGAATCTGCATGTTATTCTTCATTATGGACGGAACACCCATCATATGATTGAAGTTCTCTTCAAGGCGTTGGGAAGAGCGTTAGATACAGCGATTCAAATTGATCCGCGGGTAAAATCAGTTCCATCTTCCAAGGGAGTGTTATAACATGATCGCCATTATCGACTACGGTGTAGGTAATTTATATAGTGTCAGTCAAGCATTACAGCGAATGGGATACGAATACACCATTACAGCAGATGAAGAGACGATCCGAGCTGCCGATGGTGTCATTTTGCCCGGTGTAGGCACTTTTGGCGATGCGATGTTGGAGCTGAAGCGACGGGATTTAGTCGATGTGATTCGCGATATTGCTCTTTGTGAGGGAAAGCCACTCCTTGGAATCTGTCTGGGTATGCAACTCCTTTTTACGAGTAGTGATGAACACGGATATCATCAGGGGCTACATCTCTTGTCGGGCCATGTGAAACGGTTTTCTGGAGACTTTAACATTCCCCATATAGGATGGAACGATCTACGCTTCCATAGTCCGCACCCCTTATTAAAGAGTGTGGAAGAGGGGGCTGTCTATTTTGTGCACTCGTATCATGTCTTCCCCGATAATCCAGATGATATCTTGGCAGTAACGGACTACTACGGGGATGTGACAGCCATTGTCGGGCGAAATCAGATATATGGCATGCAGTTTCACCCAGAAAAAAGTGGAGATACCGGGCAACGCTTGTTGGAGAACTTTGCTCGCCTATGCTGTAAAACGGAGGTGCCAATAGGATGAGCTTTGTCGTCTATCCAGCTATTGATTTGCGTGGAGGAAAATGTGTCCGTCTATATCAAGGTGATTATGAAGCAGAGACGGTATATGACGAGGACCCTCTTACTGTTGCCCGTCGATGGGTTAATGAAGGAGCCGAGTGGCTCCATGTGGTTGATCTAGATGGTGCTCGTTCCGGTGATCCCATTCACCTACCCGTGATCCGAGAAATTACCCGTACCTTACAAATTCCTGTGCAAATGGGCGGTGGTGTACGGGATATGGCAAGGTTGGAGGAGCTTCTAGAGTGGGGCGTATCCCGTGTCATTATCGGCTCAGCGGCTATTGACGATCCCGAGTTTGTGAAAGCGGCGTTAGGTTCCTACGGAGATAGAGTGGCCCTTGGGTTAGATGCCTGGGATGGTCGTGTAGCTACCCATGGATGGCAAGAGAATTCAGGGGTGCTGGTAGAGGATCTAGCTAAGGAGATGGTAGCCTTTGGCGCGGAGACCTTCATCTTTACCGATATCTCCCGGGATGGTACCTTACATGGCCCCAACATTCCCGCGGTACGAAACCTCGCCTTCGCCTCAGGTAAAAGGGTGATTGCTTCAGGTGGAGTCCATTCGGTGGCGGACATTCAGGAGCTCGCACGTCATCAAGACGAAGGGGTAACGGGTGTGATTGTTGGGAAGGCCCTCTATACGGCGAATGTAGATTTAGCAGAGGCTCTGGCTAGGTTGAAGGAGGAATAGGATTGATTAGGAAACGGATTATCCCGTGTTTGGATGTAAAGGATGGCCGAGTTGTGAAGGGCGTCTCCTTTCTCAATCTGAGGGATGCAGGTGATCCTGTAGAATTGGCTACTCAGTATGATCAATCCGGGGCGGATGAGGTTGTTTTCTTGGATATCTCTGCTTCCCAGGAGGGGCGAGGAACCATGATTGAGGTGGTCCGTCAAGCTGCTGGTCAGTTGCGCATTCCCTTCACTGTAGGTGGGGGGATACGTGATCCTGAGGATATGTTTCAACTGCTTCGGGCAGGGGCGGACAAGGTATCGGTAAATACAGCGGCCATCCTTGACCCCTCACTGATTGCGGCAGGGGCACGCCGATTTGGGAATCAATGTATCGTTGTAGCGATTGATGCCCGCTGGGAGGAAGATGAGGATGATTGGTTTGTCTATACCCATGGCGGTCGCAAGAAAACGGGATTGCGTGTGGTCGATTGGGCCCAGGAGGCGGTCAGCCTTGGTGCTGGAGAAATCCTTCTTACCAGTATGGATCAGGATGGGCAGAAAAATGGGTTTGATATTCCTCTTACCCAGGCAGTTACATCTGCTGTTCGTGTACCTGTGATTGCTTCAGGTGGAGCGGGTACAGAGGAGGATTTTGTAGAGGTGTTCCAAGAGACGCCTGTTGAGGCTGCACTGGCGGCATCGATTTTTCACTATCGAGAAATCAGCCTAGAGGATCTAAAAGCCACTTTGCGAGAAGAGGGGGTACATGTACGATGATTGAAAGTGAGGCTCTTACCCTCGATTGGGAGCTCCTTCGTTTTGATACCAATGGACTAATTCCAGCAATTATACAAGATGCGACGAGTAAGGAAGTACTAACCCTGGCGTATATGAATAAAGATTCTATAATAAAAACCCTAGAGACGAGAGAAACCTGGTTTTGGAGTCGCTCTCGGCAAGAGTTATGGAATAAAGGTGCTACATCGGGGAACCGTCAGCATGTCGTCTCCATTGGTGCGGACTGTGATCAGGATGCGTTATTAGTTCGGGTGCAACCTAAGGGTCCTGCTTGTCATACAGGAAAGACCTCTTGTTTTCCTGAGGGAACTGGATTAACGGATCGATACGCGATTTTTAATGAACTAGAGACGGTAATTGCCTCACGCGAAGCAGAACGTCCTAAGGACTCTTATACCACCTACCTTTTTAATGAAGGGGTAGATAAAATTTTAAAGAAGATCGGAGAAGAGGCTGGTGAAGTGATTATCGCAGCCAAAAATCGTTCCCATGAAGAGCTTACCTGGGAAACCGCTGATCTTCTTTTTCATCTCCTGGTCCTTTTGCGAGAACAAAAGCTTCCATGGGATGCTGTATTAGCCGAATTAAAAAAACGACATGGCCAATAAGAAGGGGCTGATTCAAAGAAGGCAAGGGCCTTGTTGGAATCAGCCTCTTCTTAGCCTTTCGAAAAATTTCGATGAATCGTGTAGGAATCAGTCACAAAATGTGGCCTTTCCTCGTTGAATCCATTGAGGGCCGTTGACGTGTAGTCCTATATATTCGTACAATATAGGAAAACACAGGAATTTGGGCCCTATATCCGGAAAGGGTAAAAGAGCTTTTCTTATAATTAAGGGTGTGCTACCCGGTAAGGGGGATCTGATGCATTCCAAAGGATTCATGCTCTTTTCAGGAACGTCTAACAGGAGCTTGGCGGAGAAAATCGCTAAAGAATTGAGGATGCACCTTGGGAAGGTGCACATCAGTCGCTTCCAAAGTGGAGAGATTTATATCCACTATGAAGAGAGTGTGCGAAATGCGGATGTATACCTTGTTCAGTCCCTCTTCCAGCCGGTCAATGACCACCTGATGGAAACGCTCTTCATGGTCGATGCGGCTCGAAGAGCTTCGGCACGCAGTGTAACGGTGGTGTTACCTTACTTTTGCTATGCGCGTCAAGAAAAAAAGGACGCACCCCGGGAACCGATTTCAGCTAAGGTGGTAGCGGACCTTCTTCATACGGTCGGGGTAGATCGTGTAATTACCCTGGATCTACATGCACCAGCTATCCAAGGATTTTTCCATATTCCTGTGGATCATCTGACTGCTCTGGATCAGATTACTGAATATCTAGCAAATAAAGAAATAGTGAACCCGGTGGTTGTCTCCCCAGATGCAGGTCGTGTCAAAATGGCAGAGAAGCTGGCATCATACTTAGATACTCCCTTTGCTATCATGATGAAGCGTCGCCCTGTTCACAACGAAGCAAGCGTAACCCATATTATTGGGGAAGTGGCTGGACGTACCCCTATTATTATTGAAGACATCATCGATACAGGTGGGACGATTGTTAGTGTGATCGAAGGTTTATTGGAAAAAGGGGCAAAAGAGGCGTATGTTTGTGCCACCCATGCTGTTTTGTCTGGGGACGGACTGCAGAAGCTAAACCACCCTGGAATCCGAGAAGTGTTATTCACGGATTCGATTCCTCTTCAACCAGGGTCCACCAGTGATCGAATCCATGTCATCTCCGTTGCTTCGTTGTTATCAAAAGCGATTCAATTGATTCAAGAGGGTGGATCGATTAGTACGTTGTTTCGCGCAGGAATGTGACTGCTAAAGGCGGGTATCGCCTCGAACCATGAGAGAATAGGTAATCTTCTTGAAGTGTGATATACTTTTTTCGATATTGAGAAGAGTAGCTTCAATACCCTGATGGGTGGGGAATACGATGAAAAAACCTCAATGGGGTGCCAAGAATTTGAAGAGAGAGCATAACGTAGTCCGATTACGACTAGACGCCGGCTTCTTTTTTGAGCGGGCAGTACGCTCCTTGGACCGGCATCGTTACGATAAAGCATTAAAATATTTTCGTCTCGCTGTAGAAAAGGAACCGGATAATCCAGTCAATCTTTGCAACCTTGCCGGAATCCTTTCTGAAATGGGTCATTTTGAAGAATCGAATGAAGTGTTGCAACGCGTTTTAGAGCAAGTGGATCCCGATCTTAGTGAATGTTGGTTTTATATGGCGAATAATGCAGCCAATATGGACGATTTTGATACAGCAGAGGATCATCTGATCCGTTATTTAGAAGAGGAGCCAGGGGGAGAATTTGCTCAAGAGGCGGTAGAGATGCTGGATATGCTCGCCTATGAATTGGGAAGACCTCCTAGAAAGCCAGAACACAAGCCAAAGAAAGAATGGCTACGGCGTCATGAAGAGGCTCGTATTCAATTGGAATCTGGCCGCTTTTTACAGGCGACGGATACACTGGAAAAATTAGTTGCGGAGTATCCTGACTTCTCTGCGGCGCGAAATAACTTAGCTCTTGCCTATTACTATACAGGTGAGCTGGATAAAGCGAAAAAAGTGATTGGTGAAGTCCTTGAAGAAGATCCATCCAATCTTCATGCACTCTGTAACCTTGCGGTGTTAGCTCAGCATAACGGGGAGCGTGAAGATCGAGATAAACTGGTGACGACACTAAAAAAGTGGCTTCCTTACCATATGGAACATACGTATAAGTTAGGAACGACGATGGGGATTCTGGGGGAACATGATATCGCTTATCAATTGTTTCGTAGGATTCTCAAGCTGGAAAAAGATCCACAAGCAAGTCTGTGTCACTATGTAGCGGCGGCTGCATTTAATACGAAACGATTTTTGGAAGCTCGGAAGTATTGGCGAATGGCGAAAGATCTAGACCCTTCCTCAAAAGTTCCTGCCTTTTTTCTCAATCAAATGGATAGTTGGAAGGGGGCGCCCCCTCCTCATCTCCCAACGGTGAGCTATCATTATCAACTTCCCTTTGAGGAGCAATTTTCGCAACTGGGCCAACAGGTAGAAAAAATCCCTGAACAGATTAAACAAAATCCGCTGATTCGCTCCTCCTTTTTCTGGGCACTCAACCACGGAGATTTTGATACCAAGGTACAGGTAATCCAAGTGTTGGAGTGGATCGCGGATCGCGAAACTGAGGAAGTCCTTAAAAACTTCTTGATGCGTAAGGAAGAAGAGGATGAATTAAAGCGGATGACCTTGTATGTTCTAAAGCGAATAGGAGCAGAGGTTCCCTTTCGAGCCATTTTAGAGGGACGTGAAGTGATGATTCATCCGAGTGAACTGTCACAAGAGATGCCCTCTTGGTTGGAGAATTGGGAACGTGTACTCGAGTGTTGTCTTGCAGGGATGAGTGGTCAATACGAGAGTGCTCATATGAACGATGCTCAGGTTATCTGGGCAGATTTCCTCCGGCAGAATCATCCTAGTCTCCCGGAAATACGAAAAGTGGAGGGCTGGGCAGCGGCTTTGGAGTATGTGGTTGCGAAGTTACACGGGCTTTCTCTTACTCAGAAAAGCGTTGCTCGCAAACATGAAGTTTCCTCCTCCACCGTAGGACGCCACGTTCGTTTGATAGAACAGGCGTGTAACGTAAAAGGAAACTCTCAATTCTCATGGCGCTCACCGTAGTGCCGAGGAGGAAGAGACGATGGAGAGACTGGATCAATCGACCTTCAAACCCTTTATCTCAGAAGGTGTTAAGCTGGTAGAATTTAGTGCTAGTTGGTGTTTTGATTGTAAGCGTATCGCGTTCTCTATGCCGGAATGGGAAGATCGTTATGGCTCCCATTTTCACTTCGGTGAATTGGATGTGGATGAGTCCCGTAAGATTGCTGAGGAATTTCATGTGAAAGGAGTTCCTACCTTTATCTTATTTCGTGATGGTGTGGAGGAATTTCGTTTGGCAAGTAAGGAAGCGAAGAAGGATGAGAATGTGATTCGCTTTTTTGATGAGGTGTCTGCAGCTCCCCTCCCTTGAGGGGATTTTTCATGGGAGCAGTCACGTTTTGCTAGACTGGTTTATGGGGATATCCATTATGGGCAGGGAACCCTTCACATTCACCATTCATTATGAATGCAAAGGATTGGATCCATCATGAACAATCAGAAAGTATCCTTGTTTGATGAAGAGATTTCATCGCTGGTCATTCCAGCAAATCAGGTAATTGTCGTTGAACCCGATTGGACGTTGGAAAGGGCCCTGATCGTCTTGACGCGAAAAGGGTATGCTTCGGTACCTGTTATCGATAGTGAAGGAAAGGTCGAAGGGGTTGTAAGCAAAACTCATATCCTGGATTATATGCTGACTAGAAATGATTTTCAATTTGCGAAACTATCCCATTCTCAGGTGAAAGATGTCATGAATCAAAACCATTCGGGGATTCTCGCTAACTCCATATTCTCCTTTGCCTTTGATGTCTTGATCGACCGCCCTTATATCCCAGTCATCGATCTTGAGAATCGCTTTGAAGGTATTCTGACAAGGAAAGTCTTGATGGAGAAAGTGACAGAGGACTTTCAACAAAAATTTATCGAACATGAACGCCAGAAGAATAGTTGACGATCTTGCGCTAGAGATGTATGATTACCGCAATTACTAAGCAGGTAGAAGTTCCGTACCGGGAAGAGACGGACCTTAAGACCAGCTAACCCGTGTGATAAACACTGGATGAGCTGGTCTTTGTTGTATTCGTTGAAGAAAGGCAGGAATACTCGTGCTCGTTATTCAGAGAGAGTTGGGGAGCAATCTATTGGAGTATAGTGCTTGGGAAAAGGCAGACTCTATTAGCCATATGAAAGTGAAGAGAATCGGCCATTTTCTCTATGGATTAATTGGAACTAGAAGAATGAGTCCAAACTCTCCGGATGAAGATGAACCTGTATGGGGAGAGGAATGGGAGAACGAATGGTTAACTGATCAGTATCAACTAGCCTATCAGTTGATCCAAGGAAAATATCCCCATCTACTAGATAAAATAATGGTGTACAGGCATGGTGGTATCATTGTGGAAACACGGATAAATCATCAAGCCGATGAAGCGGATCATGTGATCCGCTCCCTGAAGAAGTAATCCCCTATCTACCTTTATTTAAAGGTAAATGTCAGGAACGTAAAAAAAGTATTGACGGGATTAATTATCGGGAGTATGATATCTCCATCGACTGAAAGACAATTATATGTTGCACCATTCAATCGCTGAATCCAACGGGTCCCGTTGGAGCGGGGGAACCATTTAAGTGGGGTGAATCCTGGATGATAGTCCAGGTAGGGTGAACTCTTCACAACCATCCGAATCCGTCAGCTAACCTCGTAAGCGTTATGAAGAGGAGTGGTGGTTTATTTTGCATGGCCAAAAGCCGTCGAAGTATAACCACTTCGGCGGTTTTTCTATTTGAAAATGAGTCAACCATGGCAGATTCGACGTAAAGCGTAGGTTTTATGCTGGACGTAGAATAAGCGGTGGATAGATCAGGTTATTAATACACAAGCATCTGGATAAAACCTGGTTTGTCGACGGCTGTTTGCTTTACGTAAATTTAGATCACCGATTGGAAGGTGGAACATCATGGCTGGGACTTTGAAAGAACCTAGAATAAGTAAAGGTGTTCAAGAAGCCAAGGTATGTGAACTTTTTACTCGAGTCCATAAAGAGCTTGTTGGCAAAGGAACCAGACAGGTTCGATGCCGCATTAGCGAAGGTCTATTAATCGTAGAACAGGAAGGGGTCCTAACTAAAGAGGAGGAAAGCATGCTCCGTTTTGATGAAAGGGGTCATCTCATTCGCGAGATTCGTTCTAATCTGTACGAAATGGTCCGTAGCTACTTGGAGGAGGAAATGAAGGAGATCGTTGGTTATCCTCTTCAATTTATAGGATTTGATGTCCGACCAATGACTGGTGAGATTCGCGTTACCTACTCATTGATTCATTGACTCAACGTAACATGATAGAAAATAAGAGCGGTAGAACCTCCTGCAACAGCGATGCTGAGGCAGAGATTAGACCAACACTCTTTGGATGATGGAGATCAGTGAGCGTATCCATCTATGAGTTTATCCAAAGGTAGTGTTGGTATTTTTATTTTTTGGCACATGTGTGTTTTGCGAAAAGGGGTTGGAGCTGATGATGGATGTATGGATGATACTAGTACTGATAGCCTCATTTGCTACGTTTTACGCTTTTGCGCGATGGTGTAATGGATTAGATCAGGAGGGTGAGAAGTGATGATCCTTGTTCTTGGTATAGCGATTGCCGTGTTTGTTTATTTGATATATGCACTGATATACCCGGAAAAATTTTGATGGATAGTAGGAGGAGAGGAATGTGGGAAGCGCACTGATTCAATATACCGTAATTATCATCTTATTGATCTTGATTGCAATTCCACTTGGGAGATATATCGCCAGCATATTTTCCAATGAGAATCATAGGACGGATCGTTTTTTCCTTCCTATGGAAAAAGTCATCTTTCGCTTAAGTGGCATCGATAACCGGTTAGAAATGACCTGGTGGGAATATGTAAAAGCTCTTTTGCTGGTCAATGGTATCTTGTTGGGGTTTGCGTATCTGATCTTGCGTTTTCAGGGAGGGCTACCCCTTAACCCCAATGGGATTACCAATATGGATCCCACATCGGTTTTTAATACAGCCATAAGCTTTATGACGAATACAGATCTGCAACATTATAGTGGGGAGTCAGGACTTAGCAACTTGTCGCAGATTATTGTGATTACCATGATGATGTTTACCTCCTCTGTGACAGGGTTGTCTGTTGCGATGGCGTTTATTCGAGGAATCACTCGGAAGGGGAAGACAATCGGTAACTTTTTTCAAGATTTTGTGCGTGGGCACATTCGTTTGATGCTTCCCCTTGCGATTCTCTTAACCTTGATGCTAGTAGCAGCAGGAGTGCCCCAAACCCTGGATGCCAATACTACGGTCCAAACTCTGGAGGGAGCAAAGCAGGTCATTGCTCGAGGGCCAGTAGCGTCCCTTGAATCGATTAAACATTTAGGGACCAATGGTGGTGGATTCTTTGGAGCTAACTCAGCCCATCCCTTTGAAAACCCTACCGCATTAACCAACATCCTTGAAATTCTTGCGATGTGGAGTATCCCTGCGGCGATGCCCATTGCTTATGGACGAATAGCGAAAAATCCTAAACAGGGATGGGTTATTTTCGGTGGTATGATGGCAATTTTTCTGATGATGTTGTTAACCGTCCATCTCGCTGAAAGTGCAGGAAATCCGGCATTGGTTGAACGGGGATTCGATTCTTCTCAAGGAAGTATGGAAGGGAAGGAGACACGTTTTGGGATATCCATGTCTGCTATATTCACTGCCGTTACTACAGCAGCTACAACAGGGACGGTCAATAATATGCACGATACGCTGACCCCCATTGGAGGCATGGTTCCCCTCATGTTGATGATGTTTAACACCGTTTTTGGCGGTGAGGGAGTTGGGTTTGTCAATATGATGATGTATGCGTTACTAGGCGTATTTATCGCAGGGCTGATGGTGGGTCGGACACCGGAGTTCCTCGGCAAAAAAATCGAATCTCGTGAAATGAAATTTATTGTATTGGCTCTCTTGTCCCATCCGCTCGCGATATTGATCCCGACAGCGATTGCGTTTCTTACTCCGCTGGGGATGGGTGCCATTAGTAATGAGGGATTTCATGGGATTACCCAGGTGCTATATGAATTCACCTCCTCCTCGGCCAATAATGGATCAGGCTTTGAAGGATTGGGAGATGCAACTCCCTTTTGGAATATCTCAACAGGGGTGGTGATGCTGATCGGACGGTATATCTCGATCATTGCCCTGTTGGCGGTAGCGGGTTCCCTGGCTAATAAACAACCCGTTCCTGAGACAATCGGTACCCTCCGGACGGATAATGCTACTTTTGGCGTCGTCCTCACAGGTACAGTGCTACTCATCGGAGCACTCACCTTTTTACCCGTGTTAGTACTAGGCCCGATTGCAGAGTTTTTGTCGATAGGATAAAGGAGAGATGACATCATGGCTCAGGACCAGGTGCTTCATACAGAGTCGAAGAATAATGAATCGCAGAAACCGAAACAAGGAATGTTTGAGAGGGGGATTCTTCGTCAGGCGGTTATTGATAGTTTCATCAAGCTAAATCCCCTGACCATGATGAAAAATCCGGTTATGTTCGTTGTAGAAATCGGTACCCTATTAACTTTGTTGATGGCTTTAGCACCTGGTTTCTTTGGTGCGGAAGGACGAGTGGGGTATAACTTTACTATTTTTCTGATTTTATTTTTTACGGTTTGCTTCGCTAACTTTGCGGAAGCATTGGCAGAGGGTCGGGGAAAAGCACAGGCGGATAGCTTGAAAAAAACAAAGGCAGACACCCAAGCCCGTAAGCTGGATGATAAGGGGAAAGAGACCCTTGTTTCCTCCACGGAACTACGTAAAGGGGATATGGTGCTCGTCCAAAGTGGGGATCTTGTTCCTGGAGATGGAGAGATCTCAGAGGGATTGGCATCGATTGATGAGTCAGCAATCACTGGTGAATCAGCTCCTGTCATTAAAGAAGCGGGGGGAGATTTTAGTTCAGTGACGGGTGGCACGAAGGTGGTGAGTGACTGGATCAAGGTACGTATTACTACAGATCCAGGAGAATCCTTTTTGGATCGGATGATCTCCCTTGTTGAAGGGGCTGCTCGACAAAAGACGCCTAACGAGATTGCTCTTAATACACTACTCATTACTTTGACCATTATTTTTCTCATGGTTGTTGTTTCACTACCGCCAATTGCGTCTTATGTCGGGGTGAAATTGGAGCTTTCTACGTTAATTGCGCTCTTGGTTTGCTTAATTCCTACGACGATCGGTGCATTACTCTCTGCTATCGGAATTGCAGGAATGGATCGTGTTACTCGCTTTAATGTGTTAGCCATGTCGGGTAAGGCGGTTGAAGCTGCTGGCGATATAAACACGATGATTCTCGACAAAACAGGGACCATAACCTATGGAAACCGGATGGCTTCTGAATTTGTACCCGTTGGTAAGAGAGGAGAGGAAGAGGTTCGTGAAGCGGCAGTTCTGGCTTCATTGAAGGATGAGACACCAGAAGGACGCTCTGTCCTAACCCTTGCTAATGAGCAAGGAGTGGTTATCGATCCGGCTCCATATGTGGAGGCTGAGTTTATCCCCTTTGCAGCGGAAACAAGGATGAGCGGGATGGATCTATCGGGTCAATCATGGCGTAAAGGAGCCGTCGATGCCATCAAAGGTTTTGTAACTCAGCAAGGTGGTGTTGTACCGGAGAGTTTAGATAGCGAAACAACACGAATTGCCGAGATGGGGGGTACTCCCCTAGCGGTTGCTGTAGATAAGGAGATTCTCGGGATTATTTATCTGAAGGATACGGTAAAACCAGGAATGAGGGAGCGCTTTGAACAATTGCGCAGGATGGGTATCCGGACAGTCATGTGTACAGGGGATAACCCGTTGACTGCGGCTACGATTGCGAATGAAGCTGGGGTCGATGACTTTATCGCTGAAAGCACTCCAGAAGATAAGATTCGTGTGATCCGAGAGGAACAAGCCAAGGGGAAATTGGTGGCCATGACAGGCGACGGTACCAATGATGCCCCAGCCCTTGCCCAGGCGGACGTGGGAATTGCTATGAATAGCGGTACAGTAGCTGCAAAGGAAGCGGCCAATATGGTCGATTTGGATTCGGATCCCTCTAAAATTATCGATGTAGTTGGGATCGGTAAGCAGCTCCTGATGACTCGAGGGGCACTTACCACTTTCAGTATCGCAAATGATGTGGCCAAGTACTTTGCGATTGTTCCGGCGATGTTTACCCTGGCGATTCCAGAAATGAAGACACTCAACTTTATGGCCCTACAATCTCCGACGAGTGCTATTCTCTCTGCATTGATTTTTAACGCGATTATCATTCCGTTATTGATCCCACTTGCCATGAAGGGAATCACTTATCGACCGATGCCCGCAGTAAAACTTCTACGCCGAAATCTACTAATTTACGGTTTAGGTGGAGTCATTGTACCTTTCATAGCGATTAAGGGGATCGATATCATTTTGGGGGTGTTTCTATGAGGATTAGAACAACAATTAGACGGGTTTTACGAAGTGTTCCGCAGAAGCCTCACTCTCGTGCCCATATAGAAAAAAAGAGGAAGCTGCGGCGAAAGCCCCTGAAGGATGACTAAGAAATGAGGTGTAAATACAATGAAGGCGATACGAATCTCCCTTCTCATGGTTGTCATATGCGGTTTGGTATATCCGTTATTGATGACGGGACTCTCTCAGCTGCTTTTTCCTTATCAAGCCCAGGGGAGTATCATGAAAGATAGTAAAGGAAAGGCCCTTGGCTCTGAGATCATAGGACAAAAATTTACGTCTGATCGTTATTTTCATGGAAGAGTATCTTCCATTGATTACGATGCATCGGGCTCCGGCTCAGAAAACTATGCCCCCTCCAACAAGCAAATGATAGAGAGGACAGAAAAAGAAGCGACGAAGCGATTAAAGGAGAATCCAGGTGCGACAAAGGGTGATGTACCCCTCGATCTGATCACAAACTCGGGCTCAGGTCTTGATCCCCAGATTTCCCCGGAAGCCGCCCGCTTCCAAATTCCCCGAGTAGCACGTGCGACGAAAGTATCTGAAGAAAAACTATCATCCTTGGTCTCTTTCTATACAGAAAAAAAGGAGTTAGGAGTCTTTGGTGAACCACGCGTCAATGTGTTGAAGCTTAATCAGGCGTTAGATGCTATTGTGCAAAAGAACAAGGGTTAATTACGGAAAGAGGCTGAGTATCAGCCTCTTTTGGTTATGATGAGTCAAGGAGGAGTGATAGAAGGTGACTCCATCGAGCAATGGACAACAATACCGCCGCTTAACTCCCGAAGAGATCCTGCGCAAAATTGAAAAGATGAAGAGGGGACGTTTGAAGGTGTATGTGGGTGCGGCACCCGGTGTAGGAAAGACCTATGCCATGTTGCGAGAAGCGAATGAGCTAAAAGAAAAAGGGGTGGATATCGTTATCGGGCTGATTGAGCCTCATGGTCGTGAAGAGACGGCAAAGCAGGTTAGTCAATTAGAAGTTTTGCCCCAGAAAAAAATTCATTACAAGGGGATTAACCTGGAGGAGTTAGATGTTGAAGGAATTCTTCTTCGTAATCCAGAGGTCGTCATCATTGATGAGCTGGCTCATACGAATGTACCTGGCACAAAAAACCGCAAACGATACCAAGATATTCATGACATCTTACAAGCAGGTATTCATGTGTGGACAGCGATGAATATTCAGCACCTGGAGAGCGTGCGGGATATTGTTCTTAAGGTTACTGGTGTAGGGATTAATGAGCGGGTACCTGATGCAGTGTTAAGTGAGGCGGATGAGATAAAACTGGTGGATGTGAGTCCGGAAACCCTGCGAGAACGATTGCAGGAAGGTCTTATATATACCTCGGATAAGATTGAGCAAGCCCTGAACCATTTTTTTAAGAAGGGGAATCTGGTTGCATTACGGGAGCTGGCGCTTAGAGAAGTAGCCGATGATATCGATGAACAGTTAGTAAAGGAACGAATTGGAGAGGGGATTGATGAACCAGCAGGGGTATTAGAGAGGATTCTCGTTTGTGTTCAGTACCGTCCTAACGCAGGGAAGCTGATTCGCCGTGGTTGGCGACTTGCCAATCGTTTAGGGGCAAAATTGGTTGTTTTGCATATCTGCCCTCGAAGTAGTGTGGGCAATGAGTCTGAAGAAACAGTGGAAGAGTGGCGTAATCTAACCCATCAGTTTGATGGGGATTTTGTGTTAAGAGAAGCGGGAGCACGTCGAGTAGCTCAAGTAATCGTTGATGTATGCCAAGAACATCACATTACCCAGATCATCATGGGTCAATCTGCACGTACACGCTGGGAGGAGATCTGGAAAGGGTCCATTATTAACTGGATTATGCAACGACTTCAAACGGTAGATATTCATATCGTCTCGGATCGGTAAAAATAAGCAACACTTTGTGAGTGAAGGTCATTCAGGTATAATTGATAGATGAACGGATGGGGGAATGGGGGATTTCCCTCATTTTTTGTGTAGGTGAAGCTGGGTGTACAAAAAGTTACTTGAAGGGTCCCCAGGCGCAATAATTGTAGAGGTCAATAGAAGGGACAGGACTCTTAGAAATGGCTGAGGTGAATACAGATGCAACGGATCGCCAATTGCCTATTGCAGAAGAAGGATCAAATTCTGCTACTCCAAAAACCACGCCGTGGGTGGTGGGTGGCCCCAGGGGGTAAAGTAGAAGCTGGGGAGACGATTACAGAAGCGGTATGTCGGGAGTATCAGGAAGAGACGGGACTTCGTTTAATCAACCCTGTCCTTGCTGGAGTTCTGACGATGTGTATAGAGAAGGATGGCCAGCTAGAAAAAGAGTGGATGATGTTTTGCTTTCGAGCCTCGAATTATGAAGGTATCTTAATGGAGGATTCCCCAGAAGGGAAGCTTTCTTGGCTATCAAAGGACGCTTTTCCTATACTCCCCACATCCGAGATGGATCATCAGATCCTCTCACGGCTATTGCTTCCTGATAATGGGTTATTTATTGGGCGTCTCGTCTATTCTCCTGAGGAAGTTCTGCTATCACATCACTGGCACAACTAGTTCCCCATATGAAGGTGAATATAAGATAATCTGAGGGAAAGAGATATGAAGAGAGTAGGGTAATTGCATCGTTAGTGACAGAAGATTCGTCACAATCACCTATTGCCATATACCTGCTACATGTACAGATTTCGATGTACTTAAATTCTTAGGTGAGAAGAGGGATAGTGGATGAACAAACACGCGTTAGGGATTGATATAGGTGGAACTCAAGTAAAAATGGGGATAGTCGATGCACGAGGACAATTATTAGGTCGCATAGAACACCCAACTCCACAAAAAGAAGGAGCCGAAGCAGCTTTGCTCGAGATCGCTTCGGTGGCTAAACAACTTGCTACCGAGGCGAATATCCCTTGGAAGGATATAGCGGGGGTAGGGGTCGGTCTACCAGGATTTCTCGATATTCCTCAAGGTCATATTGTCCAGTTGCCAAACCTCTCCTGGAACGATGTACCCATAAGAAAGATTTTAGAGAAAGCGTTAGCACTCCCCGTCACGATCGACAATGATGCCAATGTGGCTGCTCTGGGAGAAGCATGGAGTGGGGCAGGGGTAGGGGTTAAGGACTTGATCTGTATTACCTTAGGTACAGGGGTAGGCGGTGGCATCATCGCCAATGGTGGTCTAGTCCATGGGTCTACTGGGATGGCGGGAGAGATTGGTCATATTCCTGTGAAGCAAGATGGTGCTCTTTGTGGTTGTGGGCGTCACGGTTGCTTGGAGACGATTGCATCGGCGACAGGAGTTATGCGTCTAATGCAGGAAGCAATCGCGAGGGGGGAGCAAACGATCCTTCATCATGATGAAAGTGATCCATTGACTACAGAGAAGATCTTCTCCGCAGCAAAGGATAAAGATCCTGTTGCTCAGGAGGTTGTTCAGCAAGCCGTCGATGCACTCGCTTATGTCATGTCTATTCTCTCCCTCACCTTTAATCCAGCGTTGTTTGTGATTGGTGGAGGGGTGTCCAAAGCGGGTTCAACCCTCTTTGAACCGCTAGAGGCTGCTTATCATCGGAGAACCCTTTCTTACGTTGCGAAAGGGGTGCTGATTCGTCCAGCGCTCTTGGGAAATGATGCTGGATTAATCGGTGCCGCCGGATTAACAGCAAAAGGAGAAATTTTAAGGTAAAATGGAATAGAATATGTGCAAAGGAAAGTGGGTGGCGCCAGTGGCACAAAATAGGCAGGAGATCAATCTGGTAGTGATCACAGGAATGTCTGGTGCAGGTAAGACTGTTGCCATGCAGAGTCTAGAGGATCTCGGTTTTTTCTGTATTGATAACTTGCCCCCGGTTCTGTTGGGTAAATTGACAGAGCTACTAGAGCAATCGAGTGGGATGCGTAAAACAGCATTGGTCATCGACCTAAGGGGTAGGGATTTCTTTTTATCCTTATTTGATTCCTTGGACAGGCTGGAGAAACATCATTGGATTCATTATCAAATCCTCTATCTCGATGCAAGTGATCAGGTGCTGGTACAGCGATATAAAGAGACCCGCCGCCGTCATCCTCTTTCCCCGGAAGGTACAACAATGGATGGGATACGTCTTGAGCGAAACCTTTTGGATGAGATCAAAGGGCGTGCCCATCAAATCATTGATACCAGTATGATGAAGCCAGTGCAGTTAAAAGAGCGTATCATTTCTCGCTTTACAGCTACAGGAGAAAATACCCTGACAGTTACATTCCAATCCTTTGGCTTTAAGTATGGAGTTCCCATCGATGCGGATCTGATCTTTGATGTTCGTTTTTTGCCAAATCCTCATTATGTAGCCTCATTAAAACCTCACACAGGGAAAGATTCAGACGTATATGAGTATGTGATGAAGTGGCAAGAGACGAAACAATTTCTCGATAAATTAACGGATATGCTCAACTTTCTTTTACCCCATTATCAGCGGGAAGGAAAGATGAGTTTAGTGGTAGGTATCGGATGTACTGGTGGCAAACATCGTTCTGTGGCAGTCACTGAATATCTGAATCGATGGTTCAGAGACACAGAAGGAACACGCGTCGCACACCGAGATATCGAGAAAAATTAGACGCCGGTAAGTGGGGGGGAAGAGGTGGCGATCATGAGTGATCTAGCAGCCGAAAAAAAGAAAGCGAGACCCCGGCTAGTAGTGATTGGAGGGGGGACGGGTCTTTCTGTCCTATTACGGGGGTTAAAAAAGTCCCCCTTCGATCTCACCGCAATTGTAACAGTAGCAGATGACGGAGGAAGTTCAGGTCGACTCCGTAATGATATGCAAATGCCGCCTCCGGGTGATGTGCGCAATGTCCTTGTCGCACTGGCAGATGTGGAACCGTTATTAGAGAAGATGCTTCAATACCGATTTTCCAATGGAGATGGTTTAGCAGGGCATAATTTAGGTAATTTAATCATTGCCGCATTGAAAGATATTACAGGAGATTTTAATCACGGAATTCAGGAGTTGAGCCGAGTATTAGCCATCCGAGGAAGAGTGCTTCCTTCCACGGCCCAAACCATCACTCTGAAGGCAAAGTTGAGCGATGGTAGGCTAATAGAAGGGGAGTCAAACATTCCTCAAGTAGGGCGTCGAATCGAACGGGTTTTTATCGACCCAAAGGATGCAAAGCCTGTTGGTGAAGCACTGGAGGCAATCGCCCAAGCGGATGGAATTGTGATTGGTCCCGGTAGCCTCTATACAAGCTTATTGCCCAATCTACTTGTTCAAGGGATGGCGGATGCGGTTCAAGCTTCCTCAGCAAAAAAAATTTATATTTGCAATGTGATGACTCAAGCTGGGGAAACTGATGGGTATACTGCCGCTGATCATGTAGAGGCTATCTATCGACATGTTGGTAAGGGATTGTTTGATGTAGTGATCGCCAATGATGCGATGCCACCCCTTGCCATTCAACAAAGATATGCCGCCGAGGGAGCTGCTCCAGTTGTTCTGGATAGAGATCGTATCCGGGAGCTGGGTTGTGACACCGTTGCAACCAATTTATTAGAAGCTCGAGATTTCCTCCGCCATAATGCTTCATTTTTAAGTCGTTGTATCATGCGGTTGATCTGCAAGTGAAGTGAAGAGGAAGGGATGTCCTATGTCTTTTGCCTCCAGGGTGAAACAGGAATTGACTCGTGTCGCCTCCAAACCATGCTGTCAAAGGGCGGAACTTTCTGCCGTGGTACGGATCAATGGTGTAATCTCCTTACATGGAGGCGGAATCGGTCTTGAAGTGACGACAGAAAATAACGCAATTGCTCGCCACACCTATAGCTTATTAAAGGAGCGCTATGAAGTACAGCCCGAGGTGCTGGTGAGAAAAAAGGTGCGTTTGAAAAAAAATAACACCTATGTGATCCGGTTAGGTCCCCCTCATGCAGAAAACATCCTCCGTGATTTGTGTATACTGGGAAAAGGGCTGGATCGTATCGAGGGAATTGACCCTGCGCTGATCAAGAAGGAATGTTGCCGTCGTTCCTACCTAAGAGGTGCTTTCCTTGCAGGTGGGTCCGTGAACAACCCGGACAGTGTGTCCTATCATTTAGAAATTCTCTCTACCTATCAAGATCACAGCGAAGGTCTTTGTCGTCTCCTTAATGGGTATCATCTTCATGCGAAGTGGTTGGAGAGAAAAAAAGGATATGTTGCTTATATTAAGGAAGGAGATAAAATTGGTGAGTTCCTTAATATTATCGGGGCACATCAATCCCTCTTTCAATTTGAAGATGTGCGAATTATGAAGGATATGCGTAACTCGGTCAATCGTCTGGTCAATTGTGAAACGGCGAATTTAAATAAAACGATCCAGGCGGCGATGCGTCAAGTGGAGAATATTCGCCGGATTGAGCGGGAGATAGGGCTGGATCAACTGCCGAGTCGCTTACGTGAGGTGGCGGAGATGAGATTGCAACACCCCGAGATCTCACTGACAGAATTGGGCCAAATGCTCCCGCGGAAGGTGAGTAAATCCGCTGTGAATCATCGTCTTCGCAAGCTGGACGAAATTGCAGGCAAGTTAAATGATCCTGCCGCTACCCAAGGATAATTCGATCCTAGGTATGATGTTGGGCATATTGATATACCATACCACCATGATGGAGGAGATAAAAAATGGTTGAACGTATAGTAAATGTTAACCTGAAAACCGGGCTCCATGCTCGTCCAGCAGCCCTTTTTGTCCAAGAAGCCAACAAGTATTCCTCCGAAATTTTTGTTAGTAAAGAACACAAAAGAGTAAACGCCAAAAGCATTATGGGAATTATGAGTTTAGCTGTTGCACATGGTTCGCAAATAACCATTTCTGCGGATGGTTCTGATGCGGAACAAGCAATTGAGGCGTTAGCTAAGATCGTTGGCAAAGAAGATTTGTAATACAATTCTCTAATAAAAAAGTCGTCATTCACTTGTTTGAGTATACTAAACTAATAAAGGGGATTATGCTCGATATATGAGCATATATCCTCTTTTTTCGTATAAGACCTTTGTCTGCGAGAAAGTTTTTGACTAGGCGGAGACCCAACAACCTTCCAGTGCATAGGATGGTGGAGAAGGAGGCGGTCATGATGTCTTTTCTCAACAATATCCGAGAGATGAAAGTTGAAACCTTTTCTAGTGCGGGAGCATTCAGTTGGGGGAACACGGTCAATGTCAAACCGATGGTGATGCAAAAAAGTACGGGGGGCGGTATCGTTCTCGGAGACTACCTTCGTAATCGCCAAGAAAATAAAAATGTTGCAGATGATAGTGATTTTATGGATCAAGTGATACCGTTCTTTCCTTATTGGTAAGGAAGATATACATGTTTAAAACCCCAGTTGCCTAGCAACTAGGGTTTTATTATATTTATTTATTGTTTTTAGTTTCTCCATCCTACGCGTAGTAAGCCAGTCGAACAATAGGCCAAAAGACCAACTACCAATAGATACCTCAGGACAAAAGGTATAAATTTATTATCTAGGCAGGAAATTGTTTTCTTAAACGCGAAGGAAGTAGCCATTATAGGGAGTCTGTTGTGTCCTTAGGTTATGGCTTGAAAGGAATCATTCATAATATTTTTTATTTTCCCGCCAAAAGTGGACAAAAAATACCGAAACGATACGAATAAAAGAATGGGAGCATTTTTTTATTTTAGAAACGTGGGAGGTGTTGGAGTCTGCGGGAGATCAGGGAGGTAAATCGCATGGTATTAATGCCCCACGAACGAGGGTTACGCTTCTGGTTAGCTGTTCTGCTGACCGCCATCCTACTCGTGGGAGTCCTTCAACCAAGTCCGGTGTATGGCGCCGGAGGAGGAAAAAAGAAGGATCTCGAGGATATCCGCGACAAAAAGGGTAAAGTCCAAGATGAGCTGAACAAGCTGCGTAAGAAGATTGCTAAACCTAAAAAAGAAGTTACTAAAATCGAAAAAGATATCGAAAAGACAAACCGCTTGATTGCAGATGTAGAAAAGCAGCAAAAGGAAAATAAGAAAAAGCGGGACTATTACGAAGGTCTTTTTAAAGACCGGTTTCGAGTCATCTTTCAAAATGGTGATATGGGAAATATGCGAACTCTTTTACAATCGGGTTCTATAACAGAGTTCTTTGAACGCTTTCAAACTCTTCGTTTGATATTAGCGAGAGATCAAACCTTGATGAATCAGTTCCTCAAGGTTGAGAATGAAAAGAAGAAACTGGTAAGTAAATATAAAGGATTAGCGGATAAACAACAGAAACAGGCAGAAAAAGCGCGTAAAATATATGTATCTGTGCAAAAGGATATTGATGAAGCGAAGAAAAAACTATCCAAAATATCTGATAAAGAAGATTCTATAAAAGAAGCACTCCAGAGATTGACCCTAGTAGATGCTTCTCTCTATCCATTTAAATATGCCAGTACAAGTGGAGTAGACGCATGGGGATTCTATAATCGGCAATGTACATCTTTTGTGGCCTGGCGTATGAACCAACACGGTAAGAAATTTTCCAATATGATGCGTGGCGGCCGCTGGGGCGATGCAACGAACTGGGATAACAATGCCAGCAATCTTGGATATTCTGTGAACCGTACTCCTAAAGTAGGCGCCATTGCCCAGTGGGATGCAGGGGATAACGCTAGTCGTTTTGGTCATGTAGCCTTTGTGAAGGAAGTTAAGGGATCGAAGATTACGATTGAAGAGTATAACTATAATCCACGTTATGGGTTTAGCACACGGACCATCCCTGCGAGCTCCGTTGGTAATTTTATTCATTTCTATTGAAATGTGGACAAGCCTGTCTATTCTAGATAATAAAGGTGGCCCTTAGGCTACCTTTATTTGTTGTTGTTGGTTTTCTTCATAAAAGAACAGACCATATGGCCTGTTCAAGGGAGGATGGGCAAATGATGATCCCGAATCGGGACGGGTGTTTAATCTGATTTGGTACTACATTGTGAATGAAGTCGAAGTTATTTGATGGTAGTAAATATTACAACAGTTCCTTCGCCATCATAACCGATAGATTTCCAGGAGTAGGGTTATTTTCGATGTGTAGAAGAGTGGCGACGGCCCATCAGGGCACATCCAACCAAAATCAGTTGAATACCTGTAGATCCCCATGGTGAAGGGACAGAGGCTTGCGGATCCTCTTTTGAAGCGCTATTCAGGTTTTGGAGCTTGCTAGACTCCTCTTTTGCAGAAGTTGCTTTTTCCTTTTCTGGCGCATTAGGTGTGCTATTCGATTCTTTTTCCGGGGATGTTGAAGTTTCTTTAGGAGAGGAGTTAAATCCGCAATCAACCATTTTGATTGTTTTGCCTTCTTTAGTGGTCGGATCCTCCGCTTTAAATTGAAAACAGGTGTCGAGATCCATCGCCTGGCCGTTGTTTTTTCCATACCAGACAGCGATCACCTGATATTCTCTCCCAGGAATAAGATCTTTATAATTGGAAGTGAATTGCCGCAAGCGAGATCCTTCTTGTGACATTTGCTCATCGCTTCCGTTCAAAGTAACGATCCAGCTTCCCTGAGGATTTACAGCGTGAGGAAGGGTGACCTGAACACGATGTTGACCATCCTTAATTGAATAAGTACCTTCAAGTGGTTGTTGGTTGGTCTCCGAAGAATTATCGGCGAAGGCGGAGGGAGCTACCATGAATGCGAATAAACACATGATTAAAGCAAGAGCAGTAGTCCTCATTTTCGTTCACTTTCCTCCTTCAACCTGCCCATCTCATCCCTTTTCAACGTATCATAGACCTTTAGATCAAGCAATGAGATTTAATTGATTGATGCTAATTATCTTAAAAATAGTAAAGAAGTATGGGTCATAAAAAAACCCCCTTACAAAGTAAGGAGGTTATGTACATGATCGATTGGGCTAAACTCAGGATTTGGTTGCTTGGGTGATCACTTTATCGATCAAGCCGTATTTTTTAGCTTCTTCCGCTTCCATAAAGAAATCGCGGTCTGTATCCTGTTGAACTTTTTTCAGGGTTTGGCCTGTTTGGTCTGCAAGAATTTTGTTCAGCTTATCTCGCATACGGAGAATCCGTTTGGCACTGATTTCAATATCGGATGCCTGTCCTTGGGCACCACCGAGAGGTTGGTGAATCATGACCTCACTGTTGGGGAGGGCCAGTCGTTTCCCTGGAGTTCCAGAGGAAAGTAGGAATGCTCCCATGGAAGCTGCCATACCGACGCAGATCGTTTGAATATCGCAACTAACATGGCGCATGGTATCGTAGATGGCAAAGCCAGCGGAGATGGATCCACCAGGGGAGTGGATGTAGAGCTGAATATCTTTATTAGGATCTTCCGTTTGCAGAAAAAGCATTTGGGCGACGATGGTGTTGGCTACAGCGTCATTGATTTCGCTACCCAAGAAGATGATACGATCTTTAAGAAGGCGGGAGTAGATGTCATAGGACCGCTCCCCACGATTTGTCTGTTCGACAACATAAGGAATTAAATTCATGCGTAGTTCCTCCTCTGTCGGAAAAAGTTTGGATTGTATTTCCATGATAGCTTAAAGGTCAGGAAAGGTCAACATCAGTTAACCCCCATCTCGATGAGGCAAAAGAAAAAACGACAACCACATTCGGTTGCCGTTTTTTCAATATGGTGCGCCTACCAGGATTCGAACCTGGGCACCTGGTTCCGGAGACCAGTGCTCTATCCCCTGAGCTATAGGCGCATAGACTGAGTTGATTAGCGACAAAGTCCATTATATCGAAGCTCTAGTTGAAAGACAAGGGGTTCTCCAGAAATTGCTTTACCCGACTCTTTCTTATTGATTCACCTACAAGATAGTCGGTACGGCAAGGGGTATGTAGTTTTTGTTAAATGGTTGCTCTCATCTTTGTGATAGAATAAGAGAGTATACAGAGCTAATCCCTAAGTATTCTTCCCGGTTTACGGCTCTCTCAACCTCTCTTTTTGTTAATTGAAAGTGTGTTGCGGGAGCATCAGTTACCAAGGGTGCAACATATACTGGAACACGCGGAGGTGACCGCAAATGGCTTTGTCCATGGGGTATAGTCTTGCGCAGGAACAGCGCATGAAGTTAGTGATGACTCCGGAGTTGCGTCAAGCGATTCACGTGTTGCAATTATCCGCCATTGATTTAAATCAGTATATTCAGGAGCAGGCGTTGGAAAATCCAGTGTTAGAAGTTGAGGAGGTAACAATAGACGAACCCTTTCAGGTAAACGAGGAAAGGCTCGCTGATTGGACAGCTTACCTTGGTTCTGGGGAAAGGGAGTATCGCGCTGGATTCTCCGTGGGAGCGGGGGATGACTCCCCCTTTGAGAAGATGGTAGCCAGTGAAGACTCCCTTGTGGACAATCTAGAAATACAATTGCGGTGCCTGTCATTGAATAAAATGGAGTTTCAAATTTGTCAGTTCATCATCGGATGTATCGATGAAGATGGTTATCTCGATATTGATCCTTCAATATTATGTAAGCGCTTTACTATTTCTGAGCAGGAACTGGAGGATATCTTAACTATTATTCACGGCCTAGATCCGGCAGGTATAGGAGCTCGCTCTCTTTCTGAGTGCCTAGCCATTCAGTTAAGGCGGGAGATAGAATCTGATCACAGGGCCCTTGGTGTAGTGACGGAAGCATTTCTTCCATTTGCAGAGGGGCGATGGCGTGAGGTGGCGCGCCGCCTGGATTGTTCCCTAGCTGAAGTGCAGAATGCGGCGGATCGTATCCGTCGTTTAAATCCACGACCGGGAACCCATTTTAATAGAGAAGAAGCCTCACGATATATCCATCCGGATGTCTTTGTGGCAAAGAGGGATGGGGAGTGGGAAATCACGGTTAATGAGATCGATATGCCTCGTCTATCAATCAGTAGTTACTATACCAAGGTGTTGCATATTAAGGATGGTCAAGAAAAACAAGTTGCTTCGTATATCAAGGACCGTTTGCAATCAGCGATGGGGATCTTAAAGAGCATTGAACAACGCCGCCATACCATGTATCGTGTGACGGAGAAAATCCTGGCTGAGCAGCAGGACTTCTTTGTTCATGGGGTTGCTTATTTAAAACCCCTCACCCTTAGCCGATTGGCTGACCTGTTGGATGTACATGAATCGACAGTAAGTCGTGCGACCCAGCACAAGTACATGCAGACACCCCAGGGGATGTTTCCTTTTAGGTACTTTTTCCCTTCGGGGGTCATGACAGACCAAGGGGAGTATACCTCTGCACAAAGTGTAAAAGATAAGATCGGCCAAATGATTACCAAGGAACAAAAGAAGAAACCTCTCTCGGATCAAAGAATAGCCGATCTGTTGGAAACGGAAGGGATTAACATTTCACGACGAACGGTTACGAAGTATCGTGAAGAGATGGGGATAGGGACCTCGCGAAAGCGTCGACGCTATGAGAGAGAGTCCCTTGGATAAGGTACCAGAAGGGGAAAAAGAGACATCGTGTTCTTTTTCCCGATTATTTCTAGGCATATTCATCTTGTCAAATCCATAAGGTTTAGTTAGAATAAATGGTGTCAGTTCTATTTTTTTGGTTCGATTGGGACGCAATACGCTACATGGGACTTGAAAAGTCCCGGAGGTCTAGGTGAATGAAAACAATTCTTGAACTACAGAAGAAATTATTGCCTGATCTCTTGGATGTGTTGAAGCAGCGTTATGAGGTGCTTCGCCATTTGTACTTAATGCAACCCGTGGGACGGCGAAGCCTTGCTTCAGCCCTTGGGATGACCGAGCGCATCCTACGCAGTGAAGTAGAATTTCTCAGGGAACAGGGACTTATACGCATTGAGACAGTGGGTATGAAGCTCTCTGATGTGGGGGTTGACCTGGTAGCGGAGATGGAGCCACTGATAAAGGATCTATTTGGTTTAACCGATCTGGAGAATCACCTAGCTACCCATCTACGCTTAAAACGGGTCATTGTTGTTCCGGGAGATTCCGACCGTTCGGATTGGGTGAAAAAGGAGATGGGTCGCGCAGTAGCCCGTCTTTTAAAAGCGATATCTCGCTCAAACCAAGTGGTCGCAGTAGCTGGTGGGACGACCTTGGCAGCTGTTGCTGAGATGATGACTGCTTCCTCCAGTTTAAAGACAACCACCTTTGTGCCTGCACGAGGGGGTCTTGGTGAAGTAGTGGAGCTAGAGGCCAATACCATTGCTTCACTGATGGCAACAAAAGCTGGAGGAAACTATCGGCTTCTTCATGTCCCTGATCAACTCTCTGATGCGGCACGGGAGACATTGATGAAGGAGCCTCGTATTCAGGAAATGATGGAACTGGTTCGATCTGCGTGCATCGTCGTTCATGGGATCGGAGATGCTAAAGCTATGGCTGAAAGGCGGAAATCTTCACCTGAGTTATTGGCTCATCTAGAACAAGAGGGAGCCGTTGGTGAAGCGTTCGGGTATTACTTTGCCCGAGATGGACGGATTGTACATTACGGGCGAAGCATTGGACTCACTTTGGAAGATTTAGCGAGAGCGCACAATGTGATTGCGGTAGCAGGGGGATCAGGAAAAGCAGAATCCATCGCAGCGGTTTGTCCTGTAGTTGGTGGCGGAACGCTCATCACCGATGAAAGTGCCGCGAGAGCTATCCTGTCTGACGTAAACCTGTGAAAATTTAATTACAATGAACTTGTAACATAGAAATGGGGTAATTTTTAATGGCAACGAAAATTGGTATTAACGGATTTGGACGAATCGGACGTGGCGTATTTCGTGTAGCAATGAAGAACCCAGAGCTGGAAGTCGTGGCAATTAACGACTTGACGGATGCAGATACCTTGGCCCATCTACTGAAATATGACTCCATTCATGGCAAATATGATGGTAGCGTGGAAGTGTCCAGCAAAGGCCTAATGGTAGATGGTAAAGAAGTCGCCGTTATTGCTGAACGGGATCCTGCTCAGCTTCCCTGGGGAGAACTGGGTGTTGAGATTGTTGTGGAGTCTACGGGACGGTTCACTAAAAAAGCAGACGCTGAAAAACATCGTCAAGCTGGTGCGAAGAAGGTCATCATCTCTGCACCTGCAAACGATGAGGATCTCACCATCGTTGTAGGTGTTAACGAAGATAAGTATGATCCAGTAGCGCATAACATCATCTCCAATGCATCCTGCACCACCAACTGTCTCTCTCCTGTGGTTAAGGTACTTCATGAGAAATTTGGCGTACGTCGTGGTCTGATGACGACAGTTCACTCTTATACGAACGACCAACAAATCCTTGACCTTCCCCATAAGGACCTGCGTCGTGCGCGTGCTGCAGCGGAATCCATCATCCCGACGAGCACCGGTGCAGCGAAGGCAGTTACTAAGGTTCTCCCTGAACTTGAAGGGAGACTAAATGGTTTTTCAATGCGTGTTCCTACGCCTAACGTATCGGTAGTCGATTTTGTTGCTGAGACGGATAAAGAAGTAACGGTGGACGAAGTGAATGAAGCCTTGCTTCAAGCCGCTGAAGGAAATCTGAAGGGTATTCTCGGTTATTCCGATGAACCGCTTGTTTCTAAGGATTACAACGGTGACCCTCGTTCTTCTATCATTGATGCATTGTCCACCATGATCCAAGATGGCAACATGGTAAAAGTAGTTTCTTGGTATGATAATGAGTGGGGCTTCTCCAATCGGATGGTTGACTTGATGGTCTACATTGCGAAGAAAGGCCTCTAAGTCTAGAATGAAGATGTAAACGAAGAGGGGAGATTACTCTCCTCTTTCTCATGCTGAGGAGGGGGCAATTTGGACAAACAGTCGATTCGTGATGTGGATCTCCGCGGTAAGCGAGCTTTTTGCCGTGTTGACTTTAACGTACCGCTAGAAGAGGGAAAGATCACTGATGATACTCGGATTCAAGCGGCAGTGCCTACGATTTCCTACTTAAGTGAGCAAGGAGCTAAGGTCATTCTAGCTAGTCACTTAGGTCGTCCAAAGGGGCAAGTTGTCGATGAATTGCGCCTGGATCCTGTGGCAAAACGTCTTTCAGAACTTCTTGGCAAGACGGTGGCAAAGGCGGATGAAGCCATTGGGGACGAGGTAGCCGCCCATGTGCAAGAGATGGAGGATGGCGATATTCTTCTTCTAGAGAATGTTCGTTTTTATCCAGGAGAAGAACAAAATGATCCTGGATTAGCCCAATCCTTTGCCTCTCTGGCAGATTTGTATGTGAATGATGCCTTTGGTGCGGCTCATCGTGCCCATTCTTCTACTGAAGGAATCGCGCATTTTCTACCCGCTGTAGCAGGATTTCTGATGCAAAAAGAACTAGAGACGTTAGGAAAAGCACTCGCCTCTCCGGAACGACCCTTTACAGCAATTATTGGTGGAGCGAAGGTAAAAGATAAGATCGGTGTGATCGATCACTTATTGGATAAAGTAGACCATCTTTTGATTGGTGGAGGGCTTGCTTACACCTTTTTGAAAGCAAAAGGGTATGAGATTGGAGAATCTCTTTTAGAGCCGGAAAAAGTAGAACAAGCCAAGGAATTTATGGCGAAGGCAAAGGAAAAAGGCGTTGATCTTCAATTGCCAGTAGATATTGTGGCCGCGGCTGAGTTTTCCGCTACAGCTCGAGCTGAGGTAGTCCCTGCAGATCAGATTCCTGCAGATCTGCAGGGACTTGATATGGGTCCACAATCCAGGGAAAAATACGCTCGCATCATTAGTGATTCGAAGCTCGTTATTTGGAACGGTCCCCTGGGTGTATTTGAATTTGATCGCTTTGCTGAAGGAACCTTTGCCGTTGCTCAAGCAGTAGCAGAATCGGATGCGACGAGCATCATTGGTGGTGGCGACTCTGCAGCGGCGATTGCCAAGGCAGGGCTTGCGGATCAGGTGGATCATATCTCTACTGGCGGCGGTGCCTCCTTGGAACTGATGGAAGGAAAAACTCTTCCCGGTGTAGCCGCACTACAAGATCGTTAATAACTAGGTAAAGTCACACACCTAAAGAGTCAGGACACATCATTTGAATAGAGGCGGTGAACATATGCGTACTCCTGTAATTGCAGGGAATTGGAAAATGTACAAGACGGTGGACCAAGCCCTGGATTTCCTTAATACATTGCGCGGACGGAGCGAAGTGAACGGTGTTGAACAAGTGTTGTGTGCCTCCTTTGTTTCGCTACCGACGTTGATACAAGCTACTTCTGGTACTGAGATCAGTATTGGAGCACAAAACTTGCATTGGGAAGAAGAAGGGGCCTTTACTGGTGAAGTTAGCCCTACGATGCTCAATGACATCGATGTTTCCTATGTGATTATCGGTCACTCAGAACGGCGTACTTACTTTGCTGAAACGGATGAGGCAGTCAACAAGAAAACCAAATCGGCCCTGGGCCATGACCTCATTCCCATCGTCTGTATCGGAGAGACCTTGGAAGAGAAAGAAGCAGATCGCACCCAAGAAACCGTGCGAGATCAAGTGGCACAGGCTCTTGATGGGCTCACTTCAGAAGAAGCGACCCGTGTGATCCTTGCCTATGAACCAGTTTGGGCGATTGGTACGGGGAAATCCGCGACAGCAGATGATGCGGATGATGTGATCCGTTTCATTCGGAAGGCCGTTTCTGACCAATTGGATCCACAGGTAGCAAGGGAGATGCGTATTCTTTACGGAGGTAGCGTAAAACCTGGCAACATCGATTCTTTTTTGGAACGACAAGATATTGATGGTGCCCTCGTGGGTGGAGCGAGCCTGGACCCTGATTCCTTTGCTCAATTAGTCAATGCAGCGGCTAAGAGTGGTGACCAGGAATGAGTAAAAAAAACCCGGTAGCGCTTATCATTTTGGATGGATTTGCGCTAAGGGAAGAAACCCATGGCAATGCAGTAGCACAAGCGAACAAGCCCAATTTTGATAAGTTGTGGGAGACGTATCCTCATACAACCCTTGGAGCATCAGGGGGATCTGTTGGTTTGCCAGATGGGCAGATGGGTAACTCCGAAGTGGGTCATCTCAATCTAGGTGCAGGACGGGTCGTTTATCAGGAACTGACGCGGATCACGGAATCGATTCGGGATCGCTCTTTCTTTTCCAATGGCACCTTACAGGCAGCGATCCAACATACCAAGGAAAACAACTCCAAACTCCATCTCTTTGGTCTTTTATCCGATGGGGGCGTGCACAGTCATATCAAGCATCTCTATGCCTTGTTGGAATTGGCAGCAAAGGAGGAGCTTACCGAGGTATATGTACATGCCTTCCTCGATGGACGTGATGTCTCTCCGGATTCTGGTGTGAAATACATCCAAGAGTTACAAGAGAAGATGGATGAACTAGGTGTTGGGAAAATTGCTTCTCTTGAGGGGCGTTATTATGCGATGGATCGGGACAATCGCTGGGATCGTGTAGAAAAAGCATATCGAGCTATGGTGGTTGGAGATGGGCCAACGGCGGAGGATCCTGTCCAAGCTGTAGAAGACTCTTATAAAAAAGAAGTCTACGATGAATTTATCCTGCCCACGGTCATCCTGGGAGAGGATAAAAACCCTGTCTCAACGATCGAAAGTAACGATGCATTGGTCTTCTTTAACTTCCGGCCGGATCGAGCGATTCAACTTTCCTTTGCCTTTACCGATAAGAACTTTCAAGGCTTTGACCGTAGCGAGAAACCGCTAGAGAATCTTTTTTATGTCTGTATGACCAAGTTCTCTGATAAAGTGGATGGAATGATCGCCTTTAAGCCCAATGATCTTGAAAATACTTATGGTGAAGTGATCACAAAGAACGGCTTGAAACAACTACGCATTGCTGAGACCGAGAAATACCCCCATGTTACGTTCTTCTTTAGTGGGGGACGGGAAAAGGAATTTGCGGGTGAAGAGCGTATTTTAATTAAATCGCCGGATGTAGCCACCTATGATTTAAAACCAGAAATGAGTGCCTATGAGGTGACTGACGCCCTAGTAAAGGCGATAGAGAAAGAGAAGTTTGATACCATCATCCTTAATTTTGCTAACCCCGATATGGTCGGTCACTCAGGGAAGCTAGAGCCCACCATCAAGGCGGTTGAAGCAGTAGATGAGTGCCTGGGCAAAGTGGTAGATGCTTTGATGAATAAACAGGGCCGAGCTGTGATCCTTGCGGATCATGGTAATGCGGACATGGTGCTCGATGATCAAAACCGTCCAGTAACCTCCCATACTACCTTCCCAGTGCCTTGTATTGTGACGGATAAAGAGGTAAAACTCCGTGAAGGTGGAATCTTAGCAGATGTAGCTCCCACACTCCTCAAACTTCTAGACCTTGAAGCCCCCTCTGAAATGACAGGTCAATCGATTGTTAAATAAAAAATTGCTTTATCCCAAGGAGGTAATTATCTCATGACGGATATTATTGAAGTATACGGTCGGGAAGTTTTGGACTCCCGCGGTAATCCTACAGTAGAAGTCGAAGTAGTCCTCGGATCAGGCGTGATTGGGCGCGCGATTGTTCCTTCTGGTGCCTCGACAGGAGCACATGAAGCTGTTGAATTGCGTGACGGGGACAGCGAACGCTTCCTTGGTAAAGGAGTATTAAAAGCTGTACAAAACGTAAACGAAGTGATCGCTCCGGAACTAGAAGGCATGGATGCCCTAGACCAGGTAGGGATCGATGAAGCATTGATCGCGCTCGATGGCACTTTGAACAAAGAAAAGTTGGGTGCGAACGCGATTTTAGGTGTATCGATGGCAGTGGCCCGTGCAACGGCTGAAGCACTAGGTGTACCGCTCTACACCTACCTAGGTGGGTTCAACTCAAAAACTCTCCCTGTACCGATGATGAACATTCTCAATGGTGGAGAGCATGCTGATAACAACGTAGACATCCAAGAGTTTATGGTGATGCCAGTAGGTGCGGATAGCTTTCATGAAGGCTTGCGGATGGGTACCGAGATCTTCCACAACTTAAAAGCCGTATTAAAAGAAAAAGGTCTTTCTACTTCTGTAGGGGATGAGGGTGGTTTTGCACCGAACCTTTCCTCCAATGAAGAAGCATTGGCAACGATTGTGACTGCTATCGAGAAAGCGGGATATAAGCCAGGTGATGAAGTGTTACTTGCCTTGGATGTAGCCTCTACAGAGCTTTATAAAGATGGTGTCTATCGTTTGGAAGGAGAAGGGGTTACCAAGACCTCTGATGAAATGATCGCCTTCTACCAAGAACTCACTACAAAATACCCAATTATCTCTATCGAAGATGGATTGGCAGAGGATGATTGGGATGGTTGGCAAAAACTGACCGAAACCTTAGGGAATAAGGTTCAACTCGTAGGAGATGACCTCTTTGTAACCAACACCCAGCGTTTAACCGATGGGATCGACAAGGGTGTAGGAAACTCCATCCTCGTGAAAGTGAACCAAATCGGAACCCTGACCGAAACCTTTGACGCTGTGGAAATGGCGCAAAAAGCAGGCTATACTGCCGTTATTTCCCACCGTTCCGGTGAGACCGAAGATACCACGATTGCGGATATCGCGGTTGCGACTGGTGCTGGCCAGATCAAGACCGGTGCACCTTCGCGTACGGACCGCGTAGCGAAGTATAACCAACTTCTGCGGATTGAAGAAGAATTGTCTGGTACAGGCCTTTATCCAGGAAAAGCAACCTTTAATCTAAAAGGCTAATTGTATAGCTAGAGGCAATAAAGTAAGGCCCCTGCAGGGGAATCCCTGTAGGGGTCATTATGTTGATGAATGGTCGATTAAGATCAATGGAGCAGGAGTGGACTCGCCTTTCTATTAGGCTATTTACCATCATCTATCTACTAAACGTTATTATAAAAAAGACCAGCTTGTTTCCTTTCTTTGCAAGAACATTGATGTTACCATGGTAAACGACAATAAAGGGGGCGGAAAATATGGTGGAACGACAAGTGTACCTGGAGCTCAACATTGGTGAAGATCATTTGGCAAATGGACTTTCCCAAGCAGTGCAGGAGATACGTGATTCTTATGATGCAGATTCTGTAGTCGTCCAACAAGTAATTCCCCACGATGATAAAAATTTCACTGTAATCGTGATGGCCTATGGAGCGAAAGAGAATACTGGAAAGTGAATTTTTAGCTTTCCCAAGATGATGCTTTCTTCAGTGAAGATAGATCTATCGATCTTGAAAACCTGTGGTGGTTATGGTACAGTGACATCAGTGTGACTTCGTAGATCTTCGCACCAACGGGAGGTGTAAGATAGATGGTAACTGCAGTGAATATCTTGCTTGCCATCGTCTGTCTTGGTTTGATCATCGTCGTTCTCCTTCAGTCCGGTAAGAGCGCAGGTCTTTCCGGTGCGATCGGTGGAGCTTCGGAGCATTTAATTGGGAAGACGAAAGCACGTGGGATCGATGCCCTCCTCGGCAAAGTGACCGTAGTATTAGCCGTTCTCTTTTTGATCTTAACTATTTTGGCGGGCTTTTCAGATGTATGGGCGAAGTAATCACGTCTGATGACGATGAATCGTCGGAAGAACAGCAGGGAGATTCCCCGGCTGTTTTTTATTTTCAATTGATACACCTGATCTATAGCATAAACACGAATGAAATGATCACATAAGTAAAGTGAAAAGTTTTAAATGAAACAATAAGACTAGCATCATTGTCTTAAAATATAATTACATGAAATGCACGCTCACCGTCGACAATCCCCTTTTCTATTGAAAAGGGGATTGTTTCTTACCAAAGATAAAGGACTACCGTTCCCTGTTCCTCCGGTCGGCTTTCACAGTGGCAACTTTAAGGCTACCCATGAGAGGACACATCACTGGTTAATTAAATAATTAATAGTATGATTATGTAATTATTCTATTGGAAAATGTCCATCCATTGATCGCATGGATCGTATAGATTCGCAAAGTAGAAAAGGCTACATAGCGGGCTTAATTCCTTGTTATCATACAGAATGGATTTTAAATAATCTGATATCACACAATAAAATTCTTACATTTTTACATAAGTACTAATTATTCTTCGTTGATCGAAAGAAATTTATTGTATATAGTATTCATAATCCCAAAAAGATTGGGAGAGGAGTACCATTCAAAAGGAGGAGGAAGATCATGATAAATGTATGGAAAAGATTGCTCATTTTCGTGTTTGCTTTTGCTCTGATTGCGGGTGGTGGATTTACTGAATGGATGAACTCAAAGGCCTATGCAGCAGATGCGCCTACAGTGGATACAGTTGTTGAAGATAACAAAGATCTGTATACATCGAATGACATGTTAAAATTTGCATCCTCCAGCACGACTGGATATAAAATTACTTCACAAGACGAAGATTTAAAATCCATTGATTATTTTATTAATAACAATGGTGAAAACCCAGAAGAATCAACAAGAAAATCACAAGGTAAAAGTTATTCTCAAACGGATACATTGACACTAAATGCAAGCACAGAACTTACTGTAGGATCAGAGACTTCTGCCTCTGCTGAATTGCCAGGAATTGCAAATGTCACGGAAAAATTCACAACACAATTTAAAGTAAGTGCAGGAGTGTCTGATGCCCAATCTGAAACCAAACAACTAGCTTATGGTGGCGATTCAGTAGAAGCCGACCCCTATGAAAAAGTTCGTATCGATTACTATCTAAAGGAACTCAAAACGAAGGGCATCATGAATACGGGAACTAGAATCACTGAAATCGGGGATAAATTAGGATTTGCTGTTCTAAATGTTTCTGAACCATGGAAAGACGTAAGGGTCATCGATAAATATGATCCAGGAAAAAGAACTGGTGAAGATGTGTATGATTTCTTTAAACAACTAGAAAAAATCAACAAAAAACAGCCGATCGTACCATTGAATCAAAATGATAATAAAATATGGAGGATTATACCGAAAGGGAAGTTGTCTGATTTCTTCTTTATCGACGACGAAGCCAAAACCGTGTCAACTGTAGCAGCACAAGCAGGGTTTGATGGCGTGGGAGGAACCGGATTAGAATCGAAAACTACAATCACTGATGGTAAAACAGGTAAAGTAAAAAGTGTCGAAGAAAAAACCATGGATAAAAAAGGTAAAGTACTTAATGAAAAGCAAGTAAAATAGAATAATTTCGCGGAATATAAAAAGTAGTTTACAGAAATAAACGCTTAATCCATCGTCAAATCCCTTTTCAATAAACGTTGAAAAGGGGTTTTTTCCTTAACAAAAGTTATACTTCTCATGCCTAAGACCTTATCGAAAAATAATGGAATAAAATATGTAGAAAATCATTTTCCCTATTGTCAAAAGACAAAGTGCATGGTATATTAATTCTTGTCTGGTGGTGATGGCGGAGGGGACCCACCCGTTCCCATCCCGAACACGGAAGTTAAGCCCTCCTGCGCTGATGGTACTTGGGGCGCGAGCCCCTGGGAGAGTAGGACGTCGCCGGGCATCGAAGCACCCGTTTCCAAACGGGTGCTTTTCTGTTGGAAGTCCATACACTAAAAATAGATGATTAAGCATAAATTTAGTAAATTAGGTCCTTTCAGCTATAGACGGAAACCTTCTCTTATGTGCAAAATGATAGATAGTGAGAAACGGTTGGAAAGGATGTCAACATGAGTGTACAAGTGGATATGACCATGGATCGAAAGATTCGCTCCGAGGAACGCCTAAAGAGCCAGGGAGTACCGGTGGATACTTCTCTTCCTGTTATTGAGGGAGAAGAGGACGTTCGTTTGCGTCGACCAGCGGATGTCGCCGCTCGGATAGTGGTCCTGTACGCTTTGCAAGGAGTAATCTTTCACGATGACCCTAAGCGTGTGGTTCATTGGATACAGGGCGAAGGTTTATGGGATCGGTTGAGCTCTGAGGAAGAACCTGTGTTTCAATTGGTATTACCTCCATTTAATGAAGGTAAGCAACAAAAGCTTCAAGACATGGTAGATCATCCGCTGACCTGGCGTATTGAAGCGCTTTGGGCACTTCTTTGGGCGCTAGGTCTGATTGAGCGCCTAGGCTTCCCTGATGCAGAATGTGATGGGGCTAAAGTGAAAGAAGTGGTACCAGAGATTGAAACAGAAGTAACTACATATATAAATGATGCAAAGTTACGTCCTCTTTCTGAGATCTTGGATGAGCTGGATTGGCTACGTCGATTGTTGTGGGTGGGTGAACAAGATAAGACGGGCGAAACTCTCCCAAAAGGCTATGAGGCAATCATTGCATGGCAATGGCATGAAGCCTTGAATTGGTTGATCGGTAATCAAGTTTGGCGCTGAACTAATATTATTTTTAATATCTCTTGCTATATGGTAAAAGAAATGATACATTATTCTTGTCTGGTGGTGATGGCGGAGGGGACCCACCCGTTCCCATCCCGAACACGGAAGTTAAGCCCTCCTGCGCCGATGGTACTTGGAGCGCGAGCTCCTGGGAGAGTAGGACATTGCCGGGCATCAAAGCATCTGTTGAGAAACGGGTGCTTTTTTATTTTGTCCACAGATGCTTTTGTCGGAAAACATTCCACCAACGGTTTGTTCTGTGATACTCTTTATCTATGGCATGAAGCAGGTCCGGTTGTCTGTGATGGTTGAAATGATGGGAGTTAGAGCAGAATAATACTGAAGAGCTGGGGGCCTAGCCGGATCCCGCAATCCGTCCCCAGGGTGGAAGCAAAAAAGTGGAGAGGCTTCCGCTTACAAAGGAATGTTGAAGAGAGCGGGAGGCTTGACCTATGAAAATAAAACGTCGGTCGCCAGAACCCTTTTTCTTTGAAGGAGGAAAAACTGGCATCCTTCTGATCCACGGCTTTACGGGTACCCCCTCGGAGCTGAGTCCATTGGGAAGGTTCCTTCATAAACAAGGGTATACGGTTCATGCACCTTTGCTGGCAGGTCATGGAACGACCCCCGAGGATATGAATACGACTACTTGGCCAGATTGGTGGAAAAGCACGCAGGAAGGGTATCAACGTCTCAAAGAGAGCGGCGTGGAAGAGGTTATTGCCATTGGACTTTCGATGGGAGGCTGCCTCGTCCTCAACCTTGCTCGAACGGAATCCTTGTCAGGGGTTGTACCACTCTGTGCACCGATTTGGCTAAAGGATAAGCGAGCCCATCTTACTGGATTGTTTCAATATTGGATGCCTTATCGAAAACGGGGTGGAGATAAGCCGGCTCATATTGAAGATTACTTAGTTGCCTATGATCGTACACCCCTAAAATGCATCGTTTCTTTACGTAAATTTATCCGTTATCTTCGTCCGCGACTTTCTAAGGTAACGGTGCCTGCCTTGGTGGTGCAAGCGGAAAAAGATGAGACGGTAGTCCCGAAGAGTGCTTCTTACATATTTGAAGCGATTGAGTCTGAGGACAAGGATATTCGATGGTTTGCCAAATCAGGGCACATCATCACCGTAGACAAGGAGAGAGAGCGTCTCTTCACTGAGATCGATACATTCGTAAAGCGGGTGACCGGGTCAAATCAATCACCGGAGGCTCTCTGATCGGGAAAGGAGCATGATTTGTGGTTGAAGAACAGGAAATTATTCAGTTAATGTTGCAGGAAACCTATCGACCAATGACCCTTAAAGAGTTACAGACGGCCTTTGGTGCAGATATCCCAGGTGAACAAGAGGCTTTTGAACGCGTACTTACTGCTCTGGAAGAGGAGGGACGTGTAGTTCGAACCCGGGCGGAGCGTTTTGGGCTACCTGAACGCCTGAATATGGTACGTGGCCGCTTGCAAGGGAATGCAAAGGGGTTTGGTTTTGTTATTCCTGATGCACAGATGCCCTTTGAAACGGATTTATTTATCCATGGTAATGAGATGAATGGGGCTATGGATGGAGATATCGTTCTCGCTCGGATTCAAGGGCAAGAAGAGGGGAGACGCCCAGAAGGGGAAATCGTACGTATTCTTAAACGTGGGCGCATCCAAGTAGTGGGAACCTATACGGACTCTAAGCACTTTGGTTTTGTTGTGCCAGATGATAAACGACTCTCCTCGGATATCTTCATACCCAAGAGTGGTCGGAATGATGCAAGCCATGGGGATAAGGTCGTTGTTAAATTGATGGCTTATCCTGAAGGAAGCAAAAGTGCTGTGGGAGATATCGTTGAAGTACTGGGTCACCGGGATGATCCAGGGGTCGACATTTTAGCGATTATCCGAAAGCATCAGTTGCCTGAGGCGTTCCCAGCCGATGTCATAGTTGAAGCGGAGAGCGTTCCTGAGACCATTTCCGAAGAAGAGATCCATTCGCAAAACCGTCGTGATCTAAGGGATCGAGTGATGGTGACCATCGATGGCGCCGATGCCAAGGATTTGGACGATGCGGTCTCTGTCGAGCAACTGGATAATGGCCATATTCTGCTGGGGGTTCATATTGCGGATGTGAGCTACTACGTAAAAGAGGGGAGTGCGCTGGATCAGGAGGCATATGCCCGCGGAAATAGTGTTTACTTAGTGGATCGGGTGATCCCCATGTTGCCCCAGCGCCTCTCCAATGGGATTTGTTCATTGAATCCCCAGGTAGATCGGCTCACTATGACCTGCGATATGGAGATTGATGGCGAGGGTATGGTTGTGCAACATGACATCTACCCCAGTGTGATCCGCACGAATGAGCGGATGACCTATGATGCTGTAAAGCGCATCCTAGTTGATAAAGACGAAGAGTTAATTGAGCGATATAAGCCCCTCGTTTCACACTTTGAAAAGATGGCTGAATTAGCAGAGATCCTTCGTAAAAAGCGATTTAATCGCGGAGCGATTGACTTCGATTTCCCAGAAGCGAAGATAAAACTGGATGAAGAGGGAAAACCGGTTGCGATTGTCCAACGTCCACGAACGGTTTCAGAAATGCTGATTGAAGAATTTATGTTGGCGGCGAATGAAACTGTAGCAGAGCACTTTAATAAATTGAAAATCCCCTTTATGTATCGCATCCATGAACATCCTGACCCAGAGAAACTACAAGCTTTCTTTGAATTCATCACTATCTTTGGCCATACCGCAAAGGGAAGTGCGCAAAAAGTAAAACCACAAGTACTGCAAAAGATCTTAAAGCGGGTGGAAGGGAAGCCTGAAGAAAAAGTAATTAGTAAAGTGATGCTTCGCTCGATGCAACAAGCGAAGTATTCAGCAGAGTGCTTAGGCCACTTTGGACTTGCAGCTACCTACTACTCTCATTTCACGTCACCGATCCGTCGTTACCCCGACTTGATCATTCACCGGATCATGAGGGAGGTTTTTGAGTACAACGGGAAAAATTTACCCGATAAGAGGAAAGCGAAATTGACCACTTGGCTTCCTGAGGCAGGACAGCATACCTCTGATCGGGAACGGGTAGCTGTAGATGCTGAGCGGGATACCGATGATCTGAAGAAGGCCGAATTCATGGCAGATAAAGTGGGCGATGTCTTTGAAGGGACGATCAGCAGTGTTACCTCCTTCGGGATGTTTGTGGAGTTGGAGAACACCGTTGAAGGGTTAATCCATGTCAGTACCATGAATGACGACTATTATAACTATGATGATGTGACTCTTCGCATGACCGGTGAACGTACCGGAAAGGTGTATAACATCGGCGATAAAGCGATGATCCGTGTGACTGGTGTCAACATGGAAGAGCATAAGGTGGACTTTGAGCTAGTAAGCGAGGATGATGATGGGTTCGTGAAACCTCCCTTTCGTCCACGCCCACCTCGTCCGGCTCGGCCTACTGGACCTTCACGTCGCCATGATGGTAACAGTAGTGGAAGCAGACCAGGGAATAGCGGTGGAAATGGTGACAGAAATCGCAAGGGTAGTTCAGGTTCCCGTGGAAAAGGAAAAGGGAAGTCCGGTGGTGGCAATAAGTCACGCCGACCCCGTAACAAGTAAAGATCTGTTCGATAACAAAGAGAGCCCAATTAGGCTCTCTTACTTTTGTAGAAGAAATGATGTTCAGTTAGATAATTGCCTAGTTGACGTCAGTCTAGCTAGCTTGGTATACTAAAAGATACCGAATATATGCATTCTAGACATAAAAGGTCATGGAGGTGAGCGCGATGCCAAGAGGCGGAGCCAAAGTGGTAGCCCGAAATAAAAAGGCGCTCCACGATTATCATATTGAAGATACATTTGAAGCAGGCATCGTGCTCACTGGGACGGAGATTAAATCCATCCGCCAGGGCCGTGTCAATATCCAAGATAGCTATGCCCTTTTGGACAAGGGCGAAGTATATCTGATCAATTTACACATCAGTCCCTTTGAACAAGGGAATCGGTTTAATCAAGACCCCACTCGAACCCGGAAACTACTCATGCATAAAGCTGAAATCAATAAGTTAATCGGGCTGATTAAGCAAAAGGGATTTACTCTCGTTCCACTGGATGTGCACTTGCGAAATGGATATGCCAAAATTAAGCTGGCTCTTGCTAAAGGGAAAAAGCTTCACGACAAGCGGCAAACCATCGCGAAGCGAGATGCACAGCGGGAAATTCAACGTCAGTTGAAAGAGCGGTCGCGTTAAGGACCTCTTAGCAATTGGGCGGAACAAGGCTCAAGGCTGTATTTACAGTTAAGGAAGTCCATGTTACAATGGACTTTGTCGGTGCAAATGATTGTTTTATATTATGGGGGCGTTTTTGGATTCGACGGGGATAGTTTGAGCGTTTGGTAGCGAGCCGAGGGGCTGCGTCCTTCGTTAAAAACGCGGAACGCCAATAATAACTGGCAAACAAGAATCTTACGCTCTAGCTGCTTAATTTAAGCTAGCTAGGATCCGATGCCTCATCGCCTGTGTGGTGTAGTCGGGTCTCATAACTTTAGCAGGCTAGCAGACCGGATTGTCGTCGACCGGAATGCGAAATAAAGGCGACTAGCGCAAAGGAACGCCTGTCACCGGGCAGTCCCTAGGGCGAAACTCATCAATACGGTGACTGCGCTCGGAGAAACCTACGTGGCGATATCTTCGGACAGCGGTTCAACTCCGCTCGCCTCCACCAATGATTTACCCAATTTGCATCTCGCTGGTGTAGCTCAGGGGTAGAGCACTTCACTCGTAATGAAGGGGTCGGGGGTTCAATTCCCTTCACCAGCACCACATACGCTATGTAAGGGTTTTTCACTATTTTTACCCTTAAGAAAATGTAGCGGTCACAATAAGACACAATCTTTCCAGCGGCCACTTCTCGCCCATTTTTGCGAGGAGTGGCTTTTTATGTTAAACAACTCTGCTTCTATTTGCCCTCTTTTTTGGTAAAAAGAAAAAGCTGAACAAAAAACGTCCAGCCCAAACACCCTCACTATATAGCTCGCTGTGGAAATAAGGTTGCCAAATTGATCAGAGGCTTTCCATTATCCATATTCTATCATAAATAACCAACTATTTCTCCTTGATATTAGGAAATAAGGTATATTACCATAGTCGAAAGGGAGGAATTACAGTGTATAGAAAGAACAAGAGAGATGTAGGAAAGAAATTGTTGATGTCCGCGACTGCTTTTGTACTGTTGGCTGGTGTTGGTATGGGTTCAACAGCATTCGCAGCAAGTCCAACTAAGACAGATGCAAATGGTTTGAAGGATGCAAACGAGCGCTACGACGATGACAAGAACGAGCGCTACGACGATGATGCAAATGATCGTTACGACGATGATGCAAATGATCGTTACGACGATGATGCAGATGATCGTTACGACGATGATAAGAACGAACGTTACGACGATGATGCAGATGATCGTTACGATGATGCAGATGATCGTTACGACGATGATGCAAATGATCGTTACGACGATGATGCAAATGATCGTTACGACGATGACAAGAACGAGCGCTACGACGATGATGCAAATGATCGTTACGAGGATGACAAGAACGAGCGCTACGACGATGATGCAAATGATCGTTACGACGATGATGCAAATGATCGTTACGACGATGACAAGAACGAGCGTTACGACGATTGATAAAAACGAGCGTTACAATGATAAGTATTGATAGTAAGTAGCTAGTTTTCTATAAGAGAAGTGTCCCTCCGCGGGACACTTCTCTTATTATACAAATAAATAAAAAGGAAGGCAACTATTTGATATTATCCCCTTTGAGTAGACAGTGCATAAGAAGAGCACTACAGTTTACTTGGAGGGGATTTTTCATGGGGAAACAGCGAAAAACGTATTCAGTGGAGTTTAAGCAAAAGGCCGTCAATATGTATTTACGTAAGAACTTGGGATATAAAAGAATTGCAAAAGAGCTAGAGATCCAGCACTCCATGGTGAAGCGTTGGGTCCAACGCTATCAGCAAGAAGGCAAAGCAGGGCTTGAAGAGAAACGAGGGCTGAAAAAAGGAGATGGAAAGGGAAGACCTCGGTCACAACGGCCCCCAACCATGGAAGAAGAATTACACCGACTTCGAGCTGAGAATGAATACCTAAAAAAGCTTTGGGAGTTGGAAAGGGGGCGCGACTGAAAGGAAACTCCTATCGTATTGTGAACCAATTAGCTCCTCGATATGGAGTCTCATTGCTATGTCAATTGGCCGGGGTTTCACGTAGCGGTTATTACAAATGGCTTCAGCGTAGGGAAAATCCTTCGGCTAGACAGTGGGAAAATGAGCGGCTAAAAGCCAAGATCCTGTGTTCTGTGTCAATCATAAGCGTGTGTACCGCTTAATGAAAGAGTTGGGGATTCGGTCTCGGATTCGGCGCAAAAAACCTTATTATGGTTCAAAAGAGGCTTATGTCGTTTCTAACATTGTATTGAATCGAGATTTTCAAACCGCTCGTCCCAATGAAAAATGGGTCACAGATATTACTTATCTTCCTCTAAAGCGATCGTTTTTGTATTTGTCGACCATCTATGATCTTTACAACAACGAAGTCATTGCTTACAAGATCAGTCCTCGAAACAATCTTCAGCTGGTGATGGATACAGTAAAAAAAGGTGATTCGTCATCGAAAGACGCGGGGGATTCTCTTACATAGTGACCAAGGGTTCCAATATACTTCCAAACATTATAACGAACTCTTAAAACGACATGGGATGCGAGCAAGTATGTCCCGAAAAGAAAATTGTTTAGATAATGCCTGCATGGAAGCTTCTTTGGCCACTTTAAGAGTGAGTGTTTAAAGAACCAGCCCTTTTCTTCTGCAAAACATCTCATCAATGAAATTCACCGTTATATTCGTTTTTACAACACCAAACGATTCCAGAAAAAACTAAGCAACCTGAGTCCGGTTGAATACCGAACAAAGGTTGCTTAGGGGTTCTTGTTTTTCACTGTCTACTTGACGGGGGTAAGATCAATTTAGGACTCCGTTTTTATAGATTGCGAAGCCCTACAGGGTTGGGATGAAAGCGAGCGTCAGACGAGATCTTCCCTCTCGCAAGGCTGACAATCCCCGTATATAATTAGATAAAGGGGAGGTAAACCCATGCACAAAGCGTTTAAATTTCGCTTGTATCCAACAAAGGAACAAACCATTCTCATCCATAAATCCATTGGATGTAGTCGTTTCACATTTAATCACTTTCTAGCCAGATGGAACGAATCCTATGACAGCACAGGAAAAGGTCTGACCTATGGAACCTGTTCTGCCCAACTGACCGCCTTGAA
>NZ_FNNQ01000022.1 GCF_900106775.1 Marininema mesophilum
TAGCCATAAGAAAATCCCCCTCCAATAAACAATGATTTTTGTCCATCTTAACAGATGGACTTTTTTCACTGTCTACCTTTAGGGGACAATACCAAGTTCTCAGATTCTTTTTCCTCAAAAGCGCTACCCTCACTTTAGGTAAACCAACCCTTTTTCATCGCATATACAGCTGCTTGGGTTCGATCCGAGAGCTCTAGTTTCGCTAAGATACTGCTTACATGGGTCTTTACCGTTTTTTCTGCGATAACAAGCTCCGCAGCGATCTCTTTATTGCTCTTCCCTGTTGTTATCTCTTTCAGTACCTCACGTTCACGTCGGGTTAACGATTCGACCGTTAAATCCTCCGTATGGGTATCACCCGTTCCCGTGACAAATTGATTCACTAACAAACCAGCCGCCTTAGGATGAAGCTGCGTCATACCTCGATAAGCAGCACGGATGGTCTCCGCCAACTCATCTGCCTCAATCTCTTTTAACTGATAACCAACTGCCCCTGCCCGAATAGCAGGGAGGACATGGTCCTGGTCAACAAAGCTCGTTAAAACGATAACCTTTACTTCAGGTAAACTCTCATGGATCCTTCGGGTTGCTTCAATCCCATCCATACCTGGCATCATTATATCCATCAAGACGACATCTGGTTTTAATGCTTTCACAAGCGTTAGAGCCTCGTTCCCATCACTTGCTTCGCCCACAATCTCCATATCCTCTTGCATCTGTAAAAAAAGGCGTAACCCCTTCAAAACCATGGGATGGTCATCGACTAATACTAATCTCACCGTCATCCTCCTTTTCTTATACTTCCATAGGGTAGAATCACTTCCACCATCGTACCGACTCCCTGTTCACTCTCTACCCGGAAGGTACCATTCAATAATTGGGCACGCTCTCTCATCCCAGTGATACCAAGGCCCCCTTCTAACTTTTCAATCGGGCCAAAAAATCCCCGACCATAATCCCTGATTTGTAAACAGACATCCTCTTCTCTCACTGAAAGATGGAGCAAAACTCGATCTGTCTCCGCGTGACGGCTTACATTATTCAGAGCTTCCTGACCAATCCGCCATAAGGTCTCTTCTACACTTCGCGAAAGACTAACTACTCCATCTACATTAACCTCCATGCTTATACGAAGCCGAGTGGCATAACAATGAAGGGCAGAGACAACACCATTCTCTAAACCAGCCGGCCGCAATTGCCAAATTAAAGAGCGCATCTCCTTTAAAGCCTCTCGGGAGAGCGTTTCAATATCTTCTAATGCCTCTTGTAGTACTTTATTTTCCTCTAAAGAGACTCCCTTCGCTGCCCGTGCATTTAGGGAGAGGGAGAAGAGCTTCTGATTAACGGAGTCATGTAGATCCCGAGCCAATCGATTTCTTTCTTCAGAGATCAGGAGACGCTCTCTTTCCTCCTCCAAGCGTCCACTCTCCATCGCTAACGAAAGGTGTTCACCTAGAGCTTTTAATACGTCTAGATCACTCGCATCCAGATTACGCGGATGATCACTTCCGATGGAAATAACCCCAAAGGTCTCTCCTCTCATCGACAGAGGAGCCGCCGCCATAACCGAACAATCTGGCCACAACGAAGATATTTCTCCTAGCCCCTCAGTAGAAAGTTCAGCCTCTTGCTGATGAAATACTTCCCCTATCACCCCAAGGGATTCTAATGAAAAGAGGATTCCTGGTTGAGATACTTCTTTTAAAAGAGATTGGGTATCTATCCGAAGTCGATTCCCTTGTCTCAGCCACAAAGCGATGAATGGCCAGTCAAACTCTTCGGCTAAATGATGAACAGCTTGTTCCAATAAATCATCCTCACTCCGAAAACTCCATATCCGTCGACTTACCTCATCCAGTCGAGAAAAGCGCTCGGCTCGTTTTTGTTGAGCCTCAACTAGCCATGTTTTCTTTACGGCTGTACCAATCTGATAGGCAACCCCTTGTAATAGAGCCAACTCCTCATTTGAGAAGTTTTCTTTTCCTGGTGAAGCTACATTAAGCAGGCCAATCATTTCACCACCTGCTGTTAAGGGAACTGTCGCATGGTGAGTGATTCCCCAGGTGTCTCCCCATTGATACTTCACAGCATCATCCAACCGTTGACAACCCATGATATTAACAGCCTTATGTAGCCTTCCATCCCACACACGATCCAGACACCAACACCTGCCTTGACACATCGGTCGTGCATGATCCTGGGTAAGTGCTGGTGGTAAGTGATGCATGGCTACGGTTGTAAACTCTGGTTCATCCTCTACAAGAAATATCCACCCTGTACTGAGCCCTGTCACCTGAAGTAATTCCTTTAATACCATCTGTAATAGGGGCCGCACATCCTCCGATTGATTTAATGTCTCAGCAATCCTACGCAGAGTATCCCATTGTTGATATTGATTCCGTACATCCTGGACCATGCCTTCTTCACCTCGCTTCTTTCTCCCTTCATTATAGCGAATTCAAATTCAAAAAAAGCCTCCTTAGTCATAGACCTTTCAAGTAGACAAAAATATGCTACAAGCGATCCCGATACCTAACCATGAATGAGCAACATCCCAAATTATTGCCTGCGACTTAAGTTCATCACTATATGATCATATTTTCTTTGATTTAAGCACAAAAAAACCCTTCGGCACCTTGAAGGGGTGATACCACCATGATGAAATTTATATATGGTCAGGGGATTTTGCAGGATCATCCCCTGTAAACCTCGACAATAAACCAGATCGTTCCGACCAGCTCATTATCAGCTTTTACAGTTATACCTTAATACCCTATGATCTAAACCTGTAGTTGATGACGACTACAGATGCTTCTCCTTCAACCAGTCCACCTGTGGAATTTTCACACCAAAGATCGCCTTAATCCGCTCAGGAAAATCCCGTAATAAAGCTTGTTTTCGTTCCTCTAGATCCACTGTTGCGGACAGATGTCCCTTCGCTTGATCCGAGGGAACCCGTTGTTCACGATAGATTTTGTGTAAACTTTGTATTAAACGGTGGGGAAAGAGGAGTTGTGAGTAAATCAAACCATACTCTTCTTCTTCCAAGGGAGCGACTTCTTGATACCCCTTCAATATGGCCATAGGAGCATTGAGATCCCCAGTATGTCCATAAGCATACAGACACAGCCTCGCTAAATCACGGCTGCGCACATCCATTGTGACGCAATTCCAATCAATCAAGTGCACATGATCTTGCTTATCCCAAAGGACATTTTGCCGATGAATGTTACAATGACAAACTTCGCCCCCTTTACGGGATTCCTTCACTGCTTCATCTCCACCCATTTTATCTAAATATTTTTGAGCATTCTCCATCATTCCCTCGGCAAAGGAACAGTGCCTGACCCATACTTGATCTACTGGTGTAATCTTCTCACTCATATCCGCCGCCATTTTAAGCATGTTTAGACTTTTCTCCATCTCCCCCCAAATCCGCTTCCACTTCCCAGCATGGACAAGAGTTGTCGCCGTGTGTGGGGGGGTAAATCCCCGGCTATCCGTATGAAAACGCGCTAGGGAAAGGGCCACCCTAGGCAACCGAGAATCACGATGCCATTCCTTCACTTTGGCATCGATCCAAGGCAGAAGAACATATCGATTGCGTAACCCTGCAAAGGTAAACGTTCCTCTTTTTGTTTTTACAGGTGCCTGAATTCTCTGCTCCCCTGTCTCCGAAAGGTGTTGCGCAAGCTTACGCACGAGAACCCAACGAGGCTCCTCCCTTTCTCGTACTCGTTTAAGGGCATAGTCTCCGCGATCCGTATTTAGTTGAAGGACTCCCCCTACTGGAGTTACTTCCTTGAGCCGTAATCCATAATGATGTTGCAGAACCTCAGGCAACCGTGGCTCCCCTGTCCATTCACTCAACTTTTTCACATCGGCCATGTGGATCCCCCATCCTCTTTAGTCATCGTAATCTATGTATAAGCACGGAGTTCTTTCCCTATGCAATGCAAACAGAGCCTCCTGTTCAGGTGAGCAGGAGGCTCTGTTTGCATTGGTGTGATTTTTTTTAGTTCTTCGCTTTAGAGACCGGATGAATCACATCCAGACCTCCGGTTACGTTAATTACATTTCCCGTCACAAAATCAGACGCCGGCTCACACAGAAATCGAACGACCCGGGCCACGTCCTCACCTACACCTGGGCGCCCACGGGGGGTTTCAGCATCCCTTTCTCCCTGTACATCTTTGATCCATTTTTCCTTATTATCCCCGATGATATCGCCAGGACAAACCATGTTCACCGTAATCCCGTAGGGTGCTTCCTCTACTGCAAGGGTTTTGGTAAGCGAAACAAGCCCCGACTTCGCCGCTGCATATGCGGAGCGATCCGGCCAAGCGGGGGCTTCATTGACGCGACCAAAACCAAAAAAGATCACCCTCCCCATTCCTCGCTCCCGCATCACCGGAAGGGCTGTGTGACTGGCAAATAATGCACTCTTTAGATTACCATCGACCATCGATTCGATTTCTGCTCCTTGTAAATCCGTAAAACGTTTTCGTTCGCGAATAAACGGACCCACCGCATGGATAAGGACATCCACTCCACCAAAATGGTTGACTGCCTCGGTTACAACGCGAACCGTTTCTTCGTGACGACTTAAATCACCCCGAAAGATAGCAGCCCTCCTTCCTGCTTTAGTGACTTGCTTTTGCAGTGCAAATGCCGCTTCCTCATTTTTCTTACAATGAATCCCCAGATCCCATCCAGCCTCTGCTAGAACCCTCGCGGTCATTTTGCCAAGACCCCTTGAGCTGCCTAGGATCAGGGCTACCCCCCTCTCCTGTCGCAACATAATTTTCCTCCTTTATGAATCCCCATTTCTTGTTTGATGAATGTAACCCTTTAAATCCATCCAGTCATATTCCCTATCAAGTCGGCAACAATAATCCTATGCAACCAGATCAGGAGGAAGCGATGATGAATAATGATTTTACCCCAATGACTGAAGATGAAATCCATCACATTACCCTCACTTGGTTAAAAGAACGGGGCGTTACCTTAGACGCTGTAGCCGAATTAGTCTATATTCTACAACATACCTACTTTCCCGATATTACCCTAAGTGAATGTTTAGAACATGTCCAACAAGTCTTAACGAAACGGGAAGTACAAAATGCAGTGATGACTGGGATACAATTGGACCGTCTCGCCGAACAACGGTTGATCAAGGAACCACTACTCGATATCATCCGCAGGGATGAAGGATTATACGGGATTGATGAAACATTAGCAACGGCAATCCTTAATGTATACGGTAGTATCGGCATGACGAACTTTGGATATATTGATCGGGTAAAACCATTGATTCTCTCACGACTAAACAATCACCAAGGAAGCGATATCCATACCTTCCTCGATGACATCGTTGGAGCAATCGCCGCAGCCGCAGCCGCTCGCCTTTCTCATAATCGCAAACACCAACAAGAAGCTCCCAACCCCGTGATGCATACACCTTTTAATGATAACTTTCTTTTCTTTGGTCAGAAGCCCCATTAATATTAGATCGCCAGGGTGGAAATTCACATGGATGATCGACTATAGGTCGATCATCCATGTTTATATGCTTCCCTAACACCCTCACTGATCAAAGGCAGGCTTTTTCCCTTGTTCTTCCTGAAAATGACGCATATATTCCAAGACGCGCCGATCAACCACGGGTTCATTCTTCCAACGATCATCAAAATTTTCCCGCAGGTAAAAGGTTTTCAGAGCTTCCCGTGTTTTCCCGTCATATTCTTCCCCAGCTCCAGGAGTATACCCCGCTTGACGGAGTAAATCCTTCACTTCTTCGAGATGGTCCCCCTTTAACGGAAGGAAATCCTCCGGCTTTGAACGTTGAAAATAGAGGCGGTGCAGACTTAAAATCCGCTTCAGTTCGGCAATGGGTCGATGATGCTCATCCACGCGCAGATCAATCATGCGGTCATTCCAACCACCAAAGCCCCCGTCTTTTTTCACCACCAGTAGAGAAGCCGATTGCATTCCCCGCTTATCTCCACCAGCTTCTTGTCCCACCTCTAAGGCACGAACCAAGCGTTCCGCCAGGGGGCTGTCATTTGAGGAGGCACGGAAGTAATCAGCCATCCCCTCGATTACACCCTCTCCTGCCAGAACATTTCCCTGACAAGCAAACCCTGGCTCAGCAATCCCTCCTGCCCAGGATAAACAAGAGGAACCCGTAAATGTAGCACTACGCCCCTTGGCATCCACAATTCCCACTTGACGAAGCTGACGCTCTGGATCATCCGCAAGCAAATCCCATAAAACAGCTTCGGGTTCCTTACCATCTGCTAACATGCGAAGCCCTCGTGGGCCGAAAGAAGTGTTCGCGAAACTTTGGGTAGCAAGCGCACCTGTCTCCGCCATTGCCCAAGGGACCAGAGCCCCAGCCGCTAGGAATTTCGATTGTACGGCAACTCCCCACTCTTGTTCTTTTTCGTCAAAAGCAATGATAGAGAAAGTCGCAACAACTGGGTGACCGTGATGATCCATCATCCTGTTCATCGCACTTCACTCCTTTCTTTGTCACGCTTATGGATTAGCCAATGGAGGAAAAAGATCCTGCTAGGTGATTAAAACCCCTCTCCTTACTGGAAAGCCGACAGAATTAGGTTAAATAGATCCAATGTCCACTCTTCCTCTCTCGCCGAATTTGCCCATTCTGGCGAAGATATTCAAGGTGAGCCAAGGTTTCTGATAAGGCAAAACGCAAATTATGAACAGATAAGTTCTTACCAAATATACGGAAACATACCTCTGTAGCAGTCAGTGGCTTCCGCGTCACCCACTCTTTCATCTCAGCCAGTCGTTCACCATGGTGCTTCATCAATTCCTGAATGCGTTCCCTGTAATGTTCAAAAACAGGTCCATGGGATGGGAAGACACGATCTACCGCTAATGGCTTCATCTTATCTAATGTTGTTAAATAGGAGTCAAGGGGATTCGGATCACATTCTGGCCATAAGCTGATGTTTGGTGTGATTTTTGGCAAAAGGAAATCACCACCAATGAGAAGACGACGCGCAGGATCATAGAAACTTACATGGCCATCCGCATGGCCGGGTGTATGCAGGATCTCATAGGAATAATCTCCCAATTGTATCGTCTCTCCAGCTTGGATAAAAGTAGGTTCTGGGTGAGGTTCCACCCACTTAGTAAAACCTCGTAGATGTGCAGGTATTTGTTTGGTCCACTCTTCAGGTAGCCCATGCTCCCCATAAAAACGTGCCATTCGATCCGGTTGATCACTCTCTCGACCAAAAAAGAGTGCTGCTTGGTTGTAATCGGTCTCCGTCATTAATACAGGAGCCTGGCAACGTTCTTGCAACATGCCAGCCATGCCGTAATGATCCGGATGATAATGGGTAAGTACGATCTTTTCTACATCCGTCCAATCAAAGCCAATTTCTTGCCTGGCTTTCTCCCATGCCTCGTGGGCTTGCCAATAACTTAATCCCGTATCAATCAGTGTAAAGCCATTACTTCCCCGTATGACATAGGATTTGATCGCCTTTAATGCAAAAGGTAGTGGTAGAGAAACTTCATAGATATCATCCCAACGGTTCATCGGAATCCTCCTTCTCAATGGCCTTAGATAAATTGCCACGAAGCTAGACTATTTAGCACATAAGTAGCCGATATATTTCCTGCTTCATACTCCTCAAGTGTAGTCACACCGGTAGTGACGAATAATGAATCAATCCCACATGTCTCACCCGCTAAAATATCAGTCATGACGTTATCTCCGACAATCAGTGTCTCCTCCCTGGAACAACCGAGCCGCGCCATTGCCACATCTACAATCGGCCGTTGTGGCTTTCCAATCCAAATCGGCTCCATCCCTACTGCTGTCGCTACCGCTGTAGCAAGGGAGCCACTCCCTGGCAGTAGCCCCTCTTCCGTAGGTAGTACGCGATCGCCATTGGTTCCAAAAAATCGTGCCCCATTCTGGATAGCCAGGACAGCCCTCTTCATTTTTTCATAGGAGAATTCTCGATCAAGACCGACCACTACCGCATCTGGATGATCTGATGTAACCCGACATCCGATCTCGGACAGGGCGTGAAGTAACCCTTCCTCACCAATTGCATAAACCGAAGGTCGCTCACCAAAGGTCTCCACCAAGGTTTGAGCAGCAGCAAACGCAGAGGTTACGATTTGTTCCGACTGAGCAGGATAACCGAAGTGACGCAACTTCTCGGCCACTTGCTCTGGTCGACGAGTAGAGTTGTTCGTAAGATAGATCAGCGAAAGACCACGCTCCTCAATCCCACGCACAAACTCTAACCCCTCTGCAATTACTTTCTTTCCTCGAAATAAGGTTCCATCCAGGTCGATCAGATACCCCTGGTAGCGATAGTTCTTATTCATGTTGATGTTGGCACCCTTCCTGTGAAAATCATCCGTTGACTATGATCCTTTGAGTAAGGACTCCCTTTAAAATCTCCTGAAACTCGATCAATTTGAAGTCCTGAAGCATCGATCATCGCTTCCATCTGCTCAAGAGAGTACATTTTTACACGTTCCTGGTATACCTTCTTCTCACCATGTTCCTTAGTCAAGATGATTGTTTTACAAACAAAATCGCCATCAATCCAACGTTCCTCCAGAATCCGTATATCTCCATCCATTCGTTCACTTTGTGGGATCAGATTCTTTTTCACCGCTTCCCGGTTAAGAAAGTCGATGAGAAAACGACCTCCAGGCTTGATCACGCGCTGGATTTCTTTCAGCACCTTTGCGTTCTCTTCATCCTCGACAAAGTAACCAAAAGAGGTAAATAAATTAACCACAGCATCAAAGGACTGGTCCGTAAAGGGAAGTTCTCTCATATCTCCCCGAACATAGCGAATGCCCAGCTCCTCCTTAGAAGACTGTGCATGGGATAATAGTACTTCCGACAAATCTATTCCTGTCACTTGACATCCTAACCTTGCAAGGGAACGGGAATGACGCCCAGTCCCACAGCAAAGATCCAAAACAGAAGTTCCCTCTCCTAGATCCAGCCACTTTGCAACTTCGTGCACTTCTTGTTCTGCGTGGGAATTATCCCGATGGCGATAGACTAATAAATAGTCCTCTCCAAAACTCTCCTCATACCAAGACATCTATCTTTTTCCTCCTGTCCATTTCCCAATCTATTTCCTTTCATTTCATTATAACAAAGAAAATACTTTCATTATTTCTCAACATTTAATCCACCCTTGTTGGAAACATACCCTGCACCAAGTTCTTGTTGTAGATAGGATCGTATCCATGTTACACACTTGCCAAAGACCGCTACCCCTTTTAATTCTTGACTCAACTCCCTTATATCTATCTCGACATAACGACGTACCAACCGCTCCCGCACCCGAATCAATTCCTTTAAACGGATCGCTCCCTCCTGCGGAATCACCTTTTCGTCCTCTAATATATCGATGATATCCGAGTATCCCCCAGGATCTCGCATAATAAAGCCATCGATCAAGGCATCTCCTGCATCAATCACACATTCTATCGCTATATGTAAGGCTCTGGATACCGCAAAAAATGCTATCTCATCTTGCTCATCCATAGGAATCTTCGTAGCCTCCAACACATTTGAACAACGGGCCAAGTAAACCAATTGCTTATCGATTCGCTGCGTATCTACTTCGTAAAACATTGTGCACCTCTCCTAACAAAAAAGTTCATCTCCTTACGTATCTTAACCTTAGTATGCGCCCTTTTCTCTATATCTGTCCATGAATAGAATCCGAGAAACTCCACACAATGTTAAGTGAGCAAATAGAAAGGGAGGATTTCCTGTGCAATTAACCAGCAAAGACTTAAATTATCTAAAGGACGAATTGTCTTGGGAGTTACTTGCCTTTAAAAAATGCTTTCACTACTCCCAAGAGTGTATTGACCCACAGCTAAAACAATTTATTGACCAAGTGGGACAAATGCACCAACAACACTACCAACAACTTCTCACCCACTTGGACCCCAATGGCGTTGGCAGTGCAGCGATGCCTTCCCAAGGAATGACTGGACCGAGTAACACAACGCCCCAATAAGGAGGAATTTCCATGCAACAGCAATATCCACCCCAAGGCACACCCCAGGCATCCACAGGGCTTCCCCAAGTGAAAGGTCCTGAGATGAATGATCGAGACCGACTTAACGATGTATTATCCACGGTGAAAAACTTGACGGTAGGTTACAACATTGGGACGAATGAAGCGAGCAATGATCGGTTGTATCAAACTCAGATGAATATCCTCACTAACCTGCACAATTGCCAGCGCGATCTCTTCAATATGATGCATTCCAAGGGTTGGTACAAGACGGAGCCAGTAGCAATGCAACAGGTAACAACCACTTTCCAACAATTTAGCAATTACTCCACCCAATTTCCCTATTGAGTCGGAGCATCCATAAGAAAAGGAACCGGGGATCTCCCCGGTTCCTTTTCTTATGGAATCAGTATGACATGTTAAAATTATCCATTTTAAACCTTTGTTGTTACGGGAAGTGAAGTGAGTAGAGAGCGGTGTACTAGTTCATATATACTAATCCATTTCCCTCCAAATGTTTATGGACGACCATCGAATGGTATGTTACCATGGAGCCGATTATTATTGACGATTGAACGAATCGTTTCTAGAAATGTTATCTAGACTCTGTAGCAAGGGGGTGCTTGTCCAATTATGAATTTAGGTGAACAGACAGGACCAACGCCAACATCAACGCCCAAACCACGAGATTATTACTTTGACAACTTGAAATTCATCCTCATTGTACTAGTGGTTCTCGGACATGCCTATCGCCCTTTGATCGATGAAAGTCCAATTGTGAAGTCGGTCTACCTCGCGATTTACACCTTTCACATGCCATTAATGATCCTTGTGACAGGGTTTTTTGCGAAAAATTTCAACCGAGAAGGGCAAGCAAAAAAATTAATTGCTACGGTTCTCATTCCTTATATTATTTTTGAAGTCTTGTATTCTGTCTTCGATCACTATGTGAACAGCACTGATTCCATTGATTTATCGATTCTTGAACCCTATTGGATCATGTGGTTTCTGTTTAGCCTCTTTCTATGGCGATTAATGTTACCTTATTTTATCAACTTAAAATATCCCCTAATTACAGCCTATTTGCTTGCCATCATCATCGGATATATTGACGATGCTGATAAGTTGCTTAGCCTTTCTCGCACTATTTCATTCTTTCCTTTCTTCCTTACAGGCTATTATTTACAACGACACCACTTTGACTTTCTTTTTACTAGATGGAAGCAAGTTCTCTCTGTGATTGGGTTAGCTTTACTGATCCTGATGTATTGGTACCTTGTATTTCACAGTTCTATCGACCTTGATTTTCGCAAGTGGCTATATTTCGTCTACCCATATGAAGGTTTAAATCGTCCTGAGTGGTATGCAGGAATCATCCGACTTAGCTTCATCGGACTCGCCCTGCTCGCCTCGATGTTTGTCCTTGCCCTTACCCCCCGGAAAAAAACCTTTTTCAGTAGAATGGGGAGTCGCTCGCTGTATGTCTATCTACTCCATGGCTTTATTATTAAAGCCTATAATGCCGCTAACATTGATGACAAATTTACTGGACCCGCTCTTTATATCATCGTAACAATTATCTCAGTTGTGGTCACATTACTCCTCTCCTCACGTTTTGTGCAGAGTTGCGCACAACCTCTCGTACAACCAAAAGTTCAATGGCTTTTTAGAAAAAAAAGCGAGAAACAAAAACTAAATAATGTTCTCGGATAACTTAAGGAAAAGAGCTTGGTTATACCCAAGCTCTTTTCTTCTTTATCTTCGAAATTTCATTTTGTCAATCAGACTCTTTGTTTGTCACACAATGACATCCTTTGTCGGGCAGGAAGGATTCCGTTAGGCCTCCCCGAAAATACTTGTGTAACACCAAATTCTGGGGAGGTCGTATTTTTATGACCGAAGAGGCGCGCATATCCACCCGGGAGGCCGCCCAACGCCTCCACGTCCATGCACGGACGGTCCGAAAATGGATCGACTCCTTTGAAGAGTACATCGCTCCCGAGGCAAATGAACGAGGCCACTATAAGCTCTCAGAAGAGGGCTTCCGTCGGCTGTCGGATATTCAGCAACGTTTGCAAGAACCCAACAAAACGATGCGACAAATCCGCCAGGACTTGATGAAAGAAGGCAAATGGGAGGTGGAACGCGTCGTTTCGGAAAGTAGCCCCACGGAGAAAGCAGAAGATGTACCAAAGATGCCTTTTGGAAGTGAAACCCCTGTCCATCGCATCATCGGAAGTCTTGATGAAATCGGTGAAATGATGGAAACCGTCTTTGCTCGCCTGGATCACCTTGAAGATCATGTCTTCACCATGTTTGATGTAATGGAACAAATGGAAACCAAAATTACCACCCACCCACAGCAAAGCATGATTCCTGCCACCACGGTTCAACAAATGGTGGACGAGATCAGTAAACGTCAAGAACAACTTCGCGTCGAACTGCGTAATGCCACCTTCACCCATCGGCTAGCCTCTGCTACGTCTGAAAACGCTATTACCCCACGCCGACAAAAACGTACTCGATTCCTTGGTATATTTTAATCATCACATCCCACACATCCCATTTGAACAGAACTCACCTATCGCTATCTAATAGGTTATAATAGAGGGAAACGTTGCACAAAGGGGTAATACCACATGTCCAACGAGGACCTCTTTTTTTTATACGATGAATCTGAAGATACCCGTACGCGATTTGTTAGTTTTGTGGGACAAGCATGCCGGTTTGATCTTGGAATTACGGTAACAAGCCAATTCTACGGAAAATTATTGGTCTTCAATATCCAATCCAATCGGTTTGCAATCATTGGTAACGATGATCTAAAGGAGCCCGGATACTTAGAACATGTCTACAACATCAGTGAGGAAGAAGCCGAGGAGTTAAAAGAGTTTATCTTATCCTTGTTTTAACCATCACTCCGTCATAATCTCTCCACTTTCGTGGGAGGATAACGACGGGGTGATTGAACATGACGAAAAAGAAATATACGGATGTGGGAACCGTTGAATCCCAACGCAATGATGTCTTTCCTGAGGAATTCCCTGAGGGTTCATTTGGCTCCAGTATCAATGAAGCGACTCTAGGAAAACAATCTCCTTGGCTACCTACCCAACATGCCGCACCGCAATTCACCTATGAAATGCGCCGCTTCCATGAGGGTATTCCGCGCCAGATGCCTGGAAGCCACCCTACCCATGATGACCCTGACCGAAACGAAGAGACTCATTCCGATTCACAATGAACATAAAAAGAGCCCTAAAGGTTGAATTCAACCTTTAGGGCTCTTTGACTATGGCTGACCACCAGAGCGAGACATTTTGCGCTCTCTTGGCCTACCCTTCTTCTCACGAGGGCTCTGACTCGCATTGTTTACACGACGCAACATAAAGTAGGCACATCCGAAGTTACAATACTCATGGAGATATTCTTCGAAATGAGTGATCCGTGTTTCACGAGTAGCTCGTGGATGTTTATCCGCGAAAAATCCTTTCAACCGGAGCTGTCCATAGCCCCAATCTCCAACAATGTAATCGTATTTTCCAAGGACTTCACTATAACGCTTGTTAAATGCTTCAGGATTCCAGCCATTCTTATGGTTTTTTACCAACTCGTAGCTAATTCCCTGGATCTCCACTTGGCTCATGGGCACAACCTCTGCATTTTGATCTCAACAATGGTTCTATCCCGTATTCGGTAAGTTCAATGAAAAAACCTTCTCATCACCATTATTTCCAGTGATGATCATCCATGGAAAGAGTTTTTTGATAAAAACAGCCTCGTCCGCTAGAACCGAGGCTGTTTTTATCATTGAGCTGCTGCGGTTGATTGTTGTGCCGACTTTACTTGCTCATGAGCATGATAAGAGCTACGAACAAGAGGCCCTGACTCTACATGGTCAAACCCACGAGTAAACCCTTCTTTTCGTAACTTAACAAACTCCTTAGGCGTGTAGTACTTATCGATGTTTAAGTGCTTTTTGGTTGGTTGCAAATATTGCCCGATAGTCATAATGTTACAATCCACTTCGCGCAGGTCGTCCATGGTTTCAAGTATTTCATTCCAGTCCTCTCCTACACCAATCATAATGCTTGATTTTGTAGGGATGTCTGGTTGCATTTCTTTTGCTCGACGCAATAGCTCAAGGGTACGCTCATATTTCGCCTTCGAGCGAACACGATCTGAACGGCTCCGTACCGTCTCCAGATTATGATTCAAAATATCAGGACGCTCATCCATCACCGTTTTCAGTGCATCCCAATTACCTTGAAAGTCAGGGATCAATACCTCTACACTCGTAAAGGGATTCCGCTTCCGAATGGCCTGAATCGTCGCCGCAAAGATAGCCGCCCCTCCATCAGCTAAGTCATCCCGTGCCACAGAGGTAACAACCGTATGCTTCAGTTTCATCTGTTCTACCGCTTCTGCTACTCGTTCAGGCTCTTGCCAATCTAATTCGGTAGGTAACCCCGTTTTTACTGCACAGAACCGACAAGCCCGTGTACAAATATCTCCTAGAATCATGAAAGTGGCGGTCCGATGAACGGCCCAACATTCATGGATATTGGGACATTTCGCCTCTTCACAAACTGTATGTAGAGTTTTACCGCGCATCATCTTCTTCAATTCACGATAATTATTGTTGACATTTAATTTGGTTTTAAGCCATTCCGGCTTTCTTTTATGTTCGTAAGGCAACTTGATTCCTCCTTTTACTACTCCATTCACTGATTCCTTTATCATACCACAAAAAATCTGGAATAAGCCTTCCAACCTAGAAGTTCAACATTTCCATAATTCTCTCTCTTTGATTCGCACACTTATCCACAGGTTGGTTGTGGATATTGTGAGAAAAATTTGTCAAATCAACTACCATCCTCTTATTACCATTTTTATCATGAAAGAAGCAGCCTCTATCGTCACAAACTACTATCGACTTAACAAGAAAGCGGTGGTGGATGGATGAGGAAAAAAATCCTCACTTGGCTCATTATCTGTACCTTATTTACTGGTTTAATTCCCTCCGCCACGTACGGAGAATCCAAACATGCTACCAAAAAGAATATCATCGAACGGCAACGCCTCCTCGAAAAGATGGAAACTTTAACAGGGATTCCATGGGTGTATCTCGCAGCGATCGATCAATATGAACGTAATGTACAACGCTCGCGAAGGGATTTCCATCAAAGTAATGGTCTGATATCCATCACAATTCCTTCGGATAAATGGTGTGGTACTCTCAACCCGGATCAAAAGGACACTACTCCTGCCTCAATTCATTTTTTTGGAGGTATGGGGATGGATGGGGATGGAGATAAAAAGGCAGATTCACAAAATCCCCTCGATATTCTTTACTCCATGACACACTATTTACGAGAACGAGGAGTTACACGTGATGATATCCGGATCGGTTTATGGGATTATTACCAACACCCTGTTGCTGTCGATGTCATCACACACTTGGCTAAAATTTACACCGTTTTTCATACGATAAAATTAAACGAACGTTCCTTTATCATGCCACTACGTTCAAAGTACACCTATCATGATACCTGGGGAGACCGGCGGGGATTCGGGGGACTACGAATCCATGAAGGAACGGATATTTTTGCTGATTATGGCACCCCTGTTCTCTCCACCAGTTATGGTTATGTTGAACTAATGGGTTGGAATCGATTTGGCGGCTGGCGGATGGGAATTCGCGATGGACAAAATAATTATCACTACTACGCTCATCTCAGTTCCTTTAAAAAAGGGATTAAGCAAGGGAGTGTAGTCAAACCAGGCGACGTGCTTGGATATGTAGGATCATCTGGTTATGGTCCCCCAGGTACCTCTGGCAAGTTCCCTCCACACTTACATTACGGAATGTATAAGTTTAACGGTCGCAACACTTTCTCCTTTGACCCTTACCCCTATCTAAAGGTCTGGGAAAGAAAAGCGTGGAGAAAATTACATGCTAGACAAAGACATCGTCGTAGTCACGGATAAGATGAAGAAGGAACCTCCTGTTTTTACAAGGGTTCCTTCTCTGTTGTATCTTTAATTCGGCTTACTTTCGGCTTAGATCATAGAAATTACTCTTCATTTAATTTAGAATGCTTACGTGCATAGACGAAGTACAGGACTAAACCAATACCCAACCAAATAAGGAACCGAGCCCATGTCTCCCACTTCAGTTGACTCATCAGATAGACACAGAAGATCACAGCTAATGCCGGAATATAAGGAACCCCTGGGCAACGGAATTTACGTTCCAAGTCCGGTTGGGTTTTTCGTAGCACAACCACGGCGATAGAAATCATCACAAAGGCGGCTAAGGTTCCTAAGTTAACCAAGCTAGCTAGTTCACCGAGTGGTACAAAACCACCGAGTAAAGCAGAGGCTGTCCCCACCACCCAAGTAGAACTGAAAGGGGTACGAAATTTCTTATGAACCTTTGAAAAGAAACTAGGAAGTAACCCATCCCGGGACATGGCGTATACGATCCGAGTCTGGCCATAGAGCATGACCAGCATCACCGTTGTGATCCCAAGAATGGCACCTATACTGACCAATCCGGCGAACCAATCCTGACCAGCTACACTCATCGCATAAGCAACAGGGCTATCCGTATGACCAGCAAAATCCTTAAACGGTACGATCCCCATCAAGACAAGGTTAATCAAAATATAGAGAATCAAACAAACACCTAACGAGTAAAGAATCCCCCGCGGAAGATCTTTACTCGGATTACGCGTTTCTTCCGCGGCAGAAGACACCGCGTCAAAACCAATAAAGGCGAAGAAAACGAGTGCTGCTGCTTGAGATACACCGGAGAAGCCTTCGGGTAGAAATGGCGTCCAGTTATCCGGCTTGACATAGAATACTCCCACACCGATCACCGCAAGTACAACCAAAACCTTAAGGATAACCAAAATATTATTAACCCGCTTGGATTGTTTTACGCCTAGGGATATCAAGGCGGTAAGCGCCATCACAATCATGAAAGCCGGTAGATTAAAAAACGTGGTTGTGCCCTCAATCCCACCAGGTGCAGAGGACAAAGCAACAGGGATATCAATACCAAACCCTGCCAATAGCGCTTTAAAGTAACCGGACCACCCGGCCGATACCCCACTCACAGCTAACATATATTCCAAGATGAGATCCCAGCCGATAATCCAGGCGAGGAATTCACCCAGCGTAGCATAACTATAGGTGTATGCGGAGCCTGAGACGGGCACCGTGGAGGAAAACTCCGCATAAGCAAAGGCTGAGAACGCACAAGCCAGACCTGCTAAGATAAAGGAAAGGATCAACCCCGGTCCAGCCATTAACGCACCTTCACCCGTTAGGACAAAAACACCGGTCCCTATGATCGCTCCAATCCCCAACAGGGTGAGGTCAAAGCTAGTCAGCTCCTTGCGTAGCGTGTTTCCCTTTTTTGTGCTAGCAATCATATCCGTAATGCTTTTTTTACGAAATAAACCGCTCTGTTTATTTCCACCTTCCATTGGTTGACCCATCATGACTCCCCCCTTAAGGAAAAATGCCAATTATAAATGTTAGATAAATTCTGATACATCGGGCATTTTACTACGAGTGGGCTACCAATTGAATTCATTCAGTTCCCTCACCACCTTTCCATGAAAAGCCATTAAAACAACCTTCGGTATTACGGGGATAAATCCTGCCTGTTATCTATATGTAAATGTTTCCATTATAATGGTCATTACAAGTATGAGTGCCTCTACTTCGATACAGTTGATCAAACCATCTATTTCTATAGCTACGAAGGTTTTCAAAGCGTAAACAACCTGATTCCGGTAATTACCGAGTTCAGGTTGTTAATTTTGTGGCTAGTTTTCATGTGTTTGCTTGCAGTTATAGGATCCGTTTACATAGGGTTCCCTACTCTTCGTTCAATTTAGAATGCTTACGTGCATAGACGAAGTACAGAACAAAACCAATACCCAGCCAAGTAAGGAACCGAGCCCATGTCTCCCACTTCAGTTGACTCATCAGATAGACACAGAAGATCACAGCTAAAGCTGGAATGTAAGGTACCCCTGGGCAACGGAATTTACGTTCCAATTCCGGTTGGGTTTTTCGTAGCACAACCACTGCGATAGAAATCATCACAAAGGCGGCCAACGTTCCTAAGTTAACCAACTTAGCCAACTCACCGAGTGGTACAAAACCACCTAGTAAAGCAGAGGCTATCCCCACCACCCACGTAGAACCAAAGGGTGTGCGGTATTTCTCATGAACCTTGGAGAAGAAACTAGGAAGTAGCCCATCCCGGGACATGGCGTATATGATCCGTGTCTGGCCATAGAGCATGACCAGCATCACCGTCGTCATGCCAAGAATGGCACCTACACTCACCACTCCGACGAACCAATCCTGACCTGCAACACTCATCGCATAAGCAACAGGGCTATCCGTGTGACCAGCAAAATCCTTAAACGGTACGATCCCCATCAAGACAAGGTTAATCAAAATATAGAGGATCGTGCAAATTCCTAACGAGTAGAGAATCCCCCGCGGAAGGTCTTTCCTCGGATTACGCGTTTCTTCGGCGGCAGAACATACCGAGTCAAAACCAAGAAAGGCAAAGAAAACAAGTGCCGCTGCTTGGGATACACCGGAGAAGCCTTCGGGTAGAAATGGCGTCCAGTTATCCGGCTTGACATAAAATGCGCCCACACCGATCACCGCAAGTACAACCAATACCTTAAGGATAACCATAATGTTATTAACTCGCTTGGATTGTTTTACGCCTAAGGATATCAAGACGGTCAGCGCCATCACAATCATGAAAGCCGGTAGATTAAAGAAAGTGGTTGTGCCCTCAATCCCACCAGGTGCAGAGGACAAAGCAACAGGGATATCAATACCAAACCCTGCCAATAGTGTTCTAAAGTAACCGGACCACCCGGCCGATACCCCACTCAAACTTAACATATATTCCAAGATGAGATCCCAGCCGATAATCCAGGCGAGAAATTCACCCAGCGTAGCATAGCTATAGGTGTATGCGGAGCCTGTGACGGGCACCGTGGAGGAAAACTCCGCATAAGCAAAGGCTGAGAACGCACAAGCGAGACCTGCTAGGATAAAAGAAATGATCAACCCCGGTCCAGCCATTATCGCACCTTCACCTGTTAGGACAAAAACACCGGTCCCTATGATCGCTCCGATCCCCAACAGGGTGAGATCAAAGCTAGTCAGTTCCTTGCGCAGCGTGTCTCCCTTTTTTGTGCTAGCAATCATATCCACAACGCTTTTTTTACGAAATAGTCCGCTCTGTTTATTTCCATGTTCCATTGGTTGACCCATCATGACTCCCCCCTTCAGGAAAAATGCCAATTATAAATGTTAAATAAATTCCTGGTACATCGGCATTTTACTACGAGTGGGCTTACCCATTCCATTGCGTTCAGCTCAATTTCATTCTTTTATCCTCACCACCTTCCCAGGAAAAGCATTAAAACAACCCTTCGGTATTTAGGGAATAAATCCTTCCTGTCTAGCTATATGTAAATGTTTTCATTTCTTTTGGTTACTTACATCCACTTCTATAGCTACGAAGGTTTTCAAAAATAAACAACCTGACTCCGGTAATTACCGAGTTCAGGTTGTTTATTTTTGTGGCGAGCTTTCATGTGTTTACTTGCAGTTGTAGGGTCCGTTTGCATGGGGGTCCTTCTCTATAGTAACTTTTACTCTTCGTTCAATTTAGAATGCTTACGTGCATAGACGAAGTACAGGACTAAACCAATGCCCAACCAAATAAAGAACCGAGCCCATGTCTCCCACTTCAGTTGACTCATCAGATAAACACAGAAGATCACAGCTAAAGCTGGAATGTAAGGAACCCCTGGGCAACGGAATTTACGTTCCAAGTCCGGTTGGGTTTTACGAAGTACAATCACGGCGATAGAAATCATCACAAAGGCGGCCAGCGTTCCTAAGTTAACCAAGTTAGCCAGTTCACCGAGTGTTACGAAACCACCGAGTAAAGCAGAGGCTATCCCCACCACCCACGTAGAACCAAAGGGTGTGCGGAATTTCTCATGAACCTTCGAGAAGAAACTAGGAACTAGCCCATCCCGAGACATGGAGTATACGATCCGTGTCTGGCCATAGAGCATGACCAGCATCACCGTCGTCATGCCAAGAATGGCACCTACACTCACCACTCCGACAAACCAATCCTGACCAACTACACTCATCGCATAAGCAACAGGGCTATCCGTATGACCAGCAAAATCCTTAAATGGTACGATCCCCATCAAGACAAGGTTAATTAAAACATAGAAAATCGTGCAAATTCCTAAAGAGTAGAGAATCCCCCGTGGAAGGTCTTTACTTGGATTACGTGTTTCTTCGGCGGCAGAAGATACCGCGTCAAAACCAATAAAGGCGAAGAAAACAAGCGCCGCTGCTTGGGATACACCGGAGAAGCCTTCGGGTAGAAATGGCGTCCAGTTGTCCGGCTTAACATAAAATGCGCCCACACCGATCACCGCAAGTACCACCAAAACCTTAAGGATAACCATAATGTTATTAACCCGCTTGGATTGTTTTACGCCTAAGGATATCAAGGCGGTAAGCACCATCACAATCATGAAAGCCGGTAGGTTAAAGAACGTTGTTGTGCCCTCAATCCCACCAGGTGCAGAGGACAAAGCAACAGGAATATCAATACCAAACCCTGCCAATAGCGCTTTAAAGTAACCGGACCACCCGGCCGATACCGCACTTACACATAACATATATTCCAAGATGAGATCCCAGCCAATAATCCAGGCGAGGAATTCACCCAGCGTAGCATAACTATAGGTGTATGCGGACCCTGCGACGGGCACTGTGGAGGAAAACTCCGCATAAGCGAAAGCTGAGAACGCACAAGCGAGACCTGCTAGGATAAAGGAAAGGACCAACCCGGGTCCAGCCATTAACGCACCTTCACCCGTTAGGACAAAAACACCGGTCCCAATGATCGCTCCGATCCCCAACAGGGTAAGGTCAAAGCTAGTCAGCTCTTTGCGAAGCGTGTTTCCCTTTTTTGTGCTAGCAATCAAATCAACAACGCTTTTTTTACGAAATAGTCCGCTTTTTTTACTTCCAGGCAATCGTTCCATCGGTTGACCCATCATGACTCCCCCTTGAGAAAAAATAACAGTATTAAAAATTTTAAATAAATTCTGATACATTGGACATCTTTACTTCGGGTGGGCTGTCCATCCCATTGAGTGCTTTATTCTTTTACCCTCACCACCTTCCCACAAAGAGCATTGAACTACTATTCGGCATTTAAAGAATAAATCCTGCCTGTCTAACTATATGTATAAGTTCTCAATGCCATGCATATATTCTTCCCAAACCGTACAAATCATAAATTAATGTAAGTTTGACATAAAATAGTGAAGCAAGTATAGTAAAGATATTGGACAATTAACAGACTAGGCATACTTTAGAGAATTCGCATAATCTATGCCATTATCCGATATATATGCCGGGGAGGGGATCACTTGATTCAATTTGAGCAAGTTAACAAATTTTTCGGAGAATTCCAGGTATTAAAAAACATCAATCTGACGATCCGCTCTGGTGAAGTCGTAGTTATCATTGGGCCCAGTGGCTCGGGTAAGAGTACTCTGCTCCGTTGTATCAATCGATTGGAAGCGGTTTCAGAAGGAAAATTATCTGTAAATGATACCGACCTGACCGATCCTCGAGCAAACATCAACCGCCTGCGCCAGGACATCGGGATGGTCTTTCAACACTTCAATCTCTACCCCCACAAAACTGCGCTCGAAAATATCTCCTTGGCCCCACGACAAGTTCGCAATATCCCACTAGCTGAAGCGACAGAGCAAGCCCAACAGTATTTAACTAAAGTTGGCATCCCTGAAAAAGCAAGTGCATACCCTGCTCAACTTTCCGGGGGACAACAACAGCGAGTTGCCATCGCACGTGGCTTAGCGATGAAACCGAAAATTATGCTCTTTGATGAACCCACCTCTGCGTTAGATCCAGAGATGATTGGTGAGGTGCTCGATGTGATGCGTGACCTTGCTCAGGAAGGAATGACGATGGTTGTCGTTACCCATGAGATGGGCTTCGCCCGCGAAGTTGCGGATCGAGTGATTTTTATGGACGAAGGAATGATTTTGGAAGAAAACTCCCCTGCAGAATTCTTCCAAAATCCCAAAGAGGAAAGAACCCGGCGTTTTCTCAGCCGTGTCCTTAAACACTAACTTAAGAGAAGGGGGAACCTGTAGATGAGTAAAAAATGGCTATCTATCCTGCTAGTTATCATGCTTGCCTTTACCCTTACAGCTTGTGGGGATAACGAGGCTGCGAAAAACAGTTCGCTGGATGCTGTGAAAAAACGAGGAAAATTGGTCGCCGGTGTACGATATGATGTCAATCTATTCGGCTTTAAAGACCCCTCTGACGGGAAGGTTAAGGGATTTGAAATCGACATGATGAAAGAGTTGGCCAAACGATTATTAGGTAGTGAAAAGAAACTAGAATTGAAGGAAGTAACCTCAAAAACTCGTATTCCTCTCCTAGAAAATGGTGACGTAGACATCGTAGCCTCTACCATGACCATCACGGAAGAACGTAAACAACAGCTCAACTTCTCTCATGTCTACTTTATGGCTGGTCAATCCCTCCTCGTCAAAAAAAGCTCTAACATCAAAGGAATCAAAGATTTAAGAGGCAAGGTTGTGATGACAGCCAAAGGAGCGACTAGTGGTCTTGTCCTAAAGAAATTGGATCCTAGCATTAAATTAAAAGAGTATGAAAACTATGCAGATTCCTTTACCGCACTGAAAAGCGGGAAAGGTGATGCAGTCACCACCGATGATAGTATCTTGATGGGCATGCAAAGCCAGGCTCCAAAAGAGTTTAAAATCGTTGGTGGTTACTTCACCCAAGAACCCTATGGTCTCGGTCTAGCAAAGGGGAACAAAGAGATGACTACTTACGTCAACAAATTCCTCAAGGATATCAAAAAAGATGGAACCTACAAAAAACTTTACATAAAATGGTTCAAGAAATCCCCTCCCAAGGATATTCCTGAGGAAGCCGTCCAAAAAGTTCTCAAAAAGTAAGGGATTCATTTGACACGGGAGATGGGGCGTTAGCCATCATCTCCCTTTTGTTATTCATCCTTTTCATCATGATAAAAGAGGTGAGCCTTCATGGGAAGTTTTTCTCTATTAGCCGCCTATAAACAAGAGTTTATCGATGGTTTTCTCACTACCCTATCCGCTAGCCTGCTAGCTCTTGTCCTCAGTCTCGCCATCGGCACCATCATCGCTTGTTGCCGATTATCTCAAGTTAAGCCATTGGAATGGATCGGTACCGTTTATGTGGAATTTTTCCGTAATACCCCCCTAGTAATTCAAGTATTCTTCTTTGCGATGGGATTACCTAGTCTAGGATGGAACATATCTGAATTTAGTGCAGGGGCGATTGGGCTATCCATCTACACGGGGGCATTTATCGCTGAAGCTTTTCGGGCAGGAATTCAGTCCGTCTCCAAAGGGCAAATGGAAGCTTCTCGTTCCTCTGGGATGACCTATTTTCAATCGATGAGGTATATCATCCTTCCCCAAGCTTTTAAAATCGTCATCCCACCACTCGGTAATCAATGCGTCAACCTAGTAAAAAACTCCTCTGTGTTGGCAATCATCGCAGGTGGGGATTTGCTCTATGCCGCAGATGCAGTTAGCTCACAAACCTTTGAAATCAACATGACTTACATCTTCGTTGCTCTACTCTATTTAGTGATTACACTTCCCCTAAGCTTTGGGGTGAACCTACTGGAACGCCGGCTAGCCCGTCATTCTTAACTGAAGGGGGAATAGAACTCATGGATTTTAATAGTGCCTTCGATCCAACCAATCTATCTTTTCTGTTTCAGGGGTTTCTTGTCACATTAAAGATTGCTTTCTTCGCCATTCTACTCAGTTTTGTAATTGGAATCATCCTGGGTGTTTGTCGGTATACAAAAATCCCGATCTTATCTCACCTTGCTACGCTTTATATCGAAATGATCCGGAATCTCCCCCTCCTTCTTGTTATCTTCTTTGGTTACTTCGGATTACGAGAATGGGGAATAAAGTTACCGGTAACGATGTCAGTGATCATCAGTATGACTCTCTTCACCTCCGCTTTAGTTGCTGAGATTGTTCGTAGTGGTTTAAACTCCGTTGATAAAGGATTGATTGAAGCATCCCGAGCCCAAGGCTTCACCTATATCCAAACCCTTCGCTTCCTCGTACTTCCCCTGGGGCTCAAACGGACTATTCCACCGATGGTTAGTCAATTTATCAGCTTAATCAAAGACACATCCCTCGCTGTGGTGATTAGCCTACCAGAGATGACCCATAATGCCCAGATCATCTACAATAAACATTTCAATGCTACCATTCCGATCTTACTTATCGTTGCTTGCCTTTACTTTATCGTCAACTATTCCCTCTCTTTGGCTAGCCGTCGACTAGAGAAAAAGCTCGTTGGGTGAACTACTTCCGACAAAACTGCAGATAAAATAAACGGAACAGGCTTCGATTAGAAATAATAATAGAGAAGAATGGTGGGAGCTAAAGCAACTTTAGTTCCCACCATTCTTCTCTATTATTATGGATATAAAACCGCAATGGAGGATTACCTATGAATCAACTATCAAAAAAAGTTCTGGGTTACATAGTTAGAAAAAATAATAATAATTGGGAATTATTATTATTTGAGCATGCGGCTATTCCGGAAGCTGGTATTCAAATCCCTGGGGGTACCGTTGAAGATTTTGAAGATGATTTGTCTGCTGCATTATTACGTGAAATCAGAGAAGAATCCGGTTTAGAAGATTTAACTGTGCTAACCGAAATATTGACAGAAAAATTTTATCATGACATAAAAAAAGAATGTCAGGAGAGACATTTTTTCGTTCTTATTACTTCCTCTAAAAAAAATAAATGGTCTCACACAGTTAATTCGTCGGGAAAGGACAGCGGTCTGCAATTCAACTACTACTGGAAAAAACTTCACACTGTTTGCAATCTAGCAGCTAATCAACATATTGCAGTTAAACATGTCTTAAATTTTTTAGAAAAAAATTATTAAAACTTATTCAAAAAGGAATGATTCGATGCCTACGCTTCTTCTATCAAAGATGGAAGTTAAACAACTTCTTGATGTAGATCATTTACTGCCATTATTAAAAAACGCATTTATAAAACACTCATTAGAGCGAACGATACCTGTACAGAAACACCGTTCTTCATTACCTGACTCTTTGAATAGTTCAGTTGTTTTATTCCCGGGATATACTCCAACTCTACCCGTTTATACGGTAAAAGTTCATGCTAAACACCCTAATTATCCACCTTCTATTAAAGGGGTTCTTCTTTTACATGATTTAAAAACAGGGGAGCTCTTAGCAATCATGGACTCTACTTATTTAACGGCTGTCAGAACAGGATTAACAGCTGCTCTTGCAACTCATCATCTTGCTAATCCTTCAGCTGATACATTAACCATTATTGGAGCGGGAGTACAAGGAGTATACCAACTTAGATACATAACAAAATTTCGTAAGATCAAGCAAGTATTTGTCTATGATACGAACCACCGTCAAGCTCAAACTTTTACTGATACTATGACCGAAGAAATAGGAATCCCTTTAATTGTTACCAAATCTTTAACTAAGGCTCTTTCATCTTCATCGATTATTATGACAGCAACTTGGTCAAAAAAGCCATTTATTTTTGCTAATACCATTAGTCCAGGAACACATATTACTAGTCTAGGTTCAGATGAACCAAACAAAAACGAATTAGATATTGATTTAATAAGAAATTCTTTGTTTATTTGCGATGATAGAGAATTAACCTTAAAATCAGGTGCATTATTTAATCATCAATCCCATTCTTCCACTATAGATGCTGAGCTAGGGGATGTTTTAGCTGGTAGGCACCCCGGACGAACCCAAGAAAGCGAAATTACTATTTTTTCATCAGTGGGTTTAGCTTTTCAAGACCTAGTAGCTGCTTGGTCCGTTTATCAGAAGGCTATAGACAATAAAAACAAATATAGGAACATCACTTTGTGAACAACTCGCCATTAGAAATGGCAGAGCTTCTCGCTTCATTGAATCGACCAACGTCGTATTCTCCACGAAGGCTTATTCCAAGCCTATATGAGGTTTTGTTTTAGCTGACCCTGTTCCA
>NZ_FNNQ01000009.1 GCF_900106775.1 Marininema mesophilum
CCAGCGACACAAATTCAAGGTCGATTCGATGTGTTCAACTTGTAACGTTGTAGGTTCTAACTTGAACTTGTATGCTTTTAACATTGATTTTTCACCCTCTCTTTTGCTGATTTTCAAACGTTCTCAGACCTTCGCCCCTTTAACTGTTGCCAAGCAAAGTAGAGTGAAATCACCACTAGCGCTCCAATGGCGATCGGCTGTACGTAGGGGGCTGCTGCTGTTTTAATATGGTCATAATTATGACCCAACTGAATACCCAAGTAGACAAATAATATCGACCAAGGAATAATGGCCAATGTGGTATACAAGAGAAATTTCCGAAGAGACATCCCCGCAATTCCTGCTGGAATGGAGATCGCATGACGGACCACAGGAATAAAGCGGGCACCAAAAATAACCCCTGTGCCGTATTTATTAAACCATATCTCAGAGAGATTGATATGTTTCTCCTGAATCAATAGATACTTCCCGTACTTCGCTAAAAAGGGGCGTCCACCATAGTAGCCGATCCAATACAAAAATAGCTGTGCCAACGTACCGCCAATCGTGCCAGCAATGACCACTCCAACATAACCAACTTCTCCTCGACTTACTAGATAGCCACCATAAGCTAAGACAATTTCACTAGGAATGATTTCAATCATCAAACCAATAGAAACGCCTAGATAGCCTAGATCGGTCAACCACATTAACACTTCATGTATAAATTTCTGCAAGATGATGCCTCCCTTTATCTAGCCTAGCAAAGGATGAATACAACGATGTGAATAATAGTCAATCCCGTATCTATACTACCAGGATGGATACAGATAAGCGACTAAATCTGGGAATAAGAAAGACCGATCTTATAGATCGGTCTTTCTTTTTCATCAGCGTTCTTGTCCCTTTTTCTTCTCTGTATCATCGTCCATCATACCGGATGTGGCATTCTTAAACTCGCGAATCGACTTACCAATCGAACGGCCCAACTCTGGTAACTTATTGGGACCAAATAAAAGCAATGCTACCAAGAGAATGAGGATTATCCCAGTAAGTGTAGGAGGATGCATCCTCTGATCGCCTCCTTCCGACTATTGTCGGGAGTCATTTTTTCAAGTGAAATGGGACAGTAGAGACAATAATATCCTTGCGAGCTAAGAGGATAAACCGAATGACCAACGCTGTTTTGTTGTGCAGCAGGCTATGCCACCAACGACGTGGGATGAATTGTGGAATCAACACGGTCACTTGCCGGTCACCTACGTATTTCGGCAGTTTATCGATGAAGCGAAGCAACGGCCGAGTCACGCTACGATAGCGCGAACGCATAATGACAAGCCGGATATCCGGGCACCACTCGTTCCATTTGCCTTTCATCCGCTTGGCATCCTCTTCGTCAAATGCAATATATAAAGCTACCACATCGACATCGAGAGAGCGAGCATAGGAAACCGTATTGCGAACAACTTGGTTAATCCCACCCACAGGAAGAACAATCATCTGCTTTTTAATCTGGGGCTTTTCCGCCGAGATGTCAATACGCAATTCATCTGCCACAGCGTTATAGTGTTTATATATCCTAGAAAACATGTAAACAAACACGGGCAGGATGACGATAATAATCCAAGCACCCTCAGTGAACTTCGTTACTGCAAAGATCAGCAATACGATAAAAGTGACGATCGCACCTGTTAAGCTAATTGCCAATCTACCTTTCCATCCCTGGGGTTTCCTTTTCAACAAGCGTTGTACCATGCCTGATTGGGCCAATGTAAAGGAGGTAAATACCCCAATCGCATACAGGGGAATCAAGCGCTCTGTATGCCCATGGAAAGCAATGATCAACAAAATAGCGGCTAACGAGAGAACGATAATCCCATTGGAATAATTCAACCGGTCCCCACGAGCGGTAAACATCCGAGGCATCATCTTATCCTTGGCCATAATGGATGCCAATAGAGGAAATCCAGAATAGCTCGTATTGGCTGCCAGGATGAGAATCAACGCTGTCGTTGCCTGGATAAAAAAGTAGGGTGCTGTCCGCCCAAAGGTCTCCTCAGCAATTTGAGAGATCAGCGTCTCCTCTAGCACAGGGGTTAAGTGGTAGAGATAAGCTAAGAGACTAATTCCACCAAATAAAACGGCCAACAAAATCCCTAGGATAACCAGGGTGCGACCAGCATTCTTCCGCTCTGGTGCACGAAAAGTCGGGGTAGCGTTGGATATGGCCTCAATCCCTGTTAAGGCTGAACAACCTGATGAGAATGCTCTAAGAAGTAGAAACCATGTTAACCCTTCAGGAAAATGGCTGGTTATTGGAGGTGGAGTTCCACCCCCATCAACAAATAGTATCTTAAAGCTACCAACGATCACTAGCATCACGATACTTATGATAAAGAGATACGTAGGAACGGAGAAAATCGTCCCTGACTCCTGCAAACCCCGAAGGTTCAATACCATGATCAGGAGCACAAAACCGCAGGCAATCGCCACTCGATGATCATGTAGTATCGGAAAAGCCGACGTGATGGCAGCTGTTCCTGCTGTCACACTTACCGCAACGGTCAAAATATAATCGACGAGCAATGAGGCACCCGCAACGGAACCTGCAAACCATCCCAGGTTGTCCATCGAAACGATATAGGCACCACCACCACCTGGGTACTCATCGATAATGAGGCGATAGGAGATGATCAACAGAGTTAGTAGACCAACGATGGCTAAGGAAATCGGCAACGAATACCAAAGGGCAAATGCCCCAGCTACAACAAGTACCCCCAAGATCTGCTCGGTTCCGTACGCAACTGAAGAGAGAGCATCAGAGGAAAGAATCGGCAAAGCTTTCCACACAGGTAATTTTTCTTCCTGTAATTGCTCTGTCTTTAAAGGACGTCCGATGATCGAGGCCTTAATTTTTGTTAATAACATGGTTTCCCATTCTTCACCTTTCGAGCGGCCATGAAGGCATTACCGATCAGGCTGCCTCTGTGCCTGCTCTTAGTTCTTTGATATAGCTCTTTCCTTGCGTTTCATCATATTCGCCCTCCCACTTGGACATGACAATCGCAGCGAGAGAGTTACCAACCACGTTCACAGCCGTACGAGCCATATCCAGGAGTCGATCAATTCCTAGTACAAAGGCCATCCCTTCAGGCGGAAGCCCTACTGAGGACAACGTAGCCAAGAGAACAACAACCGCTGCACCTGGAACACCCGCTATCCCCTTAGAAGTTACCATGAGTATGAGTAAAATGGTGATCTGCTTTTCGATGGAAAGATCAATCCCATATAGCTGCGCAATAAACACCACAGCAATCGATTGATACAACGTGGAGCCATCGAGGTTGAAAGTATATCCCGTCGGAATCACAAAAGAGGTGATTGCTTTAGGACATCCGAAGCGCTCCATCTTTTCCATCACTTTTGGAAGTACGGTTTCCGAACTAGCTGTGGAATAAGCTAATAACAATTCATCTTTTAGAATACGCAGGATATCAAACAATTTCACCTTGACAATACGTGCGACTAATCCAAGCACAAGGATAACAAATAGGATCATAGCTCCATATACTACGAGCATTAATTTACTCAGTGGGACGAGAGATTGAAGCCCAAACTGAGAAACCGTTACACCAATCAGCGCAAATACACCGAGCGGAGCGACTTTCATCACTTGGTTTGTCACGTGGAACATCGTATCCGCTACACCCTGGAAAAAGTTAAGGACTGGTTTCCCTCGTTCACCAATCGCTGCCACTCCTAATCCGAACATAACGGAGAAAAAGATGATGGGTAGCATCTTCCCTTCAGCCAATGATTGGAAAAAATTCTGCGGTACAATGCTGACTAGGATCTCTACCAATCCATGATCCTGACTCTCAGTAGATTTAGCCGTATCCATATAGCTACTTAAGTCACCTTTAGTGAGAGAGTCTGTATCGACTCCTGCCCCCGGTTGAAAGACGTTAGCCATCAACAAACCAACCACAAGGGCAACAGTTGTAATGATCTCAAAGTAGAGAATAGTTTTTCCGCCTAGTCTACCAAGCTTTTTGCTATCTCCTACCCCTGCTACACCCACAATCAAACAAGAGACAACGATTGGGATCACAATCATTTTGATCAATTGGATAAAGATATCACCAATAGGTTGTAGGTACGTTACAGCGGTTTCATTTTTATAGAAAATAGCCCCCACTATAACCCCCGCAACTAGCCCGATGATGATCTGCCATGCTAAGCTAATACGTCTCATCTGTTTCACCTCTTTGATGTCAAAATCTCTATGCGGTTCGTAACATGAAAAAACCACAGAAGTGGTTATCTATGGTTTGCCATAAAAAAGCATACACCACTCCTCTACCAACGCCTACGGGGTTAGCTGACGGGTTCGGGTAACGGAAGAGTTCATCCCTATCTGCATGATAACGCAGAATTCACCCCTAGATCTCGGGTCCCCCATTCTCTTCAGATTCGGCGGTTGAATGGATTTGAGAGTCTTCTATTTTGTTAGTGACACTACTACCATTATAGAGGGTTTCTCCAAAAAGAGAAGACTTCTTTTGCAAAAAACCACTTACATCCATTTATTACTATATTTAAAGAAATGATTACGCTTGTATCCATCAAAGTTAAATCTTCACTTCAAGTTAGGTTTAAAAAATTTTATCTATTTTGGTTAACCAGTAGACTCTAGCAAAAAATAAGCCATCTTCCAATGAAGATGGCATCCTCATCGTTAGTTACTAGGTGCTATTTTAAGCTCTTTCAATAGTTGATCTGTTCGCAATCCCTGTATCGGTACTCCATCGATCACTGTTACAGGAACCCCTAGAAAGCCCATCTCCTTTACTTCTTCCAAATACTCTGGTCGACTTCCACAATCTTTCACTTTATAAGAAACCCCATGATCCGTAAGAAACCGCTTCACCATATTACATTCGATACAATGAGGTTTTGAGTAAACAATCACATCCATCTAACGTACCTCCTACCTACTTTGTACTATGTACTAGTTTTCCTCTTACTTACTTGGATTCATCGTTTTTATTCCAGTAGTGCTCTATACCCATCGCGGACACTTCTAGATCGAGATTCAATATGGTAAATAGACCATGCTTCTGTGGAATCCCCTGTGCCAACAGATAGGAATGATAATGATTCTTGAGTCGTTCTTCGACTCCCTTTGCTCCTTCTCCTTCCTTGAACGCTTTCGATGCTGTATCGATAAAGCGATCCAAACCATCTAACACTTGACGATAAGCCTCCGCAGGATTGTCCATCATCCCAAAGTGACCAAAAAATAATCGTTCTGGCCCGATTGTTTCAAATCGAGCGATGGAATTGCGCATCGCATCCGGATCAAATTGATTGGGCGAAGTAGAGGGAAGACAAAATTGAAATCCATACTCTTCCGTCTGTTGATAATAGATTCCGGCTGTATCCCCTGTAAATATTCCCTTGGATACTGGGTCGAAAATGCTAAAATGGTGTGCAGCATGTCCTGGACTATTGATAAATTGCAGAAGATGTCCCTTACCGATATCCAGGGTATCCCCATCCTCACGGATCAAAATACGCGCTGGATCAATCGGTAAAACAGGGTCAAAAAGGGAAGCAAACTGATCACCATATACCATCTTCGCTCCCTCAATCAAACGGCTGGGGTCTGCTAGATGACGAGCTCCGCGAGGATGAACGACCACACGCGCATCAGGACAGCTTTGACAAAGCAGCCCTGCTCCACCCGCATGATCTAGATGGATATGGGTCACGATCACATTTTTCACATCTTCCGGTGCATAGCCTCTTTCCTTTAATCCTTCTAGGATATATGGAACTGAAGGACTTGGGCCTGTTTCAACAAGGGTTAGTTCCTCTGCTTCTATCACATAAATCCCTGTACGGCCAGCCATGCCAAGGTCATAGCCTTCAATCATAAAGATATCAAATCCCCAGTCAATAATCTGTATCGGCTGCATACTCTACCCCTCCCATCCCGATCTTATCTATCTTCATCTTATTAGAAGATAGGACCATATGCTAGGCCCCAAGAAATAAACCCGGTGCTGAGAGCACCGGGTAATTTTCATTTATGTTTTCATCCGTGGGTCCAAGATATCTCGCAAGCCATCTCCTAGGAGATTAAAGCCCAGTACGGTAAGCATAATAGCTGAACCGGGAAAAATCATCGTCCATGGTGCGGATTCAATATACTGCCGGGAATCCGATAGCATTTTCCCCCACTCAGGTTCTGGTGGCTGTGCTCCTAATCCGAGAAAGCCAAGAGCTGCTGCTTCAATCACAGCAATAGCAAAATTAAGTGTTCCCTGAACCATGATGGGGGTCCAGGAGTTGGGCAGAATGTGCTTAAAGAGGATACGTCGATCCTTCATCCCGATCGCCTTAGCGGCTAACACAAAATCCTCCTGCTTGATAGCCAGTACTCGTGAGCGCATGAGACGACCAAAGGTAGGCACGTTGATAACCGCGATCGCGTACATTGCATTTTCTAAGCTGGGTCCCAGCATGGCTACGATAGCAATCGCTAGCAAAACTCCTGGAAAGGCCAACAGGATATCAAACACCCGGGAGATTAATACATCTATCCAGCGGCCATAATACCCTGCCAACAATCCTAAAAGAGATCCCACGATGATCGAACCCGTCACAGCAAAGAAACCAACCCAGAGTGAAATGCGCGCCCCATTAATTACCCTAGCAAAAACATCTCGACCAAGATCATCTGTACCAAACCAATGAACTGCCGAGGGGGCTTCTAATCGTGAATTGGCATCCACTTGATTGTATCCATAGGGTAAGAACAAGGGACCGATAACAGCGATCAAAAGAATAGACAATACAATTACGGCACCGATCACCGCTGATCGACTCTTAATAAAGCTTCGCCAGACATTCCCTAGTGGACTAGCTGCTTCCGCCTTTGGTTCTCCCGTATCAGGCATCGGACTAGGTGTAGGACTCGTTAGAGAGGTTGAATTGGCTGACATCACTGGCTCACTCCTTTCCATATTGAATGCGTGGATCAACCCAGGCATACAACAAGTCGACAATCAGGTTAATAATGACAAAGATAAATGCAATCAATAGAATGCCAGATTGGATGACCGGATAGTCACGGTTGTTGATCGCTTCATAAACATAACGTCCAATTCCAGGCCAGCTGAAGATGGTCTCCGTCAAAATAGCCCCACCAAGCAATAGACCCATCTGAAGGCCGAAAACTGTCAAAATCGGAATAAAGGCGTTTCGCAGAGTGTGTTTATAGATGATTAAAAACTCACTAACTCCCTTTGCCCGAGCCGTACGGACATAATCGGAGCTCATCACTTCCAACATACTAGAGCGGGTCATCCGAGCGATATAAGCCATCGGGATCGTCCCTAAAGCAATCGCCGGTAGAATAATATGCTGCAACGCATTGCCAAAGGCTTCCAAATCACCCTGGATGAGTGCATCGAGAAAATAAAAGTTGGTAATCGATTCGAAAGCCATCCGGGGATCAATGCGACCATTAGAGGGTAACCAACCAAGATCCTGAGCAAACACCCACTGTTCCATTAACCCCAGCCAAAAGACAGGCACCGATACCCCGATAATTGCAATTACCATCGCTGTATAATCCAACTTTGTGTTATGTTTCCAGGCAGCTAAAATCCCTAGATTCATTCCAAAGAAAATAGCAATCAACATCGCCGCTAAGGAGAGTTCCATTGTCGCAGCGAGATAGGGACCTACTTCCTCAGCCACAGGTGTTTTGGTAATGAAAGAAGTACCTAAATCTCCCGTCATAATTCCCTTTACATAGTCGAGATACTGCACAATCATAGGCTTGTTTAATCCCATACTCTCCTTCAATTGAGCAACTGCTTCTGGTGTCGCCTTGTCTCCTAGGATCGCCTTTGCTGGATCGCCAGGAATAGCATGAACGATAGAGAAGGTAATGATGGACATTCCGATTAAAACCGGAATCAGCATCAGCAGTCTACGAAATGTGTAGGATAGCAACGTCGATTCACCAACCTTTCTAAACCATCAATATCAGATAAGAAAAAAGAGCAGCATTGCGCCATTCCGCAACGCCGCCCTTACCTTTACTTCTTGATATCTACTTGAGCTAACTTGCTATAATTAATCGGATGGGTAAAGTTCCCATTCCCTACATAGGTCTGATAGGCGATACCTGGCGTTGAGTGAACGAGAGGCACCCATGGAGCATCGTCCTTGATGATTTTTTGTGCTTTTTCGTAGAGCTTCGTCCGTTCATTCTTATCCGTACTACGTTGCGCTTTCATCAGTAACTTGTGCAATGGTTCACTCTTATAGAAAGAGATGTTACCTGCATTCGGTGTACGCGTATTATCTTTATCTAACAAGACATAGAGGAAGTTATCTGGGTCTCCATTATCCCCACTCCAACCAAAGAGAGCCGCTTCGTGTTGGCCCTTCCCAGTCTTGTCCAGATAGGTTTGCCAGTCGAAGGAGACGATCTTCACATCGACACCAATCTTCTTCCAATCAGACTGAATCACCTCGGCCACTTTTCGGCCATCTGGCATATATGGCCTTGGATCGCTCGGAGCATACAGTTCCAGCTTAAAGCCCTTTCCATAACCCGCTTCCTTCAATAACTTCTTCGCTTTCTTCAGATCGTAGGGATAATCCTTTATCTGTTTGTTGAATCCCCAAATGGAATCTGGCATGGGGTTAATCGAGGGAGTGGCTAGTCCTGAATAGACGCTCTTAATAATTGATTTTTTGTCGACAGCATAGTTCAGGGCTTGACGCACCTTTTTATCCTTGACCGGTGTATTTTTACTCATGTTAAAGGAGAGATAGCCCACGTTCATTCCTTGTTGTTCGGCCAACTTCAGTTCGTTGTTTTTCTCTACTGTTTTTGCATCATCAGGATTAAGGCCGTCCATGACGTCAATTTCACCCGATTTTAAAGCAGTGAAGCGGGCACTGTTATCCGGCATGGATTTGAAGATCACTTTATCCAGCTTGGGGTAACCTTTTTTCCAATAATCTTTGTTCTTCAATAAGGAGATCGTATCGTTTTTCTTCCAACTTTCAAATTTAAAGGGACCCGTCCCCACAGGTTTTTTACCAAGACCCTCAGGATCTGCTTTGATTGCTTTTGGAGAAGCGATAGCAAAAGCCGGCATGGCTATATTAGCAAGGAATGGTCCTTGGGGTTCATTTAGTTTAAATTGAACCGTGTTCTTATTTACTGCTTTCACACTCTTGATCACATGCCCTTTATCTCCCTTATATCCACCAAACATATAGCCGTAATAAGGGAATTCCCCACCCTTATGATAGGGGTTCTTTTTATCCATCCACCGTTCAAAGTTGAAAGCGACTGCCTCTGCATTGAAGTCGGTACCATCCTGGAACTTCACACCCTTTTTCAGGTTAAAGGTCCATGTCTTCTGGTCTTTGGAGGTTTTCCAACTCTCTGCAAGAGCAGGGCCAACTTCCGTATTTTCATCCTTGTAGTCCACTAAGGTATCGTAAATATTTCTGGTTACATTTAATGATTCGCCATCGGTTACCTGAGCAGGATCCAGGGACTTCGTATCTGCCCCACGCCCCCAAATCAATGTTTTGCCCTCAGCTTTATTACCACAGGCAGCTAGGATAATAGATAATACAAAAACCAATGCAATCCCTAAAATCATAGATTTACGCAGGTTCTTCAATGGGGTAACCTCCCTAAGTTCTTTTGAAAGATCGTGAATGATTCTTACTTTTCCAAGAGATGACATGCTGCAAAATGATTTCCGCCATAATTTTTAAAGCTTGGACGAATTTCGCGACAGATATCCATTACATGGGGGCAACGAGTATGGAAGGTGCACCCTGATGGCGGATCCGCAGGGCTAGGTACATCCCCTGAGAGAATGATTCGCTCTCGTTTCGCCTCAGGATCAGGGGTAGGTACAGCGGAGAGAAGGGCTTGCGTATAGGGGTGAAGAGGATGGTCATATAACTCATCCCTGTCTGCCAATTCCACCATCCCGCCGAGGTACATCACTCCTACTCGATCACTAATGTGACGCACCACACTAAGATCGTGAGCGATAAATACATAAGTGAGGTCATACTTCTCCTGGAGGTCCTCCATCAGATTCAACACCTGGGACTGAATGGAAACATCCAGTGCTGAAACAGGCTCATCCGCTATAATCAGCTTCGGTTGCACAGCAAGTGCACGCGCGATCCCAATGCGCTGACGTTGACCACCGCTAAATTGATGGGGATACCGCTCACCATGATAGGGATCCAACCCTACGACAGAGAGTAGCTCCTTCACCTTCTCCCCTCGCTCGCGACGATCACCCAGCCCATGTACCTCCAATGGTTCAGCAATGGCTAATCCTGCTGTTTTACGCGGGTTGAGGGAGGCAAAGGGATCTTGGAATACCATCTGAATCTCACGACGCATCCGACGCATCTTCTCCCCTGAAAGGCTCGTGAGGTCTTCTCCTTCAAAAGTGATGGACCCCGAGGTTGGTTCCTCCAGACGCAGAATGCTTCGCCCTGTCGTCGACTTACCACAGCCAGATTCACCTACGATGCCAAGAGTCTCCCCTTTTCTCACAGTAAATGAGACATCATCCACTGCTTTGACTTCCCCGACTTTTCTACCAAAGACTCCCCCACGGATCGGGTAGTATTTCTTTAAATGATTAACTTCCAACAATTTCTCGGGTGCGGTCACGATCCGTTTCCTCCTTCTCTTCACCGTCGTGTAACCAGCATCGACTCGTATGCTGTTCCTTTGCTATTTCAAAGAGAGGGGGATTACTTTGTAAACAAATCTCATGAACATGTTCACAACGAGGGGCAAACCGACACCCAGTGGGCATCTTCCTCGGGTTTGGCACATTTCCAGGTATCGAATACAATCGTTCGCTTCGTTTATCCAATTGGGGAATAGAACGGAGTAACCCCATCGTGTAAGGATGCTTAGGATCGCGGAAGAGAGTATGGACATCCGTCTCTTCTACTACTTGTCCTGCATACATCACTACCACTCGAGAACACATCTCTGCCACAACACCAAGGTCGTGGGTAATTAATAGAATCGATGTTCCCTTTTCTCGATTGAGCCGTCGCATCAGATCTAAAATCTGTGCCTGGATGGTCACATCAAGGGCTGTCGTCGGTTCATCTGCAATCAATAGTTTAGGCTCACATACCATCGCCATCGCGATCATCACCCGTTGCCTCATTCCGCCAGACAACTGGTGGGGGTACTCATTTAAGATACCCTTCCGTGATATCCCTACCTCCCGTAATGCTTCCTCAGCTCGCTCTCTTGCTTCTGTTTTCCCAACTTTCCGATGTTGACGAATTGCCTCTATCATCTGACTCCCGATGGTAAAGACAGGGTTAAGGGAGGTCATCGGTTCTTGGAAAATCATCGCTATGTCGTTGCCACGCACCTGGCGCCAATCCTTTGCATTCAATTGAGTCAGGTTGCGCCCAGCAAGTTGAATCCTACCGGCTTCCACTTTTCCAGGAGGCGTAGGCACCAGCCCCATCACCGAGAGAGAGGTTACACTTTTGCCACAGCCGGACTCCCCGACCAAGCCAACAATTTCTCCCTCACCCACAGTGATATCAATTCCATCAACCGCCTTCACGACTCCTTTGTCCGTGTGGAAATGCATTTTGAATCCTTCGATTTCAAGTAAGGTTTTCGTCATGAAGACACCTCAAATCCAAAGAAAATTAAGACAATAATTGCCAGTAATTCTGCTAATCATTATGAATTCTCTTTCAAATGGTTATATTCGATGGACCTTCCCCAAATTCCTCTCTCCTCCTTTATGTTTAAGTATACAGATGAATGCAAATCTTCCACACTAGTCCCCCATACACCTTTATGCCTAAGAGCTTGTCCCCTAGACCTATCTCATTTCCATCATAATTTAAAATTCTCTACATCTCAAAAATTGTCCATCAAATATTGTAACCATTCTTCGCCGGGTAAGAACATTTTATACCATATAAAAGTCTACGTATAGATTAATATCAAGGAAATAACATCCATTATACTATTGCATGAACCATTCATCTCGTTTCCTACCTTGAAGTAAGAGAGTTCATCCACTAGAATAAACACAGTTGACTTACCTTATGTAGATCGAATGATTCCCAATAGGAGGCTTCATAATGAAACCTACAGAAAGCCACCCCCCTGATCTTACCCATTTTGTATCCAATTTGGACCAAAATGTATATGCCATTTACAACCTTCCCGAAGAGGTAATTGCTGTCATTTTCGCGTACGTCAGTCGAAGCCCGGCCAGTTTTCGCGATAACCTGGCAAAATTATTGCAAGATGATGAGTTAGGTGTAAGCTCCTCTGCTGGTGGAATGGCGACAGCTTACTCTGAAAAAGCCGCTCATTTTCATGAAAAATGGGTCGTTGGTTATGGTCATTCCAGTGTTGCTGAACATGCCGTCGCCCATCTTGGTGTAGAAAATATCAGTCGACTAGCCTCTGCCGAACTTGAGTTGGCCAATACCTTCAATAGTTTCACCGAATACAGCCAGCGCTATCAACGCCCTAAACGTGGTCAATTCTACACACCTATCGAGCTAGAAGAGAACCTTTCCGCAAAAGAAACCTTTCTCGACTTTCAAGACAAAGCATATGACACCTATGAAGCCCTTCTTGCCGGTCTAATTCCTTATCTTACAACCGCCCTGCCACCTGAAGAAGGAGAAAGTGAACGACGACACCGCTCTCGAGTAGAAAAGATCGCCTTTGAAGACGCTCGTTATGTGCTTACACTCGCTACTTCTACCAGCTTGGGTATGAGTGGTAATGGACGCGCCCTACGGGATACGCTCGTACGCCTATTATCCAGCACTCATCAAGAGTCCCAGGCATTGGCTCGTCAGTTGGAGAAGGAAATCAGTCAAATCATTCCTACTCTTTTGAAGCATGTACGACCCAATGATTATCTGCTCAAGACTCGGGAAGCTCTTCGAAAGGAAAAAGTACATACTCCAACCACTCATCAACGAGGACAAGCCTATGACGGTCCTACTGCTACCTTTATCAACCTACCTGACTACGAACAGGCACTCACACTTCTGAGTCAACAACTTCTTATTAGTGAGCATCGTCTTTCTCATGGGCAAGCGAAGGATGCCGTAGCAACTTGGAGTCGTTCTGAAAAAGAACGCTGGCTAGATCATGCACTCTCGCAATTGCGTTTCTTTGACAATCCATTGGACCTTTTCCGTCATCTCTCTTATCATTTTGAATGCTCCATTTCAGAGGCGAACTGGCATCAACTGTTACGCCATAATCGTGGTACTCACTTCACCTTTGGAGAGCCAACGATTAACTTAGGTTATACCATACCTCCTCATATCAAAAAAGCAGGTCTTACTGACTTCTATCAATCCTTTATCGAAGAAGCAGATAAGGTGGTAAGCCTGTTAGAAGAAGTGTGCCCAGTAGCCGCTCCGTACTGTATCACCAACGCTCATCATCGCCAAGTGATAGCGACCGCTAGTCTATGGGAGTTATACCACCTAATCAACCTGCGTACTTCCCCAGAAGCACAATGGGATATTCAGCAACTTTTTGAGCACCTCGCTAAGGAATTGGAAAATAATCATCCTGCCCTCGTTCGCCATGCAAAACGGCGCTTATAATTTAATTTCTATTTCTATTAACCCCCATATATTAGGGGTTTTTTTCATATATAAAAAAGAAATCGCAAAATTTATATTTCATTGACATTGAATAATATGTATAATGGATGTGCAGTCCTTTTGTAAAACAATATTTACCAATTATAAGGAGGAGTTCAATGCTTTCCAAGAAGAAGTGGTTGCTAGCCCTCATGCTTGCCGCCGTTCTGATCATCCCTACTGCGGCTACTTCCTATGCATCATCTGCTGCTATCGTTGGTGATCAAACCGCCAGCAAGCAAGATGTTAGCACACAAGACGAAGAAAAAACCGTTGTCACTGCTTCAGGTACCATTGCAGACGTTCGTGGCTATGACGATGAAAAAGAACACCAACACATCTTAGTGGATAACCTGAAGGTTGAAGACGTCGAAAATGGGGATGCATCTCAAATCCCTGATCGCGCTTTTGTTTCCATTCGTATCGATCAACAAGGTACCGATGGTGAAATCCCCGACCTTAAAAAAGGCGAGCCGATCAAATTAAAAGGGGAATTCATCCCAGAAGATGAAGCATACAAAACTCCCCATAATTGCTGTGATGCGGTTATCCACTTTGTTCATGATCCACTAGGTTACATTGAATACGGCGGTAAGGTTTACAAATAATCTGTCATTTCCTCTCGGTTTGGGTGGTGTATTCTCCACTCAGCCGTTTTTTTGTGGCCTTTTTTCATCACGAGTAACCTTGTCGAATTTCAGTTGATATTGTCACTCTATTGACAAAATAATGAATAGTTTACTAGAATACCGAGGAGGAAAAAAATCTCATTTTGGAGGGGCCATCATGCAAAATCGATTTTTGCGTTCTGGGTTTGTCCTCACTTTAGGTTTGGGGATGCTGTGCACCACCACCGCCTTTGCTACACCGATTCAAACCAATCAGATTGCGGACGAAATCAACAAGGATCGCATCTACAATCATATCGCAAAACTTGCTAACAAAGATAATGCCCGCGTAACTGGCTTTGATGGCGAACATCGTGCAGCCGACTACATTGCCAAGAACTTGAAGAAATCCGGGATCAAAGTGGATCGACAAAGATTCCCCATCATGTCGTATATGTCCCACGGTTCTGAACTAAAAGTGGACGGAAATAAAATGGAGTCCCAACCCTTCACATACACACCTGGAACCGATAAAAAAGGAATTACTGGTAAAATCGCCTTTGCCGGCCTAGGTCGAGCAGAAGATTTTCAGGGGAAAAATTTAACGGGTAAGATCGCATTAATCCAACGCGGTGAGATTACCTTCTATGAAAAACAACAACAAGCCGCGAAGGCAGGTGCAATCGGCGTCCTTATCTACAATAATGTGGACGGTAGCCTAAATGGTACCCTTGGCACACCTGGGGATGTTCCTACCCTCGGTCTAAGCAAAGCAGATGGAGAGGCCTTACTTGCGAAAGTTCAATCCAAGAAATCGATCACCGCAACGATGAAAGCCGATATCGAGATGAATCCTAGCTACTCGCAAAATGTGATTGGTACAATTAAAGCAAAGCAAGGCAACACAGCAAAGGCCAAAACCATCGTCATCGGTGCCCACTATGATGGTGTAGATACTCCTGCTGCAAATGATAACGCCTCGGGTACATCTACTCTTCTTGAAGTTGCCAAAGCACTTTCAGATGAAAAACTTCGGCAAAACATTAGAGTAATCTTCTTCGGCGCTGAAGAAGTAGGTCTAGTTGGCTCCGCACGGTATGTAAACTCCCTCAGTGCAGAGGAAAAAGGGAATATTGCAGCCATGATCAACATGGATATGGTTGGAGTAGGTGACACCATGGGATTGATGACTGCTGATCCTAACGCCACCTCCTTCGTCGCAGACAAAGCAGAGGATTACATCAAGACCTACAATTTTCCCTATGAGCGCTCCTCTTCTACCCGTAGTGATCATGCCTCCTTTGAAGAGGTCGGAATTCCAGTGGCCTTTCTAAACTGGCACAGTGACCCCTACTACCACTCGGATCAAGATACCATCGATAAAATTAGTAAAGGCAATCTCGACAAAATGGGGAAACTGGTTACACTCCTTACCCGTAACATGGCCTTAGAAAAGAAACTGGCTTCCCCAGGTAAAGAAAATGTCAAAACTCTTGGCAAAACCAAGTTTCCTGTACCAGGTGAAATGAGAAAATAATCAGCCTCTCTAAACAATACTATAATTAAGGAGCATCCTGAACGTATCATTCAAATCGGATTGCTCCTTTTTTTCTTTCATAACTAAATATACATATGAACCGTATTCATCAGTTTTGTTATTGATTAATCAATTATTTTTTCGGGAACTCATCTTTCCTTTCAATGTGTGTATCGTATTCCAAATTCCCTCTTGAAAGGGTGTCGCACGCACAGGTCCAATCATCCTCTCGTATTTGTCTCCACTCAATACAAGCGGCTCTTCTGTTAAATATAGCATTTCCACAATCTCCTTCATTACCGGCACAACAAGTCCGAGTAAAGACAGTCCACCTCGACCGAGCGGAATGACGGGTTTGGAGCTTCCACTTGCCCGCCGTGCTATTCGCACGATCTCCCTACCTGAAATCAGACCCGTACCAGGTATATTCCAGTTCTCACCCTCACCATATGCTTCGTCCTTAGCGGCAAGCTCTGCGATCATAAACGCTGCGTCTGGCAAGTAAATAAATTCTCGTGGGACATGCATGTTGCCAATAAAAGATGCCATCTTGCCAGCTGCAATAGCTTTGATTGTCGAGCCCAGATAAGAAGCCTCGTTTGCCGTTGGACCATAATAATCGGGCAAGCGGACGATCATTACCTTGGCTTTGTTCCATCTGTTTTCGAAAAGCATCTTCTCGTAAGCAAGCCTTGTCTTTCCTTTTTTAGTATGCGGTTGCTTCGGGTGCTCCTCAGAAACACGATCCATCTGTTTCCTTCCATAGGGATAAATACCGTCGACCGCGACTACCTTCAAGCCTAGCTGGTTGGCTGCCTCCATCACTGATTCTCCTAAAGGAATCAACTTGCTCTCCATTTCGTGATAGGGTACATTTGCGCAATGAAACAGTACATCCGCACCTTCCGCCGCTTTAACGATGTCAGAAGGACAGAAAGCATCACCTGTAGCAATCGTAATATTCTCCAGATTACCGATCCTAGCCCTAAGTTGCTTTAGTTTCTGAAGAGATCTTCCGAAAGCGACAGTTCGAATCCCTCTCTTAGCTAGCTCTTCCGTAATCGCAGAGCCAGTACCGCCAGTTGCTCCTATAACAATCACTTTTTCCAATAGAATCACCTCATCCTTAAAATTGTGATTGATCAATCACTAACTAATGATAATGTATCATGTTGTAAGTGATCGGTCAATCACAACTTCCCCTAAAAATCACACTTCATTTTTCCATCAATTCGGGCATGTCTAGCACTGTCGAGATGTTGCACAGCATCCCCCGTGCCAGAAACAGCATCGTCCGCTCCTTAGAGTTCGGAATGCCAGCATCGCGAAAGGCGTCCAAGACGATACGACGAACTTCCTCGAATCCTTTGCGCATTTCTTCCCGGATTGAGTTTTCCTGAATCGTCTGCGCCTGCATTTGAAGTAGTATTTCATTCTGATAAGAGTCCAATATTTCATCATATGCTCGAATAAGGTCAGACTCCAGTTGTTCAGACAATGAGGACTCCATGACTTTACGGAAAGAATCTATCACTCGTGTCCAAGATACCTCCAGCGCCGCGAGTAATAAAGCTTCTTTTGAAGAAAAAAAACGAAAGATATACGGCTGCGATATTTTGGCCCGTTGTGCGACTTGTGCCGTCGTTGCCCTATAGTACCCAATCTCTGCAAATACCTCAATCGCCGCAGAGATTATCTCCGCTTTGCGATTAACTGAGGTTGTATCAGATTTTCCCATCGGATTGCTTCCCCTTTTCAAGTTAGTGATTCATCAATTACTTCTCTATTATATACTAATTAATTCGTCAATGATACGGTGAGTAAAAAAAGACCCCATATAGGGGTAAAAGAATACCGCGGGTCCTAATATGGCTCTTTTTTTCCATTATTGCGGTCTACCATAGTAGTCATAACGATCCCCGTTTACCGGGTCACTTGGGTCAAACTCAGGAGACCCCTTCACATTATCTTTCACAAGGTCTACATGGATATGGGCATCTGCGGAATTCACCCTTTGAATCGAGGATTTCTCAATCATTACCTTTTTACTCGATAGCCAGTTACCCGCATCTGCCACAAGGTAATGGACACTCCAACTGTGATCATCGATGATGAAGTCATTAACCTGCCCAAGTTCTCCATCATGGGTTTTTAGCGTATACCCGATTAATGCCCGTAACGATAAGAGCCTGGAATCATCCAATCCGTTCTCCATATGATCGAAATCATTGGGAGGGGATGAACGATTTTCCCTTTCAACACTATAGGTTGAGGAGAGTAACTCCCCTGGGATCATCCCACCACCCCATAATCCGGCACCTCCCCAATAAGTTGGCCAACCATAGTGTCTATGGAGATCTGTTTCTGTACGACGTGAAAGAGGCTGATCTGCATCTACCTCTGGACTATTCTTCACCTGCTCTTCCGACAAGGAAAGGATGACTTGTTGTTGCTCCCAATCCACCTTATCAATAGCAATTGGAGAAATCAGAACACGTTGACGACTAAAGAGAGTTCCCACATCCACCACTAAGTAACGCAGGGTCCATTTCTCATCATCCATCCAAAACCCATCTACCTTACCAATTTCGCCATCTACAGCGGATACAGTGGTTCCTTCAATCCCCTTCGCACTGACCAACAAGGTCTTCTCCTCCTTTTTCATCGATAGTTTCTGTTGTTATAGATTGTTTTCCCTTTCAAATATTTTGCAAACATTTAATCTTTTTATCATCAACAATTTATCACAGAAAATAAAAAGGTCCCAATCCCTCGATACAAATAAGAGCCTATAACGAATACATATCCGGTCCCTTCACCAAGGTAGAAACCGTCTTTTTTTACCCATCACTTCTTCATAAGGGATCGCTTCTGCTAATGCTTTCTCCTCAATAGGGATTCGCAGAGTAAGCAGCACCCATGCGTTAAGTAAGCTAATCCCAAGTGCTGTCCACCATGCGTTAAAAATAAGGGGTAGGATAAATAATTCGAGTATGACCACTAAATAGTTTGGATGGCGAAGATAGCGATAGGGTCCCCTGAGTACGGGATGATGACCGGGAATAACAAAAATTCGGATGTTCCAGTACCGTCCAAGCGAAAATAAACACCAGATACGAAACACCTGAACGATCAGAAAGGCAGTCAAGGGAATGGTCCACCAATCTGGCGCAGTGCCGCCTCTTACTTCTGTTTCGATTAGTAGACAAAGAAAGAAGAGAAGATGGACACCCACGATGATCGGATAATGCTCTCTTCCGACCTCATATCCTCCCTGAGCGATAGCCCAGCGAGTATTTGAGCGTGCAATGAGCAGTTCACCCACCCGTATCAATAGGACTCCCATCCATAGCCACATCAGCCCAGACTCCATGGTGCTAACTCTCCCTTCCCCGTCACCATTGCAACAGCATCATTTCTGAACTAAAACCTGGGCCAAGAGCAGTTAAAAGACCATAGTTTCCCTCTTGATGTTCTTGCCCCAACTCCTTCTCCAATACAAACAAGACGGTCACAGAGGACATATTGCCATACTCCCCCAATACAGACCGTGAAAGTCCTAAAATATCGGGAGCAAGTCCTAAGGTTTCTTCATAGGCAGAGAGTACCTTCATCCCCCCTGGGTGGGCGATCACCCTATCCAATCGATCGATCTCCAAACCACTCCGGGAAAGAAACCCTTCTACCGCTGGCCGAACTTCCCTGCGAACTAACGTTGGGATATCTCTGGAAAAGACCACTCGCAAACCATCATTGTCTACTTCCCATCCCATAACATCTAACGAATCCGGCCATGTGGTACTCAATGTATCAATAATCTGCGGGCAATGGATCACTTCTCGCCCAAGAGGCACTTGATCCCCGATCATCAACACGGCTGCCGCCCCATCCGCAAAAAGTGAGGTAGCCACTAAGTTACTCTTAGTTCGATCTCCTCTACGAAAGGTGAGGCTGCATAATTCTACGGCTAACAACATCACACGACTCTCAGGAAAGGCACGGGCATATTCGTAAGCACGGGCCAGCCCTACTGCCCCCCCTGCGCAACCTAATCCCCAGATCGGTGTGCGCTTCACATGACAGGAAAAATCGAGGCGGTGGACTAATCTCGCATCAATACTTGGAGTCGCAATTCCTGAAGTAGAGACAAAAAAGAGATGATCGATCTCTTGTGCAGTGACACCTGCTGCCGCTAAACATCGTTCTAATGCTAACTCTCCTAAATGGCAAGCGGTTTCCGTGTAAGCATCATTTCGCTCAGAAAATGGTCGCTCCTCTTCAAACCACTCCCGCGGACGTGCTAAACGCCTTGTCTGAATCGTTGAGTTTTCAAAAATTGGTAGATAACGGTCGATATCGCTAAATGTATCTCTAAATAACTCCCTTGCAAACTCTCGAGCTTCCTCCTGCATTAACGTATGTTCTGGGACAGCTGTCCCAACAGAGACAATACGCGGCACATCGTTTCCTCCCACTTGGATAAAGTGTACGTCATCGATGCCTATAGCGTGTCCCTTGGATATGGAAACATACACCAAGCTCTCTCACTGTCTTTCTAACAAAAAAACCTCCATCAAGGAGATCTTTTCGTTTACATCGTGGTTGCTTGGATTTCCCCTGTGTCTACTCCTGTTGAAAAATCCGCATCGATGGGTAACCACATGGTAACAGCGGTCCCTTTACCCAGTTCACTATCGAAGGTTAACGTCCCGCCATGGTGATGAACGATTTGTCGCGTAACCATAAGGCCAAGTCCTGTACCTTCTTCCTTCGTCGTAAAGAAAGGATCACCCAATCGCTTTACATGCTCGGGAGCGATTCCTCTCCCTTCGTCGGTCACTGTCAGAGTAGCGCCTTCTTGATCTCCCTTTAATCGAACGTAAAGAGTTCCACCTTCATCCATCGCTTCCATCGCATTTTTCAATAAATTCATGATGGCTTGTTTCACCTGATTGGCTTCACAGCGAATTTTAGGAAGGGGCTTATCAATTTCAGTAACGATCATCAATTTATGCAGATGAGCCTGGCTCTGTAATAAAGTAAGTACATCCGTCAATAAACCTAAGGGGTCCTCTTCTGCCACTCGAATCGATTGTGGTTTCGCTAATAGAAGGAACTCTCTGGAAATACAATCAATGCGATCGATTTCCTTCAACATAATCTCACGCACTTCATCCTTTTCAAACTGAAGCTGGACAAAGCCACGTAGAGCGGTTAAGGGATTGCGAATTTCATGAGCAACACCTGCGGCCAACTGACCCACTATAGTGAGCTTCTCCGACTGTCTCAGCTTTTCTTCCGTCTTTTTCCGCTCACTGATATCGCGGATAATCGTGATAAAGATCCAACTCTCGATCTTTCCCCCAAAACTATAGGAGATTTCTACGGGAACCAGTGACCCATCCTTCCTCATCATCTGTACTTCCGCAGTATCGCTCGGATAAACGATATGGGTCTCACTCCACTGCCGATCCAATTTCTCTTGATATCGTTCATGAAGGTCTTGAGGCAGAATCATGGTGAAGGTTCTACCTACTGCTTCTTCTTCTGTATATCCGAAGATTCCCTCTGCACCGCTATTCCAAGAAAGAATCCGCCCATTACAATCGCACACAATAACCCCATCCTGAGCAGATTGAACAACAGAACCGAATTTAGTCTCCGAAAGAGCCAGCGCCTCTTCTGCTAACTTTACATCGGTAATGTCCTGAATAGTCCCCCACACTTTACAGGGACAATCTCCACGCCCCCACTCTACTTCTCCTGTCTGGCGAACCACTCTCAGTTCCCCATCTGGACGCCAAATCCGAAATTCCAGATCAAGCCCACCACCCATAACAGCTATATTCACCTGCATTGCTACCTTTTTTTTATCTTCAGGGTGGATGCGTGAAAACACGGTCTTCATGGGGATGGCACCATTAGGATAATCTTCAAACCACCGTGTGATTTCCTCGGAACAAATCAGATAATCACTGTGGAAATCCCACTCCCAATTACCAAATTGAGCCAAACGAGCTGCTTGTACCCGTGCTCGTTCGCTACTTCCCTTCGCTTTAATCGCCTTCACTTCACAGGTAACCTCCCGCAGAGTTACTAATGTCCCACGGGTTGCATCTTTTTCATCTGTGGTTTGCGTCCCCTCCACCCAACGTAGGGTGCCATCTGGGCGGTGAATCGGTACCGGCTCTATTAAATAACCACCTGGGAGCAATTCATCCACCCGCATGCCACCCAACTCTTCGCGACCAAAAAAACCCATTGCTGCCCGATTTGCATATAAAATGATTCCCTCTGAACTAACCCAAAGAACTCCTTCTGACAACTGCTGCAAAAAACGCCTACCCTGGGTCAGTAAGAACTCTTCTTCGATGTACAACCCGGGTTTCATCGCATACCCCCCTGGCACAAAAGCTCTTTTTATAATATTTATCACAATTTACGCAGTTTTACGCGTTCGATCACATGATCTGCTCCTTTTTCCAAGATGAGCCGTGCTCGATTTTTTGTTGGTAAAATATTTTCTTCTAAATTGGGTAGGTTGATTTCCTGCCAGATGCGAGTGGCTACCTCTACTGCTTCGGAGTCGGATAAATCAGCATATCGCCGAAAATAAGAACGAGGATCCTTAAAAGCGGTTTTCCGCAGGATATGAAATCGTTCCACATACCACCGTGCAATCTCCTCCTTTGGTGCATCCACATAAATAGAAAAATCGAGAAAATCGGATACAAAAAGAGAAGCACGCTCTTGCCCTTCTACATCCAAACTTTGTAGGATGTTTAACCCTTCTACGATTACAATATCCGGTTGACGGACCACTTTCTTTTCATCATGCAGAATATCATAAGTGAGGTGGGAATATACAGGAGCAGTGACCACAGGGCTTCCAGATTTTACGTTTGAAAGAAAGCGAAGGAGTTTTTGACGATCAAAACTCTCAGGAAAACCCTTGCGGTGCATAATGCCTCGCTCTTCCAATACAGCATTAGGATATAAAAAACCATCCGTAGTAACCAATTCCACATAAGGATGATCTGGCCAACGACTTAATAATGCTTGTAGGACACGGGCCGTCGTACTTTTTCCTACAGCGACACTTCCTGATACTCCAATCAAAAAAGGAACCTGAGGGCTAATATCACCTAAAAAAAGTCGGGTAGCCCGATAGGTGTCTTGATTCTGTGCGAATAACACATTTAATAAGCGAGATAAAGGCAAATAAAAGTCCGAAACTTCCTCGAGGGATATCTTTTCATTGATTCCCCGTAATTTCTCTAAATCCTTTTCGTCTAAGGTTAGAGGCACCGATTCACGCAACGACTTCCATTCATCACATCCGAAGGTGAGATACGGTGAAAATGGTGAGTAGGCAGGCATACCATCGTCTCCTCGTCAGTGCATTCCATGACGGCCTCGCCGTCTATTGCTCCTCGTATTCTACCATTACTTATGTCATTATAGGAAACTATCCTGATTTCACTACCAACGACGTAAATTTAACGCTCAGGAGTGATAAAATCAACCAGATAAATAAAGGGTTCTGACATTGGCTCAAAAAAACGGACGTCTCATGAAGACGCCCGTTTTTTTGAGCCAACCTCTTGCCCATCCTCTACGCTACATATTATAAATCCATAGTAGTCACCTTTCTCTCAATCATGCTCATCCAATTAATCGAATCATTATTTTTCCGCCACCCTTTTGGTAGCACATCACATGATTTTGACCAGTTGGCCAACATATCTCCGCATCATGAAAAGGGTCCGCTGTTCCATTTAAATGGGTCTGGGTATCATTGAGCACTTCATCTAACGAACGACTAAACTCTGTATCCGCCAGAGAATGTCCATTAATCGTCTGCATCCCGATTCGGGTCATCTCCTGATAACATTCCCGCACTCGATTAGTCAGATCATCCATCAATGCTTGATCAATACTAGACAATTGAAACTGCTCCTGATTTCCCTGCATGGTATCCCCCCTTGCTCCCAGGATGTCACCATCCTTCTCTCTTTATTCAACCACCCCACTGGTTCATTTTTTTATTAAAAAGGTCTTGAAAGTCAAAGAAGGTCAGAGTATAATGTCGTACAAAGGTCAAGGTTAGTCAAAGTCAATGATATGTCATCCATTGTAGGAGGTATGTCACATGCAATGCCAACACTGTAAACAACATCAAGCAACAGTAGACCTTCATCTTCAAGTGAATGGTCAAAAGAAACACTTATTCCTTTGTCAGGAATGCTATAACCAAGTTAAAAATCAATTAACCTTTCCCGCTGGTTTCCCTGGCGGTCACCCTTTCCAAGATTTTATCCAATCATTCACAGGACACCAACCCAACTCTGAATCGACTTCTAATTACAATAAACAAAAACAATCCACAGGTGGCCATGGCGGAGGCCTCCTTGATCAATTAGGCAAAAACCTTAACCAGGCTGCTTCAAGTGGCTTAATTGACCCTGTTGTTGGTCGCGATCAAGAGGTGGATCGTGTTATTGAAACCCTGAATCGACGGAATAAAAATAACCCTGTCCTAATCGGTGAGCCTGGTGTTGGGAAGACAGCAATCGCTGAGGGATTAGCCCTGCGAATCACCCAGGGACAAGTTCCTCAGAAGCTAAAAGATAAACAAATTTACCTATTAGACGTTGCATCCCTAGTGGCTAATACCGGCATCCGGGGGCAATTTGAGGAACGTATGAAACAATTAATTACCGAACTACAAGAACGTCAGCAAATTATCCTTTTTATCGATGAAATTCATCAATTGGTAGGCGCAGGCTCTGCCGAAGGCTCCCAGGATGCTGGCAACATCTTAAAACCTGCCCTCGCCCGCGGAGAACTTCAAGTGATTGGAGCCACTACCTTAAAAGAATATCGTCAAATCGAAAAGGATGCTGCTCTAGAACGTCGTTTTCAACCGGTGATGGTCAATGAACCTTCTATAGAAGAAGCGATTCGTATTTTACAAGGACTGCGCAAGAACTATGAAGATTACCATAGCGTGGCATACACAGAGGATGCCATTCGTGCCAGTGTTCAACTCTCCCACCGCTATATCCAGGATCGCTTCCTTCCTGATAAGGCGATTGACCTAATGGACGAAGCAGGTTCCAAAATCAATCTTACAAGTGTAACGGATAGTGGTGCTGAATTACGTGAACAACTGACTCAGATCACTGCTGAAAAGGAAGTTGCGACCCAGCGAGAGGAGTATGAACGTGCTGGACAACTTCGCGATGAAGAACGTAAGCTGGAGGAACAATTAGAGGCTATAGCGGACCAAACCCAGCGTCCCGTCGTAGATGCTGAGACAATTCAACACCTCGTTGAATTAAAAACAGGCATCCCTGTTCGTCGACTGCAAAAAGATGAACAAAATAAAATGAAGGGTCTTGCTGAACAGTTAAACGCCCAGGTCATTGGACAAACAGATGCTGTAGAAAAAGTAGCTAAAGCCATCCGGCGCAATCGAACCGGCCTACGCAAAGGCTCTCGTCCTATCGGCTCCTTCCTCTTCGTGGGCCCGACAGGTGTAGGGAAAACGGAATTGGCCAAAACCCTAGCCCAAGAACTTTTTGGAGATACAGATGCCATGATTCGCTTGGATATGAGTGAATTCATGGAGAAGCATACCGTCTCCAAACTTATCGGGTCGCCCCCAGGATATGTGGGCCATGAGGAAGCTGGACAATTAACCGAACGTGTACGTCGCAATCCCTACAGCATTCTATTATTGGATGAAATCGAAAAGGCCCATCCTGATGTCCAACATCTCTTCCTACAGATCATGGAGGATGGCCGTCTCACAGATAGTCAAGGGCGTACCGTTAGTTTCCGTGATACCCTCATAATCATGACCAGTAATGCTGGAGTAGGCATGAAACCTAAAATGTCCATCGGTTTTGGCAACAGTCCTACTGAAGAAAAACCAACGGAAATTCTAGAAAGCCTTGCTGACTATTTCCGTCCCGAGTTTCTCAATCGACTGGATGGGATTATCTCATTCCGATCCCTATCTCAAAAAGACTTACTCCGTATCGTCGATCTAATGCTTCATGATGTAATAGAGGTCGCAGAGGAACAGGGAATTAACCTTACTGTTACAGATTCAGCCAAACTGAAATTGGCCGAACTGGGATATCACCCTGCCTTTGGCGCACGACCCCTACGTCGTGTCATCGAAGAACACGTGGAGGATGGTATCGCTGATCACATGCTCGATAATGATGACGTAACTTCCATCCTTATCGATGCAAGTGATGAGAAACTAACGATCATGGCGAATGTAACCAGTGCCTAAGGTTCATGCAAAATAAGCCGTCGAATCTATGATGGCTCCTTCGATAGCTAGAGTGTGGAGAAACTGCGTTTGATAACTCCGCACTCTTTTTTTGTGGTCATTTCCAAAAATTCAATTAAGATTAACATAGTCTCTATCTTTTAACCCTAACCCTTCGTTATAATGTAAAAAACGGTATTAGTTATCTCCTTTAACGCGCAAAGTTCATTGTCTAATGAAACTTTCAAGGAGTGATGTTCCATGTTAAGTAAACACGCATGGATTAGTGGGTCCGTCGTAGCAGTTACCGCACTCGCTACAATCTCTCTTACACCAGCTTGGGCAGATTCAACAGTTCATCCTCAACATTCTCAAAAGCCCCCCAAAAATGTCATTCTCATGGTTGGTGATGGGATGGGAGCAGGACACCGGCAAGCGATTCGTCTCTCCAAAGTTGGCTTAAAGGGCGAGCTTGAGATGGATAACATGCCAATTAGTGGCCTTGTCCACACGTCCTCCGCCGACCCTAAAGAGACGGTAACGGATTCTGCTGCTGCTGCCACAGCGATGTCTACTGGAGTAAAGACATTTAACGGTGCCATCGGAGTGGATGTTGACAAGAAATCCATCACCTCGGTGATGGAAGTAGCAAAGAAACTGGGAAAAGCAACAGGATTAGTTACCACTAGCCAGGTTACTGACGCAACTCCCGCCGCCTTCGGCTCCCATGTTGCCGATCGAAAGGACCAAAGCGAGATCGCTCGCCAACTTATCGAAAACGCACAACCCGATGTCATTCTAGGTGGTGGAGAAGACTACTTTTATCCAGTGGATAACCCTGGAAAATACCCCGATACAAAAGAACAAAAAAGCGCTGGGAAAACAGACCTGATCAAGCAAGCTCAAAAAAATGGCTATAAGTACGTGTGGAATCGCAAAGAATTGAAAAAAACGAAGGACAATAAAATTCTCGGACTATTCGCAAATGAAGAAATGTTTAAGCAAGCACCCGAGGACGAGGGTGCTGTCTATAAGCCTGTCGTCCCCCTAAAAAACATGACCAAAAAAGCTCTCTCCACTCTGTCACGAAAAAGTAAAAAGGGCTTTTTCCTGATGGTTGAAGAAGAGGGTATCGATGAAATGGCCCATCAAAACAATGCAAAACTGACTATGAAATCTGGCAAAGCTTTCGACAAAACAGTAGCTGTCGCCAAAGCCTACGCCAAAAAACATCGTAACACTCTCGTAATCGTCGTCGGTGACCATGAAACCGGTGGACTCACTATTGAAAATTCAGGGGTAGAGAAGTATCCCGATGAGTCTGGGGATGGCCTATCCAAGGAAGATGGCCCATTCCCTGTTTCTCATTCCGATAAGACCTTTATGGTGGACTGGACCACTGGGAACCACTCGGGTACTGATGTCCCCCTGACCGCCATGGGGCCTGGTTCAGAACGACTCACAGGTGTGTATGAGAATACCCATATCCATGATGTGATCTTACGCACCCTCCAGGGTCGTTAATTCCTCAGCTTTCAACAAGGTAGTGTCACTAGATTTCAATAATTCTACTGGGTACCTAACTTTTTTCAACTAGATGCTTATCATCTGGGGAATTAACATTAGTGACACTTCCATATCTTTTGGCCGACGTTCTTTACAAAAAATTAACCTTCCTTTCACGATCCCCTTAAACTCTTGTCCCTATAATGAATTTGCATTCATCATCACCATTTCCATTAGGAGTGATTCAATGTACCGCAAACGCGCATGGATTAGTGGAACGATTATGGCTGCCACAGCATTATTAACCACCTCCATCACACCAGCGTGGGCAAACTCAAGCTCATCCTCTATCAATCAACCCAAAAAACCTAAAAACGTCATCCTCATGGTTGGTGATGGGATGGGAGCGGCCCAAAGACAAGCCATTCGCCTCTCCAAAGTGGGTTTCAATAAGAATCTAGCGATGGATGATATGCCATCGTCAGGACTTGTCCATACCTCCTCTGCCGATCCCAAAGAACTCACCACTGACTCTGCTGCAGCGGCCACTGCGATGGCAAGCGGTGTGAAAACCTATAATGGTGCGATTGGCGTAGATGAAAACAAAAAGTCTGTCCCCACCGTTATGGAATATGCTAAAAAAATGGGGAAAGCGACAGGACTCGTAACCACTAGCCAAGTAACTGATGCTACAGCTGCGGCCTTTGGCTCCCATGTAGAAAGTCGAAAAGATCAGAGTGAAATCGCCCGCCAATTAATCGAAGAGAGCAAGCCGAATGTGATCTTTGGTGGCGGTGAAGATTATTTTTATCCTGAAGGCACTCCCGGAAAGTTTGCCGATACAAAAGATAGCAAAAGCACTGGGAAGAGTAATCTCGTTCAAAAAGCCAAAGACAGTGGCTATTCCTATGTATACGACCAAAAGGGTCTTCAAAAAACGATGAATAAACAAATCCTCGGTCTATTTGCTAACGAAGAAATGTTTACACCGGGTACCGAAGAGGATAAAGAATCTGCCTATAAACCTACCGTTCCTCTCACCCAAATGACAACCAAAGCAATCTCCACCCTCTCCAAAAACAAAAAAGGCTTTTTCCTAATGGTAGAGGAAGAAGGCATCGACGGAATGAGCCATACCAATAACGCAAAATTGGCCATTGAAGCCGGCAAACAGTTTGATAACTCAGTCGCTAAGGCTAAAGCCTATGCGAAACAAAATCGTGATACCCTTGTTATCGTAATTGGTGATCATGAAACAGGAGGGTTGACCATCGAAGATTCGAACATCAAGTCCGATGAATCTGGAGAGGGTATCTCTAAAGAAGATGGCCCCTTCCCCATCGCTAACTCTGACAAAAGCTTTACCGCTGACTGGACAACCCCCGACCACACAGGCGTGGATGTTCCACTCACCTCAATGGGACCAGGCTCTGAACAACTGACGGGCGCCTATGAAAATACCCGCATCCATGATATCATGCTACGAAGTATCAAAGATTAATACGCCATCTGATAGTAAAGAAACGGGCGCCTAAGGGATTTACCCTCCAACTAGCGCCCGTCTTTTTTACGCTAATTTACAACAAGATCATCATTCATTCTATTTTTTTGGTAGAATTGAAGGGCGTTTTCGTTGTGCAAATGATCCTAATTCCATTTTTGGATAATTTACACAATAATGTCCTTATACACAAAAAAATGATCCCAGAAAGGTTGTTGATCCCATGAACAAGATATGGAAGCGAGTAGGAATCCTCATGACTGCTATTTGCACGACCTTGACAATCGGGCTTTCTCCAGCCCACGCGGAGGGGAAAAAAGTGATTAATATCGCTCATCGCGGTGCTTCAGGACATGCTCCAGAACATACGATGCCTTCATATGAATTGGGCAAGAAAATGGGAGCCGACTATACAGAGATTGATATCCAGATGACCAAAGACGGTAAACTGATTAATATGCACGATGAAACTCTGGATCGCACTACCGAGGGCACCGGTGCTGTCAAAGATCATACCCTCGCTGAGATCAAAAAACTGGATGCTGGCTCTTGGTTTAATAAAGAATATCCCAAACTAGCTAATCCCAAATTTGTAGGATTGAAAGTACCTACCTTAGATGAAGTGTTAACTCATTTCGGCAATAAAACCAAGTATTACATTGAAACCAAATCTCCAGAAGTTTACCCTGGAATGGAAGAAAAATTATTAAAAACCTTAAAAGCTCATGGTCTCCTCACTCCTGAAGCCCTAAAGAAAAAACAAGTGATTATCCAATCCTTTAGTGCGGCCAGCCTTAAAAAGATTCACAAAATCAATCCGCAGATCCCTCTGATCCAATTACTCTGGTATGAAGAGAAGGGCTTGGGAAAGATCACTGAAAAAGAGATGGATGAAATTGATAACTACGCCTATGGAGTCGGCCCTAACATCGAAAAAATCAATCGGGACTATGTACAAAAAGTGCGCAAACATGGCCTAGACATCCATCCCTATACGATTAATGATAAAAAGCAAATGAAACAAGCGATTGAATGGGGTGTCACCGGTATGTTTACTAATTATGCCGACCGTCTAACCAAAATTTTGCATGGGAAATAATAACGAGTTCAGGTTTTCGCTTTCCTTAAACATAACGCTTTCCACTTTCAAAAAGAAAGGTCACCCATCCTAGTTGATGGGTGACCTTTCTTATTCTATGAAAACGGGCTGAACTTAAGCTCACTTCCACTTGATGTTGCAACCTAGGCTCGGTTTTTGCTGTTCTTGTACAGGTTCTCCCTTCAAAATCCGCTCTAAAGCACTTCGGATTGATTCCCCAGTCACTGATACATCGTTTCCTGGTCGCGAATCATCTAGTTGCCCTCGATAGACCAATTTCCAATCTTTATCGTATATAAAGAAATCTGGTGTACAAGCAGCCTCGAATGATTTTGCCACTTCTTGGGTCTCATCGAAGAGATAGGGGAACGGATAATTTTTCTCCTTTGCTATCTCTTTCATCCGCTCAGGCGAATCATCGGGGTAGGCCACTGCATCATTAGAATTGATCCCCACAAAGTTGATTCCCTTTGACTGATAGTCCTTTGCCAACTGGACTATTTGATCCTGTGCATGGATAACAAAGGGGCAATGGTTACAGATAAACATGATTACATGGGCATGGGATGAGCCAATGGTTTCCTTCGATACTTTCTCCCCTGACACCACATCCACCAGCGTAAAATCGGGGGCTTTGCTTCCTAGTGCCAGCATCGTCGATTCCGTACGTGCCATATCCTCCATCACCCTTTCTTTTTATCTCCCATTCAGTATATCAAGTATAGCGAACCACTGGCCAATCGATTCCTTTTTCCACGATCACCATATCCCTATGCGCTAACTTCATTTGTTTATATCCAACTATTAAATTTTATATCCATATAAACCCTGCATATAAATGGTTTATATTATAAAAAATAAATTCGTTTCCATCATAAAAAAAGTATTGCCAAAAAACAGTCCCAATCGTAAAATGTTTTAGAAAACTTGAATATCAGGAGGTTTACAATGTTACGTAAAAAAAGAATACGCCTTGCACTAATGACTTCTGTTTTTCCCCTTCTCACTTTATCTTTTGCTTCTCCTCAAGTTGTCGCAGCAAAAGAAACTGCAGCCTCATCACCATCCCTATCAGCGGCTGATTCCAAAAAGGTTGCGGATAATTACCTTAAAAAACATAGTAAAGAGTATAAACTAAAAAGTGATATTTCTGATTTAAAACATATTCAGACCATTTCGACAAAAGTGGCTACCTATGTACGCTACCAAGAAACAATTAACGATCGTCCTGTCTTTGATAAGCAAATTACCGTAACCATTAACAAAAAAGGAAAAGCCGATTTGATTGTTTCAGGCTATGCCCCGTATAAAGAAGTAAAGTCCATCAAAAATAAACAACCCGTCACCAACATAGAAAACAAAGCACTAAAAGGAATTGGTGCTAAAAGCAAAGATAAATGGGCACCCACGATCAATAAGTATGGCTATATCATCCAAGATGGAAAAGCCATCCCTTCCTACCGTGTCGTCTCCCATACGAAAAAGCCATTTGGTGCATGGGAAACGATTATCAATGCGGAAAATGGAGTCGTCCTTAAAAAGAAAAACCTTAACCAAGAAGCTACCGGTGTCGGAAAAGTCTTTCGCCCCAATCCACTGGAATCCAAGGGATCTACCTCTACCTTTAAAGATAAAAATAATGCAGATAGCCCAGCTCTCACACGCCAACTAAAATCTGTCCACTTGTACAACTTAAAAGGCAAAGGTTACCTAAAAGGTTCCTATGTTTCTATCTCATCTAAAGCGAAAACCTACTCTTCTACCAACACCTTTAATTTCACTCGTTCTAAAAATAGCTTTGAAGATGTGATGGTCTATTACCATATTGATAAGATGCAACGCTATATCCAATCCCTTGGTTTTAAGAACATCAACAACCGCTCCTTGGTTGCTAATGTTAATGGCACCAATGATGACAACTCCTTCTACTCACCGAGTACCAAAAAACTTACCTTTGGCACGGGTGGTGTAGATGATGCCGAGGATGCTGGAATCATCACCCATGAATACGGCCATTCCATCCAGGATAATCAAGTCCCCAATTTTGGAAGCTCCTCAGAAGCCGGTGCAATGGGTGAAGGTTTTGGTGACTTCCTAGGTGCTACCTACGAAGACTACCTTGCTCCTTCATCCTATGGAAAAGCTTGCATCGGTGAATGGGATGCTACTGCCTACTCCTCCGCTAAAACTCCCTGCCTTCGTCGTCTAGACAAAAATAAAGTTTTCCCACGCGACTTGAAAGGGGAAGTACACGCTGATGGTGAGATCTGGTCTCAAGCATTGTACGATATGGCTACTGCTTTTGGACGGGACAAAGCTACCAAGATCATTCTGCAATCCCATTGGTCCCTTACGGGCAATGCGACCTTTAAAGATGGTGCGAAAGCGATTATCGCAGCGGATAAGGCACTTTACAAAGGATCTCACCTATCTACTATTAAAAAGATTTTCGCTAAGCGGGGTATTCCCACTAAGTAAATTCAGTTAATCCTCCAGAACCATTCTCCAAAAGTTATTACCCGGGGAATGGTTCTGGTCTAATTTTTCATGTTCTCAAAAAAATTGTCCAACCCTACCCCTTGGCTATTGCCAACAACTCCGTATAATTGTAAAATATTTTAGAAAATTGAATATTAGGAGGCTGTACTATGCATCGTAAAAAAGGGTTTCGAATGGCTTTTATTGTATTTGTTTGCTCTCTACTCTCTCTTACCATCGCTGTCCCAGGCACCTTTGCAACAAAGGGACAAGCAGCTACCACTCACTCTATTTCTTCTGCTCAGGTAAAAAAGGTTGCGGATAATTATCTGAAAAAACACGCTAATTTGTATAGGTTGAAAAAGGACCTTACAGACCTGAAGCATGTAACAACCATTCGGACTAAAACGGCTTCCTATGTGCGTTATCAAGAAACCATTAACAATCGACCCGTTTTCACTAAACAAGTAACCGTTACTGTCAATTCCAAAGGAAAAGCACAACTGATTGTCTCTGATTACACACCTTACAAAGAAGTCGACTCAATCAAGTCTAAACTTTCTGCCAAAGTGGTCGAAAGCAAAGCACTGCAGGGAATTGGAGTCAAGGTAAAGGATCGCTGGGCTCCAACCTCTCAAAAATACGGATATACGATACACGATGGAAAGGCTATCCCTGTCTATCGTATCGTCTCCCATACAAAAAAACCCTTTGGTGCATGGGAAACCTATGTCCATGCAGAGAACGGTAACGTGTTAAAGAAGAAAAATCTCAACCAACAAGTAACGGGTAAGGGTAAGATTTTTAAACCCAACCCACTTGAATCCTATGGCGCTACCTCTTCCTTCACTGATAATAGTGATGCAGATAGCACTGCTCTCACTGCTCAACTAAAATCCGTCCCCCTTCTCGGCCTGAACGGATCCGGTTATCTAAAGGGCCCTTATGTCACAATTTCCTCAAAAGCTAAAACCTACTCTTCTACCAACACCTTCAACTACACGCGTGCGAATAATAGCTTTGAAGACGTCATGGTCTACTATCACATCGACACCATCCAGCGCTATATCCAATCACTCAGCTTCACCAATATCAACAATCGCTCCATCAAAGCCAACGTCAATGCCAATAGTGATGACAACTCCTTTTATTCTCCTAGCACCAAAGCACTAACCTTTGGCACGGGTGGTGTAGATGATGCTGAGGATGCTGGGATCATCACCCACGAATATGGTCATTCCATCCAAGATAATCAGGTTCCCGGGTTTGGGAACTCCTCGGAGGGTGGAGCGATGGGGGAAGGATTTGGCGACTTCTTAGGAGCAACTTACGAAGATGCAACGTCCACCTCATCCTATGGTAAAGCATGCGTCGGTGAATGGGATGCTGTTGCTTACTCCTCTGATGACCCCCCATGCCTCCGTCGACTTGATGAAAAGAAAGTCTATCCCGACGATGTAGAAGGGGAACCACATGCTGATGGTGAAATCTGGTCCCAAGCTCTGTATGACATGGCTTCTGCCTTTGGTCGCGACACAGCTACCAAACTTGTCCTTCAGTCCCACTGGTCTCTCACTCCAAACGCCACCTTCAGCGATGGCTACAAAGCAATTCTAGCAGCAGACGCTTCTCTCTATGGCAATTCTCACAAAGATAAAATTACATCCATCTTTGCTGCTCGCGGCATCAAATAAGTAACCATTCACAGAACCCAAAAGAAAGAAAACATGAAACCATCTACTTTTCTATCGTAGCAACAATACTGCGTTGATTTTCATGGTATCAAGAACCCCACCTAATCTCTAATTTAGAGAATTAGGTGGGGTTCTTTCTATAGGCTACATTCCTGTGCTCTTTTATAGAACCCTTTCACTTATTCCCCTTGATCCACAAATCGACTACGGATCTCCGGTGTTGGAATCATACAGGTCTCTTGTTTGCCAAACCAGCGATAGCGGTTACGCGCAAACCAGCGGTAAACCCCATCACGAATAAAGCGCGGTACCACGATAAATATATATAGCCCCTTCCACCATCCGTCAAGCCCCTTACAGATGCGAAGGACAGCTGTCGACTCCATATACGTGCGCCCATCTTCAAGAAGGATGATCGAATCTGGAGAGGTGGTTTTTGAGGGGTTGTCCCCGTATAGGTTAGCTGCAACATCTGATTGCAATGAAGCAAAATGAAATCGCCCTTGTTGGTCATGTCGGATAATCCATTGCACGGCTCCATTACATACATTACAAACACCATCAAATAGTACGATGGGATGGTCAACATCCTTCTTATTCTGCATCATCCATCCTCCTCCCCCACCTCTGTTACCTCCAATCTTACCAGACCAGCCCAAAATGAAATCATCTCTTTTTTGAAAACCTGATTCTCCCCTACATTGATGAACCTTCCCGATATTCTACCCCTACAAAACGGGCATTTGTACCAGTACGGTAGCGGATAGACGGGCATATGATACCGTGGCTAAAAAAACAAAGAGGAGTGATTGTGCCATGGCAGAACGTAGGCCCAAAAAGAAGTACCGTCTTCCGCCCCCTCCGGTTCCTACAGTACCACAACCCCGCCCCCCACAGATGCAACCCTTGCCTCAGCTACCCATTCAACCAATCCCCCAACCCATTCCCTATCCAGTACCGGTCCCATACCTGCATGAATACTGCTCAGTCGATCCTTGTCAACTCTGGGAAACCTATCAATCCAGCAAACATACAACCAAAATGTTAAAACGTCTACTCAGGCACTGCCAGAGCTGTTGCCCACCATCACCCCCACCCTGTTGTGATGGTCCATGGTCTTCCCAAACAGACAATGAGGATGCACAGTCGTAAAAAAAGCGTCCCAAATGGGACGCTTTAATATGGTCATCTCCCTTGGATGCCAGCAAGGGAGAGCAAGGAGTGATGCTAATAAACGTAAATCCCTGTACAAAGTATGCTTGTCAAACTCCCCATGACACCGACAAGCTTCCCGAAAAGTTATTTCTTAGGCTCCATCTCTATAAGGAGATCCTCCGCCTCAATTGAATCCCCTGCCTTTACATAGACCGCCTTTACCATACCTGGGAAAGGTGCTTGTATAGTGGTTTCCATTTTCATCGCTTCAGTGACGATTAAATGCTCTCCTTTTTTCACTTCATCGCCAATTTCCACCATCACCTTAAGCACTTTCCCTGGCATCGATGCGCCGATCTCTCCTTCCGTGGACCGATCCGCCTTGCGCCGGATTTCTGAAGTGACTTCTGCGGCAAGATCTTGTACGCTCACTTCACGGGGCTGACCATTCATCTCAAAGTAGACGGTTCGCTTTCCATCCAAACCGAGGGCACCGATAGACATCAACTTCACCATGATCGTTTTTCCTTGCTCGATGGTAACTGCCACTTCCTCACCCAGACGCAACCCATAAAAGAAGGTCGGTGTATTTAATACGGATACTTCACCATATTCTTGGGTGATCTTCTCCTTGTCTAAAAAGACTTGTGGGTACATGATATAGGACATCACGTCCTCATCCGTCACTGGACGACGGACTTTTTCTGACAGCTCCTTCCCCACTTCATCAAAGTCCACAGCAGGTAGCAGTTTTCCGGGACGACAGGTGAAGGGCTCCCGTCCTTTAAGCACGATTTTTTGTAACTTCTCTGGGAACCCACCAGGCGGTTGTCCCAGATATCCTTGGAAGAATTGAACCACTGATTCAGGGAAATCAAGCCGCTCTCCCTGTTCATAGACATCCGTTTCACTTAAGTTGTTGCGAACCATAAAGAGGGCCATATCCCCTACGACCTTTGAAGAGGGGGTTACCTTGATAATATTGCCAAACATACGATTGACCGTCGCATAGGTCTCCCTTACCTGATCCCAACCAGCCTCCAGGCCAACACCCTTCGCCTGCTGATGAAGATTGGTATATTGTCCACCAGGCATCTCATGGAAATAGACATCAGCGGTGGCGGAGCGGATGTCACTTTCAAATCCTGCATAATAACGGCGCACATCTTCCCAGTAGTCCGCCAATTTTTGCAAAGATACAGGGTCCAATCTCGTCTCTCGCTCCACCCCTGCTAACGTAGCCACCAATCCATTTATGCTGGGTTGCGAAGTAAGACCTGACATGGAACTCAGTGCTCCATCGACGATATCTACTCCTGCTTCGTAAGCCTTTAGCAGTGTGGCCAATTGGTTTCCACTGGTATCGTGGGTATGAAGATGAATGGGCAGACCCACCTCTTGCTTCAATGCCCGCACCAACTGATACGCAGCATAGGGTTTTAGCAAACCTGCCATATCTTTAATCGCGAGCATATGGGCACCCATCTTCTCCAATTCTTTGGCCAACTCCACATAATACTTCAAGGTATACTTATCCTGTTTGGGATCCATGATGTCCCCGGTATAACAAATCGTCGCCTCTGCCACTTTCCCAGACTTACGGACCGCATCGATGGCAACTCCCATACCTTCTGTCCAGTTGAGGCTATCAAAGATACGGAAAACATCAATCCCTGCATCGGCGGACATTTGCACAAATCGCTGAATCACATTATCCGGATAGTTGGTGTACCCAACCGCATTGGCGCCCCGAAGAAGCATCTGGAATAAAACATTCGGAATGCGTTCCCGTAGCAGGCGCACACGCTCCCAGGGATCCTCACTTAAAAAGCGTATGCTCGTATCAAAGGTGGCTCCACCCCACATCTCCAGCGAAAAGAGGTCGGAGGCTAATTTGCCAGTCGCCTCAGAAATTTGTAGTAGATCATGAGTACGGACTCGGGTAGCAAAAAGAGACTGGTGAGCATCTCGGAAAGTCGTATCGGTAAGAAGAAGTCGTTTCTCCTCACGTACCCATTTCACCAATTCATCGGGGCCAAGCTTATCAAGAATTTGCTTAGTCCCATTGGGATAGGGTTGTTTTACCGAGGTGAGGGGAACTCGTGGAACAGCAAAGTTGGGCTTTTTGTCCTGTGACAAACCAGGATGACCATTCACCACCGTCTGGGCGATATAAGTGAGGAGCTTCGTCCCGCGGTCTCTTTTCTTCGCATAGGTAAATAGCTCTTGTCGACTATCAATGAAGGAGGTGTCATACTCTCCACTAAGGAAGTCCGGATGCTGAACCACATTTTCCAGGAAGGGAATATTCGTCTTTACCCCTCGAACTCGGAACTCCTTAAGGGTGCGAAGCATCTTACTAGATGCTTTATTAAAATTAAGCGCCCAGGAGGAGACTTTTACCAGTAAAGAGTCATAGTGGGGAGTTATATCCGCACCCGGATAAGCATTCCCCACATCCAGACGAATACCAAACCCTCCCCCAGAACGATACGCCAGCAGACGACCGGTATCCGGCGCAAAGTTTTGTGCGGGGTCTTCCGTCGTCACCCGACACTGAATTGCGTAACCATTGGTGGTGATCTTCTCTTGAGCAGGAATACCAATCTCCGGATCACTAAAGGCATAACCCTCTGCGATGCGAATCTGGGACTGCACAATGTCGATTCCCGTGATCAACTCTGTAATCGTGTGCTCCACCTGCACCCGAGGATTTACTTCAATAAAGTAAAACTGATAATCCGGCGTGACAAGAAACTCCACTGTCCCCGCGTTAACATAGTCTGTGCTCTTCATCAACTCAAGTGCCGCATCACAAATCCGATGACGTAAGTCATCTGGCAAAGAGACGCTCGGCGCTACCTCTACTACCTTTTGGTGTCGACGTTGAATAGAGCAATCCCGCTCAAAAAGATGAATCACCTCTCCTGTGTTATCCCCTAGGATCTGTACCTCAATATGCTTGGGTTGTTCCAAAAACTTTTCGATATACACCGCTGTATTCCCAAAAGCAGAACGCGCCTCCGAACGCGCCCGGTCCAGCGCCTCCTCCAGCTCTGCCTGATCACGAACAATCCGCATCCCACGCCCGCCACCACCTGACGCCGCTTTTATAATGATGGGATACCCATGTTCTCTTCCAAAGAGAATCGCCTCCTGCAAGGAAGCAATCGGTTCAGGCGTACCAGGTATCACTGGAATCCCCGCTTTAACCGCCGCAGCCCTGGCATCTACCTTATCCCCAAACATCTTAATATGTTTCGCAGATGGACCAATAAAGACAATATTCTCTTCCTCACAACGCCTTGCAAACTCCGCATTTTCAGATAATAGTCCATAGCCTGGATGAATCGCATCCACATCATTACGCTTAGCAACCTCGATGATTCCCTCAATGTCTAAATAAGCCTCAACCGGTCCCTTACCCTCACCAATCAAATAAGCCTCATCCGCTTTAAAACGATGGAGCGCCGTATGATCCTGCTCTGAGTACAAAGCAACCGTACGAATACTCAGCTCCGTACACGCTCGAAATATACGAATGGCAATTTCCCCTCGGTTAGCCACAAGAATTTTATTAAATGTGCGCATGGGTAACGTGTGTCTCCCCTCTGGTAGGTTAGATGATTTTTTCACCTCATTGGAAAGCTTGTCCGCTAGGAACGTAACTAAACGCAATATGCAAAATGAGTCCCTTTGATAATATGCAACTTCTCCTGATCACCAATACTCTAGATTACTGCTACATCCTCTTTATTGTACTAAAGATTGATACAAAGACAAAAGCCCTCACAAGTATTCCCTTGTGAAGGCGATTGTAGGAAGGGTGTCAGTGGTGTTATAACGTCGAGGATTGTTATGTAGATATTTTTCATGACATTGAAAATGCTTTTCTGAGGGGAATAACCCCGCAAAATTTCAATATACCTTGCAACAAATAGAGTAAGCTTATGCACTGACTCTACCATAGGACCTGCCACTACCTCATCCCACCCATAAACTAGTTGCCTTGATTCAGCTTCACTACAGTTCCTTGCTGACTACTTTGTAAACAGGCCGTAATAATGCGAATCACATTTAGTGCTTCCTCACCAGTAACAGGTGGTCTGTCTTGTTTCATGATCGCATCTCGTACACCTTTATAATAGTTCTCATAACAACCTATTTCTGTCGGAATATGCTGTTCTTTCTCCTCTGTAGAAAGAATAGCATACCTATGCCTAGCATCTTCTCCATAACCTTCACTACCGGGTTTCATCCCTGCCTTAAGTTGCTCTTCTTGAGAGTCCATACCATATTTAACAATCGAACCTTTTTCACCGTGAATGCTAAAATGAGGACCTGTATATTTAACATGGCTACTGCTATGAAGAATAACACGCATTTCTTCGTAATGGAGAATAATATGAAAGTAATCATCTATTTGTGATCCTGGGCGCTGATTGATAATATCTGCATAAACTGCTTCTGGTATTCCAAATAATTGTAACGCTTGATCAATAAGATGAGAGCCTAAATCAAACAATATTCCTGATCCTGGTAATTTTTGTTCTCGCCAACGATCACGCACCTGCGGGCGGAATCTATCATAATGCGTTTCATACGTATAAATTTTACCGATTTTATCCTCCTGTAATAGCTTTTGAATCGTTCTAAAATCGTTATCCCAGCGGCGGTTATGATATACGCTTAACATAACGTCATGCTGCTCTGCTAGTGCTATTAACTCGTCACCTTCTTCAACAGAAACAACAAAAGGCTTTTCAAGAACAACATGTTTACCATGAAGAATTGCCGTTTTTGCATATTCAAAGTGCGTTGTATTAGGAGATGTAATAATAATAATATCAATGTTACCTTTTTGAACAAGCTCATCCATTGTTGCTACAACTTCTATATGTGGAAATGATCCTTTTACTTTCTCTTCTTGTGAAGAAACAATCGCGCGAATTTCGTAATCTTCGATTGTTTGTAGCAACGGTATATGGAAGGTTGTACTAGAAAAGCCGTAGCCTACAATACCAACACCTATTTTGTTCATAAAATCCCTCCAAAATATATGGAACCCAATTCTACTTCTGAGCAATCTGAATAAGGTTGCCGCATGTATCGTCGAAGACAGCCAATGTGACTTCGCCCATCTCAGTCGGCTCCATAATAAACCTCACACCGTGCTTCATTAAGCGTTTGTACTCTTTGCGAACATCTGCAACGCCAAACATTGTTGCTGGGATGCCTTCGGCAAATAACTTCTTTTGAAACTCTTTTGCAGCCGGATGGTCATTCGGTTCGAGCAAAAGTTCAGTACCACCTTGATCATCGGGAGAAACAAGCGTTATCCACCTAAATTCCCCTGCAGGAACATCCGCTTTTTTTATAAAGCCCAGGGTTTCTGAATAAAACTCCAGTGCTTTGTCTTGATCTTGTACAAATACACTAGTAATAATGATTTTCATCTGTTTTGCCCCCTTTCCTAAGACCTGCCATCACTTGCGTTGGTGTCTAGTATATCACCCTATCACCGAATCTGTTATCCATATCATGGTTATGTTGCCTTTAGGACGGAATGTGGAACAAGTAACAGATAGCATATTGGTGAACGACCGATAAGAACATCCACCCAGGGATGAGATCGACGGGTTATGGAATCGGTGATTTACGATATGGAAAGGCGAAACCTCCCATCATCGAAAAAGAAGACGAGGTAGTTATTCGTGTAAAAGCAGCAGGCATTTGTGGGGCCGACCTCTCAAGGTACAGAAAGCTCGATCCCTATGTGGAGGGGATGGCATACGAAACAGCCGCATTGATTGTGCCATCAGCCGTTTCCGTCCATGGTTTGTACCTGACCAACTTACGACCCAGTGGAAGCATGGCTGTGCTGGGATGTGGAAATGACCTACGCTTGACCCATCTGAGACTTAAAAACCTGATGAGTAATTTAACTCACCAGGTTTTATTTTTTCTGTTCTGACTACATAAGAAGTCAGCGATGCATTGAAAAAAATAACAACTTTCTCTCTCTGTAGCTGTACCTCTGCTAAATTTATATTTCCCATCACATTCTTCATACACGCTTTTTATACGTCCTCATGGCAAAGAAATAAGCCAAAAGCATAATCCCAATGCACCAGGCAAGAGCAACCCATATATCATTACCCACTGGTTGACCTGACAACAGCATACGAATTGATTCCACTATCGAGGTTACCGGCTGATTTTCGGCAAAGGCACGAACTCCCGACGGCATCGATTCAGTCGGTACAAAAGCTGAGCTGATAAACGGCAGGAAGAGTAACGGATAGGAAAAGGCACTTGCACCATCTACCGATTTTGCTGATAGTCCAGCAATCGCCGCGATCCAAGTCAAGGCTAGAGTAAACAGCGCGAGTATACCGGCTACGGCGAGCCATGACAGTATTCCCGCCGACGAGCGGAATCCCATAATGAGCGCTACAAGAATAATCACGACAACAGAAATGGCGTTTGATACCAATGAGGTCAGAACGTGGCCCCACAACACAGTGGAACGTGCAATCGGCATGGAGTGGAACCGCTCAAATATGCCTCGTTGCATGTCCATAAATAGGCGGTAAGCCGTATAAGATATACCGCTTGCAATAGCAATCAGCAGTATGCCGGGCATCAGGTAATTCACATAATTATCCGTACCAGTTTGAATGGCTCCACCAAATACATAGACGAACAATAGCATAAACGCAATAGGCATGATGGTGACCGTAATGATGGTGTCTGGGCTTCGCAAAATATGGCGCATGGAACGTCCAAGCATAACGCCCATGTCGCTGAAAAAATGCTTATTCATTGTTACTTTTCCTCCTTTTTACTAATGATAGCGAGGAATATCTCCTCCAATGAAGGTTGTTTTTCCACATACTCCACCTTTGCGGGCGGGAACAGCTTTTTCAGTTCCTCAAGCGTACCATTGGCGATAATCCTACCCTCATGCAGAATGGCAATTCTATCAGCCAGCTGTTCAGCCTCTTCCAAATACTGCGTGGTCAGGAATACCGTCGTACCGCTGTCAACAAGTTCTTTGACTACCTTCCAAACCTCGATGCGCGCCTCAGGGTCAAGCCCGGAAGTTGGTTCATCGAGGAAAATGAGCTGCGGTTTTCCCACTAGGCTCATGGCGATGTCTAGCCTGCGGCGCATACCGCCTGAATAAGTAGACGTCCTGCGGTCAGCGGCATCACTTAAACCAAAGCGTTTCAGTAAATCATCCGCGACCTGGCGTGGATGATTAAGGTGTCGCAGCTTGGCAATCATGATTAGATTTTCCCGCCCGGTCAAAATCTCATCAACAGCAGCAAATTGCCCAGTTAGACTAATCGACTGCCGCACATTGTCGTCCTTTGATACAACATCGCATCCGTTTACGATAGCGGTTCCCCCGTCCGGTTTTAGCAGCGTGGTGAGAATTTTGACTACCGTTGTCTTACCCGCTCCATTGGAACCAAGCAGGGCGAAAATACTGCCCTTTTCCACTTCAAAATCAACACTTTTTAAGACATGAAGATCCTTGTAAGACTTTCGCAAGCCTTTTACTTGAATGGGCTGATCTTGCATGTCCTTCTCCTCCGATATAACAGTAACCTTTGATAAATCTGCTTCCATGCTTTTGAGAGCGGCATAAGTCAACTTATCCATCATTGCGCCGTCAAAGCAGATGGTTTTTATGGCACGGTGATATTTCTTAGACAAGGTATACCTCGAAATAAAAGTCACATTTTTGAGTGTTGCGCCTCTAAATGAAACTTCTTTTAGCGCTGCCTTGTCAAAATTGACTCCAGTAAATGTCTGATTATCCAGACACAACCCTCGCAAATCAGAATATTTAAAGTCCACACCTTCAAAGATACAATTTTCAAAGATTGTTTTTTTAAGATCGGTCATGGTCAGCTTCACATCGGTCAGTGTTACATCACTGAATTTTACTCCAATTAGCCCTGACATGCTAAGGTTGGTACGCACAAGGATTGATTTGTTAAAGCTTGCATCCGTAAGATCAGTAACGTAGAAATTGCAGCCGGTCAGATTTGCACTGTCAAAATTGGCTTCATGCACCTCACTTGCCTTAAATAAGCAGCCGGTCAGATTTGCACTGTCAAAATTGGCTTCACGCACATCGCTTGCCTTAAATAAGCTGCCAGTCAGGTCCGCGCCGGAAAAGTCGGAGCCCTGCAATGCACTTGCCACAAATTTCTTTTTATGTGCTTTGACACCTATGAAGTCACTATCGGGTAAATCGCTCGCGATGAAGTTTGTTAGCACCTGACGCTCTAGTGAGCGGGAAAGGTTGGCAACCTCCTGTATCGTTTGTTCGATATCTCCGATGCTGTCAATGGTCATCTCAAAGGCTGTTTTATCGTCCTTGCCTTCATCCTTGAGTTCTCTGAACCGCTCCTGTAAATCGGCGAGTAGATCTGCCTTTAGTTCATCAACACTTTTTATCCCATCGTACGGTGCAAAAATGTTGTTCAAGTATTGATTTAATTTCTCAATCATAACATCACATCTCCTTACAATAATTTTTCTAGTACGCGCTTTGCATAATCCCAATTGCTTTTGTTGTTGGCGTAAGTAGATTTACCCTTTTCAGTAATCCGAAAATATTTACGTCGTCCTCCCTGAGATTCATCGCCCCAGTACCACTCGATATCACCGTCTGCCTCAAGCCGCCGGACACTGGAGTACATCGTGGCTTCCTTTAACTCATACTCGCCGCCCGAGCGTTGGGCAATCAGCTTAACAATCTCATATCCATAGCGATCAGCTTCATATAAGAGCCGTAAAATCATCGTATCAGTATGGCCACGAAGCAGGTCGGATGTGATTTTGCTCTTGCTCATACAATCACCTCCATATCAGCATTATGCAACACACTACTATGACAGTCAAGGTAATATCATAATCATAATACTAAAAAAAGCCCCAAGTCCTTTAAATCGGGCGGGCCATAATTACCTTTATTACTATATACATTTTTAATTGAACCTCAATGTAAATAATGATTTAATTCTTTTATTTAATTTTACTCATCAACCTTATGTTATTGTACGTCCACTCAGAAATTCAAGCGACTAGACACACCTATCAAAAAAGAGCCAACGATAAACGTCAGCCCTTACCATTTCCTTCTATGCCACATTTTTACGCTACGTGAATCGTACCCACATCTACCTTTAAAGCAACAGGCAGCCCATCCACACCTTGGGATATGTTTACTTCTTTGCGGTCATCTTGTGGGCCATCTGTCATCTCACTTCCAAAGTAAACATGCCCAATCCGTGTTTTTGCATCTAGTCGGTAAGTGGACCCCTCAGGAAGATCGAAAAAAATCTCCCCGGTCATCACACGGGCTTTGATCGGTTCTGTTAACTCAGACCACCCTGCATGAAGGGAACCTGTGGTAATATTCGCATCCAAGCCACCTGTACATTGACTCACATAAGCAGTACCTGCCGTGATCGATAGTTCCATTTTTTTTGCGCGTACCTTGTGCACATTCACAGTTCCTGCAACTACTCGTTGAGTTAGGTTGTTTGTATGAAGATGATTGATTCGAATATCCCCTGCTTCTAACCTCAATTTTAGTTCACTCAATGAAATTCCCTCAGCCTCTGCAAGACCTTGATAATTGAATCGTCCTGCGCGGATCTCCACAGATAGCCGATGACTATATGCTTGAGGGATTCGAACTTCCATCTTTGGAGCCGATCGGGAAATCCACTGGAGAAACCTCTTTCGAGTTACTTCCACATGCAATTCCTTCCCCTTTTGCTCCATCGTTAATTGGGTCTGATGATTTCCAATTAACGTCACCTCAACATCCTCACGTTCCTCATGGTAAATCAACATATCTCCTCTAGGCAAAATAATTTGAATCTCTTCGACTTCTGATATAGCCGCTGTCAAGGTTTGTGTTCTCTTCACTACGTATCCGCCCTTCCCTATATTCCATAATAGTAGCCGATTACGATAAGGATAAAGGATACTTTAGTACTGGAGAACAACCCAGCGGGGGATGTCATATCCGCCTCTAGATGGAAATTATGGATATCTCCTATCTTTGGCAAATAGGTACTCTCAGCCGACCATCCCCTATCGATGCGATTCTTGCTGAGTCCATCATATACCTATCCCACTATTTTCACTGTAAAGCTACCTTCATAGTTGAATCCCCCCGATGCTCTCTAAAAAAGCGAACCATATTGGGTACATAGTCCACTAGATCAGGGCAATGTATCCCACCTTCGGATAAAATCCTCGTCGCCTCGGTAGAATCGTAGACAGAGGGGTGGTAAATATAAGCGATGGTTTCGGGTCCCAGCTCTAAATATCGACGGACAGTAGAAAATTTCAGTAGGATCTGTGCAATCGATTTTGGAAAATTATATGTCGGTTTCTTCGCTAGCAGTTCCCGGCAAAACATTCGATAGATTTCACGAGCAGGATATGGCGAAGAGTCGGTCAAGTGCAATGCCTTCCCCACCGCTTGTTCGGATTTAGCAAGATACACCGTTGCTCGAATAATAAAATCCACAGGAACAATATTTAATACCTCGTTCCCCTTACCAAGATAGGGAACAGGACCAAGGGGCAGCTTATCCAAAAAACGCAACATAAAATAAGGCCCATCAAACTTAATCGTCTCTCCAGAAGCGGAATCCCCTACCACTACACCCGGACGGATAATAGTTGTAGGCACTCCTTCTAAGGCTACCACTCGCTTCTCGGCTTCAAATTTCGTTTCTTCATAATAATTTTTGAAGCCTTGTCCTTCATCGAGCTCATTCTCCAATACACGTCCTGTACGGTCACCTGATACATAGGCTGTACTAAAGTATATATATCGGTCTAAAGATGAAAGTGATTTCAAAAATTGGTTTACATTTTCCGTTCCAATCACATTCACCTGGTAGGCGAGATCTTTAGGCACCGCCAAATCATAAATAGCCGCCAAGTGAAAAAAGTGCGTTACCGTTTCGCTGAGAGCTTTTATATCCTCAGAAGATACGCCAAGGTCTAGTTTGGTAATATCCCCAACAAGTAAGGTCACCCGTGGATCCGAAGAAGTTAAACGACTAGCTTTTTCCATCTGTGAGGGATGAATGAGAAAAGTAAATCGGGTCGTAGCATCATCCGCTGCCAAAGCGCGATAGAGACGTTGGGAGATAAAACCTGGAAAGCCTGTCATCATCATATGGTTTGCCATGTTCAAACCTCCTTGGTCAAGATGACAGCTAAAGAGCAATCATAGGGATCGATTAGCTCCATTTACCCGAAAATCCCGCACGATGGCGGGATTCAGGAGATGTAGCTCTTTCAAAAATTCAATCCGATCCATTGGATCAGCTAAAAGGAAGAAGCGTCATACTTTCCAAGTACGGTTTGCAGCTTCATCGCCTTACTCATATCCCCTTTAACTTTCAGTTTCCCTGTCATAAAAGCAGCGGTGGTATTGAGATTACCGAGTAGCATCTCTTTAAAGTTTTTATCACTCATCTCGATCGTACAATGGGCATCACCATGCTCACCTTCTTTTACCTCAGCGGTACCCTTGTTCAGGTGTAGTTCATAGATACCTCCATCGTCTCCTGATAATTTAAAGCGATAGGTGGTCTCCATTCCCTCAATCGGCTTTGGATCTTCCTGCAGCTTCTCCTTGATTACCTGGAATACACGAGATGTCGTCATTTCTGTCATAGCCAATCCCTCTTTTATCATAGATTTTTATAAACCTTCAGATATTACTTTCTTTTGGATCTGAGTTGTTCCTTCATAGATGGATAAAATCTTAGCATCCCTCATCCACTTCTCTACAGGGTAGTCCCTCATATATCCATAACCACCCAGGATCTGCACGGCATTTGTAGTAACTTCCATCGCCGTCTCAGCGGCAAATGCCTTGGCCATGCTTCCCTCTACCGCACAGCTTTCTCCGCGATCAGCTAGTTCAGCTGCCCGCCAGGTTAAAAGGCGTGCCGCATCAATCTTGGTCCGCATATCCGCCAACATATGAGCAATCGCCTGGTTTTTAAAGATCGGTTTCCCAAACTGTACGCGCTTCCTTGCATAGTCCAAGGCATACTCATATGCCGCCCGGGCTACACCTACCGCCGCCGCTGCCACCGCCGGACGAGAATACTCTAACATCTGCATCGCACCAAAAAAAGCAAAATTCTCCTGGCCTAAAAGATTTTCTGCTGGGACACGCACATCCTCCAGAATCACATCTCCTGTATGGGAAGCACGAATCCCCATCTTCCTCTCCTTTTTCCCACCGGTAAGTCCTGGAGTATCGCCTGGCACGACAAAAGCGGAAACTCCCTGATACCCCCCTTTAGGATCAGTGCGAGCAAAAACTACATATAGATCAGCGATTCCTCCATTGGTGATAAAACATTTGCGTCCATTGATGACCCATTCACCCCCATCACGCACCGCCCGTGTTGAAAGCGCATTCACATCAGACCCTGCTCCAGGTTCGGTAAGAGCCATCGCTCCGAGACGAGGATTTTTTGGATCACATAAATAGGTGATCCATTTTTTCTTTTGTTCTTCTGAGCCCATATAATAAATCGGCAAACCAGCAAGACTGATCACCGAGAGTGAAGTTGCGATCCCTGCACAACCCCAGAATAGCTCCTCACCGATGAGGCAAGCGGCCATGACACTGGTAAGTCCACCACCACCATATTCTGTTGGGCAAGCATAGCTAGTTAAACCAACCTCTGCCGCTTTTTTAAAGACGTCCATCGGAAACTCTTCACGCTCGTCATACTCCATGGCTACTGGACGAATCTTTTTTTCAGCAAATCCGTGAGCCCATTTACGTAGCTCTTCCTGTTCTGCTGACAACTGAAAGGATAACGAACCTTGAGATGAGCTTTGGCTGAGCATCGATTTCCCTCCTATCCATACGTACTGGTAACTGGCATCTACCCTTCATGCAACGGATTCAAAGCAAGCATAGTGAAAGAATCCACCACAATTCGATTTAGCAACCGGGCCAGTTCATCGATATCCATTTTATTATCCGTGTCGGCAATTTGTTGAATGACCACTTCATTGACTGCCCCAACCATCCCACGAGCGACCACTCGAATCGCTGTATCTGAAACTGATTGTGGCATGCCGCGCTGGGCTGTCTGATAGATTAGATGAGAGAAGCGTATATGGGCATTTCGACGCACTTCCTCCACCTCAGTACTAAAACCGACGGAGGATACCAATAAAAACCTAGCTACTGCTTCCCGCTCCGTACACAACTGGATATAGCGTCTAATTCCTGCATAGCCTTTATGGGGAATTTTTTCTTCTCTTTCAATCGCATCTTGAACCTCACTAAGGATTTCTCCTGCCAATTGCTCAACCAATGTAGTGAGGAGATTTTCCTTGCTGGCAAAGAACTGATAGAACGTCGTTTTTGATACACGCGCCCGCTCGACCACTTCCAAGATGGTAGTATCACTATAGTTGTGTGATGTGAAGAGTTCCAGCGCAGCAAACAAGATTTTTTCCCGAGCTTTAACAGGCATAGCCGATGTAAATAGCAACAATTCCATGAATAGACACCTCTATAGTACCAGTACGTACTCGTATTGTAATGAGACTTTTCTTATTTTGTCAATCAAAAGATTTCCAATCACCTTCTGTCCACTCTACGTTCTTGTGATACACTTTAATGCAACAGGAACATTCTGAAAAATAGGATGTACTGAATGTCGATTTATTAGTGAGGTGATCCCATGAAATCTATTGATACCCTGGTCAACGAACAAAAAACCTTTTTTCATTCCGGTAACACACGACCCATCGATTTTCGTAGAGAACAATTGGCTCACTTACGAGAGTGGATTCGCACCCACGAAGCACATGTGATGGAAGCTTTAAAAAAGGATTTAAATAAATCCACCCATGAAGCATATGCCACCGAAGTTGGTATTTCACTAAAAGAGATTAGAACGGCCATCCGTAATGTGAGTCATTGGTCTCGCCCTCAGCGGGTCCCCACATCGATGATCCACTTTGGGGCTAAAAGTTGGATTCAACCAGAGCCATATGGTACCGCTTTAATTATTGGTCCCTGGAACTATCCTTTCCAACTTATCATTGCTCCACTAGTAGCCGCCATCACTGCCGGTAACTGTGTGGTGATCAAGCCCTCGGAATTGGCTCCCCATACTTCTACCCTCATCAGAGGAATGGTAGAAGAGTTATTTGAGCCTGCCTTTGTTACCGTGATCGAAGGGGATGTACAAACAAGTACAGAACTGCTCGCGCAACCCTTTGATACAATCTTCTTTACAGGAAGTGTTCCTGTAGGGAAAATTGTGATGGAAGCAGCCGCCAAGAACCTAACCCCCATCACCCTAGAGCTTGGTGGCAAAAGCCCTGTCATTGTGGATCGAGATGCCAACATCCCACTTGCTGCTAAGCGGATCGCATGGGGGAAAATCACCAATGCTGGACAAACCTGTATTGCCCCGGATTACCTACTTGTTCATCGAGAGGTAGAAAAACCTCTCATCCAAGGGATTCAAGCCGCGATCAAGGAGAACTTTGGTGAGCATCCGTTGAACCATCCCGACTACCCTCACATCATTAATCGTCGTCATTTTGATCGTCTCTCTCTTCTGCTCGGAAAAGGGGAGATTATCGCGGGAGGTGCGATGAACTCTGAACTACCTGCCATCGAGCCTACCTTAGTGAGTGGTGCCAGCTGGAATGATCCGATCATGGAGGATGAAATTTTTGGCCCCATTCTCCCCATTATCCCCTTCGATGATCTCGATGACGTCATTGAAAAAATTCGTTCTAAACCAAAACCACTCGCTCTATACTATTTCACCAATTCAAAGAAGAATGAACAAAAGATACTCCAGTCCCTTCCCTTTGGTGGTGGTTGTATCAACGATACTCTGATGCACTTTGCTAGCCCTTATCTTCCCTTTGGTGGAGTAGGGCCTAGTGGAATGGGAAGCTATCACGGTAAAAGTGGCTTTGATGCTTTCTCCCATCACAAAAGTATCTTAAAGCAAACGACTCGCTTCGACTTCCCCTTCCGCTACCATTCTAGTAAAGTCGGACTATCCGTCCTTCGTAAGCTATTGCGCTAATCTGCTTATTCCATTTATCCCATTAACGTTCTATTATAAGAAAAACCCGGACACTCTTTGTCCGGGTTTTTTAATCGCAAATTATTTTAACAATCAGCCACTCTTTTCCTGGGCTGATTCCTCGCCGTCACACCCGAAGCAGAGGACGTTACCGTCTGCCTGAGTCACCCCATTGATAAACCCATCCGTACAAAACACTGGTTTACCACAACGAACACAGTTACCAGCTAACTCAATCAAGACAGTTCACCTCCACCTCATCTTGCAGCACATCAAGCGGGTTTTCCTCGGTCTCTATCTTTTATAACCGATATTAAGAGAAAGAAAACCCTCTTATCATCGAGATGATATGGAACAATTTTTCTCTACCCATTCATATTCCAATATCGACATACAATCAAGAGTTAGATACCTCTCACCCAATCGTCTACATTCTCGCAAACTCCCTTCCTTGCGAAATCCAACTCTCTTATAACAAGAAATAGCGGAAAGGTTATTATTAAAGACAAGTAAGTCAATCCGATGCAGTCCTATCTCTTTAAATCCCATCCGAACCACTTCTCTAACCATATCTGTCCCGATTCCTCTTCCCTTGATTTGGGGATTAATCAACACACGAGATAATCTAGCTAATCGATTCTCCATATCTATGTTATTCAACTCGATATGCCCAATCATTTCACTAGTTGTTAAATCAACTGCCTTAAAAATACGCCGCAAAGGCTGCTCACCCTTTGTGACCTGCCAATGTGCGTAAAGTTGCTCCTCTGTTAATGGATAGTGAAAGGGCGGTCCAGCCCACTGTAGTAAGAACTCAGGTGTGTCTGTCCAGGATATCAATGTAGAAAAATCCTCTGGGGATATCGCTTCTAGTCTAAGCATCCTTACTGCCTCCTTGATTCATCATACACTCTCCATCTGATCAGCACGAATCCTTTAGTTCTCTAGAAACCTGTCAAAAAATAATCTCCTAAAAAGTCATCATGCCATCTAACGGTAAAACGCTATTTTTGAAGTTTACCTAAAAAATTCGCGTTTTTATCCATTCTGGTAATGGGTATAAAAAATAGAAGAATAGGAGGTCTCACTATGAAAATCATCACCTTACCTCGCAAATCACTTAACCCAATGGCTTTACCTGGTATGGGTCGTAGCATAGAGATCTATGATATTTCCGAAGAGTATAGTCATCAAATCCGTCATGCATTTTCACGCAAGGAACTGTTTGTCCAATTTGAAGATGGAAAAGAAACCACCTATCCTGTGATCAATATGTGGCCTGATCCCCATGATGCAACACGGATTACGTTATTCATTGAGTAAAATTCAAAGATAATTATTGAAAATTTCCTCTTATAAAATCTACGCCCAAAAAGGTGTAGTTTTTTTTGCTTTTTACTCGACCTGACAGATGAATTTGTTTAAAATAAATATAGCCCAATATTGAGGAGGTATATTTTATTGAAACGTTTATCTGTACTTGTTCTCATCTTCACTCTTTGTTTAATAGGCACAGGTTGCGCAGAATTAGAAAAAGATCTTAATAAAGAACTTGATGCCAAATCAAAAAAGGATAAACAGGATAAGAAGAAAGAATCTGACTCTGAGGCGGTCGCCCCTAATGAAACCTTTAAAGAAGTTAGTTTTCAACGGATCAACTGGATTTCCAATGCTCCAAATCCCGAACCTAATCCAGGCATCTGGCTCTATAACAGTGATAAACATCCCGCTGGATTAGATGATCAAGATTGGGTTAATAATGACTTACTTTATGTACAAGTAAGAGATACGCCAGATTATGAAGATAAAAACATTATTATCGAAAAGTTACAGGTTACAGGTGATGATATTGTTAAAATTATTGTTTCTTGGGAAGACGATTACGGCCGCGAGAACCCACCACGGGAGTGGGCTACTGTAGATACTGGTTCCTTAGATGGTAAGAAATTCGTCGTACAAGATACAAATGGCAGTAAGCTTAAAACTAATTAAAAACCCCTGGCGTGATCTTACCCCCGTCAACAAATAAAAGCAACGACATTAGGCAACCTTAGTTCGGTACTCAACCAGACTAAGGTTGTTTAGTTTCTTTTGGAATCGCTTCAAATCCACTTCTTCATCCGCTTCTCTAATGTTCCTGTGAACAACTCCAACTGCGTATGGTCAGGATCAAGGAAATTAACTACTTGTCCACCTCCGCGCTCTTCCGGCCCACGTATGATATGTACACCGAAGGATTGTAGTCGATGAACTGCTTCATCGAAATCCTCATCCGCAATCGAAAAAGCCACATGATCTATACCTACGGTTTTGTCCACTATAGAATCCACTTTTTCTGATTCTATCAAACAGATCCACGCATCTCCCCATTCCAGATAGACATCCTTTCTACCACGATGAGCCACATCCATTTGTAGTATTCCTTCATAAAAATCCAAGGATGCCTTCAGATCTGATACCCGAATCGTTATGTGATTAAATCCCTTTACCTTCATTTTAGAGCCTCTCTTCATCTCTTTCAGTGCTCCCTCAACCTTATCGAATCCTTCCTTCAACCGAATACTCTTCACCCAACACTCACCTTAATATCGTAGGTGCCATTACTTGTTACAACTCCCTCTCGATTTACGATTCGATAAGGGATGGTGAGCGTGAAATCTTCATCCAATAATCCTTGAACAAATTGCAGCTCCGCTTTATTTTTCCAATGGGGTAAGATGGTCCACTCATGATAGGGGATCCCTTTTTCGAACCATGGATGATTGTTTATCCCAGGGGGATTAAGGCAGACAAATAAAGAGAGATCATCGCATAAACGAAGAAAATCCAACCCCTCAGCAAGGTGTGTTACTTCCTCCTCGGTCATTTTTTCTTTAAGGCCCTTTTGTCGTTGATCCTCATCTTTGAGAAATTGAAGTTCCTCAGGTACGGATGTGCCTGTAAAAAATGATGCATAATGCATGCTACACAGACAGCCTGCCACCTCATCTAATTTCTGCACACGATCTAATCCATGACGATAAGTAACCAGTTTCTCTGTAAGTGGATAATCGATAAAAGAGTACGGGTGTCCTGTTTCTGGATGAGTCCGCACTTCATGATCAAGCTCCTCCCAGCCTACATCATGCCACCAAGCAGCTTTTCTCAATGAAACATCCGGTCGTCCACCAGCGATCCAGTGATCTGCAAACTGTCCCGATATTTTACCATGATCATGTTGTCTGATTAGGAGAAAACCATCTTCACTCTCACGGACAATCATACTCTCACATCCTCTCTCGTCTGACGCTCGCTTTCATCCCAACCCTGAAGGGCTTGGTTTTCCCGCTCGCAATCTATAATACAGTTTGTGTGTAATCCTTGCTATCGTTGATCCCGTCCGTTTTTTTGGAAAAGGGGAGCTTAGAAGTTTGGGCGGACAAACAAAAATAGTATTCAAGTACATACATTGGTGATGTAGGACTTTGATTTTGATCGAGGAGGAGGTCCCATGACCAAAGAACAACCGTCCCAAAAGAAAAAGGCAAAACCAATCTCAGAAAAAGTAAAGACAAAGGGGCAAGACCCACCTGCCCAGGAATTTTCTTCGCAAGATTTTGGAGCTCAAAACGGCAACACACATGATTTTAGCAAAGCCCAGTATCCCTATGGATATGACTGGGCACACCCGGCTGTCAGCCAATTCGGATATGGGTATGGACATAATCACTGCGATCCCTATGGATTTACCCCAACCGATCAGCAAGCCTTTGCTCAACAACCGCCAGGCGAAGACCCATCACCTTCTAACTTTGAAGAAAGTACAGATACCTCTCAATATCCCTACTATCCAACTTACCCTCCACCCTATATTCCACCACCACCCGCCTATTACCCACCCTACTACCGTCCACCTCCCTATTATCGCCCGGTTTACCCTTACTACCCACGTCCTCGTCCTTATCCCTATCCACCCCCTTATTGGCGCCCTTACTAATACGAAAAGCCCCCGGAGGATTTTCCGGAGGCTCTTTCTTTTTATATTAATAATCGATCGTTATTACAGCGCGTCGTTTTTGAAAATCTGTATCCGGATAGTAAGCATCCGCTACCAATAGATTAGGGCCGGTGCAACGTGCCTCTGGGCAAAAACAGTGAAGCCGTTTCGATGCTTCATGTTCCAACCACCGATCAAAAATAGTATCTAATCGATCCGTCTGGATATTTCCCAGAGGGGGAACATCGCCAAAATCCGTAACAATTACTTCTCCATTGAAAACATTCACATTTAAGCGATTGCGCCCATCGGGATCATGGCGAACTGTAATGTTTTTCTCCTGATGAAGGCGGAGCCAAAGCTCTCGATCCGCTGGATTTTCACTACACGGGTAAAAAGGTAAGGTACCAAATAAGAGCCAAATGGAAGGGTCTCGTTTATCTAGTAAGGCGGTAATCGTCTCGCGAAAGGTATCCAGAGAGATCAAATCCATTCCCCTCGCAAAATCACTGGGATAAAGAGGGTGGACTTCATGGCGAGCACACCCCATCTCTACGATAGCCTGGTGCATTCCTGTGAGATAGGGAGCGGTGAAGGGTGAAAGTAGTGTCTCCGCGGATACAAAGACACCTTGCTCCGATAATGCACGCGCATTGTCCATCATACGGTCAAATAAAACCGCCGCTGCCTTTGGTGTTACATCTCGTCCATATTTCTCAAAGGCGATCCGATGAAAATCAGCCGCATCCCGATAATTCCATGAGATATGTAAAACATCAAGATCTTCGATCCAGCCCTGGTACCGGTTTAAGGGAAGGGTAAGGTTAGAATTTAGCTGTGTATAGATTCCTCGGGAGCGAGCGTAGCGCAACAAGGGAGTGATCGTCTCTTTCACTACCTTTGGATTTAAAATCGGCTCGCCACCTGTAATACTTAACGTTGTCAGCGTTTCAACTTCCTCTAATCGTTGGATCAATTTCTCTACTGAAATAGAAACGCCTTCTTCTGTCACTAACATCTCGCCTACTGCACAATGTTCACAACGTAAATTACATAGTTGTGTAACGGTAAATTCTACACTGGTTAGCTCATATTTTCCCTTTTCACTTCGATTAAACCAAGGATCCCATGGATCCCTCTGTTGCATACTCCATTGCGTCATCATCGTACTACCCTCTCTGGTCATCCGACCATCCCCCGTTTCTTTCCTATAAAACAATGGATGAGTATACCGTACTACCAGCCCATCCGTCAAACGGGATTTAGCGATCTATTTCTCTTCCAAAAAGGCTTTTAGCCCCTTCTTTCCTTTTGCCAACCCTCTTTGTCCTACGCAAAAAACAGATCCCTTCATCTCCACTAAATGAGCGGACCGTAACATTCGTAAGTGGTGATGGACTGTGGTCTTGGGAAGATTCATTTCCTTCGCTAATTCCTGTAAGGTACGTTGCTTTTGTTGAAGCAATTTTAAAATCCGGAGTCTTTTCTCATCACCCAGTGCCTTATGAAAACGAATCAGCGTGGATGGAGGTGTCGATGAATCTCTCTCCCCTGATAAGCTTTCATCGGATACTGGGTAATAGAAGATTCGGGTACCTGGTGCACTTCCTTGGATCGTCCAAGGCCGATAGACTACTTGAGGAATGAGTACCACCTGATGGACAAATGGTTCTGGTGAATAAGAGATCCCTGTCATCTCTTCTACCTGTTGCTCTGATGTAAGGGAGCGGATTCGTTTTTCCCTCCCCTTCACCTCACGCTGCAAGACCTCCCCTAACCAAACAGCATTCGGGGTCACAACTTGTTGATACCATTCCTGAAAAACAAAGGTTAATTTATCTTTGAGTGTAGGCACATCAGCTTCTATTATATATCGGATATAAGAGGGGAACATCGGGTTTTGTTCCCCTGCTTGAATCAACTCTGCGATGGCTCTCGTGTCTTGCTGTACCGCCAATTGACGGATATCCTCCCACTCATTACCTAGATAAGGAAGCGCATAATAACGAAATCTCTCATTCTCTAGTCCTTTCATCCAATCGAGAAACTCTCCTAAATCATGGCTTTCACTCTGAAATAATAAGTGTAGGAGGGTTTTCCATGTATTTTGTTTCTTCACCTCCTCAAGTTCTATTTGTAATGGTAAAGGTAATGAATCAACTATGCTTTCCCAATAGGAAGTGGACTTTTCTAAAGTAGGGTGAATCTCTGTGTAAGTAGCAGCGGCAATACCTAATACTGCTTCCCATAGCAATGAACTGTCCCACTTCACTTGATAGGTATGTCGTCGCATCCCCCAATCCAACATACTCACAATGATTCCCCCTCAACGATTCTTGTGATCAACCTATCTTACCGTATCATTATTATCCTTTGCACTTAACGGGTCTACCTACGCATCAGCTCCCTTTTCTGCGCATAAAAGGTTAAAATAACATGCTAAGGGGGAAGCGTAATGACAGCATACCACCTTATCCCTGGTCCGGACCCAGCTTCCGCCACATCCGACCCAATCCGCTCTTATTTGGCTGATCCTCTCGGCCATATGTCCATCCTTTATGAACGTTATGGAGATGTTGTTGCTCTCGTTCGCGGGGGGAATCCTGGACTTTATCTACCCGAAACCACGACAACCGGAACAGTCTTCGCCTTCGGCCCAAAACAAGCAGAGGTCATCCTACGGAATCCTACTCAATTTCACTCTCATTCCCTTATAAGTCCTTTATTTCCAGAATGCGAAAATAAAGATAGCTCACTACGGCGGATAACAACCGGCTTATTTAGCCACAATGGCTCTGTGCACCAATGCCAGCGTAAAAAAGTGATGCCACCTTTTCAACGCTCCTTTGTTGAAACGTTTTCACCAGATATCACCTGTATTACAGCCGAAATAACCTCCACTTGGGATCAAAAAGGCCCGATTGATCTAGCACAGGAGTCGACTACCCTCGCTTTAGCTATTCTGTGGCATATTGTGCTAGGAGAAAAGGGAAAAGAGTATCCCCATCTCCTTTCTCATACACGGAGTTGGCTAGAGCACCTCATTGGAGCAAGTAAAGGATATACTCTTAATCTGCCTGACAATCCTCAAGATCGGGTTCGGGATGAAGCTTCATCCATCGAGGCTACTTTTCGGCGCCTCTGGCAAGAAGCTTTGCAAAAGGAGCAGAGTATACTCACCCAGTTGTGTCGCCACGCTCCCCAGGGAGCAGCGCTCTCTGAAACCGAGGGCATCGGTCATCTTTTTACTTTTGTAATGGCTGGATATGAAACAGTCGCCTCCTCCATCCTTTGGACACTCTTTCTCCTGGCAAGTCACCCTAACCAGATGGCTCAATTAACTGAGGAAATCGAAGGTCACCTTAATGGGGGGGATCCATCAGCGGAAACGATCAGACACATGACCTATCTGGATCATGTTATTAAAGAAAGCCTCCGTGTTCTCCCCGCTGCACCTATTTGCTGGAGAATCGCGCAACAAGGTGCTCACCTTGGTCCTTGGGAAATACCTGCTGGCACCGAGGTAATTTACAGCCCCTTTCATATCCATCACCTAGCAGGGTTCTACGATCAACCAAACACCTTTAGTCCGGACCGCTGGGCAACTCTGCGTCCATCGGCCTTTGAGTATCTACCCTTTTCAGCAGGACCTCGCAAGTGTATCGGTGCCTCCCTCGCTACTCACATTATTAAGGGAGTATTGATCTATCTCTTACCCCGCTACCACTTTCAACTCCCTGATCGAATCAAAGTCAATCTACAAGTAGGGATCACTCTCCAGCCTGCCGCAGAGCTACCCATGAAGATCATTCCCCGTCATCTCGCCTCTCCAACACCTAGTGAAATAGAAGGCAACATTCGTCATCATCTAAAGTTTCAATAGATACAACCCAAAAAGCAACCTTGGTCTGATTGTATAGACCAAGGTTGCTTTTTTTGATATTGCTTCAGTTAGCATGAAAAGGTCGTGTGTCTAGAATAGACTGAACCTGTTCACGAGCGGTTTCCGCTGCTACTTGCATCATCGTCCGTACTTCCACTTTCCCATGCTCGGAGACCAAATGCCTTGTCAATGCATCTGGAATCCGGTCGCACAAGGTAAGAATATGTTCCCGTAGCAAGCGAAGCATAGCCACTTCCCCATGGATGGGGCGAGAAGCATAATCTAATGCCTGCGCCCACTCCTCTACCTCATACAGTGGTAATGGATAAGAGCGACCAGGCTCAGCCAAGGCCCATTTAATCCGTTGAGCCATCTCCATATCGAAATCGACTAGCTGTAAAATTGTGTGGCGAATGGTCGTCCCCTCACGAGTAACCCTGTCAAGTTCTTCCTCTGTCATGCCAATGATCACACCATCAAGAAGATCAACGCCTTTTTCATACAGAGAAAATAATTCCTCTTGATCAAGACGACGATCTTCACAGAATGCTATCTCATATCCATCGGGATCCTTTAGGATTAGTAACTGCTCCACACCAGGGTACTCTTCCAAATAGAGATCTATCACACCTAAATGCGTCAATCGTTCTTGATGAAACAGTAGGTTTTCCCCTGGGAATACCATCCTCTCTCCCCGACTAACTTCTTCAATCTGAGGGGACTTTTCGGATATTGTAGCTTCCTCAGCAGGTCCATTTGGGGAATCCTCTGTGATTTCACCGATCAGATCCTCTGTATACATCTTTTCATCTAGCTCTTTTTCTAGCTGCGTCTCAGTTTCGGCTTGCTCTTCTTTTGGTTCCGATTCCACCTCTGGTGTAGCTTCCTCGGATTGCGTCTCTCCCTTATTATGCTCATCAGGAGGTGTTTGCTGAAATAGCTCTACTTCCTCAGAGCGAGTCTCTTCCTGGTCTTCCTGAAAGGAACCTCCAAAGGGTTGAGGCCGATTCTCGTTAACAAAAGCCTCAACGTCCAATTCCCGATTAGCCGTTACAATTAAACGGTCACCCGGAGTGCTAAAGAGCACGGTTTCTCTCTCTACATCATACCGCTCCATCGTAAAACCAATCTTGTCTCTGTAAAAGAGCAAAGATGTATGGAAATCGTTTACTCGTAATAGTTTAAAAGGAGTTTCCTCATTCACCCTAAAACCTCTCCTTATATCAAAATCGACGGTTCCGGGTGTTCACACGATTGGGGTCCCCACCCCGCCAATTCGTTCCGGACGCCGGAAATAAGCAAAAGCGCCATAACTTGACGCGTTTCAGAATTAATGTATCAGAGCCAATCCAACCCATCAACTAATATGATAAAGATTTAAAGAGTCCACCACAGGTAATTGATGGGAAAAGGCGCCGACTCTGATTACGGCGCCCTCAATCATTCTAGCCGTTCCCTACCCATCCATAACAGAACAGAAATGAGAACAAATGCGACCAATGCTAACAAGGGTATCGTGATAAATCCTAGCCAATTAATATAATCTTGGGAGCAAGGAACTCCCTCCGTACAAGGGGCCATAGCTGCTAATCCAGGAACTTTCTGCTCCAAATAATGGAAGAGGGAGACGAACCCACCGATGATACTCATGGGCAAAGTATAGGAGATAATCCCTCGATCTCCCCGATAGGATGCTATACCCAGAATCAGAGCAAGCGGATACATAAAAATTCGCTGGATCCAGCACAATTTACAAGGTACAAAACTAGCTACTTCGCTAAAGTACAAACTCCCACCAAGAGCGATCAACGCTACCAACCAAGCCAGGTAAAGGCAATATTGCCGCCACTCCTTCACTGGACGCGTTTCCCTTCTTTCTCGATCATTTTTTTCAGTTTAGGATAATCGAAAATCACCTTGATATCCACGGGTTTACCATTGATAAAGAGGGCAGGGGCACCTGTCACTTTAGCTTTATCCGCTATCTCCTTATCTGCCTGCACTTCATCTTCATATTTTCGTTCTTTAATATCCTTGGCCAATCGCTTATAATCCAGCCCGGGTACATTTTCCTTCGTCATTTCTACCATATATTCAGGAGTAGCCCATGTCTGACTTTCATCCCCCTGATTATCATAGATAGCATTGTAAAATTTCCAAAATTTATCCTTATCCTGTGCATACACCGCTTCTCCAGCGATCCCCGCTGTTACGGAATCTTCACCAATAAATTGATTGTTGATAAAGTACAGGGAGGCTTTGTCTGTATCTAAAAAATCTTTTTTCAATTGCGGATAAATTTCCTGCTTAAATCTTTTACATACTGGACATTTATAGTCCCCCAGTTCAGCAATCTTCACCTTCGCTTTAGGGTTTCCCTCTACAGGTTGCTTATCATAGCGAAAAGCGGAGGCAGCTACACGATTCGTATCTGCGTCACTGGAACTGGAACTAGACAGTACTAGAGATAAAATTCCCGCTCCTAAAGCAAGCACAATGACAGTAATTAATGTAAGATCACGTATCCGGCGAGATCGCTCTTGCTCACGTTTTTGAGCTACTTTTTTCTTGGAATTTTTGTTATTCTTACCCTTTCCCATTCTTCTCCCCCCATTCCGCAATATCAAAGAGTCCCCTACTATCCACCATCATACTCTTGTCTCCGATCCTTTTCAACGATGGGAAAACTTCTCTTAACTCCTTTGCATTGATTGACAAAAATCACCATGCTATTTACGAGTTTTTCTATTGATATAAATCCGATGAGAAGCTTTTACCTTCTCCTCTAGTTAAGATACCATGGAAGTATACTGAATACACGGAGGAAATACCAGATGAAATCCCACTCAAAATGGATCACGTATACTATTCCAACCGAATGGAACAATCACAGCGTTACCGATGTCTTAAAAGGCCCCCTTCTGCTATCTAATCGGATGATTAACCGATTAACCCATATGAAGGGGTTGCGTCTAAATGGTAAAAAAACATGGCTTAATAAGAAGTTAAAAGAAGGGGACCGACTCCAAGTAGCTGTACGTCCCCACGAAACAACAGAGCTAGTCGGAGAGCCTGTGCCCTTTACTACGGTTTGGGAAGATCCAGATCTCTTGATTGTAGATAAACCGGCAGGTATTCAAGTTCATCCAGTAAAAAAAGGGGAAACAGGTACTCTCGCCCACGGAATCACCCAGCGTTGGCAAGAAGAAGGTTTGGAGGCAAAAGTACGACCTGTCCACCGACTGGATCGGCACACCTCAGGCCTCTTACTTGTGGCAAAGTCAGCCTATGCCCATCAGCTCATGGATCGAGAATTACGTGAAAAACGGATAAAGCGCCACTATCTAGCCATTCTCTCTGAACGTTTTGACAAGGAAGTGGGCGAAAAAGGCACAATCCAAGCACCTATTGACCGAGAAGGAAATCATCCCTTACGTCGCTGTGTAAAAGATAGTGGTGAGCGAGCGGTTACCCATTATCAAATCATCGCCCATGCCGCTGATGCTACCCTTGTACACGCAGAGCTAGAGACAGGGCGAACTCATCAAATCCGGGTTCATTTTGCTCATCTTGGGCATCCCCTCTATGGTGATACCTTATATTATGGATCAAAAAACTATATTCGCCGCCAAGCTCTACATGCTTGTCAACTCTCCTTCACCCATCCCTTGACTCATGAAGATATCGCAGTAAGTACTCCTCTTCCTAAGGACCTTTCTCAACTGGCTAACACTCTTGGTCTACAAATACCTACAGAATTTCTTGATAAAGCAAATAAAGCCCATCCATAACATGGACGGGCTTTAGACGGGTTTTTATGTCATGGTTTATACTCGCCACTCGATTCCAACTAACGATCTTTTTTGTGCGTCGAGGACGAGTTTTCCTCCCATATCTCTTCCCGCGACATCCGCTACGTAGACAACCCTACCATCTCTAATCTCACGTTGTAGCTTTTTTATTTGACTTTTAGGGTGTAATTTCCCAACGATCACACGTTGGGCTTCCGACATGGTTATTTCCGAAGGAGCATCATGTTTTTTTGGGGTGGGAGCCATTGTTTTTGAACTGATCTGGCTTCGATCCATCTCTGAACGGCTTTCTTCCTGATCGGGGTCCAACCTACTATCTCTTGACTGAATTACATTATAAGTACCCATAATTGTGGATGAACTGAGTACTATGACAACAGCCATCCCCAGCCATTTTAGTATCATATCGTTCCTCCCCTCATCATTGTGACCAAGGGAATTCCCATCATCAGACGAGGTAATGGCAACCCTGTGAAGAAACATCCATGATTCCTCCAATCTCTGTTACTCTTACAACGAATACGAGGGCTCCTTCGTTTCATTTATTTTTTAAATAAAAAAAGGCACCTCTTCAGGTGTCCTCCACAAGGGTCTTCATCAATGATATCGTGCAGAATTGGACGAATCATCCCAATCCCTTAACTTTCCATCCTGGGCCATTTTCATCTTTAGCATCTCTACTAAATACATACCTACCATTTGTATTACTTCATCGTCTTCCATCTCTTTAATCAGCTTCATCATATCATTACGATACTGATCTTCAAGAATACTGATGACCACAGATATTGCGTTATCTTCATCTTCACCCAGTTGATCTCTATATAAAGAGTAAATGTCTTCAACGAATCGCATGGATAAGTACCCCCTTCTTCAGATATTGTAACGCAAACATCTTTCCCATGCGAGAATAACCTTGTGCGTTTGTTAAACTGTACTGGGGTAAGGAAAAGATTCCGGAACCCAGGTTATACTTATGAAGGAAGAGGAGGACTTCTATGCCCATCCGACACCTTACTGGGATCGCATTAATTGCTGCCATCTATGCAGCACTCACTTTAGCTGTAGCACCTTTCTCCTATAGCCTTGTCCAGTTCCGCATTTCAGAGTGCTTAACTGTACTCCCTTGGTTTACCCCGTTAGCCATCCCTGGCTTGTTTCTCGGGGCACTCATCGCCAACTTATTTAGTCCTGTGGGGTTTTATGATATGATCTTCGGCAGCCTTGCTACCTTCCTTGCTGCGTGGTTAACAGCGAAAATGCCTCGTCCCTGGCTAGCTCCCCTCCCCCCAGTACTCGTCAATGCATTGATCATTGGCATCCTTCTTGGCACAGTAAGCGGCCTCGGTGTAGTCATTCCCGCTGCCATGCTCTACGTAGGAGCGGGACAACTTGTCGTCTGTTATGGATTAGGTCTTCCCCTTTTGCATGTTCTTGAACGATACCGGGATAGAATCCCTGGAGCCGATCCTAGCGACAGAGCGGAAAAGTAGGTTAGACGGCCCTCATCATTTCATTGGATGCCAGCGACGCTTCCAGGAATGCTGTATCGCTCCTTTTTGTTGCAATTGATGCGCCAGCACATCTCGTAAGAACTCGGGGAGGAAATATTCGATTTCCTCCCCTTTTTCCATTTCTAAATACCCCACACCAAAGGTAAACATATCAATCGTCGCCACCTGATACCGCTTCTTATCCTCTAAGGGTACACCCTTGATCATCACCTCACGTAAACGCTCCATGGGTGGGGCTGATAAATCATAGGTCGCCTCGATTCCAGCCATATTGATCGTGCCTAATTGTTCGCCGCGAAAACCAAATCCCTTAATTCGCCGATTCTTAAACTCCTTTACCAGTGCTTGCTCCAATGTCAACCGAATGCTTTGCCCTGAGAGCCTCATCCGACACGGATTGATGGGGTGAGGACAAATTTCGTGCAACCGACCTCGCGAAACATCCCCCATCTCTAGTCCTCCGAGGAGTTGTCCCGCATTAACCAAGGAACAGTCTGCATCCATCCATGCTAAAAGACCATCTGCAAGTAAATTGCCTAAGGCAGACTCTTCATTCCAGTCAATCGGAAGGGGTTCTTGCAACTGTAGGATGGGCTTAGCTAAAGCATACTGAGCACTCTTACCATATTGAAGAATCTTTTGTTCAATCCCTCGATCCGCCTTGATCTTTTCAACAGGCAGGCACCGCGCCGACATGCCCATGATTCGTCTCGTTCCCTGCTCCATTTCAACAGTTACATGCCCCACATGTTCACCAAATTTCCCGGCTGCAGCGATCATTGTCGAACCTACCCATTCAGGGGTTTCCAAGAGATGATGGGTATGACTACCCAATATCACATCAATTTCCGGTACAAGCTCTGCTAACCGTCGATCATGACCCAGACCAAGGTGAGAGAGGACCACGATGAGATCCACTTCTTGGCGTAGTTTAACAACTTCCTTTGCCAATACCTCGAAGGGATCTTCCACATCCCAACCAAGTAATTCATAGACCGTTGGGAAGGAAATGGTCACCCCGAGAAAGCCGATACGACATCCCTCAACTTCTCGTACGGATTTCCTTTTGATCCATGAAGGGGTCTTGCCTCCTAAATCCTTTACATTGGTCGCTAATACTGTAAAGGGGGCATCCTGGTACAAGGAAGTTAGCTCTTCCTTAGAAAATGTAAGAAGTTCATTGTTCCCCAAAGTCACCATTTGATAACCAGTAGCACTCATGATTGCTCGGTTAGCCAATCCATTGGTACCTTCCGTCTCTATGCGAACCCGGTCCATATAATCCCCAACATCTATGGTGAAAAAGGGTTCATCCGAACCTTGGAGATATTTTCGCAACGTCTCCAAAACCGTATGAATGCGAGGCATCTGATCAAAATGACTGTGGATATCATTCGTATGTAGGATATGTACTCGGATTCGTCGGTGCAAAAAACTACCTCCCTTCATTTAGAAAATCCTTCTACAATCATTTTCAGTGCTACACAGACAATCATGATCCTTAAAGCAATTAGAATCCCCTGACTGCTCATTCGATTGGAAAGCCACGCTCCAAGATTCCCGCCCAAGTATGCACCTGGTGCGATCCAAAGCACAGCCCACCAATCCACATTTCCCTGGGTAAGATGAACACTGGAGCCAACCAATGACGACAAAAAGATAAGAAACATGGATGTAGCGGTAGCTACATGGGCTGGAAAACGAAACACGAGCAACATCACCGGCATCATCAATGCTCCGCCGCCGATTCCAAATAAACTAGAGATAATACCTACTACAAAAGAAACAGTAAGGGCAATAGGAAGATGGTATCCGTATCGGTTTATATTCCCGTCTGGGTCTATGAATTCCCGCTGTACACTCCATTGGATCTGTTTGAGATTCAGTCGATTGCGGAAAGTTAACAACCCGGCGACCACAATCATGAGAACTCCAAAGCCAATATTAAACTCCTTTGGGCTGAAAAAATTGGTTAAGTACGCACCTAGGATCGAACCTGGACCACTACCTAAAAAAAATATCCATCCACTTCGGAAGTCTACCCGATTTTGCCTAGCATACGAAAAAACAGAAGATAAGGCCGTAATAATGATCAGGACCAGTGATGTGCCGACAGCAATTTGTGGGGTAATCTCACTATAACTGGGGTAGATGGTTGCCAAAAACAAGAGTGCAGGGACTGTAATGATTCCACCACCCAGTCCCACTAAGCTACCAATCGTTCCCGAGATCAATCCGATCAGGACCAGGACCAACCATTCCATTCATATCGTTCCCTTCCATCATCGAGGCTGTTTCTTTTCTCTAGAGTAGTCTAACTAAGGGATCATGGTCTATACGGCTAATCCGATCCAGTTTGGCTATTTATTAACCATGATAACGATTTTCCCTGTTCCTCTGTTTTCAATCAAAAAGTGCCTAAGTAGAAAATCATTCACCCTTTGATTACAGCTCTTAATTGAAGAATACCACAAGAAAAGTCCGCCCCATAGTAGAAAGGGCGGACTCATCCATCGTTTTCTATCTGACCTGGGTCTCTTGGCTTTAACCAGGTCGATTCTCAAGTTTGATCCTCCGATAGATCGATTGTAATAAAGCTTGTTTTTTATCCCATAAACTGCCAGATAGATCTACATGATACTCCTCAGGATTGAGTAAACGAGTATGCTCTTCCCAAAATAGCTCACGTTGTTCACTATGATAGTTACGGATCTCTTCGACTGAGGGTAAGTCATACACACGTTTCCCATCTTTGAAGATGGGCCGAAGTAACTCCACTACCCGAAATTGATCAACCTCTTTTTTACGATAGGTATGAACTGGATGAAAAAGAGTAAGCGGTTGTTCCTCATCGATTGAATGCCCTTCTTCCATAATGAGGTCTCCCCTGGCCTTTTCCGTTTGACGATCAATCAAGCGAACCACTTTCTTTAATCCTGGTGTCGTCACTTTCTCAGGGTTGGATGATATCTTGATCCTCGGTTGCCATTCGCCATCCTTCTCTCGAGCAACTAGTTTATATACAGCTCCAAGTGCCGGCTGATCATAGGTGGTAATCAGCTTCGTTCCAATACCCCATGCATCAATCTCGGCTCCCTGATTTTTTAAACTTTGAATCGTATATTCATCAAGATCGCTGGATGCAACAATTTTGGTCTGCTTAAATCCTGCCTCATCCAGCATCTGGCGAGCGGCTTTGGAGAGAAAGGCTAAATCTCCACTATCTAGACGGACTCCCTTTAATTCATACCCTTGTTCACGTAACTCTTTCCCTACTTGAATAGCATGGGGAATCCCGCTCTTAAGCGTATCGTAGGTATCTACCAACAGGATACAATCATTTGGGAATGCATGCGCAAAGGTGCGAAAGGCCTCTAACTCACTATCAAAGTCCTGTACCCAAGAATGAGAGTGTGTTCCACTTGTCGGTATCCCAAACAACTGTCCTGCCCTTACATTACTCGTTGAATGAAAACCCGCCAGATAAGCCGCACGCGTTCCCCATAAAGCCGCATCTGACTCCTGTGCTCGACGGGTGCCAAATTCCATCAGGAAATTCTCCCTAGCAACAGTACGAATACGAGCCGCCTTCGTCGCAATTAACGTCTGATAACCAATAAAGTTAAGGAGAGCCGTCTCTACAAACTGTATCTCCATGGCACTGCCTTCCAGACGAAGGAGTGGCTCATTTGGGAAAACAATCGTCCCCTCTCGCATCCCATAGATATCTCCAGTAAAACGAAACTCGCGAAGCATCTCTAAAAATTCAGGTTCATAATTCTCTGGTTGTTGAGAGAGATAGTGAATCTCCTCATCGCTAAAGTGGAGGTTCTCTAGATAATCGACGGCTCGTTCTAATCCTGCAAACACAGTATATCCGTTTCCAAATGGAAGGGTACGAAAATATAGATCAAAGGCCTTTCGATCACGGTGGCTACCATTTTTCCAATGAGCATACATCATCGTCAGTTGATATTTATCAGTATGTAAAGCTGGGATCTTTGGTATATGCATATCGTTCACTCCAGTCAGCTACGGTGGATGATACCACCCTAAGGCACTATTTGATAAGACACTGGGGTAAACGTTCCCCCACGTATAAGAAAAGCAGACAACTTCGGATCTTCTTTAATAGAAAGAATCCAACACATTAACTCTGGATGATGCCATTCCTGGATATCCCTTGAGGATGGAACCGCTGCGGTATTTGGGTGAGAATGAACGATTCCCAACCAATCCAATTTAGAATCTCTCATCTCCTTCAGTGCATGGATGTAGGAACGAGGTTCAAAGGAGTAGGATTGACTACTTTCATCCTGGTTAACCACCGGATAAAATCGGCTGATTTCTGGCCCCATCCCCGCTAGGATTCCACAACCTTCCTGCGGTAGTTGTTGAGTGCAGTATTCTTGTAATGCCTGAACAACTCCACGCTTTATCGTTATCCTATCGAGCACACTAGTGATCGGAGGAAAATGCACGCTCATATTCATAGTAGGTTTATTCATTTCCCCATTGTATTCCATTAAAATCCCCTCAGCAAAATGCGCAAATTTGACACCAACTTTCGACACTTCCCTATGATACAATGACGGCACGAGCAAGAGGGGGACGACCTATGAACAATCCAATCCAAATCGGCCTTTGTGGTTGGGGGGATCATGATATCTATTCCCCTAAAACTACAAGTAAAGACAAATTATCGAGTTATGCGGGTCATTTCCCCGTTGTTGAAGTGGACAGCACCTACTATGCGATTCCAAGCCAAGAGCGAATGGCTCAATGGACGGCAGATACTCCCGCTAATTTTCGTTTTATAGTAAAGGCTTATCGTGAATTAACAGGCCATGGTCGCGGCAAAAATGCTCCGGAAAAAAGCAGTAAAGAATGGTTTGCTGATTTTCGCGACAGTCTTATGCCCATGGTGAAAGCCAATAAGTTGACGGCTGTCCTTATGCAATTTCCGCCATGGTTTGACTGTAAAAAAGAGCATGTCCATTATATTCGTCGCTGTCGGCAAGAGCTCTCTGATCTACCACTCGCGGTTGAGTTTAGAAACCGAACATGGTTTTTGCCTGAATACTATGATCGCACGCTGGAATTTCTCACAAAGGAACGAATGATCCATGTCATCTGTGATGAACCCCAGGCTGGCATCAGTAGCGTTCCCATCGTCCCAGCAGTCACTCATCCTGAGCAAGCCTTGCTACGATTTCATGGCCGCAATGCGGATGGTTGGAATCAATCCGGCCGCTCCAATGAAGAGTGGCGGGAGGTGCGTTACGCCTACCGTTACTCCGACGATGAATTGGCGGAATGGAAGGTAAGGATCGACCACTTAAAAAAAGAGGCGAAACAAATTACCCTCCTTTTTAACAATAACTCCCGTGGTGACGCGCAAACAGATGCCAAGCGTATGACCCAATTGTTAGACATCGAACCAGCAGGTCTCGCGCCGAGACAGCTGGATATGTTTTAAAGGATTGTAACAAAAAACGCCGACATCTGTAACCATCTTGTCGGCGGTTCTCCATTTATTATACCCCGGAATCAAGGCTTGTATGGACTGGATTTTCTTCATAACTGATCCAATCACTCCAACTACCGAGATAGAGGCGAGCATGATGAATCCCAGCTCGTTGCAAAGCTAACATATTCGCACAGGCAGTAACACCTGAACCACAATAGACAATGGGTGCATCTTGAGAAGAGATAAACGACCACTCTCTTTTTAAGGTTTGGGAAGATTTCCAGTGCTGTCCCTCAGTCAGATTCTCTTTCCAAAAACGATTCAAAGCTCCAGGAATATGCCCAGCTTTCTTGTCAATCGGCTCTACCTTTCCATGATAACGATCTGGCTCCCGGGAATCGATTAAGGGATTTTCTCCTTTTTGAATCTCTTCCATCTGTACAAGCTGCTTCGGCTTTCGGATGTGGATGTCAAATTGAGTTGGTAGGATCGTGGTTTTCTCACTCGTCACTGAATAACCTGCTTCTCGCCAACCCGTAAAACCACCATCCAGCACGGCTACTCGCTCATGACCAAGGTACTGAAGCATCCACCAAAGACGAGCCGCCATCGCACCCCCTTGATCATCATAGACAATGACGGTCTTCTCATGATCAATTCCCTTATCACCTAAAAGGGCCGCAAAGGTGGTTAGATCAGGGAGAGGGTGCCGCCCTCCATGCTTCTCTACAGGGCCTGATAACTCTTCATCTAAGTGAAAATAGACCGCACCTGGAATATGACTTTCCTCATAGGCATTTTTCCCTGCTGAAGGGTTTGTCAAATCAAAACGACAATCAGCAATGACAAGGGATGGATCGTTCAAATGTTCATTTAACCACATGGCTTTCACTAAAACATCCTGCATGAAAAAACCCCCTAGCATGATAGATATCCTGATTAGGACTGTGGATGAGAAACAGAGTTATATAACAATATTTGCTTATCCATAACCCTAATCATGATTGTATAGATCCTGAACAGTACCTAATTGTCTGATCACAACATTTTGGAGGTGCACATGTTGAAAACTCCACTCAGTCGCTTTCACGTAATTGGTTTGTTAGAGGGAATCTCTTATCTTCTCCTCCTCGCAATCGCTATGCCACTGAAGTATATTTTAGGATATGATCTTGCTGTTCTGATCGTTGGTTGGATTCATGGCATTTTATTTATCGCTTATTTTATCACTCTTGCCCATGTTTGGTATGTTCATCGTTGGCCTTTCGGTCGAGTATCCGGTGCCGCAATCGCATCGATTCTCCCCTTTGGTACCTTTGTCCTCTCAGCAAAGTTACGACTGAATGAAGAAATAAGTAAGACTAACAATCTTCCAGATTAAGCGAAGCGATCACCAATTTTTACTATTGGAATTCAACTAATCTTGGCCTTGATTCTTACAAGATATCCTGATATGATCGTACTACTCCATTGTGAGAAGCACTTATTTATCTACCACTAAGGAAGAGTCCGTTGGGAAAAACGTCCAGCGGGTTTTTTCTTTTTTATGGTCAAAATTAAGCGTATTGCTTAACCAGAAATATCCCTGGGAAAGCAAGTGAAGCCACAGAAGACAAGAAGAATCCCAGCTAATATCTTTAGACTGGAATTCTTCATTTTACTTATTCTTTTTGATATAGATCGATAGCGCTTTGATGCTAAAAATCAGAAAGCAAATGACTAATGTAATAATGCCTAATCCAAAGATACAAACTAAAATTTGAAGTAATACATTACCAAAGTTGATATCTATCATTTTAATAACCTACTATTAGCATATAATTTATTAGTCTCTTTTTTAAATACACTATTTCGGAGCGATCTCCTTCAACTTGCATAAAAAATAGCCCCTTTTATTTTTGGATGATCGGCCCATGTTCCAAAAACGTATCCAGTTGGTGACCCAGAGGGTCGCTTGTTTGAATTGTTTAGCAAAACCGAACGAAAAAAAGAGCTACTACGTTCGCAAATTGCGTTTTACCCTGAAAAGTGTTGGCCTGTTTTGCGACGTTCGTATTCGACATTTTGCGACCTTACACTCTAGTACGAAGGTCTTATTAAAAATAGTAGTACAGAGAATAGTTACAACATCCCTGATTTGGTATTATAATTGGCTACCCCGGCCGGGCTAAACACCATAAATAGGAGATGATCGCATTGGAACTAGTGTTAAAACTGGCAGGTCTAAATTCTCCTTTCCCATAATATAATCTACTTTATCAAGAGGTGTTGCCCTTAGCACCCTCTAAAAAGTGTAGCTCTTCATAATGGTTCACACTTACTTTTCACTTAATTAATTACCTCTTTCGTAGCGACTTCATTTTCAACATTAACATCCTTAATAGACTCTTCTCTCAAATGATCAGGAAGCTCTTTCTCTACATTGAGTAAGCGGGGGTTAAACATAGCGACAAATACGATGAGTAGCATACAAATACCTAAACAAATCATCAAAAAAGCGATCCCTCTTCCTGGACCAATTCCAATAAAGGCTCCCACACTCGTGGCTAATAATCCGTTATGAGAGAGCATCGGTTCAAACACCTTATCTGCAAATGGCCCAGCCAAACTATAAGAAATCGGTAAAGAGGCCCAGGCAATCGTTCCTCTAAAGGCAAATACCCTTCCCTGTACATCGGATGCTACTTTCACTTGCCAAATAGACTGACTACAACCCGCCATAATTGGTGAACAAAACAGTACCATAAAAAAAACAATAGTAATTGATATAACATTCGGGAATAAACCTTGCCAGATGATACAGATTCCCACTAGCACAGTAGATAAAAGAATTCCCCTAATCTTTTTTTGAGGACCGCCCCAAATACTTTGAACGATTCCGCCTAATAGCATGCCAATACCAGCCGTAGTCATGACGATTCCAAGTACATCCTTAGAATTTTCCAATTTCATTATTAAAGGAGTCATTAATACTTCATTCATGCCAAAAGCAATATTATAAAAAAAGAAAAATATCAGTAAATAAAACAAACCCAACCTAGAAGTAATATATTTCCATCCAAAAACTAATTCTTCCTTTACTGAGGTTTTTACCATTTGTTTTTTCTCCTGTGGCATTTTTACCACGCTTAGTGTCAACACTCCAATCAAATAAGTAATAAAGGTAATGGTAACGGTCCAAAACAAACCAAACTGACCATAGAAGGAAGCGCCTAAAATCGGTGAGAGAACTTTTGTTGCGGCTTCTGCCATAGATATCATCCCACTAGACCGGCCAATATGTTTTTTAGGAACCAAAACGGAAATAGAAGAATAATACGCTAACCATTGAAAAGCTTTAAAGATCGAGTGTAATGCCACAGCGATATAAATAAAAACCAGTTCCATCGATCCAAAATATATGGTAAGAGCTAATATCAGCGTGATTAATCCTCCGGCTAAATCGCTAGCAATCATTATATATTTTTTGTTCCAACGATCCACATATACACCTGCAATCGGTGATAAAACAAGATCGGGTAAAATAGAAAATAAGGCAATTAAAGAGAATAATGTAACAGATTTAGTTTCATTGTATACCCATACACCTATGGCAAAAGTAGAGATTCCGGCACCTACTAGTGATAGAATTTGTCCAAACCAAATTGTAAGAAATGCAGAAAACCCAGTAACTCGATTAAACAATTTCATAACCTCCACATAAAAGTTTCTAAACCCGTGGTGCTAGATTGATTCGTCGATAGCTATCGACGAATCAATCTAGCACCAGAGGCTTATGATATCTATTAAAATAGCTACATAAGTTGATAATCTTCAACTAAATGCTTAATTGAAAAATTCTTTTCTTTCCTAATGATCAACCTCAGTGTTTCTTCAAATTGCATCACTAAATGATTTATGAATGTGGGGCTCACTTTCGTCGTATTACTGACAATTTTCATACATAATTTCTCCCCTGAATTAACGTAGAGAGCAAGCGCTTCTGGATTAAAACCAACAGATGCCAATGTCTCATATTCTAAATCCAAACCACCAATATAATCAATTTTAGGGTAGTTTTGGAAATGAATAACGCTATCGAACAAACATTTATTATTATCTAATTTACACCATTTCTTAATACTTTCTTGAGAAACATATCCATAATATTGCATATCAATATTTTGTCTCTGTATATCAATAGCTAAAGATAATATATTATCATCTTCACTAAAGTTCACATATATGGGCAACGAATTGATAAACAAGCCAATTTTTCTCTCAACATGATCCAATTCAGCAGGTCGGCCAGAGAAAGTAACTCCAAAAGAGACTTTATTCTGCTGTGTAAGAAAACATAACGTAGATGCCCAAGCTACTTGAATGACTGAATTTAAGGTAATATGGTTTCTTTTAGCCCATGCTATTATCTTTGATGTTTCTTCTTCCTCCATTTCAATCAGTTGTGTGACATAATCTTTTTCATCATAAGATACTTTTTCTTCTAATTTTCTTTTTTCCCATTCGAAAGATCCTAGTATATTTTCCCAGTATCTTCTTGCTCTATCTCGGCTTTGTTCGTTTAACCAAGCAATATATTCCCGAAAATCGGAAACAGGAAGTAGGTAAGGCTTTTTATTCTCTACTTTAGATTTATATAACTCGAAAACTTCGTTTAGGATTACAGATATACACCATCCGTCAATCAACATCTGATGATACTCCCAGATAAACCGATATTCCTGTTTATTTGCACGTATCATGGCTATCCTCATAAGTGTAGGCTTTTTGAAATCATATTTCACTTTCCTTCTTTGTTGGAGATATTGATTAATCTTTGTTTCTAACCCTTCTGAAACCGTACCCGATAAGTCGCTATAACTCCAGTCTAACTGCCCTGACTTGTGAACGATTTGCAGAGGAATTTCTACTCCTATCCACTCAAAAGAGGTTTTTAAAATATCATGACGTTCAACCGTTCTCTCCCATGCTTCTTTAAACACTTCTACATCAAAATCACCAGTAATTTTTACATGAAATTGCTGTTGGAAAGCCATAGAGTCTGGATGATTTAAATGATGAGTTAGCATCGTTTGTTGCATTGGAGTCATGCCATAAATATCCTTGCTCTTTGAATATGTTTTGATGATTTTTTTCATAGAACTATAATCCCCAGAGACTAACGGAACCTTCGAAAACATAGTACTGTTACTTTTAACCACTAATTCTTGTTCTGCTCTCGTTTGATCGGTTTTATTAACATGTTTAGCCAACTCCCTAACATTTTGGAACTGGAATAATTGTTTTGCTGTGAAATATATATCTTTTTTTCGCGCTTTCGAAATCAATTGGATAATTAGGATAGAGTCTCCACCTAATTCAAAGAAATTATCTACTACGCTTATTTGCTCTAGTTGCAATACATCACACCAAACTTCAACTAATGCAGTTTCGATCTCATTTAGTGGAAGTTTAACCTTTTGGTTGAGTTTGATCGTAGACCAAGAAGGTTTTGGTAGTGCTTGAGAATCGACCTTTCCATTTGGTGTGGTTGGAAACTTCGATATAAAAATAAACTTACTTGGCACCATATAACTTGGTAGTTTATTGGAAAGATATGTTTTGCATTCACACTCATTGATTATAGAATCACAAATTACATACGCGACTAATTTTGTTTGCTGATCATGTTGACAAGTTAAAACCAAGCTCTCTTTAATATTTGGATGAGTATTAATCGCACTTTCAACCTCACCTATCTCAATACGAAAACCTCTAAGTTTTACTTGATCGTCATTCCTACCCAAAAAATCGATTTCTCCATTTGGGAGAAATCGAGCGATATCTCCCGTTTTATAAAGTTTATCATTATTCAAATCAAACGGGTTTTTTATAAAGCGTTCTTCACTCATTCCAGGGCGATTTAAGTAACCACGTGCTACACCTGCTCCACCGATATAAAGCTCGCCACGAACTCCTTTTGGAACCGGTTGTAATCGGTCATCTAATATATACACTTTCGTATTGGCTATCGGCTTTCCAATTGGAACGCGATGGTAATCAAAATCGACTGGCTTTAATTTGTATACAGTACAAGTAACTGTCGTTTCGGTCGGACCATACGCATTAAACCATTCAATCGAGGTGGTATTCAGTTGATGCCAACGTTCAAGTGCAGCAGGAGAAATTTTTTCCCCACCCACGATCATGGTTCTTACATGTTCAGGAAATTTTTCTCCTTCCTCTACAAGAGCATAAATCCATTCTTGCCAAAATGCAGTAGGAAGATTTAGTATTGTGATTTGGTGATGCTCAATCCAATCCCTAAAAACAACAGGATCAGTAATGACTTCTTCTTCTCGTAATATTAGAGTAGCACCCACTATCCACGTCGGAAAGATTTCTTCTACAGCGATGTCAAAGCTGATTGAAGAGAATTGCAAAATGCGATCTTCAGTGCATAGGCTAAATTCCTTGATCATAGCTAGATGGTGATGAAGCATATTCCCATGTTCAATTAGAACCCCTTTTGGTTTTCCAGTAGATCCTGACGTATAAATCACATACGCTAAATCAGATGCGACTATATTTGTATTTAGATTCTTATCAGAAACATGTCTGTATTGATCACTATCCACACATATCATATTTATCCCTTGATATGAAAGTCGATTTTTTAGACATTCTTGTGTCACTAAATACTCCATTTTAGAGTCTTCGATAATATAGTTAACTCGATCTTCAGGATATTTAGGATCAATAGGAACATAAGCAGCTCCAGCTTTTAAAATACCCAATACTCCTACTGCCATATCTAAAGACCTCTCAATAAAGATACCAACCAGGGCATTCTTTACTACACCTTTTTTTTGTAAAAAACGCGCAAATTGATTTGCTTTTAGATTTAGTTGTTCATACGTTAAATAGCTACCTTTAAACTTAACAGCTACTTTATTAGGAGTCTTATGAACCTGTTGTTCAATTCTATGTGGTACTAATTTACCCCAATTTACAGCCATATCAGTTTGATTCCAATTATTTAATAAATGTGTTTGTTCTTCTTGACCTAGAATCATCATTTCCTCAATCTTCTGCTCTGGAGCAATGATCATCGATTCCAAAATATTAATATAATGTCTCAACATTTGTTTAATTGTATTCCCGGTAAATAAATCCGTATTATATTCAAACATGCACGTTAATGTCTCTTTTTTCTCAATCAATGACAGGGAAATATCAAATTTAGAAGTTCCAGTTTCCATGTAACTATATTCCATCATTAAGTCTTCAGCAGTCAATTTCGGTTTTGGTGCATTCTGATAGGCAAACATAACTTGGAAAATAGGATTATAGCTTAAGTTTCTCTCTGGATTTAACTTTTCTACTAATTTATCAAATGGATATTCCTGATTAGAATAGGAATTTATAGAATTAAACTTCGTTTTATGCAATAGTTCTTCTACCGTCGGATTACCTGATAGATTTGTCCTCAATACAATCGTGTTAGCAAAGAAACCGATAATTTTTTCTAATTCTTTTTTATTCCTTCCTGCAATTGGCGTCCCAATCAAAATATCATCTTGATGAGAATATTTTTTAAGTAAAATGTTAAAACCAGTAAATAAACTCATAAACATAGTTACACCTAAACGATTGCTAAACTCTCTAATCCCACTTACCAACGAAGGATCTAGATCAATAATTTCTGTTGCTCCTTGGTAACTTTGTACAGCGGGTCTTGGAAAATCAGTAGGCAACTCTAAAACGGATGGAGCATGGTGCAATTGTTTTTCCCAATATTTAAGTTGTAGTTTCATCTCCTCTGAATCAAGCCATTCTGTTTGCCATTCAGCATAATCCGCGTATTGGATCGGAAGTTCCTCAAGTGATGGTTTCTCCCCATTTAAACATTTATCATAATAGTACAGTAATTCTTCAATAAAAATACCACTAGACCAAGCATCTGAAATAATATGATGCATATTTAAGATGAAGATATGTTCCTGCGAATTTAAAGTAATTAACCGAACTCTAAAGAGTGGAAGTGCGCTAATGGAAAAAGGGGCCAAGCTTTCTTCCTGAATCATGCACTTAAGCTTCTGATCTCTTTCAATACCTGTTAGTCCCTCTTCCAAAACTACTTGTTCTATATCCACCTCTACTTGTTCAGTGATGACCTGCACAGGAACACCATCCTTGCTTCTAAAAAAGGTTCTTAACGTTTCATGTCTTTCTACCAACTTACGTAATGCCTTCTTTAAAACATTTGTTTCAACTTTTCCATTGACTTTAAGTGTTTGTGGTATATTATAAAATGCCGTTCCAGGCTCCATTGCCTCCAAAAACCAAATTCTCTGTTGGGTAAAGGAGGCTGGAAAAACATAGAAGTTATCAGACATTTCAATCATCCTCTCTTTATATCTCGTCTAATTTCAAAGATGCTTGTCTTGTACTACGTGCAACTCTCTTGATGGAAGACACTTTTATTTCTTTGTTTTTAATTGAGTTCTTCTCAATTTCTTTCGCAATTTGCCTTACTGTCCGATGTTCAAATAAATGCTTCAATTCAAGATACATACTAAAATATTCTCTTATTCTAGATAAAACCTGAGTTGCCAATAACGAATGTCCCCCAAGAACAAAGAAATCATCATCACAGCTGAATGAATCGACTTGAAGAAGGTCGCTCCAAATTTCGTAGATTACTTTTTCTGTTTCTGTCTCTGGCTCCTTCATTAATACTTCCGTTCTTTTTTGCACTTCTGGTTCAGGTAGCGCCTTTTTATCTACCTTCCCGTTTTTTGTTGTCGGAATCTTGTTCATAAATATAATGATTGAAGGCACTACTGCAAACGGAAGACGCTCTTCTAGATAGATTCTTAGTTTTGTTTCAGCTAAATCTTCTTCTCTTTTGGGGACAACATAGGCAACTAAAACCAAGTCACCTCTTTCATTTTTCAAAGAAATAACAATCCCTGCCTCTACTTGACTATGCTTAGCTAATACAGACTCAATCTCATTTAAATGAACACGAACTCCGCGTACTTTTATTTGATCATCTCTCCGCCCCACCAATTCAATAAAACCCTTAGGATGGATTCGTCCTAAATCTCCTGTTAAATAAAGTAAATCTTGAACTTCATTTGTAAAAGGATTGGGTATAAATCGTTTATTCTGTTCTTCTGCATTATTAATATACCCAAGGGTGCGATAAGGAGTTCGAATTGCAATTTCTCCTACCTCATTATCTCCACATAAATGAGTTTGATTTTTAATCACAAGTGCCTGTGCTTGAGGTATTGCGTAACCAACAGGTTGAATTCCATCCACTACCTCATCGACTTTAAAGGATAACTTGGCCAATGTCGTTTCGGTTGGTCCATACAAATTAACAAATGAGCCTGTAAACTGAAGTTTTTCCTTCCAATCTTGAATAAGAGAGTCGGTCAATGGCTCCCCAGCAGAAAATACCCATTTCAGGAAAGAAAGCTGCTTTGATTGCTTTAGAGAACCTAGCCAGGATTTAGCCAAAGAAGGAACCACATGAATAACCGTCATTTCATTCTCGTGTAACCACTGAAATATGCTCTCTCCTGTAAAAAGCATCTCATCCTCTGGTAAGCACAAGGTAGCTCCACTTACCAAAGGTAAAAATAAATCTCTAAGTAATACATCAAACGAAAGCCCAGTTATTTGCGCACACTTATCATCACTGCTGATTTGAAATTCATCCCGTTGCCATGTCAAAAAGTGTGACAATCCTTTGTGTACACCCAATACACCTTTTGGCTTTCCCGTGGTTCCCGAAGTAAAAAAGATATAAGCCGGATCATTTCCGCCTACTTTAAAATCCTTAGGTTGATCCATCACAGCTTCTAACCCTACATTGTCTGAAAGCACATGTAGATAAGGAAGATCTACAAATGGATCCGCTGTGATTTTCTTATGTGTAACCTCAATGATACATTGAGCTTTTGCCTCTTTTATCATGACTTTTCTTCTGTTTTTGGGGAGGTCAGGGTCTAAGGTTAGGATCACACCCCCTTTTAACCAAACAGCGATAATACTAGCTATAAATCCGAAGCTTTTTGTTCCAGTTATCGCTACTACATCACTTTTACAAATATCCAATCGATTCGCAATCGCAGTAGAGTAATCTACCAAATGCTTATAAGTCCAACTCTTTTCTCCTTGTTTCAAAGCAATCTTAGTGGGATTTTCCTTGCCAATTCTTATGATTTGTTCAGTTACCAGTGGAAGTTTTTTCTCCTCAATTTGAGAGGATTTTTGCTTCGTATTTTTTTCAGAAAGTAGGGAATATTCATCGATTCTTTTGTCCGGACTTGCAACGATTTGTTGCAGCAAATAAATATACTGATTTAAAAAGCTACTAATTCGTTCTTCACTAAAGAAAGCCTTCTGATAAATAAATTGAAATAATAACTGATCATTTACCTCTTCAATATACATCGTGAGTAAATTTTTAGATTCCGGTTCTTTTAAATTTACTGTTTTGGCTACTAATCCCTCGAAAATTGGGCGTACAGATGGAGTATTAACGAAGTTAAAAAAGACATCAAAAAATGGATTGCGATTTAAATTACGCTCAGGTTGTACCACTTCGACAACCTTCTCAAACGGAATATCTTGATTTTCCAACGCCTCATAAATGGTTTCAGAAGCTCTAGTTAATAATTCTCTAAATGTAGGGTTTTCGGATAAGTCACTTCTAATCACCAAGGTATTGAGAAATAAACCAATCATCGATTCGAACTCTCTTTTTTTCCTATTTGCAATCGGAGTTCCTACTAATATATCTGTTTCATTAGTGTATTTATTTAAAAGAACATTGAAAGCTGATAATAGAACAGTATAAAGAGTTATCCCTTGATTTATGGTTAATTTCTTTAAATCGGAGGTAAGTTGGCTTGAGATAGTAATATTCTCATGACCACCTTCGAATCGATTTTTCACCTCTCCTTTTTTCTGATCTCGAGGGAGATTCAATATGGAGATATTTCCCGATAGCTTTTTTTTCCAATAACGGAGTTGTTGATCGTAAACACCTTTTTTTACCTGATTTCTTTGCCAAGCCGAGTAATCTTTATATTGAAATTCTAATTCCCCACCCGAAACCAAATTGTTTTTTAATAAAAGGTTATATTTTATAGATAATTCTTTGTAAAATATACCTAACGACCAACCATCTGAAATCATATGGTGCATATTAACCATTAACACGTATTTATGATCGGATATTTTCAATAATGAAGCCCTTAACAAAGGACCATCAGCAAGGGAAAACGGCTGCAATGCTTCTTCTTTGAACTTCGTTTGCACCACACTTTCCTCTTGATGTTTAAGGTCAACTATACGTAAAGGAATGTACAATTTGGAAAGCACTTTTTGGTAGGCTTCTCCATCTTTCATTACAATTACTGTACGCAACGTTTCATGCTTCTCAATCACTTTGTTTAAGGACTTCTCTAGCAAATGTGTCTGCAAATTTCCTTGTAGTTCAAGGGCAAAGGGCATATTATAAGCTGTTAAGTTTTCTTCAAATTGATCTAAAAACCATATTCTCTGTTGAGAAAAGGAGAGGGGAGCAAGCTCCCCCTTATATTTTGTAATGGAACATTCCTCTTTCTTCAAGCCTCTTTTCTTCATAATTTCTTCAATTAATTTTCTTTTTACATCGAAGTCATCTGAGCTCATTATATACCACCTTATCATTAGACTTGTTCTAAAAGAGCCATTAGTTCTTCTTCACTTAGACCATTTAACTGTATAACCGTATCTGATAACTCTTCCAGTGCCTCTTTGTCAACGATATCCTCTAATGCCTTAGCTAATTTAGCAACGGTTGGATTTTGGAAGATAATAGTAACAGAGCATTCGATTTGATATAAATGGTTTAGTTTCGCAATAAGTCGAGTGGCTAACAGGGAATGCCCTCCTAGTTCAAAAAAGTTTTGATAAATACCGATATTATCACTTTCTAAAACTTCATTCCAAACCGATAAAACCACTTTTTCAACAGATGTTCTAGCTGCTTGCATATGACTATTTTCTGTTTCCACTTTTGGAACAGGCAAAGCTTTACGGTCTACCTTACCGTTTGGTGTTAGAGGAATTTGATCTAAAATAACTATAAAACTCGGAGTCATATATTCTGGGAGTTCCTCAATCAGATAAGATCTTAGCGATTGAGCTGTTGTTTGACAAAATGCCTCTCTGAAAACTACATATCCAGAAAGATATGGCGCTTTCTTCTCCTCCCTTTTCACAACTACACATTCCGATACATCAGGATGTTTGCACAAAACAGATTCAATTTCTCCAAGTTCAATTCTATAGCCACGAATTTTAATCTGATTATCCACTCTTCCTAAAAACTCAATCTCTCCATCTACTCTATACCGAACAAGGTCACCTGTTTTGTAAATCAGATCCTTATTTTCTTTATCAAAAGGATTACGAATAAATTTTTCGGCTGTTAACTCAGGTTGGTTTACATACCCTCTAGCAAGCCCTTTACCTCCAATATAGAGTTCTCCAGGGACTCCTGATGGTACGAGCTGTAAATATTCGTCCAAAACGTAGGTTCTAGCATTATCTATCGACCTACCGATTGGAACTGTGTTCCCATACTCCTTTTCATTGCAAATATAATACGTAGTATCAATACACGCTTCCGTAGGACCATACAGGTTAATTAGCTTTGAACCCAAAGTGGAATGAAAACGTTTTTGCAGTTCAAGAGATAATGCCTCGCCACCGCAAAATACCTTCCTCAAACTCTTACATGTCTTAAATTCACGATGATCGAGAAGCATTTGTAGCAGTGTAGGAACTACTTGCAATGTTGTAATTTTCTTTTCATTAATTATTTCAATTAAATAATCCGGGTCAAAATGTCCTTGAGGACTCGCCATTACCAACTTTCCGCCAGAAAGCAGTGGCGCGTAAAACTCCCAAACAGATGCATCAAAACTAAAGGGTGTTTTTTGTAGAACTAAATCCTTTGGAGTTAACTCAAATGTACGTAGCATCCACTCCATATGGTTACTGATTGCTCTGTGTGGAATCGCTACTCCTTTTGGTTTTCCAGTAGTTCCCGATGTGTATATGATATATGCCAAATCCGATAGTGTTACAACTCTGTTTAGATTTTCGCTCTCTTTCTGTTCTCCTATCCATTGATCTAACCACAACGTAGTTAAATGATTGGGTAACAACTCTTTCTGAGCCTCTTCTGCTAACACCATTTTGGCTTGAGCGTCTTCTAGGATGAAACGCAAGCGCTCTTCCGGATAATGTGGATCGAGTGGAACATATGCACTTCCTACTTTAAGGACTGCCAGTAGACTAATAACTAAATTTGCACTTCGATTCATACAAATACCAACTCGATCTTCCCGACCAATGCCTTTTCTCTTTAATTCATGAGCAAGCTGATTAGCACGTTGATTCAATTGTCTATATGTCAGACACCCTGCTTCAGTGATAAGAGCTTCAGCATCAGGTTGTTGCTTAGCTTGTTCCTCGAACCATTGGTGAATACAAACCTTGCGATACCCCTCTTCTGTCCGATTCCATTTTGCCAACTGCTCCTTTTCATGAACAGATAAAAGCGGAATTCGACCTAGAGGTTGATCCAACTTTTCTACCACAGCTTGTAATATATTAAAGAAATGCTCATTCATTCGTTTGATCGTTTCTGGGTAAAAAAGATCTTTGCTATACTCCCATTTCATCTGTAAACCTTGAGATGTCTCTCGTATATTAAGCGATAGATCGAACTTGCTAGTACCGTTTGTCTCTTCTGTGACTTCTACTTCTAAGTCTGTTAAAGATACTTTTTCAGGATAGGTATTCTCATAATTAAACACAACTTGGAACAACGGATGATAACTTAAGTCTCGTTCTGGCTTTAACTCTTCTACAATCCTGTCAAATGGAACTTCACTATACTTCATCGCTTCAAATAGATGTTCTTTTACTTTTTGAATCATCTCTTGTAAGGTCATCGTTGCTGACACATGATTGCGAATAGGAAGGGTATTTACAAAAAAGCCAATCATCTTTTCTGTCTCAGTTTGATTTCGGTTAGCAAATGGTACGCCTACAACAAAATCTTCTTGACGAGTGTAACGATAAAGCAAAGTTTGAAATGAACCCAACAAGGTCATAAACAAAGTCGCTTGTTCTTTCTTGGAAACCTTTTTTAAACGATCTGTCAGCTCAGGCAAAGCAGTAGATGTATAGACATCACCGCGATAACTTAATTTCGCGGGTCGCGGAAAATCGGTCTGTATATTTAATAACTCTGGAGCTCCTTTCAATAATTCAGTCCAATAGAGAATTCCAGTACTTATATTATTTTCTAACCACTCTCTATGCCAATATGTGTAATCAATATACTGCAGAGTATTAGTCGTATCTTTATTCAACCTTTCATTCTGATAATAAGAAAGTAGATCGTTAACAAAAATCCCCATTGACCAACCATCAGAGATAATATGATGCATTGTGATAGCTAGCCAACATTCTATAGCAGACAACTGAATCAATTTAAAACGAATAAGCGGCCCTTCTGTTAAATAAAATGGTCTTTGATAATCTTCATTTAATACGGATTTAATTTTCGTTTTTTTATCTAAAATATCGGTGAAGTCTGTATACGAAAGATGGACATGCTCGAGATCAACTCGTTGATATACCTCGCCGTCAACTAATTTGAAGTATGTTCTTAAACTCTCGTGCTTCTGTACAACCGCATTAATGCTTTGATGAAGTCGCGGGAGATCCAACTTACCTTTTAGTTTTAATAAAAACGGGATATTATAAACAGCCGATTGCTTGTCCATCTGTTGAATAAACCAAAGTCTGTTTTGCGCAATTGAGGCTGACGCAGGCTTCAAACGGTCGTAACTTGAAATCTTGCCTGAATTGCTCTTTGTCTTGGCCAATTCGATTGCCTTTGCCATTAGTCTGATTGTTGGAAACTTAAACACATCTCTAACATGAAAATCTATATTAAATAATTCTTTAACTCTTAATACCAATCGATTTGCTAGGAGTGAATCTCCACCCAAATCAAAGAATGAAAAATCACGGCCTATACACGGAGCCTTAAATACATCAGTCCATATTTGGGCTAAAGATTTTTCGAATACTGTTTCTAGCTGACTTTTATCCTCTTCACTTTTTTCAGGTTTTGGCAACGCATTGCGATCCACCTTGCCATTAGGAGTGAGCGGTAAATTTTTCATCAGCACAAAAAAATGAGGTACCATATGTAATGGCAAATATTGTCCCAAGTAATCTTTAAAATTTAGTTTATCATTCTTAATTCCATCTTGCTGTGTTAAATAGGCTACCAAATGAGTATGTCCTTCATCCTCTCTTTTCACCACTACACATTCCGATACATCGGGATGACTGCGTAATCGTTCTTCAATCTCACCCAACTCCACACGGAATCCGCGTATTTTAATTTGATGATCTACTCTTCCTAAAAACACAAGTCTACCATCTGTCGCAACCTTCACCAGATCCCCAGTCTTATAGACACGGACTTGTTGTCCATCAATTTCACGGATTTGGAAGCGCTCTGCAGTTAATTCAGGTCGATTTAAATATTCTCTTGATACTCCGTCACCAGCTAGGTACAGCTCACCAACCACTCCAATTGGAACTTGTTGCCCTTCTTCATCAAGCACATAAATTTGCTTATTTGGAAGTGGACGCCCAATGAGCGGAGTTTCTTTTGCCCGTTCTTTCAGAATTTCCTCATAAGTAGAATAAGTTGTATCTTCTGACGGACCATATAAGTTCAATACACGCTTAACACTCGTTTCATTGTAAATCATTTGCACCAGCTGACTGGACAGTGGCTCTCCCGCCAAGTTTACCGTGTGAACGCTCGGAGGTACTGCCTGCATCCGCACTAGCTCAAACATAGCAGATGGGACAGTATTGATAAGAGTCACTTTTTCTTTAGCTACTAATTCTGGAAGTTGTAAAACATGTTCCGCTAAAATCATCCTTCCGCCTAGTGCAAGTGTGACAAAAATCTCATAAACCGATAAATCAAAACAGATCGATGTACTTATAAGCACTCCATTAAGCTCTGGATCTTTATATTGCTTTTGCGCCCAATGAATCAATACCGATACATTCCGATGCTCAATCGCTACTCCTTTTGGTTTTCCAGTAGTTCCCGATGTGTATATGATATATGCCAAATCCGATAGTGTTACAACTCTGTTTAGATTTTCGCTCTCTTTCTGTTCTCCTATCCATTGATCTAACCACAACGTAGTTAAATGATTGGGTAACAACTCTTTCTGAGCCTCTTCTGCTAACACCATTTTGGCTTGAGCGTCTTCTAGGATGAAACGCAAGCGCTCTTCCGGATAATGTGGATCGAGTGGAACATATGCACTTCCTACTTTAAGGACTGCCAGTAGACTAATAACTAAATTTGCACTTCGATTCATACAAATACCAACTCGATCTTCCCGACCAATGCCTTTTCTCTTTAATTCATGAGCAAGCTGATTAGCACGTTGATTCAATTGTCTATATGTCAGACACCCTGCTTCAGTGATAAGAGCTTCAGCATCAGGTTGTTGCTTAGCTTGTTCCTCGAACCATTGGTGAATACAAACCTTGCGATACCCCTCTTCTGTCCGATTCCATTTTGCCAACTGCTCCTTTTCATGAACAGATAAAAGCGGAATTCGACCTAGAGGTTGATCCAACTTTTCTACCACAGCTTGTAATATATTAAAGAAATGCTCATTCATTCGTTTGATCGTTTCTGGGTAAAAAAGATCTTTGCTATACTCCCATTTCATCTGTAAACCTTGAGATGTCTCTCGTATATTAAGCGATAGATCGAACTTGCTAGTACCGTTTGTCTCTTCTGTGACTTCTACTTCTAAGTCTGTTAAAGATACTTTTTCAGGATAGGTATTCTCATAATTAAACACAACTTGGAACAACGGATGATAACTTAAGTCTCGTTCTGGCTTTAACTCTTCTACAATCCTGTCAAATGGAACTTCACTATACTTCATCGCTTCAAATAGATGTTCTTTTACTTTTTGAATCATCTCTTGTAAGGTCATCGTTGCTGACACATGATTGCGAATAGGAAGGGTATTTACAAAAAAGCCAATCATCTTTTCTGTCTCAGTTTGATTTCGGTTAGCAAATGGTACGCCTACAACAAAATCTTCTTGACGAGTGTAACGATAAAGCAAAGTTTGAAATGAACCCAACAAGGTCATAAACAAAGTCGCTTGTTCTTTCTTGGAAACCTTTTTTAAACGATCTGTCAGCTCAGGCAAAGCAGTAGATGTATAGACATCACCGCGATAACTTAATTTCGCGGGTCGCGGAAAATCGGTCTGTATATTTAATAACTCTGGAGCTCCTTTCAATAATTCAGTCCAAAAACTTAAAGATTTTCTCATAATTTACTCCTTTCACTGTTTGACAGAATAAATGAACATATTGACAAAGTGAAGAAATCATTTTATGCATAACCCTAGTATGACAGGAATTAGTATATATGATATAGAGACGATATTAACTTTGCATAAAAAATCTACGATAATTCTCTTAATCAACATAACACAAAAGCATCCATTTGTGAATGGAATTACGGAAATTAAATTAAAAATATAGCAAGAGTGAGTGTTAGTCTAAAAAACAGACAGAGAGTATGGAGAATGAAACAATAAAAACAAATCCATTCGAGGTGTCTATCGATGAAAAGGTACGATCGGGAAATTTAAAAAGCAAACAGTAGAAATGATTCAAGGAGAAGGAAAGTCTGTGGGCCAAGTCCCGTGAACTAGGGATATCCGACAAAACGTTGTATTATTGGATACGGCAATACAACGATCAGGAGGAAGCGTTTCCTGGAAGGGGGATTTTGAAGCCATCCGATCAGAAATATCAAGCGCTAGAAAAGCAGCTTCGTGACCTGGAAGAGGAAAACGCCATCTTAAAAAAGGCTACCCACTTCTTTACAAAAAACCGGAAATGATCGACGCCTTCATCGAGCAAAACCGCTCGCAGTTCCGGGTAGAGAAGATGTGTTAGGTGATACAGGTATCCAAGAGCGGTTATTATCAGTGGAGGAATCGACCAGTTAGGTCTTCAAAAACAGCTGAAGAAAAAAGTAACGGAGCGTGTGGGCCATTTCTTTCTAGCTTCCCGCCGACTGTATGGAAGCCCAAAGATAACCAAAATCTTGCGGAAAGAAGGTCTGTGGGTATCCCAGAAAACGGTTGCTAGAGTCATGAAAGAAAACGACTACTTTTTACGCACTGTTATGAAATACAAACCCACGACGCAATCCAAGCATCATTCCCCCGTTCACCGCAATGTGCTGAATCAAACCTTTATCGCTCACCACCCTGATGAAGTGTGGATGGCCGATATTACGTTTATTTCTACGCAAGAAGGGTGGCTCTATCTGGCGAGTGTCATGGATCTTTACACACGAAAGATTGTCGGTTGGCACGTCGATCACCGGATGACCAAAGACCTTGTTTTGAAGGCATTAGATTGCACATATAGCGACAAAGCCTGAAGAAAACGGTTCTCCGTCACTCGGACCAAGGAAGCCTATATGCCTCGATTGAATACCAAGAACGGTTGCAACGATATTCTATTGCGAGAATAATAGTGCTCTAAGCAAAAGGCACCAACTCGATAGCCTTCGTTCTTACGCCGCTTATTGGTACCCAGACGCCAATGAGAAGTCATGGCAATTTATATAGATTGTCCCTACCCCGCTTCAATATCATTTCTCCATTTGTGATATAGAGGAATATCTTCTTGAGTCATCTTCCTAATCTTATTCTTTCAGCTATAAACAATTCAAATTCTCCTTTTAATAATATAGATCTACTTTATCAAAACGTGTTTCCTTTAGCATCCCCTGAAAAGTAGGGAATGACTAAAAGCCCACCTTTTATATAAGTGGGCTTTTAGTCAGCAAAAATCTGTAATATTTGTCATCACAGGGATCTTCAATATATAATCTTCTAATTATTCTTCCTCTATATGAGACTCTACCTTATCTTATCAACTCATTAACGAGATACCCCACAACCACTAATCCTCCTGTATACAACACCGTCACCCACCATAACAGCTGGATCGTGGTAATAATGTCTTCTTTCCTTTTCACCCGCAGATCATCCCCGAGGCGCGCACGTTCGGAGATGACCCCATCATATCGGTTGGTTCCTCCAAGTTGGATTCCCAGACCACCTGCTACTACCGCTTCTGCGATCCCGCTGTTGGGACTGGGATGGAGGGCAGCATCTCGTCGGATCATACGCCAAGCTTGAACAGGGGATTTTCGCATGAAGGCGAGTGCACAAAGGATGACAGGTAATGTAAGACGAGCCGGTATCCAGTTAGCTAAATCATCAAGGCGGGCGGATGCCCATCCGAGATATCGATATCGTTCATTTTTGTAACCGACCATGGAGTCCAGGGTGTTTACCGCTCGATAAGCTAAGGCCAGGGGCGCTCCACCTAAAGCTGCATAAAAGAGAGGAGAGGTGACCCCATCCACGATGTTTTCTGCAACGGTTTCTACTGCTCCGCGCACGATTTCTATCTCATCCAGATGTTCGGTATCTCGCCCGACTACCAGTGCTAACCTCCGGCGTGCTTCTACCAAATTCTGAGCGGCTAGAGCGTGATAGATTCCACTGCCTGCCTCAGCCAAGCCACGTGGAGCAATCGTCGTCGCGATTAGAAGTACCTCCACACCACCACCCACCCATGGTGAGTAGTAATAGGCTATCATCACGATGACAAGCCCAAGAAGATAGGTGCCCCCCACAATGAGAATAGGCAGGAAACAACCCAGTATCCGCCAGCCAAGTGCTCCAGTTATATGGAAAATGTTTGCTAGACGACGGAGCCAGCTCTCTACCGCGGTTATCGATTTTCCCATCGCGATCACGGGATGCGGTAACCAGCGGGGATCTCCAATGAGGAAATCGAGCAATAGGGCTAGAATCAGTAACCACTCCATCACGTTGGCCACACCTCGCCAGTCAAACTCTTTGAATGGCGAAGGGCTTCTATCATCGCTTGATATACCGTCATCCCAATTAAACGACCGAGTGGACTGGCCGCACCCGCGTATTCATGGAGAAAGTCCCCTTGTCTAATCTGTGTCGATGCAATAACCACGCTATCCGTCGTCGTCCCCGTAGCTACCCGGCCCTTAGCATCCTCTGCGCCTAGGTCCTGCAGGGCAGCGGCCTTCGCTTCAGTGGCCATGATTACTCCATTCACCATCGCAGCAGGGGTTACTTCGCCATCGATCAGGAGAATCGTATTGATCGTGCCTGCCCCTTTGCAATGCCGATAAACCGGACCATCCACACCCGCCCGGGCAGCATTGCTCATGCCCGCTGTAACTACCGCTGCTACCCTCCCTTCCGGTGCCCCCTCTTCGACGATGACTCCATGCTCCACCTGGGCCGCAGTTAATAGAGCCACCGTTTCCTCAGAGTCCCAACCTCGCCCTTTTAACCAAGTGGCGGTCTCTTGGATAGGATCTTCTTCATCGTAACCTTTTTTCACATGGCGATTAACGATGCGCATCCCCTCTCTCCAGCCCCCACCACTAAAGGCACTGGAAAGGATAAGGAGGGGAGGGTTTTTGGATTCAATGTGGAGACAGTCTGCCTCGCCTACCAGTGTCACTGCCCCACCAAGTAAAGGATGCTCCCCTATCGTCCGCTTCATCGATTTCCCTCCATAATCGCCCGTACTTTCTCTATATCTAAGTGGTCACGTACCCAGTCTGCTAATTCTGCGTAGGTCGCTTCCTTGGACTTACTCATAAACACTTCTTCATTGAGTGGAGGTAAATTCTTCTTTTCACGCAACTCATTGATCCATCGAGAGAGAAAAGCAGGCTGATCAAAAACGCCATGAAGATGCGTTCCCCAGATCCTTCCTTCCGCGGCAACGGCTCCATCCACTCCCCCTTCATCCAGATGCAAAAAGGGATGCGCATCCTCCTCTAAATAGGCTCGTCCACGATGAATCTCATAACCTTCCACTCTAACTCCCTGTGCCCATACGGAGGGTACGAAGCCCTTTGTCTGCACCGTTCGTTTTTTTGCTTCAAAATGGAAATGTACGGGCAACAACCCTAACCCCTTCGCACTCGGGATATGATCCTCGACTCCCTCTGGATCCTCCAGACGATGACCCATCATTTGAAAACCACCACATAAACCAACCACAGAACGATTGGATGAGGCAAATCCCTGAACCCGCTCCGCCAACCCCTGCTTCATTAACCACTGAAGATCGGCCATCGTGTTTTTCGTACCTGGTAACACCACCACATCCGGCTCTCCCCAGTCCTTTTCTTTTTCTATCCAACGAAGATCGACTCCCGGTATGCGCATCAAGGGACCCAGATCCGTGAAGTTGGAGATATGGGGAAAGCGAATTACTGCAATATCGATTTCTTTCTCTGGACTGCTAGTAACCATCCGATCCAGAGCCAGCGAATCCTCTGGATCGATCTCCACCTTTCGCCAAGGCAATACTCCTAGGACTGGAATTCCTGTCTCTTTTTCCAGCCAATCTAGCCCTGGTTGTAGTATCGCAAGATCCCCGCGAAACTTATTGATCACAATCCCTTTTACCCGCTTCCGCTCATGGGGATCGAGAATGGCCAAAGTACCCACGATCGAGGCAAACACCCCACCTCGGTCAATATCCGCAATCAAAAGGACCGGCACATCCGCTAGCATAGCCGTACGCATATTAACAATATCTCGTTCTTTCATATTGATCTCCGCAGGACTTCCTGCTCCTTCAATAACGAGAACATCCATCTCCTCAGCCAACCGATCTAAGGACTCCTGTACCGGTCCTAACATCTCGGAGATCGTCCGCCGCTGATACTCTCCCGCTTCCAAATCCGCATAGTGATAACCATGAACGATCACCTCAGCGATCCGCTCTCCCTTTGGTTTTAATAGAATCGGGTTCATGTCCACTGTAGGCTCCACTCCAGCCGCTTCTGCTTGTACTGCCTGGGAACGGCCAATCTCCCCACCCTTTACCGTTACAAAGGAATTGAGGGCCATATTTTGCGCTTTAAAGGGAGCAACGCGATACCCTTCTTCCGCAAATAATCGGCAAAAGGCAGTCGCTACTACGCTCTTTCCTACATCTGAGGCTGTTCCTTGAACCATGATCCCTTTCATAGACGCTCCCCCTTAATCTCTTCAATCTCCTGCCACACATCTCCATCCCCTGATACAAGAAGCCACCCACCGTGGGAGAGACCTCGCTCCCAAAAACCTCTGGGATCTCCTGCAACACAGTGGGACAAAAACCAACGAATGGGCCCCCCATGACTCACCAGTGCAATTGTTTCTCCACGATGCGCTTCCACCACAGTCGTCATCCATTGTGAGAGACGCCGATCCAGCTCCATCAGCGTCTCTCCTCCTGGTGGAGACACAGAAGTTGGATCATCGATCCATCGACTCAGCTGTTCAGGGCTTCGCTGATGAATCTCATCATAGGTAAACCCCTCCCACTCACCAAAGGAGAGTTCCCGCAACTCAGGAACGACCGTAATCGCCACCCCAGGCCAGCATCCTTTTAATCCTGCTACCGTTTGGCGACAACGAAGAAGATCACTACTGTATACATGGTCAACTGAGAGATTTTTTATAGTGTGAGACAGGCTGAGCACTTGACGATGACCCTCATCATTCAACGGTTCATCCAGATGACCACAATATTGCCGAAGACGATTGGCCTCGGTCTCTCCATGACGGATCCATAGCAGACGAACTTCACGCCGCTTCATACTCCCCACCCCGTTATGGCAACCCAGAGTAGAAGTACCCCAGTCTCCGTCACCTCCGCCAACGTTCCATAGCTATCTCCGGTCAATCCGCCTAACCGCTTCACCATATACTTTGCGAGGAGGAAAAAGAGAATCGTTGCCCCTGCCACTAAAAGAATCCCTCGTCCACCAGCACAAAGACCCACGGCTATGGCCCCAAACGCGAGGGAGAAAATCCATTTCTTCTGTGAGACCCCTTCGCCTAACCCATGACCTAGCCCCTTTTCTCGTAAATAAGGAAAGCACATGATACCAGCTAGTAGAGCCATTCGCCCGATAATCGGAGCGGTCATCAGTGGAACCCACGCCGCATCTGAAAAGGAAGCTATAGCAGATACCTTCATTCCTAATACTAGAATCGCCGCTAATACACCCATCGCTCCTGTGCGACTATCCTTCATAATCTCAAGCATCCGCTCTCTATCCCGGTGAGAGCCTAATCCATCCGCGGTATCCATCAAGCCATCCAAGTGAAGGCCCCCCGTCACTAACACCCACCCGGTTACCACTAGCATGCCGGTTACTTCTGGAGGAAAAATCAATGAGAACACACGATAGAGCACCACAAGCAGGATACCAATGACAAGTCCAACAGCTGGATACCATACTGGACTAGATTGCCACGCCTTTTTATCCACCTTCACCCTTACGGGAATCTGCGTTAAAAATGTAAGAGCCGCCAGAAAACTGTTCATCCTCCTCCCCCCTTGATCGGTACCGGGATTCCTGAGACCACCATCCACACCTGATCCGCCTCATTAGCTACCCGTTGATTCACTCGGCCCAGCAGATCCTGAAATAAGCGGGCCATCCGATTCATCGCCACTCCGCCATGGCCTACCTCAGAGGTGACCAGGATCACCTCTTTATCACCACAACAGGCGAGTAAACGATCTACCCGCGCAAGCATCTTCTCCTCGATAGACTCCCTATGGCTCTTCATCTCTTCCTCCGATAGGAGCATCACATCATTGGCTACCCAGGTAGCTAGATCATCGATCAGCCATGCGTCCCACTCTCCTACATCCTGTAATACTTCTGGAAGATCCCTCTCTTCTTCAACTAAGCCCCAGGAAAAAGGACGGCGATTGCGGTGGAGCTGGATTCGCTTCTCCATCTCTTCATCCAGCCCTGCCCCTGTAGCTACATATAACACGCGTTCACCTAATTCCTGCGCCATTTTTTCAGCAAAAGCGCTTTTCCCAGAACGAATGCCCCCCGTGATCAGCCGAATCATATTCTACCTCCCTTCTGACTTTCGGTTTCTTCGCGCACTTCTAATCCTTCCCGTACTTCCATCCAAACCCCCTGTAATTGGGTAAGCAAACACTCATTTTCTTCCCGGCTACGCACAGCTACTCGAACGTAGGAATCACCAAGCCCGGGATACCCAGAAGCATCTCTTAGTAAGATCCCTCGCTGCCCCATCTTTCGTTGCAACCAACGAGAGGGAGAGGTCTCTGTTGCCGGGAGATTTTTCAGTTTAATAAGCAAATAATTAACCTCGCCAAGCACCCATTCAATGAAAGGAAGGTGCACAAGACCATCCTTTAAAAAAACGCGCTCCTCCTGAAGCCATGCCCAAGTATCTTTTTCAAAGGCAGGGTTCGCTAAAGCAACCTCGCCAGCGCGTTGGGCCAGTCCATTCACACTCCAGGGTACTTGCAAAGCAGCGATTTCCTTCACTAACTCGGGCTGGGCTACTCCCCAGCCTAGTCGCAATCCTGGCAATGCATAAAATTTGGTCATCGAACGTAGTAAAACCGTCGTCGGATACTCCTTCAAACGGGGCAGTAAACTTTTCTCCTCCCCATCCGGGATAAAATCGAGGAATGCCTCATCTACCACCAGAACCGTCCCTGCCTCAGCCGCTTCCTCTGCTGCCGCTTCAAGGAGAGAAAGGGGTAGAAAAAGACCCGTTGGATTATTGGGGTGGCCCAGCCATGCCAGATCCACCGAGTTGATCCACTCTAGGAGCAACTCTCTTTTTGGTAGAAAATCTTCTTTTTCGCCCGCGGCTAAGTAGACTACCTCTGCTTTTTCTTTACGAGCACTTGCCTCATACTCTATAAAGGCAGGGGCGGTCACGCCTACTTTTCGGGGTTGCACATACCGCGTCACCCCATCGATCAGCTCCGCAGCTCCATTACCAATCAGGAGAGACTCCTCTGCTACGTCATATTTCTGGGCTAACGCTTTCCTCAATGCCCTGGAAGCTGGGTCGGGATAGCGAGCAATCCCTGGAACCCCCATCTCAGTTACCAATTCTCGTAAAACCTGAAGGACCTCAGCAGGAGGACCTAAGGGATTGATATTCGCACTAAAATCAATAAAATCCCCCACTTCTCGCTGAAAAAGCTCCCCCGCAGTCCAGGAATCCCCACCATGTCCATACCGTTCTACTACTTGTCCAGCCCCTTGTTCTCCGTCCACATCGATCCACCCTTTCCGTCAATAAAAAAGCCTACGCTTTTCACGTAGACAGTGCCCTAAGAAAACGAAGCTACCATGATAGGATAGACCTCCGGCTCCTAAGGACACCTAACCATCCACGTAGCCAAGCGGTGTCGTCGAGAAAGGTCGGTATCTGACTCAGGGAAAATTTCTCCCTTCACAGTGGCGGGACCGTGCTGGACTTGCACCAGCTTCCCGAAAGGGAGCCTATGCTCCCCACCTTTCTCCTACTCTTTTTTCTTACCGATCACTTTTATCTCACAAATACTTACCTCACAGACCTAGATCCGCAAAGGTAGCCATCTCACGTGCGATTGCCACTGCGCTATCAAACATAGGGAAGCTAAGAACCGCTCCGCTCCCTTCCCCTAAACGCATTTTGGCATCAATCAGTGATTCTAGCCCTATTCTATCAAGTAATATCCGATGGGCAGGTTCTACAGATAGATGCGAGGCGAACAAATACTGCCTTACATCAGAGGATAAATTCACCGCCGCAAATGCCGCCACTGTAGAAATCAATCCATCAATCACCACTGGCAGGCGCACCGAAGCTGCTCCCAACACAAAACCCGTCATCGCAGCTATCTCCAGACCTCCAACCTTCGCCAATACATCGATCGCATCCACTCTATCGGGCTGATTAACTGCTAGACTCTTACATACAATCTCCACTTTTTGTTGCCATGTCGCTTCATCGATCCCTGTCCCTCGACCGACCAACTCTTGTGCCGGAATCCCTGTCATAGCAGAAGCGACAGCGGAAGCAGCGGTGGTATTTCCAATCCCCATCTCACCCACACCAGCCAACTGCACTCCCTCAACCTTCAAATCCTTTGCTATCTCAATCCCGATCTGAATCGCCTTTTCAGCCTCTGCTCTCTTCATCGCAGGGCCAACCGCCATATTGGCAGTACCATAGCGCACCTTTCGATCCACTACACCATCAGGAAGCTCCCTCAAAGAACTCCCTACATCAACAACCTTTACTTGTGCACCAACGTTCCGAGATAGAACATTGACCGCCGCTCCACCCTTACAGAAGTTGTGGATCATCAGCCCGGTTACTTCCGGGGGATACGCGCTAACACCTTCTGCCGTCACCCCATGATCCCCACAAAAAACAACCATCGCCTTACGGCCAATATCCGGCACCACTTCCCCAGTAATTCCAGCTAAGCGAATCACCAGTTCCTCTAGACTCCCCAATGCTCCCAGGGGTTTCGTTAACTCATTCATATGGTTTCGCGCCGCCAACTCTATAACAGTGTCGATAGCGGGAATGGTAGGAAGTAACTTACGATCACTGATCTCTATGATGATAGCCTCCTCGATTGTCCGTTTCTCCTATTATACAAAATAGAGAGGGGGTGTTGTCCCCTCTCTATTTTTGCCATTATCGATAAAAGGAGTAACGATCTGAGATACGAAAGCGCGTGAAGTCCCAAATGAATGGAATAATCCGCTGTTAGGGGTATGTTCCGATGAACTTCTAAAGACCTGACAATCCATATGGTCAGAAGTACATCAGCTAGCCTCTCCCTCAATTGGCCACCTCCACAGGTAAATTGCTTTAACCTCTAATTAGCTTTATTGGGCATGCATCATGGACTTTGTTCGTCTTTGTTTATTTCGTCCTCATTCGTCTCTTTCAAGAAAATATTCGTTTCATGATATTGGTTATTATGATACGAAGGTCGACTAGTTCTGTACGGGGGATGAATGAGCTCATTAGGATTGTTAGTTTGTTCTAATTCATGTTTAATTAACAAGTGAATGGCTTCGTTTAAACTAAGACCGAGTCGGTCGCAATATTTTTTGAACTGGCGATAGACTCTCCATGATAAACGAACGGTAAATTTCTTATACTTTGGAGCTTTCGGTCTGCGGAACGATTCAAGGTATCCCAATGTCGCACCTCTCCTTGATATCAGGTTATTTGTAGACATGGATATTTGTACTTTTTTTAATATATGATGCGGATAGGGTGGGGGGGACTAGGGTTCTTGTGCGAAGTTGAGGAAAACAAAAAGTGGCTAGTTCCTCTCTTTGAAACGCTTATAATCAGCCAACGCGTGATGGAGTGCAACATGGAAAAGGTCGATGTTGAAAAAGACAGGGTGAAACTAAAACGCTAAAGGTGGTTCGCTCTGGACAAATAACAATGTAGCTACGCTCTTAAGTGTCAAGCTGTCTGTTACGCATTCATTTATAAGTATCGTCCCACAAACAATAGTAACCGTCCTATTTCCGTTACTTTTTCAATCACTAACACCATCCAGATCAACCACTGAGCACTTACCTCAGTAAGTCCTTGCTTCAGAAGAATCTTGAATCGCTGGTGCCCTCCCACTAAGCTCCCGGTTCTGCCGTTCAAAATCAAAGGCTCGATGTATCCGAAATGATCCATAGATCGTTTTCAGCATAGAGAAAAAGCACCCCTAGTGGGATGCTTAACACACGTTCCTTATCTTCACTCTCCAAGTACATAGTCAACTTTACTTTCAAATCGAACAGCATCTTCGTTTTTTATTTTATTCAATAGATCCTTGACAAGGCTCTTTGTTTGGTCATTAGAATCATCGAATAATATTTTATACACTTCCCTGGCCTCATCATCGTTCAACATTCTATAATGAATGGTCTCAGTCCAATATTCTGCATTATTCAGTAAATATTCTATTTTAAAAAGAATTTTTTTGTATAATAAATGAAGTGGCATTGTTTCAATATAATGTAGTAACGACCACATTACTTCTTCAGCTTCTACATCATCATCAAACACTTCCAATAAATCTTCCAAGTACTCCTTCGCATCATCTCTTTTATATAGTTCTGCAAATATCTCCTCGAACTTAATACACTGATCTTCTGTTTCTAGTAAACTTATATCTTTTAATTCCTTAATCAAATCCATTGAATCTATCATTTCATTACCCCTTTTGAAAAAATCCGGCCATCCTATCTCCAAATACATCTCTCTACTGTCGATACTCACACTCCATATTCTCGGTATAGAAAAAAACATCCCGTAGGATGCTCATTCTGCCCAAGGGTCATAAACATATAATTTATCCAAAAACTCTTGGAATGTATTGCTAATGAAGAATACAGATTTCACTCCACTTTCATCAAATAACTCATATATAGGTAGATCACGAGATGCAAAAAAGATTCCAGATGGATTTTCGTTTCCCTTTGGATAGAAAAAACAAAACTTATCATTAATTGAACTCACCGCAAAGGGGATAACAACGCCGTACTTACTATATTCTTCATCTTCATCAAAAAACTCCTGAGTTTCTTGTATGATGTAATTAGGAGGTAATAAATCTCCAGCATCGTGTCTCTCGCCTTTTATATCATCTACACAAATATCAGCATCAGGACCTTCATATTCTTGATACCATTCCATAAAATCTCGCGGAAGCTTTACTCCGACTTTACTCTCAATGTCAGTCATAACTTCATCAGAAATAGGTTCGTTCATTTTCTTCCATTTCATCTTTTAACCTCAATTATGTCGTAAAATCTACTTCTAAAGATAAAAGCACCCAGTGGATGCTTTTTTCGTTATTCTACCATTTAATCTTCGAAGGGATCATAATGGTACAATTGATCTAGGAACCCCTGAAATGTATTACTGATAAACAATTCACTTCTTATTCCATTCTCATCAAAAACTGCCGAATTATCTACATCACTAGATTTAAAATATATCCCAGAAGGACTTTCGCTCCCTTTTGGATAGAATAGAAAATATTTGCTAGCTATTGAATCTACAGCAAAAGGAACAGCTATGCCAAATTCTCTATATTTTTTATCTCCATCTTCAAAAAATAAATTAGCATCATAAATAATACTTTTAGGACCAAGAAACCCCTCTACATCTTGTGCTTCGTCATTAACATCAACCCATACATGATCGCTTTCAGGTCCTTCAAATTGTTGAGTCCATTCCACGAAATCCTGCGGAAGTTTTACTCCTAATTGTTTTTCAACTTCAGCCATTGCTTCATCTGAAATAGGTGTACTCATTTTCTTCCACTTCATCATTTGCACTACCTCCCCCTATATATTTGTTTTCCCCAATGAGAGTGTCCACCTGTATGAGGGAATGAATTGTTTAATTCATATGGAACTAATATCATCTTACCAGTGGCTTTATCATGGTGCCATGTTAATTGTTCATCAGGATTAGCTTTTACACCTGGCCCTATAGATCCTTTATTTTTCTCAATAGCCTCAATTTGCGATTCAGTAAAATCGAAATCTTCCTTCCAGTTTGGATACTGCTCTTTGAAAAGTTGGGTCGTGTAGCGCGTCTGCTCACCGCTTTTTCCTACTAATGAATCGGCAGGTAATGTAATTTCAACTAACTTACCGTCTTTAGCTTTTAATGCATAAGAAGTGAAATCAGGTGCTGCATCCTGATCATAAGGAACCCTATAGGTTTTTCCTGAAGGTGTGGTTTTCTCCAATACTAGATTTGCTTTATCAGCATGATAAACTTTATAGGTTCGTCCATCCGATCCGTATGCTTTCATTTCACCCGTCTCCGGATCAATTTCTGTCCTAAAAGTGTAATTAGGGTCCCCTGGCTTCAGACTTGGTGGTTTCTTCGCTTGAAAAGCAACTTCTGACCCAGACCCTCGACTTTCACGATAATCTGGTTCATTCCAATCATGCCGATCCCAATCTGCTCTCATCCGCATCCCAGTACCCGCATCTACTACGGATCTTCCTGGCATCCAGTTCCTCGCAGAGCGTTGAACGCGGGATTTCAGTGAATCCATCAGTTCATTGCCTGCACGGAGTGCGGGTACGCGGCGGAGCAGTTGATCAGCGGCTAAGGTAAAGACTGTGTTAACCGCCTCTTGGGGAGGCTTTTTCAGCAGTTCCCGTGTCCACTGCTTGGTTGCACCCATCGGATCGTTCATAAACGATTTCATTGGTATTGGGCTTTGCAGAACATCGTTTGCGGTCAATGCTGCACCGAGAGCTGTCATCCCTCCGGCAAGAAAACCTCCACCCGTTGCGACAGTGAGAACCCCACCAATCACTGCCGTCCCTGCGATGATCCCTCCTTTTTCCCAACCATTCAACCCCTGCCACCAATCCGATAGCTGGTCAAAAAGCCCTGCAAAATAGGCATCGGTTATCGTGAAATGGCTCAGTAGACTGCTAGATAGCCCAAGTACTAAGAGCGTGGCGAACACTCCACCTAAGAAGAGGAAACGTTGTTGAAGGGACACACGTAAATCACCTAAATTAGGGAATAGTTCGTCTTTTTCTTGTAGGAGCGTAAATCCGTAATGCCTTCGTTCCCGGGTGAACAACATCATATGTCCCCATGCCTGACGCCCTCGGAACAAAGATTGAATGATTGTTAACAATTCAAATATGGGTTCAATCACTTGTTCCTTTGGCAATAAGGGCAACTGATGACGCACTAGATTTAAACGACGGAAATCCATCCACACGGCTACAAGTAATACAATCACAAATGACCATAGGTAAAAGTGACCTTGCCCCAAAAGGGTATGGAGTAGGTCCTTCCATGGCCCTGGATTTTGATCATTCCAAGAACTATGATCAAAAGTCGCCCACAAGTAAACGAAAAGAGGAAAGAGAAACCCTTTTTTCCCCCAGCGATTTTTCATGCGGATACTGATCCCGATGGCTAACGTGACAAACGCTGTCCAAACTCCATGATCGACAGAGATGGCTCCCCCACTTTCATTGGTACCGGGGAAAAGGGTAAACACTTGCCAACTGTCATCCGATTCAGAAAACAATCGAAAAAAGTAGCCAATTAATCCTCCAGAGTCGGTAGCGACCCACCGACGTACCATCTCTTCCATAAAGTCAAAGCCGACACCAGTGGCTCCGCCCACCAGCATGTAATCGGTTAGACTAAATGTCTGTGATCTTCGTGTAAAACAGAAGATCAACAAAAAGGGCAACAGTTTAATCGTTTCTTCCGTGATGGGCCCTACTACCACACTGCTCCAATCTGCTTGGATCGTAGCAGACCCTTCAGCAAATAGCGTGTGCACTCCATATAAAAGAAGAGCGGATAATGGAGCAATGATCCATGCCCCGACAGCAAAAAATCGCGCCATTCCTGTCCATGTTAATGTCTTACTTCGGGAGAGAAACCAAAACTGCCATAACAAGTAATAACTCCATAAAAACTGCGTAAAGGCTTCTTTTACCTGGGGAAAGAAAATAGCTGCAAGGATAGCTAAGGGGATAAAAATCCACGCCAAAGTAATATAAACCTTCCGAAGGCGTCGGAGTAGATCAGTGTGACGAGTTACCCACCGTTCTCTTCGATCTTTCCAGTACATCAGGAAAGCCGTACCCAACTGCCTCATACTTTCTAACAAACACATCCCTCCTTGTCTAATTCAAGCGTATCAAACAAAAAGGGGTAGAACTATACAACTTTTGATCTATATTATCCATCTAATAACATAAAAAATTCTGATGCATCATCTTTTTAATCCTACAAGTTATATTACTCGGAGCATGAGATCTCCCCTATAGAAAAAGCACCCACTTGGGCACTTTTAAAAATACTCTTTTATTCACTTTCTGTTTTTCGATCTAATATACTCTAATTTTCTCTATCATAAATCACTTTTAGAATCAATACATAAGTATTCATAATCCCATATTAGTTTTCTTTCATGTGAATCTGATTCCATCAAGTCTTCATACCCATAATTAATTTTGAAATGATTAGAGGAATCGAAAGTAATCGTGAATGTAGACCAAGGCTCATGCTCACTTTGCTTAAATTCGTTCCATAGTTCCTCAACCAAATCATATAACTGATCATCTAGTTCGTCATAGTCATCTTCATCTACTTGGAACAAATCAGGTATATCTAAACTATAAATTGGCTTATTTTTGGTAATAGGGATGTAATAAAAAAACCAGACTGATACCCTTCCATAGCAGCACGATGAATATAAATTTTTTGCCATTCCTCAGGGATTATTTCAATTACTGTCTCAATTATTTTTGGGTAAAGAACACCTAATTTTTCTTCAATCATTTTTATTTCCCTCCTGGGATATTTTTAAATATATCTACCACCCATTGGCCATCTCCCGTTTTATGTCTTACTTCAATTCTATCAGGACGCTTTGAATCCCCTTTATATTTTGGGTTTATTTTCACATGTACCTCTTGCCCATCTTTGAGAGATGCAGCCCATGCATTCTCCATCTTCTTCCATGCACCTCTGTTTAAATTCGCATTCATTGGGACTAGATTATCAATATTACCTGATCCGCCAAAGATACTGGCCAATAAATGTCCTCCATCATCATCAGATAATCGACCTTCACCACCCACTTTAGTTTGAGCATAACCATTTCTTTTCCCGTTATTTAGCTGAATTTTAGCTTCAGAACTAGATATACGTAACGCATTTGGAAAGTGGCCAACGAATATATGGAAAGTCGGTGACTAAGCGGCCAGTGGGTCGCTTTTTAGTTTGAGTTGTTTCGCAAAAACATCCCCATTTTTACCCCATAAAAAGAGTGTGGAGATAATCGGCTTCTCCACACTCTAGTATTGAATCACTTATTTTTTCGCAACTACGTCCTCTTTTTTTATGGGGATGGTATAGCTATAGGAGTTTGTTCCCTTACTATCGTTCGATTTTGCTAACTTGGGTAGGTCCATTTTTGCTGACTTGGGTAGGGATTCTTTGATTTTATCGATATCTGATTGCTTGAGAAACCTGGGTTGTCCTGAATCTATATCATATAGTTTTGTCTCAACTTTATAATCAGAACCAAACTCTTGTTCTATTGTACCCTCACCTTTGATACGAATGTTCTCTCCCTCAAGTTTCATGGAATCTGGAAGTACCCAATTACTTTGACCAAATACTTGAGATACAGAACGTACCGAATAATATTTTGAAGGAAAGAAGGGCGGCTCATTAGGGTTCGTTAGAGTTATTTTATCGTAACCACGCCAAACCGACCTATCGGTAGACCAAACTTGAAGTAGCGATTCCAAAGTGGCTGGCACCTTATATTTTTCTCGTAGTAATTGGACCTTTACTTCCGCTCTAGTGCGTTTTGGAACAAAGGTGCGTTGGGCTGGTGATGTATAGGTTCTAGAGGTGGAGGTTGATTTCGTATCCGCCTGGCTCCAACTAAACTCTGCAGAAGTTTGAAACCCTATCCCAATCGAATCCTTTTTGATCGTCCAAGGAACTGAAATCCCCGATGACACTTTCCAACCCTTAGTGGTTGTCGTGCTTGTAGCGTCAGTAAAAGTTTCTGTAAACGATTGCGTGTCCATATTAGGCTGGTCTTGTGTATAGCTGTAGTTAGAAAGAGAAGCTGAACCCATATACGAAAGGGCGCTTGATATTTTCTCCACGTTTTCTGTTCCTGGAGTGACAATTGAATTTTTCTCTTCAAACTTGTTAATATCATTTCTTCCCGAAACGTCCCTCATAAATAATCTTGTAGACAGTTTACCTACATTTGGATCGCTAAAGCCATACTTTTCAATGTTTTGATTGACTACATCTTCGATATTATTTTCTGCCGCAAAGGCTTTTGAGTTCAAACCGATTCCACTACTCGCAATGAGGGCAAAGGTCGACACGAAAACTACTGATTTTTCCCATGCATTTTTCATGACTCTTTTTATCCTCCTTTAATGGGTCCCCTTTTTTAATGGTCCTCCTTTCTTAAGTCAATAATATAAGGGATTTATTTGTTTTTAGCAATAAAAATACTTTCTATTTATGTTAAAATATATGTAATTTAATTGTTATATATCATATTTAATAAAAATAATTCTGTATTATAACAAAATGTCCAACCCCGCTATATATCTTCCTTTTTCATTCAGTAAGTCGATAGAATTAATACGAGTAGCCAAAAACATTTTCTAAATAAATAACTTCACAATTATTATAGTTTCATAATTAAGTTATTAATGTATATTTTAACATAATAGATATATACAGGTCTTTCCCTGCTCTACGGTGATTGTACCCACTAGACCTTAGCCGGTTTTTTATAGATAACCCACAATAAACTAACGAACTGGAGCATGATTAATATGACGAGATGGTTTCCAATTGACATCATTGCCAAGAGTGAAACTGTTCCACTGATCACAATACTAATAATTAGGACAGTGACCTTTTTCTTTTAACCCCCCAAATACTTAGTGGTAGTGTTAACACATCCTAAAACCCGAAGTGCCAGAGTTCATTCCTGTGGATAACATATAGTTACTGGAATATATGTATATTAAAATATTCTAAGGAAATAATCGCTACACCAGCTATTAAGTTTAGGAATCCCCAAATCCAACTTCTTTCTATAAATCCTTGTATTGATGATAGTATTGGCGCAACTGTGACACCATACATAACAAAATGAGAATCTTTTCCTGTACAAAAATCAGCTATGATACCAACTATCACCGCTGCTACTCCAATATAGTAAATTATTTTCCATCTTTTCTTATTATCCAATCTACCTTCCTCCTCTCTACTAAAATTAATACCATATATATAAAATTAGCACAAGATAAAGACCATTATAGTCATCTTTTTCTTAATTCCATTCAGAAATTCCAATTTGCCCTTTAACGTTTTTTGAACCGGCCTTATTTAAAGGATTTTTTCCGATTAATAATCTACCCATCTTTATTCTTGATGGTGCATTTATATAGAGCCTCCTTTGATAGGATCCTATCAAAGGAGGCTCTATTTCCTACTATTTTAGCGATATATCATTTCCTCTAACAAATCTTCTATTTCAATATATTTCGTATGATCTCCACATTAGCCTTTGTATTATCCGCCAACAACATCTCATCGTGAATGCCAATGCCTTGATACTCCACATAAACCTGTGCCATATCTACCCTATTAATCTGACGGAACATGTCGAGACACAAGAAAACACACTTCAACAAAAAGGGAAATATAGGATCTATATAAAATAAATACCATAGTTTAAAATATATAAATACACGATATAGAAGAAATAGGTGCGTAAGTTAACCCACTCACAGATCACTTTATTTTATTATCCGTAAAAAATCAACTAGTCAAAACGCACAGAATATTGACAATATCGTGACATTCTTATTCTTACATGACAAAGCACTCCTAGCATGGCAGTCCTAAGAGTCATTTGTCGATTACAGAAACAATTAATAGATGAACGCCAATACCACGGTCCCCTATAAAAGCCCTGTCCAATTGTGAAACTGTACATATAAATGTAAATGGAGAAAGCTTGATCTCGATGTACTAGTGATGATATATAACGGATCACTTTTATTGTAAAATGGAGGCGTTTATTTTGAGCACCTATCTTCTTTGGTCAAAAACACCTTATGCTGGTCAAAAGAATCCCCCTAGGAATCCCGTAAATCCCTTAGCTGGCTCCTGGCCCACTTATTATCTAAAACGAGGAGCCGATGGAAGCTTTAAAACTCCCGGGGGTCGGCCAATTCAACTAGCCATTCGGCATCCCCGTACGATTGACTGGAACCGGCAATTAAAGATGGTTCAACACACCCTAAAGAATATCACCTCTAAACAAATCAAAATCGCAAAATTTTGGGGAGATGGACCCGCTACCAAACAATGGACACCCATTATTGATCGACTAATTGATACCTATGGTCTCACACCCCCGATGGCTGCTCGTGTGTTGACCACTACACAAGCCGCTATCAATGATACCTTTGTCGTCGTCTGGTACCTGAAATACAAATGGGATGTAGCGCGACCCGATCAGATGGATTCGACCCTGTCGACCATTCTTTGCACACCTCGTTTTCCATCCTATCCCTCTGGTCACTCAACGATATCTGGAACCGCCGCAGAAGTCTTGACCCACTTCTTCCCGCCCGAAGCTAAGCGGTTGGATCATATGGCTCGGGAAGATGCATTATCTAGGCGCTATGCTGGCGTTCATTTCAACGTAGACACTAATCAAGGACTTCGTCTGGGTAAACAAATCGGACGTATTGTCGTCAACGTATTAAAAAATCAACGAAATTCCGCTGATCGACTGATTGATCCCACTCATGTCTCCAAAAAACATGCTGTGATGGGACCTCCCCCATACAAACAAGCGATGCCTTTTCCTTTCCCTCAAAAATGTAAGTCTTTGGTTACACCCACGAAAAAGTGACACCCTGTCCTGACATAACAAAGGACTCCTAGGATGGCATTCCTAAGAGTCCTTTGCCGATTAAAGAACCGCTCCCTATAACTCTTTCAAAAAAACATAACTCTCCTTGTCATAACCCATTCGCTCCTCATAAAAGCGATGCGCATCCTTCCTAATAAAACGTGAGGTTAAAGAAACAAGTTCACAGCCTTGCTCTCTCCCCCACGCTTCAAGCTCTCCTAGTAAACGCTCCCCATATCCACAAGAGCGGCAATCACTGCGTGTCACAAGATCGTGAAGATACAAGTGCCGTCCATTGTAAAAATTAGTAGCCACTTCGATGCCTGCACAGGCAATCACTTCTCCGTCTTGCTCCAACACAAATAAACGATAGCCTGCTTCTTGCATCGGTTTCAATAGCCTAAAGTACGATTCTTCTGATAAATGGGGACGTAACTCATTGATTACAGGAAAAGCATTACGAAAATCAGCTTCGGTCTCACACTCTTTGATCGTTTTTATCTGTTCCATGGATTTCACTCCTTCTCCAAAAGCATACTAATGCAGTCTTGCTAATTCCACTACTAAAAAAATTTCAGCAGAAAAGATTGTGAGAAACTAGATGCCTCCCGCCTTAATCAGCTCACTCTTCAATCTCTTCTTAACAATGGATATTGGCAAGAAAAAAACATCATCTTCATGATCGCATAACTTCCCTATTCACAGGAGAATTTTCGTTAATCGTTCACAAATTCCATATTTTTCTGTAACCCTTTCCGGAAATTCTCCCCCATTCCAATGCTTTCGCTTCGATTTCCTTGATGAATCCATCTTTACTATCCATGTATGATTTGATATCGGTCGGAAATCGTTGGGCTGACTCCTTTTTTAGCTCTCCATAGATCCTAGCCACTTCTGGATGTTGAATTAAATAATCTCGAAAGACCAGATGACGATGGACATCTGGGTGACCTTGGGCAAAAACATGAACATGATGGGTGCGTTCATCTTCCCCCTTGTTAAAATATCTCCGACCTGGGATCCCATATTCTCCCCACCCTTGATAACCAATTGCTTTCAAGTTCCCCGCAAGGGAATCCACTCGCTCAATCTCTCTTACCTCGATCAGAAAATCGAGTATCGGTTTAGCCGCTAATCCAGGGACCGAAGTACTCCCGATATGATGTCCTTCTACCCATTCTGGACCAAAAGCCTCTCGTAATTGTTCGCGCTCTTCTTGAAAGCCTTCCTTCCACTGGGGATCATAATCCACCACACGTACTCTTCTCATCAGCTTCTCTCCTTTCTTTCTCATGATGTCTATTCAATGAAGTCTAGAGTTGCAGATTGTAAGCTTCATTGTAGCCTACAACCAATACAAAACACCAACCATCTTATCCAAAGATGGTTGGTGTTTTTCGCCTATCCTATTTATTTACAGGGACATCCATCCCCAACCCGTTCTCTTCCTTTTCACAATCGCACTGACAACACCCATATATCGTACCTGCTTTGTCCGATTCCAGGTAGTCGATTACTTCGTCACAGGTCTTGCAAACCAGAACCTCCATCGGTCCACCCTCCCTGTAAGCGTTTTCATTAGTATGTATTATTTATTTTAATGTGATATACCAATGTTGTCAATAGGCGTGGATTAGAGATCAATGGGTTATTTCAATGCCCACTCCAATGCGGCTTCTGCATGGATCCGTGTGGTATCGAAAATTGGAACATTGGCATCCTCTTCATTTACAAGCAAATTTATTTCAGTACAACCCAGGATGATCCCCTCTACGCCTTCATCCACCAATCCTTGCATCACCTTCAAGTAACACTGTCTTGACTCCTCTCGTATGATTCCTTGACAAAGTTCCTCAAAAATAATGCGATGGATCTCATTCTGTTGTTCACGTTCAGGAACGATGGTTTCAATCCTTCGATGATCCCATAGTCTCCCTCTATACGTCTCTCGTTCCATAGTGAATTGGGTACCGATCAATCCCACTTTGCGGATATCTGCTTGGTGAATGCAATCCGCTGTAGCTTCCGCAATATGGAGAAAGGGCAATGGACACCCTTGAATAATCTGATCAGCTACTTCATGCATGGTATTTGAACAAACAATGATTCCCTCCGCTCCACCTTGTCGCAATAACTCCGCCGCTTCCACTATTTTTCCGCCCATCTCTCTCCATCTACCTTGTCGTTGCAGACTTTCTATTTCTGCAAAGTCCACGGAATAGAGTATACATTCTGCGGAATGAAAACCACCTAGACGCTTCTTCACCCCTTCATTCAGCAGTCGATAATATGTGGCCGTGGACTCCCAACTCATCCCACCAATTATCCCGATCCTTTTCATCGGTAACATCTCCCCTATTTTTTATAAGTGGATCCATTGTAATTGACTATGACTGGATTAATCAAAGAGGAGCGTAGATGATACCCTCCAAACCACATAAATTATCACTTTCTTCTTACCTACCTTCTCATATTACATCTATAAAAAAGAAGACTCCCATGAAGGAGCCCTCTTTTTTCCTCTCAGTATTCCTTACACTGTACTCTCTTTCCCACTCTCTATCTGCTTCTCCTTCTTCACCTGTTTCCAGAAGAAGAGCTCATACATCACTGGAATGATAATCAGGGTGAGGAGAGTGGAACTAGTTAATCCTCCGATAACAACAACCGCGAGGCCCTTGGAGATGAGTGTCCCTGTAGATGCGCTCAATGCCAGGGGTATCAAGGCAGCTATTGTAGCAAAGGCGGTCATCAGGATGGGACGAAGGCGTGTTTTCCCTGCTTCCATCAAGGATTCGTGAATACTCATTCCCCGTGCCTGGTTTTGCCCGACACGATCCACCATCACAATCGCATTGGTCGTCACAATACCGATCAGCATCAGTACACCGATCATCGCACTGATGGAGAGAGGCTCCCCAGTTAGATACAAGCCTAAGATTCCTCCGACAGGTACAAAGATGAGCGACGACAAAATGATGAAGGGAATTCTTGCTTTCCCAAAGGTGACCAACATGGTGAGGTAGACTAAGCCAATCGCAATCAGCATGGCGAGCCCCAACTCTTTAAAGGTTTTGGTCGTCTCCTCACTTCCGCTTCCTGCATTAAGTGAGACACCCTTGGGTAAATCCACCTTCGCTTTAACATCACTAATTACCTGTTGCGCCGCTTGTTGAACGTTCTTCCCTTCCACCTGTCCCGTTACCCGGGCATATACGTTGCCATCTAGCTTTTGGATAGCAGTCACACGATCAACTGCTTTTACATCAGCTACCTTCGACAGCTTAATCATACCGCTCTTACTTGGAACTTCTAGATCTGCTAAGTCTGATCGGGAATCCAAGGCTTTGTCATAGGTTAATTCCACATTGCGCTCTTTACCTGAGAGTTTCATGTCCTCAATGGTAACTGGGCGTGTGCGATCCGAGATTAGACCCATAACCGTAGATCCTGAAATTCCTTCTTTTGCAGCTTTTTCAGAATCAATCTGTACGACCCATTGCCGCTGTTTATCCTGGAGGTTATTGGTTACATTTTTCAAATCATCTCGATCATCCATCAACTTCTGTACATCTGAAGCAGCCTTTTGTAGCTTATCTGTATTATTGGAATAAAGGTCAATATCCACATTGGTGTTACTAGGCGGGCCACCGGATTGGAGTTCTTGCAAGGAGACGATTCCCTTTGGTGACTCCCCATGTACAATGCGATTGATCTCTTTTTCAAGTGTCTTCATCTCTTGATTAACATTGGCATTCTTTTTTAAGGTGATAAAGTAGTTTGCCTGGTTTTTCTTCTCCAGACCTGTCTGGAAATCTTGGCTGCCTACCCCCGTTGATACTGCCTGGATGGTATCCTTCCGCTCTGCTAATGCCTTCTCAATATCGAGGGAGACTCGGTTTGTCTTCTTTAAATCAGTCGATGCTGGCAGTTCCACCTTACCAATGATCGTTTTTTGTGTATCATCTGGTAAAAAGGTAAAGCCAAGACTTGGAATCAACGACAGCGTACCGCCCAAGATGAGGATCGAGAGAGCGATCACCCATCCCTTACGATTGAGGGAAGTACGAATCACTTTTGCATAATTCCTTTGCAACCAGGTTTCCTTCTTCTCCTCCTTCACTTTTGAAAAGGAGAAGCGACCCAAAATCGGTACGATGGTTACCGCAACCAACAACGATGCCAGCAGAGCGGATACGACGGTCAGAGCAAAGGGTTGGAAAAATTCACCCGTGACACCACCCACAAAACCAAGTGGGAGGAAAACCACAGCGGTGGTTAATGTAGAGGAAACGATGGCCTTTAACACTTCTCGAGTGGATTGTGCCACTAACTCTGTCCGATCCTCTTTTCCCTTGCCCTGTCGAATCCGGCGGAATATATTTTCGATCACAACAATCGAGTCATCGACCACCCGCCCCACAGCGACAGCCATACCGCCTAGGGTCATCATATTAAGGGTGATATCCTGCTGATTGAGGAAGATCGCCGACATTAGAAGGGATAGAGGGATGGAGACGATCGCGATAATCGTCGCCCGCACATTACGCAGGAAGAGCAATACAGCTAAGGAAGCAAACAATGCCCCATATAACCCTTCTCGGATCAGAGTATTGACAGAATCCGTAATCCCCTTGGCCTGTTCAAAACCGATTTCATACTTCACCCGGTCTTTATAATCATTGAGGACTTTTATTACTTTATCTGCCGTAGATACGGTATTGGCATCTTGCTTTTTAGTAATAGCAATCGACAGAGCATCTTTTTGATTAAACCGGGTATATTCTTCCCGATTCTTTACTACCTTCACCGATGCTATATCCGCTAACTTTACAGCACTCGCCTGGGAAGGTGCAGCTCCTCCACCTCCTTGGGGCATTCCCTGTGAACTACCCTGTGGACTACTTCCAGGTGCTCCCCCACTCCCATTGGCATTACCTGGAGAAGTATTTGGCGCCCCTGTTGTACCTTGTCCTCCAGATGGATCAATCCTTAGTTTTTTCAGATCAGACAGGGTATCTAGCTTCTCCTCTACTCGGACAGGTATGTTCAATTCATCTGCGGTTACTTCGCCAGCAGGCAAGGAGAAGCCCTTTGCCTCGATAGCATCCTTCACCTGAGCGAGGGTGATACCGCGTTTCGCCGCTTTCTTACGATCCAAGGTAACTTGGACCTTCTCCGACTTTGATCCACCAGCAGAGACTTCATTTACACCAGGAATCTTCTCTAGCTTTGGCTTGATCTCATCCGTAAAAATCTTTTCACCATTATGATTCCCTTTGCCATAGAGGGCGATGTTATAGATGGGAATCGAACCAAAGGAGAAACGATTCACCTCTGTCGATGCATCCTTTGGCAAATTTGCTTTTTGAACCAAGGTATTGATCTGGCGTTCCACATCATCCATATCCGTATCAAAGGGGAATTCCAGATTGATCACCGCAGTACTATCATGGGATGAGCTATCGATCTTCCGTAGCCCCTCCAATTTCTCCAGTTCCTTTTCTAGCGGTGTCGTTACTTGATCCTCCATATCCTGTGGAGATGTACCCGGATCAGTCGCTTGCACACTGATCTGAGGAAACTCGACATCGGGTAGTAAATCTACCTTCAATTCTTGAAAAGAAAAGATTCCAGCCACGATGAATAACGTAGCAAGTATTCCAATTGCGATCGGGTTCTTCAGACTAAATCGTGTCAGGAAATTCATCTCATTCGTCCCTTCTAAAAAGATCTCTTCACTATTTTAACGAAAGTAAAGAAAGAATCGCTCCGCCCCAAGGCGGAACAAACTTCCTTCCCTCGATTGAATAGCCCATCAATGCCCCTGAAAACGATTAGGCACTACGTATCCATCTCCATCATAACGGAAGTTGCGAGAAGAAATCCAAGTTTAATAAAAATAAAAAGACGGGACTCTTCTGAGTCCGCCTCACTTTATAATGATAGATGATTCCATCACTAGTGGTCTCTTTTTTAATCAGTCCAATTAATTAAAGGGTTAAGCCACTACCTTCTTCACCCGAATCCTTGATGCGGTTTGCCCAATCTTCTTTATCTGCGTCATCCATCAACCCTCTATCATTCAGATAGATGAGCACATACACTCCTTCTTTCGCCTCTATAAAACGGGTGTACCCATACGCTTTTTTTGATATAGAATCCACTTCAGCAAAAACATCATCTCCTGTCCCTTCGATAATTTCCCAATCATTCGCTTCCCAAAGGCCATCCTTAACTAATTTCGACATATACTTCTTAGCAAAAACTCCCAAATTACCATTAGTATCTAATTTTTCGAAGTTGGTGACTACAATAATTTCGTCCGTCTGTTCCTCTGCTACTCCCTCAGGTGTAATTAAAGTGGAATTGATTTGCATTCCGTCTTGAGCAGTAGTGCTATCCTGATCAGCCTGCTTCCAATTCTGATCATCCGTTTTCACCATAAAATTATTAACGGATACTTCCTTGTCATCTAATGCTGCTCCCTCTCCATCTTGAGCATTTTCAGGTAATTGACCATCCTGCTCAGGGTCTTCCTCCTTGGATGCTTCAGATTTCTTTTCCTTCTCCGATGTCTTTGTTGACTTGCTATCCGCTACTTTCTTTTTTTGCTCTGCTTGTACATCGGCCAATTTTTCAAGTACAAGGGAACAGCCACTCGAAAAAACCAATGCTAATATTGACAGCCCTGCTAACCAACTTCGCAACTGCAAAAAGAAACATCCCCTTTCCATTGGAAATAATTGCACTCTCCTTTTATCCTATTGTATTTAATTCGTATCGTCACTAGGTTAAAAGAACTAATTCGTAGGAAGATTTCCCTTCCACAAAAAGTAGGAGCTGGAATCCAGCTCCTACTTCCGATTTCTATCCAAAAATTTATGCGCTGAACTGTTCTTCCTCAGTAGAGCCTTTAAGAGCCGTGGTGGAGGAAGTACCACCGGTGATTGCCATAGAGACAGAGTCAAAGTATCCAGTACCCACTTCACGTTGGTGACGAGTAGCGGAGTATCCATGAACTTCATTAGAGAATTCTTTCTCCTGGAGTTCAGAGTAAGCAGCCATTCCACGATCTTTGTAACCAAGAGCCAGTTCAAACATGCTGTTGTTTAGAGCGTGGAAACCAGCCAAGGTAACAAATTGGAACTTGTAGCCCATTTCGCCCAGTTCATATTGGAACTTAGCGATGGTCTCATCATCCAACTTTTTCTTCCAGTTGAAGGAAGGCGAGCAGTTGTAAGCGAGCAGTTTACCTGGGAACTTCGCATGGATCGCTTCAGCGAAACGGCGAGCTTCATCCAAATCCGGAGTTGAAGTTTCACACCAGATGAGATCCGCATAGGGTGCGTAAGCCAAACCACGAGCAATTGCAGTATCAAGTCCTGCTTTCTGACGGAAGAATCCTTCTGCTGTCCGTTCACCGGTTAAGAACTCATGATCCCGCTCATCGATATCACTGGTGATTAGTTCCGCTGCGTTAGCATCTGTACGCGCAACTACAATCGTCGGTGTGCCCATCACGTCTGCTGCAAGACGAGCAGAAATCAGGTTCCGTACGGCTTGGGCGGTTGGGATCAACACTTTCCCACCGAGGTGACCACACTTTTTCTCAGATGCGAGCTGATCTTCAAAGTGAACACCAGCAGCACCTGCTTCGATCATTCCTTTCATCAATTCAAATACGTTGAGAGGACCACCGAAACCAGCTTCAGCATCGGCTACGATCGGAGCGAACCAGTCACGCTGTGCACCGCCCTCAGCATGTTCGACCTGATCGGCTCGTTGCAGGGCTTGATTGATCCTCTTTACTACGTGAGGAACACTGTTTGCAGGGTAGAGGCTTTGGTCTGGGTACATATGACCAGAGAGGTTAGCATCTGCCGCTACTTGCCAGCCGGAGAGATAGATCGCTTTTAGGCCTGCTTTTACTTGTTGTACTGCTTGGTTACCAGTCAAAGCACCGAGTGCATGTACATGATGCTCATCATGAAGGGAGTTCCAGAGACGCTTGGCTCCCCGATCAGCTAAGGTGTACTCGATAGGGAAGGAACCACGTAGTTTGATGACTTCTGTCGCGGTGTAGCCACGTTCAATTCCTTTCCAACGCGGGTTGGTTTCCCATTCTTTTTGCATTTGTGCAGCTTCTTGTTGAACAGTCATTTTATATCTCTCCTTATGTTATCCTGCGCAACTTGCGCAATGATTTCTGGGATACGCTATTGATGACGCTTTCATTCAGGCCCTGAGCCTTTCATAACCCGGCAAAGTCAGAAATTCGACGAATTCATCCGCCAAGGTAAGTTCCGTAAATAATTCCTTCGCCTCAGCGAAACGCCCTTTCACAAAGTTTTCTTCCCCAAGTCGTTCTTTGATGCGGGTTAACTCTTCCTCCACAGTGAGAAGGAATAGCTCCTTAGTTACGTCACGTCCATCATCCAAGATGCCCTTAGGATGACGAATCCATTGCCATACTTGGGCTCGGGAGATTTCCGCGGTAGCCGCATCCTCCATCAAATTATTAATTCCCACTGCGCCAAATCCACGCAGCCATGCTTCGATGTACTGAATCCCGACATTGATGTTATCCCGTAAACCTTGTTCAGTAATCGAACCTTCTGGTACCCGACACAGATCCTCAGCGGTTACTTTCACATCTCCCCGCTTTTTATCGATCTGGTTAGGGTAGAGCATATGTTTATCAAAAATCTCTCTTGCTACAGGCACAAGTGCCGGATGAGCAACCCATGTACCATCATGGCCATCAAGGGCTTCTCGTTCTTTATCCACACGGACTTTGTTCAAAGCCTCTTCATTTGCCTTCTCATCTCCCTTGACGGGGATCTGAGCAGCCATTCCACCGATACATGGTGCGTTTCGCTTATGACAGGTTTTCACTGCCAAGAGTGTATAGGCTCTCATAAATGGAACCGTCATCGTCACCTGGGAACGGTCTGGCATGATCACCTCTGGGCGATTGCGGAGGCGTTTGATGTAGCTAAAGATATAATCCCAGCGACCACAATTGAGTCCTGCAGAATGCTCCTTCAGTTCAAAAAGTATCTCGTTCATCTCAAAGGAAGCCATAATCGTTTCGATCAATACCGTCGCTTTGATAGTACCCTGAGCAATTTTCAATGTATCCTGGGCAAAGGTGAACACATCGTTCCAGAGGCGTGCCTCTAGGTGACTCTCTAACTTCGGAAGATAAAAATAAGGTCCAGAACCCTTATGAAGAAGAGTTTTTGCATTATGGAAGAAATAAAGCCCAAAATCAAACAGTCCAGCCGGAACTGGCTTACCATCCACTTCTACGTGCTTTTCATCTAAATGCCATCCCCGGGGACGAATCAAGAGGACAGCTGGATTCTCTTTTAGTTCATACCGCTTCCCGTTAGGAGCAGTAAAATCGATCTGCCGATTAACAGCATCTCGCATATTGATTTGCCCTTGGATGCTATTCTCCCACGTTGGCGAGTTCGCATCTTCAAAGTCAGCCATAAAGATCTTCGCTCCGGAGTTCAGGGCGTTGATCACCATTTTCCGATCCGATGTGGGGCCAGTAATCTCTACACGACGATCCTTAAGATCATACGGGAGATCAGCAATGTGCCAAGAGCTGTTACGGATCTCTGCTGTTTCCGGAAGGAAATCAGGTCCCTTTCCTGTATCAATCTCCTGCTGTCTCTGCCTGCGTTTTTCGAGTAACTCATCCCTGCGGCCACTAAAACGGCGAACCAACTCAGCGACAAAGGTCACCGCCTCCGGGGTGAGGATATCAGCAAAATCCTTGGTAACTTCCCCTTTGACATTTACATGAGCGGGAAAAGAGGGTGTTTGCGTGCTCACGGGTGCTTTCACTCCCTCGAAAAAGATCATTTGATGTCATACTGTTTAAGTACAGAAACCATCTTTCGACTTGTATTATATAACAGTACAATTCAAATTGACAATACTTTTTTTCAATTCAAAGTATATCGTCACTCCAACCGCCCTTAACTCTGCTCTAGTACAGATTAAAAATATCCTTCTTCCAGACTTTCGCTGACTGAAAGTCCACTTTTATTAATGGGGGTGTTAAGACAATGATTTTTAAATTCTGACTATTGAAGAGGAATCTCCGCACTCTTGAAAAAGAACACATGGTAACTTAACCTCAACAAAAGGGTTTGATGCTGCTCCAATCTCACCTTTTGAAGATCAAAATCCACTAGAGTGTCATAGGAGGAGTCACATGACGGAATTTTATTCAATTGTTCTTATTACTATTTTGGCAACGATGAGTCCTGGGCCAGACTTTGCAATGATTACGCGAAATAGCTACCTGTATGGTCGACCTTCTGGGTTGTTTGCAGCCTTGGGAATTAGCTTAGGTGTACAGGTTCATGTGTTGTACACTATCTTTGGGATTGGTTTGATAATTTCCCAATCTGTCATCTTGTTTACCCTTATCAAAGTGGTAGGCGCCATCTATCTCATCTTTATTGGTATAAAAACATTTATCAATCGTGAAGGTCTCCGTATTGATTTACAAGGAGGCAATAGCTCCCTTTCATCCTTCTCCTCATTGAAAAATGGTTTCTTAACCAATGCATTAAATCCCAAAACCACTCTATTTGTTGTTAGCACCTTCACCCAAGTAGTAGATGCTCATACACCCTTAGCTATCCAGTTTGGCTACGGACTATTGATGTCCGTCGTTCATTTCATTTGGTTTGGATTGGTTGCTCTCTTTTTTTCTCGGGAACAATTTCGCAAGAAAATCATGTCCTATCAGAAAGCTGTCGATCGAGGCATCGGGTCGATCTTAGTTGCTCTAGGCATCTCTTTAATGTTTGCAAACCTATCTAATAGGTGAATGAAAGAATTAAAACGCCGAAGGTCTCCATGATGAGAACCTTCGGCGTTTTATTTTTTACTTCGGTTGTTGTTCTCTTCCTTGAATATACGTCCATTTCAAGGAATATTCAGGGCCAATCGGCAAGCGATACAGTTGTTTCACATAGGGCTTTTGCACGTAAGCTTGGGACTCATAGAAGAGGGGAGACACTCCCGCATCATCCATGACAATCTTTTCCGCCTTGACTAAATCTTCGTTTCGTTGTTTTAAATCCTTGGTTACCTTCGACTTTTCCATCAAACGATCAAAGTCAGCGTTGCTCCACCGACCGAAATTAACTTGGCTTTGGGAGTAACCAATCTCCAAAAAGCTCATGGGATCATTATAGCGACCGATCCAGCGCACAAGGGATAGATTAAACATCCCTCTTTGTTCCGCCGCAAGCTTTTGTTTTATCGCTCTTGGACTGATACTTACATCAATACCGAGGTTATTTTTCCACTCGTTCTTTAAAAATAGCGCAATTTTTTTTCGATCATCGTCATTTACACTTAATTGAAGGGTCGGCGGAGTTGAAATTCCTAACTCCTTCATCCCTTCATTCAAGAGTTGCTTTGCTTCTGCTGCATCATAATGCGTAAGGGTTCCGGCATCTTTGCGGAACGTCTTACCATGGGCGTCATCAATACCGTCTGGAACCATTCCCTTTGCAGGGCGTGATCCATTTTTCATTACGCCATTAACCAACTCATCCCGGTCAATAGCAAGACTGAGTGCCTTACGAATTTTCTTGTTTTGGAAGAATTTCATCCGGTTGTTAAACACCAATAAGAACGTGGCCCCGCGGTCAACAGATTGGTACTCATTCCCACTTTGGAACGCTTTCACAAGTTTATCGGAGAGAGGAGATAGATCAGACCTATTGGAGGTGTAATCATTCATCGCACTGACAGAGTCACTAACGATTTTTACGTCTGCCTTCTCCAACTGCACCGTTTTTGCATCCCAGTAACCTTTGTTTTTCTTATACTGATATCCCTGTTCGTGTTTCCATTTGGATAAAATAAAGGGCCCATTGTATACCATCGTATCCTTGTTCGTTCCATACTCTTGTCCATACTTCTTTACAATATCTTGTCTTTGAGGTAAATACGCTGCGGACGCGAGCATACTCAAAAAATAAGGAGTCGGGTAACGTAAATTCACCTGCAAGGTACGATCATCCAATGCTTTTATACCCAACGTTGTTTCTGGGAGTTGCCCTCCATAATAGGCCTGCGCATTAACAATAGGAAAAAGAATAACAGCAGATTGCAATTTTAAACGCGGATTGAGAGCCCGTTTCCAAGCATACACAAAGTCCTGGGCTTTCACTGCTTTACCATCACTCCACTTGGCGTTCTTACGAATCTTGAAAGTGTAAGACTTTTTGTCCGCACTCACCTTCGGCATCGCTTCTGCCATAGCCGGTTGGGGCTTATTATCCTTGTCCAGCCGCATTAAACCTTCCATCACATTGTTTAATACATTGAAGGAGCTACCATCCAAAGCCGTAGCACTATCCAAGGTTGGTGGATCTGCTTCGGTAGTCATCCGCAGAACCTGCTTCTCCTTCTCCTCTTCTGCAGGCGCAGCCTTCTTCTTATCTCCCCATCCTAGTGAGTCTATCAATCCACATCCTGATAACATCGTAGCTACGGTAAAGATTACGACCGTCAGTACGACTCCCTTTTTTTTCAATCATCGTCCCCCCTTGAGCTGAACGGAACCGGTCCCAATCGACCAGTAATAAATCTTAGCAAACAGAATATTTGCTAGAAGATACCTTTTCAATTATAGTGCAATCACATCAGGTAAGAAAGAGTAGGTTTAATTAGTTTTTTCCTTTTTTGCACATCAAAGAAGGATAGGGAAAATAACCGAAAACCAATGAGATATGGTATAGTATGGCTGAAATCCTTAAGGAAGGAGGTTAACTATGCACCGAACACACTCGATCTTTACACTCTTGATTCTCATTGGATGTGCCCTCTTTATAGGAAACATCTATTGGCCCAAGGGAAATGGTTCTCCAAAACCCTCTGTAGAGCTCACTGTACTTGCAGCTTCTAGTATGACCGATACAGTCACCAAACTAGCCTCTCTATATGAGAAGGAACATCCCGAAATAAAGATTCTCCCTACCTATGCCTCCTCTGGTACCTTACAAAAACAGATCGAGGAAGGAGCTCCAGGGGATCTACTACTCTCCGCTGGAGAGCAGGAAATGAGGAACTTGATACAAGCTCATCTGATCAACAATCGCCTACATACTAACTTACTTACCAATCAATTGGTCCTCATCGCTCCATCTACTAAATCGAAGATAAAAAGATTTGATGATCTAAAGCGATCATCTATCCAACAAGTGATCATCGGCCAACCTAAAACAGTACCCGCAGGTCGCTATGCTAAGCAAACGTTAACCTCTCTTAAATTAATGGACCACCTCCATTCCAAAATGATCTTCGCTGGGGATGTCCGTCAAGTATTGGCTAGTGTCCAAACGGGAAATGCAGATGCAGGCCTTGTCTACCTCACGGATACCCTTGGTCAAATGAATATCCGCGTAATCGATTCTGCTCCACCAAAAAGCCATGATCCGATTCGCTATCCGATAGGTGTCATTCGCAACACAGAACACCCCAAAGAAGCAAAACAATTATACAAATGGCTGCAAAGCAAAAAGGCTCTCCAAGTATTTCATCAGGCTGGATTTCAAACCTTGAGGAAGCCGTTTTCTCTATGACAACACACTCTTTTTGGTCTCCTATACTCATCTCATTAGAAACAGCGATCCTCGCCAGTAGTCTTGCTTTTTTGCTTGCTATCGTTATCGCTTGGTGGTTAAAAGATAGATCCTTTCCAGGTAAGACGCTTTTAGAAACCTTTTTTCTTCTCCCATTAGTCTTACCCCCTTCGGTTGTAGGGTTTGGACTTTTAATGATTTGGGGTAGAAGAAGCCCCTTGGGAAAAATGATAGAGGACGTGTTCCAGCAGCCAGTAGTATTTACATTCCCAGCCACTGTCATTGCAGCTCTCGTCGTAGCTTTTCCCCTCGTATATCAAATCGCAAAAGTTGGCTTTACCAGTGTGGACACAGAACTAGAGGATGCTGCTCGCTCGATGGGCGCCCATGAGGGACAGGTCTTCCTCTACGTCACCCTACCTCTTGCCTGGCCAGCCCTAATAACTGCCTTTCTCCTAGGATTTGCCCGAGCACTTGGTGAATTTGGAGCTACCTTAATGTTCGCAGGCAATATCCCAGAGAAAACGCAAACGATCTCCACCGCCATCTATCTAGCCGTCGAAACAGGAAATATCAACGAAGCCTTCGCTTGGTCTCTTTTCGTCGTTCTATTTTCCTTTTTACTACTTAGCCTCAGTCGCTATCTCCATCGGTAGAGTGACAGATTACCAAGCAAAAGGCGCAAGTATGGATACCAGCGCCTTTCTTATCAGATGATATGTTTCAACTGATCAACCTTCTTCATTGGTAATTACTTTTTTGCCTCGGTATTTTAAAACTAATGGAACTGCGATCCAAAGTAGCGCCAAAATGAGGAAAGCCAAAGAAATCGGATGGGTAAACAGCACACTATAATCTCCATTGGAATTGGTTAATGCACGTCGTAAATTATTTTCAATCATCGGCCCCAATACCAAGCCCAGTACAAGTGGGGCGAGGGGAAAATCGTTTTTTGCTAAAAAGTAACCGATTACACCAAAAGCAATTAGTAAATACAAATCAAAGGTAGTCACCTGTACTGCATATACACCAAAAACCGAAATGGCAATAATAAGTGGAAGCAAATATTTTGGAGGCGTCTCTATGATTTTAGCAAACACTTTTACCAACGGCATATTGAGAATTAATAACATTAAATTCCCAATAAACATGCTGGCAATCAATCCCCAAGCTACCTGTGGATGATCCTCAAATAACAGGGGACCTGGTTGCACATTATACATAATTAAAGCTCCCATTAAGATCGCTGTCGTTCCAGAGCCTGGAACACCCATCGTTAGCATGGGAATCATCGCCCCACCCGAAGCAGCATTGTTCGCTGATTCAGGTGCCGCCACTCCTTCGATCGCACCTTTTCCAAATTGATCTGGATGTTTGCTTACCTTCTTTTCAATGAGATAAGAAAAAAACGAAGCTAACGTAGCTCCTGCTCCCGGCAAAATTCCAATGAAGAAGCCAAGTAAAGATCCCCTCGCAATCGGAGCTGCACTCTTCTTTAGATTTTCCTTACTCGGAATCACCCGTCCCACCTTCGCAATTTTCCCCTCAGTACTCTCCCGTTCTAAAATGGATTTAAACACTTCACCTAGTGCAAATAACCCAACTGCAATCGTTAAAAACTCCAAACCCTGGTATAAATAGGGAATATCGAAAGTGAATCTAGCTACCCCGGAAACATTGTCGAGGCCGATCGTGGCCAATAAAAGTCCAGATACAGTCATGATTAAAGCCTTAGTTAGAGATTTACCAGCTAAACCACTCACAGCACATAAGCCCAAAATCATTAGTGAAAAGTATTCATTCGGTCCAAATTTAATGGCCAAATCAGACAGAGGGCCCGCGAGAAATACTAAAAAGATCAATGAGACGATTCCCGCTACAAATGAGCCAATGGCCGAAATCGATAGAGCCGCTCCCGCTCTTCCTTGTTTAGCCATCTGATAGCCATCTAATGTCGTTACCACAGATGAGGATTCACCCGGTGTATTTAAGAGAATAGATGTAGTCGATCCTCCATACATCGCCCCGTAGTATACACCAGCTAACAGGATAATCGAACTCGCTGCGGCATCTTCCGGTGACGCTCCACTGGTAAGGGTTGATGTAATCGGAATTAATAAAGCCACTCCACTCATCGGCCCAATACCGGGCAAAACACCCACGGCTGTGCCGATTAACACACCGAAGAAAGCATAAAATAGATTTGTCCATTGAAATGAAACCAAAAACCCTTGATACAAAAATTCCAATGTATTCATACCAGCACCTCCTCAATTAAAATAATGGAAAAGAAGGTAGAACTCCCTTCAATACATTGACATAAAGGTAGTAGACGCCACCCGAGAAAAACCCTGATACAAGAATCGTCGAAATCCATTTCCCACGTTCCATCGTTTGAAATGTAATGACAAGGAAAATAAAAGTACTCAAAATATAGCCTAACCATTCTAAACTTGAGGCGTAAAAAAGAACTGCTACGATAACGATCAAGAACCTTTTCCAATCAAGTGTAACCTTCTCCTGTTCATTTGCTTGATAGCGAAAAGTTTCATAGAAAAGTCGTATACTTAGTAAAACAAGAAGAATACCGAGTCCAAAAGGAAAGACATCAGGTCCTACACCACTGCCATAAGCAGTAGTAGAAAGGCTTTTACTTGCTACAATAAAGAAAATGCCAACAAGTACAAATACTATGCTAGCCCAGCGGTCAAAGGTACGGTTTATCATAGAATCCCACCTTTCTTATATAGAATGTTTGATTTGCTCTACTTTCTCGATTTTATGTTTGAGTACTTTGCCGATCAGAACAACGAATATCGCTAAGGAAATGGGTAAAATATAATCGAATCCAGAAAATATATGATGCAAATACCCACCAATGATTTGATCTCCCATGACCATTTCCCCACTGATATAGCCCAGCAAAGCAGCTCCCAATGTAACGATAATGGGAACCTTATTCATTACCTTCATCAATATATGACTTCCCCAAATAATAATGGGGATGCTAATGATCAATCCGATAATCACGATAGAAAGATTTCCTTTAGCAGCTCCCGTTACAGCAATCACATTATCTATACTCATCACGACATCAGCAATGAGTATGGTTTTAAAGGCATCAATCAAGTTATTACTGCTTTTTACGGAAATACTTTCATCTTCACCCTTTAATAAACCCATCGCGATCCAACAAAGAATGATTCCAGCTATAAACAAAATCAGTGGTATCTTTAACACCCAAGCGGCTATAAAAGTCAGGATGATTCTTAAACCAATAGCCCCAGCACTCCCCAAAACTATCGCTTTTTTCTGTAGCTTGGGATCTACATTTTTACAAGCAAGGGCAATCACAACGGCGTTATCTCCACTCAATATCACATTCACAAAAATTACTTGCATCAAATTCATCACAAAATCAATCGACATTGACACCCCCCATATGAGACATTTTTTTCATCATAAACACTCGTTTTTGAAATAGGTAGTTTAAATTAATAAGTTGAATAAAACTCATTCCATGCCCTTTTGTTCATTTTATTCACAAACAGGTATGGTCACACTTTCGTTCTGTAATAACAAAAGTTTGATAAGTGTCTCGACGGTTAACGGAGATCTTCTTTTTAATCTCCATCGTTACTAACTTTCACTTGTACCGAATTTTTTATGTACAATCCAACCATAGCTAGGTGAGATTGATGACTAGACGCACGTGGAAACTAGAAAGTAAGATGGTCGCTTGGACAAGTTTGTTAATTTTTATGGTTGTCCTTATGATTGGTACCTATGTTTATTCCATACTAGTAACTACCATCGAAAATCAAGTTGGGAAGCGAGCACTTTCGGTTGCGCAGGTTGTTGCCGAAATGCCTGAAATAAAGGAAGCGTTTTCTCAAAAACAGCCTTGGCGCATTATTCAACCCATTGCTGAAAAAATCCGCAAACAAACAGGAGCCAAATATATTGTCGTCGGAAATCGGCAGGGGGTTCGTTATTCTCATCCTCTAGCAGAACGAATTGGTAAGAAAATGGTGGGTGGCGATAATAGTCCTGCATTGCAAGGAAAATCCTACATTTCCAAGGCGACTGGCAGCTTAGGACCCGCATTACGGGGAAAAGTTCCCATCAAAAATCAACAAGGCCATATCATTGGTATCGTTTCAGTCGGTTTTCTTTCCCATGATATCGATGAGATTATTCTAGATAACCTAGCGGATATTTTGATGATTCTGTTGATCATTTTTCTTCTAGGTACATTATGCGCTTTCTTCATAGCCAAATATATTAAACAACTGATATTTGGCTTGGAGCCAAATGAGATATCTGCACTTTTTCGTGAGCGTAATGCGGTATTAGAGTCGGTACGCGAAGGGATTATTTCCATTAACCCAATAGGAAAAATCACGATGATCAATCAGGTAGCCATGGATATATTGGAGATCCCACCCCATCAATCCGTACTCGGGGAATCGATTCAATCCATCCTGCCCAACACGCGGATGTTACATGTGTTAGCCAAAAAAGGAGAACCCGAATTAGATCGTGAAATGCGAATCCACGATAAGGAAATCATTGTAAATCGACTTCCTATCATCGATCAAAATCGTATACTTGGAGTGGTATCCAGTTTTCGCTTAAAGTCTGAATTAGACCAACTCAATTTACAGCTCTCACAAGTCAAACAATACGTAGAGGCGTTGCGAGCACAAACCCATGAATATAAAAATACTTTGTATACAATCTCTGGCTTGATACAATTAGAGTCCTATCAGGAAGCACTTCATCTGATTCATGAAGAAAGTACAAGCCACCAAGACCATATCGGTTGGGTCATGGATCATTTTGCTGACCCTTGGTTGGGAGCGATTTTGATCGGTTTTTATAATCGAGCTCGAGAATTAAAAGTCAATTTAGTAATTGATAAAAAAAGTAGGTTATCTCATCTACCCAGTTCGCTTCCTTCTTCTTCTTTGGTGACCATTTTAGGGAACTTAATCACAAATGCACTTGAAGCTGTGCAAAATCAAATAACCCCGAAACCGCAAGTAAACTTATCGATTTTCGAAGAAACCGATCAATTAACGTTTATTGTTGCTGACAATGGCAAAGGAATTCCCAATGACGACATCAAACGGATTTATCATTCTGGTTTTACGACAAAACAAACGGATCCACATACAACTCGGGGGTATGGGCTAAGTAACGTTTTACAATTGGTCCAGGAACAACAAGGCTCCATCAACGTCGACAAAAGCTCTTTAAGCGGAGCGTGCTTCACCGTAACTCTTCCGATTTCTGAGGAGGTAAGCAGATGATTGAAGTGCTCATTATAGAAGATGATCCACGTGTTGCTGAAATAAACCGTCGGTTCTTACAAAAAACAGCCGGTTACCAACTCATTGGTATAGCCAAGAATAAACAAGAAGGACTTGAATGGTTGAAGGTAATGCAACCGCAGCTTGTTCTGTTAGATATCTATCTACCCGATGGCAAAGGACTGGATTTGATTTGGGAGATTCGAAAACAGGCAAATGATACAGATATTATTATTATTTCAGCTGCTGATCAGATGGATATCGTGCAGGAAGCCCTACGAGGGGGGGTATTTGATTATCTAGTCAAGCCTGTGATGTTTGAAAGATTCGCCAGTAGCTTGGAAAACTATATTCAACATCGAAAGGTTTTTTCAAAAGCAAAAAAAGTGGATCAAAACCAACTAGATAGCCTCTTATTTACTCAAGCAGCTCCACTTGATCCACTACATCAACTCCCGAAAGGCATTGATCGTGTCACCTTAGACAAGGTAATCGAAAGTATGAGATCCAATCAATCTCAAGGATTAACAGCAGAGTATGTCGGGGGACAATTAGGAATGAGCCGCTCTACTGCACGTCGTTATCTCGAATATTTGGTTTCGATTCAGCTGATACGTACCGATCAAAGTTATGGTTCCATCGGCCGTCCAGAACGTAAATATCTCTGGGTTTCTTCATGAACAAAAAGCACAAAATGAACAATATCCTTGTTAAGTAAATCAATGCACAAAAGCTATCCTCCCGCTAAAAAGCATACTATGATAAAGAGAGTCATGAGGCGGCTTTTTATGTAAGCGCTATCAATCATAGGGAGGATCGGATATGAAGAAATTCATTTTCTCTATTATCGTTGGATTATTCGCTATATCGGCGGTTGCTTGTGCCAAGCCTAACTTTGGCAACGAGTCTGGAAATTACCCGCAAAGAACGATATCTTTCGTAGCCCCTTCGGGCGCTGGAGGTGGTTGGGACCAAACTGCCCGCTCGATTACTAAAGTTTTGCAGACAAGTAAGTTAGTCAAGCAACCCATGATGGTAGAAAACAAACCCGGTGGTGGGGGCGCTGTCTTCATGGCCGAATATGCAACACAATTTACAAAGGATAATTATAAATTACTTCTCAATTCACCACCTATTATCATTAACCATTTGAAAAAAGAGGGCAATAGCCCCTATGGGTACCAAGATACAACACCACTCGCTCAATTAACCAAAGATTATGGTGTCTATGTGGTCAAAGCAGATTCTCCCATCAAAGATTTGCCTAGTATGATAAAAGAACTAAAGAAAAATCCAAAAAAATATTCATTTGCCGGAGGTTCTGCTCCTGGATCCATGGATCATCTCGTTTCGATTTTACCTGCCTATCTCTCTGGTATTAAGCCTAAAGACATTAAATATATCTCCTATGATGGTGGCGGAGAAGCCATGACCGCCCTATTAGGAAACAACGCCGATGTCATCGCTACCGATGCCTCCTCAGTGAGCGAATATGTGAAATCAAACAAAGTACGTGTACTAGGGGTGACGGCCCCGAAACGCTTAGATGGTGCCTTGAAAAACGTTCCGACTCTGAAAGAACTAGGGATGAAAAAGGGAGAATTTAATATATGGCGTGGTATCTTTGGTCCAAAAGAAATGGAGCCCTCTGCAAAAAAATATTGGCAAACTAAATTGAAAACTTTATCTAAGAATCCTCAATGGAAAAAAGAGCTGAAAGCCAAAGGGTGGGAAAGTGACTATAAAGATGCCGATGAATTTTCTGCTTATCTAAAAGAGCAATCCAAACAAGTTAAAACGTTGCTAAAAGCAGTAGGAATGAATAAATAATATACCCCGTTCAGAGAAATCCCCGTTCACCTTCATCATGTGATACGGGGGTTTGCTGATTCTGGCGTTGATACAGCGTGACGATTCCGACTATCCCCTCTCAACTTTCGAGTATCTTAGGCTTTGTGCTATAATCCGAGGGGAGTATAAATATTGAACGTAACCAATCATCTGTGCACGGAAAGGGTGTTACTCATGGAACAAATGGATGCGAATCAGATTATCGAGTTCATCCAAAAAAGCGAAAAGAAAACCCCAGTAAAGGTCCACATCAAAGGGGATCTCTCTGGTATTGATTTCGGGAGTGAAATTCAGTCCTTTATCACAGGGAATGTAGGCGTGCTCTTTGGCGATTGGAAAGATATCCAGGTGTTGCTGGATACCCATAAGAAGAAAATCGAAGATCTTGTCGTCGAAAATGATCGGCGCAACTCGGCGATCCCTCTTCTCGATATGAAAAACATTTCTGCACGCATTGAGCCAGGTGCCATCATTCGGGACCAAGTAGAAATCGGCAAAAATGCGATTATCATGATGGGTGCTTCCATTAACATCGGTGCCGCCATCGGCGATGGTACCATGATCGATATGAATGTAGTAGTGGGCGGCCGCGGAACCATCGGTAAAAATTGTCACATCGGTGCAGGCTCGGTCATCGCTGGTGTGGTCGAACCTCCTTCAGCCAAACCCGTTGTCATCGAAGATGATGTCGTTATCGGTGCTAATGCGGTTATTCTTGAAGGGGTTACCGTTCATAAAGGAGCTGTCGTTGCTGCTGGGGCTGTGGTTGTGGATGATGTGCCTTCCAACAGCGTGGTAGCAGGTACACCTGCGAAGGTGATCAAAAAGATCGATGAGAAAACCCGCTCCAAAACCGAGATCAAGCAAGAATTGCGCCAACTATAAACCCGAAAATCAAAGATAGAACGCTAAGGAACGGGCCGTAAATGCGGCCCTTCTTTTTCAATTACCGTTTACCATTTCTTCCCCGAGGGAGGACTCATTATGAACGACTGGTCATCTCTTGATGATACTTACATCTTACCTACCTATAGCCGTCTCCCTATCGCCATCGCAGAGGCGAAGGGAAATACCTTAATCGATACCAAGGGAAAATCCTATCTCGATCTTTTTACGGGCCTAGCCGTTAATATTTTGGGTCATTCTCATCCTACTGTACTAAAAGCTCTTCATGAGCAAGCTGATCGGTATCTCCATATCTCAAACAAATTCTTAAACACACCCGCGATTTCATTAGCAAAGCGCCTTGTGGAGAACAGTATCCCTGGAAAAATATTTTTCACCAACTCGGGGGCTGAAGCTTCAGAAACGATGGTAAAACTGATCCATAAGTGGTCACAGGATGATGGCAAAGGACGAAGCGGCTTTATCGTAATGAAACGAAGTTTTCATGGACGCACACTAGGCGCCGTCCGCCTGACTCGTCAAGCCAATGTATATCAAGACTTTCCGCAACCAGACATTCCTGTATATGAAGTCGATCCAGAGGATATAGATGGATTGCGTCGCTTATGTGAGCAAGAACGACCGGCCGCCATCCTCGCTGAGCCCATTCTCGGAGCAGGTGGTGTACAACCTGTACCCTTGGATACCCTTCGTGAAATGGAACAGCTCTGTCGCACCCATGGAATGCTTCTCTGTATGGACGAGATTCAGACGGGAATTGGACGTACAGGGACACTGTTTGCTTATCAGCATGCAGGGATAGAGCCTGATCTCATTTTGTTTGCGAAGGGTGTCGGTGGGGGACTCCCTCTTGGTGGAGTAATTGCTGGACATCAACTCGTTGAGATGTTCCAGCCTGGGGATCATGGCACAACCTTTGCTCCCTCCCCACTCTCCGCGGCTCTTGGCAACGCAGTGCTTGATGTATTATTGGAAGATGGCGGCTTGGAAATGGGCCGACACCATGCAGAACACTTGTGGGATCGACTGCGTGAACTACAGGAAAAATACCCGCATATCATCTCATCTTTAAGTGGACGAGGGATGATGCTTGGGATTCGCACCAACCTTTCTCCCCAAGCCACCGCCCAACTCCAGCAAACTTTGCTCGCTAGGGGCTTTCTTGTGGATATCGCACAACAAACGGTAATTCGCCTTCTTCCCCCACTTACTCTCACAGTAGAAGAATCAGATCAATTTACTCAACAACTGGATACCCTGTTCGCCCAGATGCCTGTTAAGTAAATCTTCACCAGCGCGATAAAAACTCACGTAATTACAAGTCACGGATACAGCACATTTTCAGCCTTCTGTATCACGACGATGAAATCCCATTGCTTTCGATGAGGAGGATCTCCCATGAGCGTAGGTGATCTACACCCTATGATCAAAGTAAGACGGGACCTACATCAGATCCCTGAACTGGGTTTCGCCGAATGGAAAACCCAGCGCTATATCCTAGACTACGTCTCTAGTCTACCCCAGGATCATCTGGAAGTAGCTATCTGGCATACGGGGGTATTGGTTCGTGTACGAGGAACAGAAGGGGCACGCACTCTCGGTTGGCGTGCAGATATGGATGGACTTCCTCTTACTGAGGAAACCTCTTATGAATTTCAATCCCTTCATCCCGATCAGATGCACGCTTGTGGTCACGATATGCATATGGCTATCGGATTGGGTATCCTCACCCACTTTGCGACTCAACCAGTGAAAGATCATCTTCTTTTTATCTTTCAACCAGCAGAAGAAGGCCCTGGTGGCGCTCAGCCGATGCTTGCCAGCGAGGAATTTAAGAAGTGGAAACCGGACCAACTCTTTGGCCTTCATATTGGCCCTGAGTACCCAGTCGGAACCATCGCTACTCGGCCAGGGATACTATTTGCCAATACTTCCGAGCTCTTTATCGATCTCGTTGGCACAGCAGGACATGCCTCACTTCCCCACCAAGCCAACGACATGGTAATCACTGCCTCTCAACTGGCTATGCAACTCCAGACGATCATCTCGCGCAACATCGATCCCCTGAACCCAGCCATCCTAACACTCGGTAAGGTAACCATCGGCACAAAACAAAACATCATCCCAGGTATGGCACGCCTAGAGGGGACGATCCGCACACTCTCTATTGAAGTGATGGAACAGATCAAAGAACGCATTCTCGCTCTCGTTCATGGCATTGAAGTCGGCTTTCAGTGCAAGGCGACCATCGATTGGGGAGCTGGCTACTGTCAGGTATACAACCACGAATCTCTTACCCGTTCCTTCATGGAATGGGCTGATGCCAAAGAAGGTATCCAAGTCATCGAATGCCGAGAAGCCATGGCTGGAGAAGACTTTGGCTATTTCCTCCAAGAGATCCCCGGTTTCATGTTCTGGCTTGGGGTCGATACCTCTTATGGCCTGCACCATCCGCAATTGGAGCCAAATGAAGAAGCGATCCCTTTGGCGATTCAGTTAATTACTCAGTATTTTACTGATTACTAACAAGCAAAGCGTAAACGATATTGATGCCAGTAAAGTGCAGTTATTTGAATTAACGGATCCTGTTTTTGCATCGCTATTTGCTTTCATTTTCCTTAGTGAATGGATCAAGGGGACTGTTGGCTTATCTTGTTAGCAATCTACATTTCAGAGTACAAATCTAAAAGCGAAGATAGCCAGCAAATCTTAGCTCCACTAAGGAAAATTTGAATTTTTTTGAGAAAAAGTTTTTTTCGACCTTTTTTTACTTTTTATATCCTGCACAAAAAACCACCTGATAAAACAGGTGGTTTTTAATTGCATATTCCCGCCATATGTTGCTACATTCTTTATTCTCTCCGCCCGATTTTTAGGCTAACACTCAGTCAGTAGCCATCATTGATGGGAAAACTAGCTAACAGAGAGGGAGGTTGAAGATTCAGAAACCTGGACATTTCTCTTTCTTCTGTCACTGTTTCTCAACCATTCGTTCTCTTACAATGAAGCTATACAACAACTAAGGAGTGATTGTTCATGCAAAAATTACGCCGTGTTCTACCCTTTGCAGTTGCCTTTGCGCTCGTTGTCACTGTCTCTACCTCAGCAGCCTTTGCAAGTGATGGCAATGATGCTACTAAAGCAGACAAAAGTCTCCCTACTAAACACGCTGTTAAAGCACCAAGCAACAGTACCCCTGCTAAACCCATTAGCAAAAAAGCTGTAGCCATTGCTAAAGATAAAAATGGCAATGTAACCATTAAAAAAAGTGATAAAAACCCCACAGGAACCACTCTTAAACCTGCTAAACCTGCTAAACCTGCTAAACCTGCTAAACCTGCTAAACCTACTATACCTACTAAACCTGCTAAACCCGCTAAACCCGGTAGCAAAAAAGCTGTAGCCATTACTAAAGATAAAAATGGCAATGCAGTCATTAAAAAAAGTGATAAAAACCCCACAGGAACCACTCTTAAACCTGTCAGCAAATGAACCGTTGCCAAGAAATAAATTCATGGTAACGAGTTAGTAGCATCATCCACTCAGGCTGTCGAGAAAACTCGACAGCCTGTTTTTTAATCCTTTCCATTTTTTCTTCTGCGGCATGGCAAGACGAGCTCGAGAGCTGGGAGTTAAGCCGAACTCCACCGCAAGCGACTTCATTTGCTCGTGGAGCTGCTTCTTTTTGGTGAGGAGGGGGTGGGGAACTCGATTGGTTTCAGCCGAGTTGTTCGTATACTCCACCATAGCCAAGGGAGTGGTCGAATGTGATCCGTGCCTGGAGACAGCGCTTCTTCTGCTTCCTGACGAATGGATCTCCTTTTTAGTGAGGCGAGATCCATTCCCTTCAACAATATGGAGCCCGATAGGCTTGGCTTTTCTCCCCATGCTGCTCATCACCTCCTATAGCTATCTAGATAAGTACAAGAAAAAGTCGGGGCAGTGTAAATCCCCGACTAGGCTCGTTTTTTTGGCTAACTCCCCTATTCTTCTTCAAAAGGGAACACCGTAACGGTAAAGGTACCCGTAGCTGAATTGCCATTGGAGTCGATAGCGATACAGGTAACCAGGGTCGACCCGATGGGAAAGAAGGATCCGGAGGCAGGATTGCAGAAAGTGGTGATCGTCCCAGGGCAATTATCCGTCACCGTAGGGTCTGGATAGGTAACTATCGTGCCAATGGCGTTGTTGGCTTCAACGTCGATATCTCTCAACCCCGAGATGACAGGCGGTTCGGTGTCATTGACGGTAACGGTAAAGGTACAAGCTTCGATATTGGCGGAATCCACATTGCTGGTTGCGGTACTCGTGACTAAGGTGGGCGTTCCAACAGGGACTGTCGCTGGGTCACTTACTGTGGAGACGTTGGAACATTGTGGCGTAGGGAAGGGCACGGTGGCCCCGCAGGTTCCTGGATTATTTTCGAGGGTAAGGTCCGTGCAGGTAAGTGGAGTGACACAGCTGTCCAATAATACAGATACCGTATTATCGCCGGAATCAGTAGTCGCCAAATCCGGGGTCCCATCACCATTAAAATCAGCGCTAGTAATACCTACTGGTCCAGATCCTACAGCAAAGGTAGTTTGAGGAGCAAAGCCTCCTAATCCATCGCGCAAAGGTAGTTTGGGGGGCAAAGGTCCCATCACCATTGCCTAATAAAACAGATACCGTATTATCGATCAAATTAGTAACTGCCAAATCAGGGGTCCCATCACCATTAAAGTCAGCGTTAGTAATTCCTTGCGGAACACTTCCCACAGCAAAGGTAGTTTGATTAGAAAAGGCTGGGCAAACCATTTTTCTTACCTCCTACTCCTGTTTTTTGTGATTCTTACAGATTGATGCCGACTGAAAGCCCACTTCTTAGGGTGGGATGAAAGTCGGCGTTGCTCTGCATCCCCTGCTTTTTTGGGGCGCTAAGAGCAACACGTTTTGATATAGTGAACGCATGAGCGGTGCTCATCCCGCTGGTAGCGGGTTTCGTTCCCACGTACGTCATGGGTGGGGTTCTAGTAGCGAACCAACCTCTCCTACTAGGTAAAACCATGAGAGTGAGAGCTGGGTCTAACTAACGTACTGGTAACAGGTACGCCGCCCATGCGGGTACATTTCTAACTGCATGGGACGGGGTGATGGCACACCCCTGAACTTGGGAGTTGCATGAAGCAGAAATGAATTGAGTGCGCTAACTACCCGAGAATCCCATCGGCGCCCGAAGGAAGTGCCCTTGGGGTGCTTCAACCGTGGGAGTGTCAATTATTAAATCTCTATCAGATTTGGGACAGAGGATACAAAGAAAAATTTCGGTAATTTTATGAAACCTTCGGGGTACCATTCAGCCGATGCCTATTTTATGCCAACGCGTTCAAAATGTGAGCCACCTACAGGTTGTTTCAACTCCCCTCATAAACCCCAGACAAATGGAAGTAGTATTTTTTGGAAGAAAAGGGGTGCAACTATACAAATGAGATCCTTAGAAAAAAGACCCATTTGGATGCATGTGGTCACTCGGATCTTCTGTAAAGGTAGAGAAAGCGCCGCTTCCGTTTTCGTAAAAGTATTGTCACCCCCCTCTACGAAATAAAACGAATTTTATGAGCAGAAGATTGCCCACCGGTCTATGGGCCGTCTCCCTTAGAGATTCGATCCCCCCTCCCCCTTGACCAAGCTCATCCCCATCGTCCGTCCTCAGTTGCTGTTTTCCTATCGTGGCAAAGTTTGCAGAGGGGACCCTAACGATTAACAAAACGTTGGTTTACCCACTTAATTCCGAGCCTTATATTTCGACCCCTAAATCAAAAAAAAGCCGCCGTGCCATCAAAATTGATGGAACGACGGTTAAAATGTTGAAAGAACATAAAATCAATCGTAATGAAGTACTACTTCAATACACAAATTACCTGAAAATAACGCCCTAGACCTTTATGAAAAATACACCCACAATTCCACCACCTAATTTTTATGTGGGTGAATTGTGGGTGTTTTATATCTTAACAAACCAAGAACCTAGAAATGTTCGGTTTATCCAATACTACCTTCCATTTCAAACTTGATCAAACGGTTCATCTCGACTGCATATTCCATCGGGAGCTCCTTCGTAAATGGCTCGATGAAGCCCATGACGATCATCTGGGTTGCTTCTTCCTCTGTTAAGCCACGGCTCATCAGATAGAAGAGTTGTTCCTCAGATACCTTGGATACCGTTGCTTCGTGCTCGAGCACGATATCGTCGGTTTTGATCTCGTTATAAGGAATCGTGTCCGAAGTGGACTGATCATCCAGGATCAAGGTATCACACTCGATCTTCGCTTTGGAACCTGTAGCTTTCTTACCAAAGCTTTGCAGACCGCGATAGGTTACCTTACCGCCTTGCTTGGAGATCGATTTGGAGACGATGGTGGAGGTACAGTTTGGTGCAAGTGCCGTCACTTTAGCACCCGCATCCTGATGCTGTCCCTTCCCTGCTACTGCAATGGAGAGAACGTCTGCTTTAGCGCCTTCTCCTTTCATGATGACAGCAGGGTATTTCATCGTCAGCTTCGAACCGATGTTTCCATCCACCCACTCCATGTGTGCACCCTTCTCAGCAACCGCACGCTTGGTTACCAAGTTATATACGTTAGGAGCCCAGTTTTGGATCGTGGTGTAACGGCAACGAGCATGATCCTTCACGATAATTTCTACTACCGCACTGTGAAGAGAGTTGGTGCTATAGATCGGTGCGGTACATCCTTCTACATAGTGTACGAAGGACTCTTCATCTGCGATGATCAGCGTCCGCTCAAATTGTCCCATGTTCTCAGAGTTGATGCGGAAGTATGCTTGCAGTGGCACTTCACACTTGACACCCTTAGGGATGTAGATGAAGCTTCCGCCACTCCATACTGCACTGTTGAGAGCTGCGAATTTATTGTCCGTAGGTGGCACCACGGTACCAAAGTACTCTTTTACCAACTCCGGATACTCCTTCACAGCGGTATCCGTATCACAGAAGATCACACCGAGGTCTTCCAGTTCCTTCTGCATGTTGTGGTAAACCACTTCCGACTCATACTGAGCGGACACACCAGCAAGGAATTTTTGTTCTGCTTCGGGAATCCCTAGCTTTTCAAAGGTTTGTTTAATCTCATCAGGAACTTCATCCCAACTACGCCCTTGACGCTCCGAAGGTTTCACATAATAAGTGATATCATCGAAGTTTAGCTCATCCAGTTTACCAGGCAGAATCGAGAACCATTTTGAGTTCTCACTGCTTGGCATCGGCATTTTATAAAATTGCTCAAGGGATTTTAGACGAAAGTCCAGCATCCACTGAGGTTCTTCCTTCATACGAGAAATCTCTTCCACGATTTGACGTGTCAGTCCCCGTTTGGAACGGTAGACAGAGACGTCTTTATCATGGAAACCATATTGATAATCCGACATTTCGGGCATCTGTTTGGCCACAATCCATCCCTCCTTCAGGGTGAATCAGCATTTTAATTGGCTGATTCTTTGGCGCCCTTCTCCAGGGCCTTCCAGGCGAGGGTTGCGCACTTGATACGTGCTGGAAACTTTGCCACACCTTGTAATGCTTCGATATCCTCCAGAGGAAACTCCTCGGTATCAATCTCCTCCCCCTGCATCATACGGGAGAATAAATCCACAAGGTATACGGCGCGTTCCACATCTAACCCTTTGACCGTCTCAGTCATCATTGAGGCGGAGGCCATACTGATCGAACAACCTTCACCTTCAAACATTGCTTCTTCAATTATACCATTTTTTACTCGCATCTGTACGGAGACACGATCACCACAGGTGGGGTTGTTCAGATCCACTGTGATAGAGCCATCTTCAATCTGCCCCCGATTTCTCGGCTGCTGATAATGATCCATAATGACACGACGGTAAAGATCATCTAAAGACATTGCCGAAATACTCCTTTGCCTTCTTTAAACCCGCGACCAATCGATCGATATCGGATTCATTATTGTAAAGATAGAAGCTGGCACGAGCCGTTGCTGTCACCTCTAACCAACGCATCAATGGTTGACAGCAATGATGGCCTGCACGAATGGCGATCCCTTCAGCATCCAGAACCGTCGCTAGATCATGAGGATGGACGGTATCGAGGTTAAAGGTGACCATTCCTGTGCGATCCTTACGAGGGCCATACATGCTAACTCCCTCAAGTTCTCCCATCCGCTCCATCGCATAGGCCACAAGATGACGGTCATGAGCATCGATGGTATCCATTCCGATGGATTCCAGATAATCAACCGCAGCTCCTAGTCCAACGGCACCAGCAATGATCGGCGTACCCCCCTCAAACTTCCAGGGGAGCTCTTTCCAATCTGAATCATAAAGGCCAACCGTGCTGATCATTTCCCCACCGAATTCAATTGGCTCCATGGCATTAAGCAACGCTTCCTTACCATAGAGAACACCAATTCCTGTAGGGCCAACCATTTTATGACCGGAGAAAGCCAAGAAGTCACAATCTAGATCCTGAACATCTACTTTCATATGGGGCACACTCTGCGCGGCATCAATAACAATCACGCCACCCTTCGCATGAACCCAACCGGCTAATTCCTTCACCGGAAAAACCGTACCGAGTACATTGGATACCTGGGCAATAGCAACGAGTTTTGTACGATCCGTAATTGCTGCCTTTGCCTTATTCAGATCCAGTGTCCCATCCGGTTCTAATTCAAAATATTTTAATGTAGCACCTGTTACTTTGGCTACTTGCTGCCAAGGAATTAGGTTGCTGTGATGCTCTGAAGGAGAGATAAGAATCTCATCCCCTTCCTTCAGATTCTCACGGGCGTAGCTGGAAGCAACCAGATTCAGCCCTGTTGTTGTCCCCCGGTTAAAAATAATTTCCTGGGTAGATCCTGCGTTTATAAAACGACGAACTTTTTCCCTAGCCCCTTCATAAGCATCGGTGGCGCGAGAACCCAGGGTGTGCACTCCACGATGCACATTGGAATTCATCGTTTTATAATAGGTTTCCACAGCCTCAATCACTTTAAACGGCTTTTGGGAAGTAGCCCCACTATCAAGATATATCAAAGGGTTTCCGTTCACTTGCTGGTCGAGGATCGGAAAATCTTTAATATATTGGCTCATGAGCTAAGCTTCCCTTCGATGACATCCGTAATCCGCTCGCGCAAGGAATCAAAGGGGATTGTATCCAATACTGGCCCGACAAAGCCAAAGATGACTAGGCGCTCCGCTTGTCTACGGGAAAGACCCCGTGACATGAGATAGAACATTTGAATCGGATCAATTTTCCCTACACTCGCTGCGTGACCAGCTTGAACGTCGTTTTCATCAATCAAGAGAATGGGGTTGGCATCCCCACGGGCCTCAGGAGAAAGCATCAACACTTTTTCAGCTTGAACCCCGTTTGCCTTCGTAGCACCCTTCTCGATTTTGGTAACACCGTTTAAAATGGTTTGGGCTGCGTCCAACATCACACCCCGTGCAACGATATTCGTCTCGGTGTGTGTACCCCAGTGGTGGAACGTAGAGGTGATATTGGAGCGTTGTTCTCCGGCACCCACAGTGATAGCCTTTATCTCTCCATTGGAGCCAGAACCCTGCATATGCGTGGTGTTATCTGAGATTGTCCGACCACCATTTAGATCTCCAACCGTCCAGTCAAGGTGAGCATCTCGGCCGACCACAGTCCGGCGATAGGCAACTTCTGTAGTCTCCTCACCATGGGTATGGAGGCTGGCAACACTTAATCGAGCATTGTCACCTAGGAATACTTCAAATGCACCATTCACTACTGCATCTGAGTCCTCGTCGGAGACAAAGTTTGCGATGATGCTGGCATTTGCTCCTGTTTCCAATACAACGAGCACATGGGGGAAGTTCCCTACACCTTTACCACTCGCCCAGAACAGTGCTTGAAAGGGTAGTTCTACCGCGACGTTTTTCGGTACATAAAGAAGGAGTCCACCGCTAAATAGTGCTGTATGCAAAGCGGCCAAACGGTGCTCATTCGGATTAATCCCATCCGTCATAAAATGTTTTTGTACCAGATCGCCATGTTCCCGAGCTGCTGTTGCGATATCTGTAAAGATGACTCCTTTTTCTTTTAGATCAGCAGATAGTTGCTGATACACAGGACTGGAGTTCTTTTGCACAAAAACATGATCTTCTTTTTCCGCCGATACAAACTGTCGGACATTCTCCGGCAACGTATCAATCGTTGTTAGCGCCTCTTCCCCACGGTAAGGGTCAAAGGAAGTAAAGTTCCAACGGTCAATGCGCGTCTTCTCCAGTTTGGGCAGGGAGAGCTTCGCGGCCTCGTCTAGAGCGGCAAGGCGTTTTTGTAACATCCACGTAGGCTCTTCTTGTGACTGGGAAATTTGCGTAACAATTTGACGGTCGAAGAGTTGTTCTGTATTGACGCTCATCTCATACCCTCCTCCGCTCAAGCCTGTTGCTCGGCAGTTTCGTCTTCGATGCCCAGCTCTTCTTTTACCCAGTCATACCCTTCAGCTTCTAGACGTTCAGCAAGTTCAGGGCCACCTGATTTGACAATACGACCTTGCATCGTTACATGAACAAAGTCAGGTGTCACATAGTTCAACAGACGCTGATAGTGGGTGATGATCAAGAAGCCTGTGTTTGGGTTACGCATCCCATTGACACCCTCAGCTACCACTTTGAGGGCATCGATATCGAGACCCGAATCGATTTCATCAAGAATCGCGATACGAGGTTCCAACATCAGAAGCTGGAGGATTTCATTCCGTTTCTTTTCCCCACCGGAGAACCCTTCGTTGAGATAACGATTAGCAAAGGATTCATCCATATTAAGTTGATCCATCTTCTTATCCATTTGTTTGATAAACTTCATGATGGAAACTTCGTTACCTTCACCGCGCTTCGCATTCACTGCGCTGCGCAGGAAGTCCGAGTTAGTTACTCCACTGATTTCGGAGGGATATTGCATCGCGAGGAACAAACCTTTGCGAGCACGCTCATCCACTTCCATCTCCAGTACGTCTTCACCGTCCAAAGAAACATCCCCAGAGGTGACCTCATAACGTGGATGACCCATCAAAGCCTGAGCAAGGGTGGATTTACCAGTCCCGTTCGGACCCATGATCGCGTGGATTTCGCCGCCTTTTACTTCTAAGTTCACGCCTTTGAGGATTTCTTTTTCCTCGATAGATACCTGAAGATCTTTTATCGTCAGTTTAGGAACCGTCGACATGTGTGCATTCCTCCATATTCTCTTCACCCTAGGAATCAGCGACATTCTCCGCGATTCCCCGTATGCAGGTGGAAATGGTTATGTTACGATAAGTTGGATACAGGTAAGCTGATCCTGTTTTTAGACTTATTCTCACCTGATTCTCATTCCATTCTATCTCATGACCCCAGATGATTCAAGGTTTCCGTAATTAGGATCTATTTCCTCTCAAATATGGATTTATCCTCACCATCGTTTCTTTTATCTCAAGGAGGACAGTCAATGGGCAGTGCAAAATTGATGGGAAGCTCGTTGAGACATTGATGAAACCCATCCGATGCATTGAATGTTATCGCCAGCGCCCCGGTGGACGATGCGATTTTTGCCCCCTCCATCGTAAGAATCGACCCTTGTATGAATCCATTGGCGATGGTTGGTATGTACGTAAAGAAGAGAAGAAGCCTGGTAATCAACATGATTCTCCTGACACCCAGAGTGAATCATCATAAGGTATATGGGCTAGTCTGTTAATCACACTTTTATGCACCGCTTCAAGCGGTGTTTTATTGTGTCTATCTATCTTAAGCCTTTCCATTAACCTTTCCTTAAAAGGAAAGGATCATGAGGTTAAGATCAATTACAAACTTAACTTTTATTCCAGTTCCAGCGGATCCCAAACCATCGTTTTCCTATCTATCCAATACAAAATAAAAGTAAACTAACCCATGGCGAAAGTGCAAATGATATTTGAAAGAGAAACTAGCATTCAAAAATAAGAGAAAGTACCTTTTCAACGAAAAGGTACTTTACTTTACACTTCAGCACACACATCCATAACCAGATGATAACAGTCATAAACTGCAAAGGTACACAAACCCAGATCACTTTCCATCATTAGTGAAGCTTAGCAAGTAAAGTGTTATCTTCTGTCTATTGAAAGATAAAACATGAAGTTTGCTGAGCTCCAGCATAGGTTCCCAATAGTTCTTTTGCATAGTCCAAGGATTGCGAAATGGGTTTAGCGCCTCCAAATGATATGATCACCATCATGATGTTCACCGTGCTTTGCGTGATCATCGAACGTTTTGAATCAGCAGTAGGGCTTCCAAAAGGGCCTTTTTCATCGAAAAAAACCGGAAGATTGACCAAAGATATATCTTGTTTACCAATCCCCTTGTAAGTCTCTGCTTCATTCCCTACTCGAAACGTTATAGGGGGTTTTAAACAAGCAAGGTCATACGAGCCTACTGCGTGGAAAGATTCTAATGAGAGAAGATTATTGATATCTACAATCGTGTTTACTTTGTAAAGACCCTTTTTCTGAAGAATTCTCCGTAATAACGCCTCAGAAGAGCCTCGATAACGGGAAGGAGTCTTTCCTAATCGTTTATAGGTTGTCCGTAACGCTTGGATCTCGGGGACCTCGGATACTTGATCTAGTGAGTAACTTGCCAGAAGCTTTTTCTCAGTCTCTTTGATCTCCTCCCATAATCCCATTGGGGGATGCGATGAGGGGGAGATCGTCGTGGTAATAACCCCTATAGTCAGATGAGGAGCAGCTTCTCTAAGATTCTTAGCAATCTTGATCTCCATAGGTTACACCTCCCCATCCAAGGGAGTGAATGGAGGGTTTTCTTTTTTATTGGTCGATAACAAGAGCAAGGACACCAACAATAGAATAACCCCGATCCAACCAAGGGAATTCAATCGTTCACCGATAAAGGTGACCGCTAGCACTGTAGCAGTTAAAGGTTCTAAGAGTACTGCTACAGATGCCTGCGTAGCTTTCGTTTGCTTTAATCCCTTGATATAAATAATATAGGCAAACGTAGTGGGTACCCAGCCGAGAAATAGGAGTACTGCCCATACCTCTAACTGAGGCCCTGGAAATTTCAAAAACGGGAGCATAAGAAACGCTCCTACAGTAAAAGCTCCAGCAATAATACGCAGCGGTTCAACACGATCCAATAGCTTTTTGCCTGCTAATGTGTATCCAGCATAGCAACAAGAAGCGACTAGGGATAGAATATTACCCGATAAGAAATCGATATTCGATAAGCCTTTTAAACTGTTAATTCCAATCAAAAAGGTTACACCGAAAACTCCTATAACCAATGAAATGGCTGTTTTGCCACTCCAAGATTCTCGGAGAAAAAACCGGGCACATAAATGAACCCATATGGGAGCCATACAAATCGTCACCAACGTCGCCGTTGATACCATGGTTCGATCTACCGCAGAGAAGTAACTAATCTGGTAACCAGCAAGCGCGATACCAAAAAGGAGTAGGAGCCCCTTTTGTGATGGATTTAACGGTTGAACGGCTTTCTCACTGCTTCGTGTAAATCGATTGATGGTCAGCATCAATGGTGCAGCAAAGAGGAGCCTCCATGCCCCAACGGCTAAAGGTTCCATTTGGAAATTTGAAATCAGCCATTTCCCTATGATTCCAGTTGTTCCCCACATCACTGCAGCCATACAAATTAAAGCTAATCCGTTACGCATACCGATCCCTCCCAAATTTATCGGGATCGGGATATCATATGGCCCCCAATCCCGTTTTTAAAGAAAAACAAGATTGGAGGGAGGGGGCAAAACTCCTTTTAATTCCATAGGATCACCTCTTACTTATTAACTCAGGCTACTGCAGAGTTTACTGAAAGATTACTTAAACCTACCATAGAAAAAACTCTTTGAACAACAACAATTATTCCCACTCAAGGAGTACTCTGTCCAGAAGCGATACTGGCGAAAAGGCCCATTTTTCCGAACACTACTTCAGATGGCTCTTTAGTTCACACTAATGGATGTCCCGTTTCTTAAACCGTCCACCCTGTACTTCATTGAGGTTGCCAACCGCAAGAAATGCGCCTTCGTCCAAATCTTCAACAATCGATTTTAACTTCGCCTCCTCTAGACGAGTGATGACACAAAAGATTACTTTCTTATTATCTCCCGTATAAGCTCCTTCCCCATTTAGGTAAGTTACTCCTCGACCTAAACGATTCAGGATCGCTTCCCCTAGCTCTTCAGCCTGCTCGCTAATAATCCATGCCGCTTTTGTCTCATCAAAGCCTTCCATCGTAATATCAATGGTTTTAAATGCGATGAAATAGGCGATTAAAGAATACATTGCTCGATCCCAACCAAAGACAAAACCTGCACTGCCGAGAATAAAGATATTAAAAAACATCACTGTCTGCCCTACCGAAAAGGGAAGTCGTTTATTGAACAAAATCGCTAGTATTTCTGTCCCGTCCAATGAGCCCCCATAGCGAATGACCATCCCCACGCCAATCCCTAGAATGATCCCACCAAATACGGAAGCTAGTAGGGGATCATCAGTCAAGGGTTCTACTGGAATAAGGAGAGATGTCCCGATAGACATGACGATAACCCCAAACAGCGTGGATATCGCAAAGGTTTTTCCTATTTGCTTGTATCCTAAAAAGAAAAAGGGCAAATTAAGAAGAAAGAGTATTGCTCCAAGTGGTACACTCGTAAGGTAGGAAAGAATAATCGATATCCCAACTATCCCACCATCAATTACTTTGTTAGGGACCAAGAAGATCTCCAACCCGACAGCAACAAACGCTGCACCCAAAAAGATAAGAATGGCTCGTTTTAAGATTCTTAACTTGCTCAACTTCTTATGCTGCCTTCCTTTTAATACCGTCGCACTCTGTTCCAAACCCTCACCTCGTCTATATTGATTAACTATCGCGATGAATCCATTTTCAGGAGGAAGTTTAATGACACAGTTTTACCTCGTCCGACACGGCGAACCCTACTGGGAGCTAACAGATGAACGACAATTGATCGGAGTGCAACGGGATCTTGTCCCTCTTTCAACTAAAGGGGAGCGAGAGGCAAAACAGGTAGCCTATGATCCACGTTTCGCCAAAGCAGACCTCATTATAACCTCTCCCTATACACGAGCCCTGCAAACTGCATCCATCATCAGTCGTATTCTCGACCTGCCCATCCAAGTGGAATATGATCTACACGAGTGGATACCCGATCAAACTCTTTCCTATGATTCCTTTGAAAAATTAAAGGAGCTTCGGGCAGACTTTAGACGCCATAAGGGAATACATCCGCCTGATGAGTACCCTGTATGGGAAACAATGGAGAGTATCATCCATCGCGTCCAACATGTACTGGAGCGCTACCGTGATCGACAACGAGTCATCGTGATCTGTCATGGCACGGTCATCCGCGCTATCACTGGTGCAGAAGATGAATTGGATCATTGTGGTATCCAAGAGTGGGAACTATAAGAGGATTAACCCTCTTCCCTCACCATCATCCACTCTTCGCGTAGCATCCCCATTTTGATCGAATCATAGTATTTACTTTCCACTATACGAGCTTTTCGAATCCTGCCCTCTTCAATCATCCCGATTCGTTTTGCAAGTCGTATCATTCGTTCATTGCCTGACCAAGTCGAGATGCCTAGACGCACAGTAGCAAGATGCTGGAAAAGGTAGTCGATCCATAGGCGAAAAGCTTCTGTTCCATATCCTCCAGACCAGTATCGTGAATCATAGATTACTAGACCTGTCTCCAGCCAATCAGTACCTTCATCCACCCAGTAACGACTAACGATCCCTTTCAACACCCCATCAATCTCTATTCCCAACCGCCAACGAGTCTCCCCTTTTTCCTGAGCAAGAAAATTTCTTTCCCACCTCCTTTTAAATTGAGTATAGCTGAGCTCCTCCACCGCATAATAGGGACCATTCCAACGATGATGCTCTTGATCCTCGGCTTCATATTCCCAATACCAAATCGTATCCAGATCTTCCTTTGTCACATCTCGTAAATGAACACGTTCACCCTTAATCGAAACAAGCATTAATTATCTCCTTTATGAAAAAATTGTTCAACGACCCCTTACATGGGAAGGGGTCGTTGATTTTAATTATGAGGTTAACTCAAGGAATTGATCAATATCTGCCTGGATGGGATCCACTGCTTGCTGCCAAAACTCAGGTCGTGTCAGATCTACACCTAAGTGCTTCTTTGCCAACTCCTCCGTCGTCATTCGCCCAGTATCTTGCAATAAGTGGACATATTGATCAGCAAAGGAGGTTCCCACTTCTAATGCATTTCCGTAAATCCCCATACTAAATAAGTAGCCAAATGTATAGGGAAAGTTGTAAAAAGGAAAGAACGTGTTGTAAAAATGTTGCTTAGACGCCCAGAACCGAGGATGGTACTCAGAGAGTGAATCCATAAAGGCCTCTTTTTGCGCTTCTTCCATCAGTTCACTGAGTCGTTCGGCACTAACCAACCCTTGTTTACGTTCTTCATAAAAGCGCGTCTCAAAGAGGAAACGACAATGGATATCCATAAAGAAGCCAACTGTATTCTGGATTTTATTCTCTAGCAAGGTAATCTTCTCTTCCTTGCTCTTCGCTTCACGAATCGCTGCGTCGGAGACAATCAGTTCAGCAAAGGTAGACGCCGTCTCAGCAACATTCATCGCGTATTCCTTCACCAAGTGAGGAAGGCCTTTCATCACATCATCGTGATAGGCGTGACCTAGCTCATGGGCAAGTGTACTAATATTGGACATTGTGCCAGAGTAGGTCAGGAAAATTCGAGACTCTTCACTTTCGGTAAAGGAAGTACAAAACCCACCTGGCTGTTTTCCGGCGCGATCCTCTGCCTCAATCCACTGCTCTTGAAACGCTTTTTCCGCAAATGCTGCCAAGCGAGGATCAAACCGTCTAAATTGATCCGTGATAAAATCCGCCGCTTCGTCGTAACCAATTTCCTTACCTTCCTCTTGGCCAACGGGAGCATAGATATCATACCAAGCTAATTTCTCTACCCCTAGAATTTCAGCTTTTCGCTTGAAAAATTGGAGAAGCTTCTCTTTATTATGATCAATCACTCCCCACATCGTCGCTAGAGTTTTCTCTGACATGCGGTTCATATTTAGTGGCTCTTTGAGAACGGAATCCCAGCCCCGATGACGATACAGATTGATGCGAAAACCTGCCAAATGGTTTAATGTGGTCGCAACCAGATCCTCTTCTTCTTGCCATGACTTTTCGTAGGAGGAGAAAATCTGTTTACGTACTGCTCGGTCCGGATGATGCAATTTGTTGTTGGCTTGTCCTACGGACAACTGATGAATCACTCCATTATCCTCAAAGGGAATCGTCATCCGTCCCACCAATGTGCTATACATCTTACTCCAGGCATGATAACCATCTACAGCAAGATCTCCTGCCAAACTTTCTTCAGGAGCGGTTAATTTCTCTAATGCCCGTTGTCTTCTCTCTGCAATATTAAACGCAATCGGAGTAAATCGTGAATCTTGCAGTAAGTTATTCCAGTGAGCCTCATCCATTTCCAATAAGAGTTTATCTAATTTTGTCAGGATTGTGTTATATCTAGCTCCTAGTTGCCTTACACGCCCAAAAAGAATGTCAGCACCTTTATCGGTCATGTCTTGCGCTTCTAAACATTCAATAAATGCAACGGCTTCCCCTAGACGGCTGGCGATGACCTGAACCTGCTGAACAATCTCCTCACAAATGGTAAGGTCCTCAAGAGACTTACCTAGTAATTGCCGGATTTGAGCATCCAATGATTCTAGATCTTGGCCCAATGTGCTCAAATATTCCTGAAACTGAGGAGATGCACTTCCACCCGGGAAGAAGCCTTCTAAATCCCAGGTTAAGCTGAGTTGTTGCTTTTTCTGAGACATATTTTCACCCTTTTCTCCCAATTTACCTCTTAATTATAACACTCCTTCTCCCTCATCAGAGTAAGTGATGTTCTCTTTTAAAAAATATTAAAAGGACCTCGCTAGGAGATCCTTTTGACATCCGTTGCTTACTCACTCATTTGTCAATTCCAGAAAATGAGCAATATCTGCATGAATTAAATCAGCGGCATGTTGCCAAAACTCCGGACGTGACAAGTCAACTCCAAGGTGTTTTTGCGCTAGCTCTTCTGTCGTCATCCGGCCCGTATCCCGCAACAGATCCACATATCGATCCGCAAAATCCGGGCCTGCTTCAAGGGCTCTGCCGTATAGCCCCGTACTAAAGAGATAGCCAAAAGTATAAGGAAAATTGTAAAATGGGACGCCTGTAATATGGAAATGGAGCTTGGATGCCCAGAAGTACGGATGATACTCGGTAAAGGAATCTTGGAAAGCTTCTTTTTCTGCCTCAACCACCAATTCCCTGAGCCGTTGACTACTTACTAAGCCGTCTTTACGCTCTTCATAAAAACGTGTTTCAAAGAGAAAACGAGCTTGAATATCCATGAAAAAGGCGACTGCACGCTGGATTTTATCTTCAAGTAGATTGATTTTCTCTTCTTTACTCTTTGCCTCGCGAATCGCGGCATCCGAAACAATCAATTCTGCAAAAGTAGATGCTGTCTCGGCAACATTCATGGCGTACCGTTGTGCCATTTGCGGGAGGTCATTCATCACATGCTGATGATAGGCATGCCCTAACTCATGGGCCAATGTGGAAATATTGGATGAAGTTCCGGCAAAGGTCATAAAAATTCGCGATTGACTACTATCGGAAAAATTTGTACAAAAACCGCCTGGCCGCTTTCCTGGGCGATCCTCTGCTTCAATCCAGCGCTCTCGGAACGCCTTTTCTGCGAAGGACGCAAGGCGTGGGTCAAAACGCTTAAACTGATCGATGATAAATTCGGCCGCTTCATCATAACTCACCTTTGACTCTGTCTGACTGATTGGAGCATAGACATCATACCAAGCCAACTTCTCCACACCGAGGATCTTCGCTTTCCGTTTAAAGAACTTGAGTAGCATCCCCTTATTCTGATCAATCACTTCCCACATGGTGGTAAGGGTTTTTTCTGACATACGATTGATATCCAGTGGCTCTTTTAAAGGAGAATCCCATCCTCTGTGACGATAGAGATTTAATCGGAAGCCCGCTAGATGATTCAAGGTTGTAGCGAGAAGGTCTTCTTCCGTCTCCCACGCCTTGCCCATGGCATGAAAAACCTGCTGACGAACCTCACGATCTGTGCTATGCATTTTATTGGCCGCCTGCCCTATGGATAACTTCTTCGTCTCCCCATTTTCCGTAAAAGGAATGGTCATTCGTCCAACAATCGTGTTATACATATCTCCCCAGGCATGATAACCATCCACAGCAAGATCCCCTGCTAAACTCTCTCCATCTGCTGGAAGGCGATCTGTTGCTCGTCTTCTTCTTTCAGCTAAAGGAAATGCAATAGGGGCAAAGCGAGAATCCTGCAGTAAGTTTTCCCAACCTGCATTACTCATCTCAAGGAAGAGTTGATCAAGTTTCGTTAGTGATGCACTATAAGCAGCTCCCATCTGGGAAATGCGGCCACGAAGCATCTTCGCCCCTGCATCTTTCATATCTTGTGCTGTTAAACAACTAATAAAAGCCCCTGCCTCTCCTAAACGACGCGACAATCCCTGTAATTGATCCAAAACACCCTTCCATACGTCATAATCTTCGGAAGGTTGCTCTGTCAAATGAAGTAGCGCCGCATCAAATGAGGCGATGTCTTTCTCTAATGTTTCAATATACATCTTAAAATTAGGAGACTCACTTCCACCAGGGAAAAAGACGTCCAGATCCCATGTCATGCTGTACATTTTCTTCTGTTCAGCCATGTTCTCACCCTTTATCCTTTAGAATATACTTTGAGTATACCATCTTCTATTCCAGAACCAACCAGGAAATCACCACTACCACTCACTCTTCACATTTCTTGTTTCAGAAATATCTCCATATAAAAAAGCTGATGTGGAGCATCAGCTTTTTTATATATTCTATATACTCTAATCCGAATCCTCAGCTAACTGTTTGGCGTTTGACCTCCCAGTTAACTGTTCAGATCCCAATACCGACAATCTACCCTTCGGGTAGGATCATCATCAGAGTCACCTATATCGCCATCGACTCCATTGCAATTCTACAACTGGAACCTTTACTGTCGATGTCCTATTATGTCTGATTAGCCCCAAATGGAACCCCCAAGCGGTCGATATTTACCACTTCTGACAAAGGAAGACGATCACACCTTGGCAAATCAAAGTCACCCGCATATCCCAAAGTGATCAACATCGCTGGAAAAAGCGTATCATCTAACTCAGTCACCTCTGCTACTGCATTCGGGTCAAAACCAATCATCGGGCAGGTAGCTAAGCCCATATCCTCTGCTGCGACCATCAGTGACATGGCTGCTAAAGAAGCACTTCTTATTGCTTCCTCCCTCGCTTTGGTAGGATTATTTTTATAAGCATTGCGCATCATCTCTGCTTGTTTTGCAATCTTTTCTTCGGTACTCTCTCCATAAAACCCTTTTCTTGCGAACTCCCTCGCAACATCTTCGGCTCTCTTCCACGCTGCCAAATCCCCGCAAACAACGATGGTACACGCTGCCTGTTCCACTTTCTCCTGCCCCATCGCCGCTTGACGTAAACGTTGCTTTTGCTCAGGATCACGTACAACGATAAATTTATAATGCTGAAAATTCCACGCTGAGGGAGCCAGTGTCGTCAACTCAAACAGTTCAGCTAGTTGTTCTTCCGTAACCGCCCGATTTGGATCATATACCTTCATCGAACGCCGTTGGCGCAACACTTTTTTCGTCTCCATCGAAACAATCCCTTCGGTTAATTGATTTCTAATACGATCTTACCAATGTTACGATTCTCCTCCATGTATTGATGAGCCGTTTGCACTTCTTCCCAGGCAAAGGTCTGATCAATCACCGGACGTATTGCTCCTGTCTGAAAAAGCGGAAGACCCTGTTGGACAAAATCCTTAGTTAGTCGTGTCTTATAGGAAAGGCTTCTAGAGCGTAATGTGGTACCTGTCACCTGCAAGCGCTTCCTCAAAATCGGGGCTAAATCGACCCCCTTGATATGGGAACCACCCAATGTACTAATCAAAACCAAGCGTCCATCCAAGGTAAGTGCTCTTAGATTTTGTTCCCAATAGGGAGCACCTATAAAGTCAAGCACCAGATCAAACCCCTCTTCCCCGACAGCATTCCGTAACTTCGGTTCAAAAGGCCCCTCGGTATAGTTCACTCCTACGTTGGCTCCCATCCGCTCACTAGCCGCTAGCTTCTCTTCAGAGCCAGCCGTGACGGCCACAAATGCACCATAGTGCTTAGCCAATTGAATGGCTGCGGTGCCCACTCCACTTGCTCCAGCATGAATCAGCACTCGCTCCCCGGCTTGAAGCCTACCAATCCAGAATAAAGCCTGCCATGCTGTGAGAAATACTTCAGCCACTCCTGCCGCCTCAAAAAAGGACATTCCCTCAGGTATGGGCATTGCCATCTCCCCTGGGATTACTGCATATTCAGCATAACCCCCTCCAGGGAGAAGTCCAAAAACCCGATCCCCTTTTTTCCAAGGTCCACTATTCTCTCCCACTTCCTCGACAATCCCAGCCATCTCTAATCCTAAGATAGGACTTGCGTCTGAAGGTGGGGGATACTTACCCTCCCGTTGCATAATATCGGCTCGGTTGAGGGCCGTTGCCTTTACTCGAACCAACAACTCATTGGGTGTCGGTTTTGGAGTAGGATACTCGCCAAGTTTTAAACTATCTGGCCCCCCTGGTTGATCAATCAATACCGCTTTCATCTAATCGCCTCCTTGGTAAAGGGACTTGTCAGGAATTGTTCCCCAAAATCATCCCAAGAAAACTGCTGGGGTTTAACTCGCATCATAAGTAACCGCTTCTACCATCCGCTGAAAACCCACATCCTTCTTTCCTTCCTTCATCATCCTATCTCCTTCATTCCACCCTTCTTCATCCACCCAGATAACATAGGGAAGCAAACGCTCAAAGCTGGTGGCTGCTCCCTCCCAATCTCCCTCTTCGGCATGAAAGAGCGCTAGCTGATGGATCGCATAGCAGAGTGCAGGTCCAACAAGATTTTGTCCGTCCTCTTGGGGAAGAGAAGCAAACCGAGCTCCTTCTCGTAGGATCAACTTCTCCAGTTCACGATGTGCTGCTTCCTTCTTTCCTAACTTAAATAGGTAGTAGCTGTGATACACTTCAAGGTGGGTTCGGCTCATCATATACCCCATGGAGTCTGGAAACTCAGCGAGGGCCTTCATCATATAAGCCTCCGCTTTTACAAAACGTTCCTTCTCGGCATCCATCTCAGCCATTTCAATAAGACTACGCACATAGGCAAAATGACGGTTTTCATTTTCATCAGGTCCATAAGCAGCGATACTTTCAAACAATTGATAAGCGAGCTCTTTTTCTCCTCGGTTCATAAGCGTAACAGCGATTAACATACGGGAATTAGGTTGATCAAACTCTTGGAAGATCGTATTTGGTAATATGTGCGCTACTTTCTCCAGTGCCGCTTCTTTTAGTTCATTGATATGGAACATCATTTTTCCTCCACTATTAAAAGGGGGGAGTCTCCCCTTTGTGATATTCTTAATATTTTACCATGCACATCGATCTGCCCAACCTGGTTATACTTTCTGCGACTCACCGATCATTGATTTGGGGACATGTTTACCTATTGTTCGTTCATACAATAAACACACACCCGTATGAGACAATCCTCCCTCTAGTACCTATTCACCCAATGATCAACTACTCTTCCCTTCCCAAGGAGGAATCCCCTTTGCAAAAAGAACCTGCACCTAATTTCACACTGACTACCTTAACCGGAGAGACCATCTCCCTCTCTGATCTACGAGGCAAAGTTGTTCTTCTCTCCTTTTGGGTCACTTGGTGCCCCTCTTGTCAGGCGGACTTACCCCAGAAAGAAATATTTTCTCGTTCCCTGGAAGCGAATCGTTTCGCCTTTTACACCATTAACGTACCCGGACGCGAGGCTGACCCCAACAGGGTAGCTCCCTTCGTCCGCGAACAGGGTTTTCGTTTTCCTGTACTTCTCGACGATGGACGTTCGGTGTACGACGCCTTTCAAATACCTTCTGTCCCTACCTCTGTCTTAATTGATCCAGAAGGAATGATTGTGGGTCGATACGATGAACATACCCCTTTTCTTCGAGTAGTTGAAGCGATTGGACGACTCCTCTGAAGAAAAAAGGAGGCTACGATGGACTGGTTACAGGCGCTGATCTTAGGTATCGTACAAGGGTTGACCGAATTCCTACCGATTAGTAGTACAGGACACCTTTACTTAGGACGTCACCTCTTTGGCTTAGATGATGCAGGCTTATTCTTGGATACCATGCTTCATTTGGGCACACTCATTGCCGTACTAATCGTCTATCGGCGGGAAATCGTTACGGTTATCCGACAGCCCTTTGGTCCATTAGCCCGTTTAACCATCATCGGTACGATACCTACCGCTATCATCGGCTTTACCTTTAAGGATTTTTTTGAAGAAGTAGCTGTCTCTGGTGTTACCATCGGCTGGGAATTTCTCATCACAGGAACTATTTTATGGTGGGCAGATACCCTGAAAGAGCGTGGGAGCAAAAAACTCAGCTCGATCACCACTGCCGATGCGTTGATCATCGGTACTTTCCAAGGAGTTGCCATCCTACCTGCAATCTCCCGTTCAGGATTGACCATAGCCGCTGCCCTTTTCCGAGGCATCGACAAGGCAGAGGCCGCTTACTTTTCCTTTTTTCTCTCCATACCAGCCATTGCAGGTGCTGTTCTTCTCTCCACGGTAGATCTGTTGAGAGGACGGACAGAGGCTCTTCCCCTCTCTTCTCTTCTTATCGCTACGGTCATGTCCGCACTTTGTGGATACATCGCGATCCGCTGGATGATTCGTCTTCTTCAGCGGGGTTCCTTAAAAGGATTCGCAGTCTATGTCTGGTTACTGGGCCTCATCGTCCTCTTTGCACAATGGACAGGATTTTTTTAAAACACCTAACGTGATCCTTTCCGGACCAGCATAAGTAAGATAGAAGGGGGCGCATTCACTTAGTGTTAATTGGTCGAAACTCATTCTCTGTTACCCATTTATGATTCTTTACTTTCTTTCCTCCCGTAGTAGGAGTGTAATCAACCATATATACTGTTGTTTTTTCACCTGATTCAATAATAGCGATTGCTCCCTTCATTCCTTTCATGTGATCTGCTTTCAGGACCACTTTTGTCCCTGGTTTAAGAGGTTGGTTCGCTACATTTTTAATATCTTCCTGTACAATCCACTTATGATTCTTTACTTTCTCTCCTCCTGTTGTAGGTGTATATGTAATAGTATAGGCAATGGTATCATAAGCACCTACAATTTTTGCGATTGCTCCTTTCATCCCTTTCATATGATCAGCTTTAATGATCGCTTGGCTACCAACTTTGTAAGTTGGATTCTTTGCATTTTTTAATCCTTTAGGTACTTGAGCAGAGCCAGAATGATTCATCTTTGAATGGTCCATCTTTGGTGATTTAGATTCAGGTTTGTTTTCGGATGAATTGGTATTACTTGCATTCCCACACCCGCTCAAGATAACCATAGCTATAACAGCAGAACAGAAAAGTTGGTTTTTCACTAATACCACCTCTGGTACCTAAATTTATATACTCCCTTATAGTTTACTTTAATTCATGATGCTTTAAGCTTTCTCCTGTTTTCGCCTTTAGCTCTCCATTCGGCGAGGTTTCGGGTATCGGGTGGTTAAATTAGCCAAAGATTAGGAGAAAAAAGAGGCTCCATCGTGTAGTTTAAAGAGAGAACCTCAAAACTACGCACAAAGGAGCATTCTTATGAAGCAGAGTACGTTACTTTTGGATGTTTTGCAAACCTTATATAGTCAAAAGGAATATTTAGAACTCGCTCGTGCTTTATGATCCTTTTAGTAATTGTGCATTAACAGCAACAACCACCGTACTAACCGACATAAGAATGGCACCAACTGCCGGATCCAGGAGGATGCCGTAAGGAAACAAAACCCCTGCAGCTAAGGGCAAGGCAACGAAGTTATATCCCGCAGCCCACCACAGGTTTTGTACCATTTTTCGGAAAGTAGCTTTGGATAGATTGAGAATCGACACGACGTCCCTCGGGTCGCTTCTGACCAAAACAATATCTGCCGTTTCCATGGCGACATCGGTCCCCGCACCAACTGCGATTCCCAAATCAGCATTCGCCAAGGCGGGGGCATCATTGACTCCGTCGCCTGTCATCGCCACTTTTAACCCCTGACGTTTGACTGCTTGAATTTTTTCTGCTTTCTCATGAGGGAGAACCTCTGCAAAGATCTCTTCAATCCCCAACTGTCGTCCGATCCAGTTGGCTACTTGCCGATTGTCACCGGTCAGCATCATAGGACGGATTCCCATGTTCTTTAACTGTTGGATGGCATCAGCCGACGTTTCTTTCAACTGATCGGCGAGGGCAATCATTCCTATTAATTTACCATCCATAATGACAAAAGAAACGGTCTTACCGTCCTTGGCCAACCGCTCATATTGCTGCTCGTCAAATGGAAGATTGTTTCCCTTTATATAACCCGGACTAACCACCTTTATGTCATGACCGTTAATGGAGCCTTGGAGCCCTTTTCCGGTAATAGATTCGAAATCATCGGGTACTGTCAGTCGGATCTTCCGTTCCTGTGCACTCTCAACCATTCCTCAGGCGATGGGATGTTCCGATTGAGATTCCAGCGAAGCCGCCCACTTTAACAATTCTTCTTCCTTTCGATCTGTAACAATATCTGTTACCCTAAATTCCCCTTTGGTCAACGTACCGGTTTTATCGAAAACAATAGCATCTAAGTTTCGCGCCTCCTCAAAGCCCATCCGATTCCGAATCAACAAACCCTTACTTGCAGATAGAGCGATGGATTTGGCAATCACAAGAGGTACTGCTAACCCCAGTGCGTGCGGGCATGCAATCACCAAAACGGTGACGGTTCGTTCCAATGCGAGATCAAACCCATATCCAAGTCCAAACCAAATGGCCCAAGTTATTGCTCCAGCCCCAACGGCTACATAAAATAGCCATTTTGCAGCTCGATCCGATAAGGCCTGGGTCCGTGACTTGCTGGCTTGAGCGTCTTGGACGAGTTGAAGAACTTGTGACAGGTAGCTTTCCTCACCAGTTTTTTGGATCGACAATGTAAGAGAGCCTTCTCCGTTAATAGACCCTCCGATCAATTCATCATCTACCGTTTTTCCCACTGGGACTGACTCTCCGGTTAACATCGATTCATCTACATTGGAACGCCCCTTGACAATGACTCCGTCCGCCGGAATTTTTTCACCTGGTTTGACCAATACCCGATCCCTTTCTTTCAGTTCAGAAACTGGAATCTCTTTTGTTTCGCCATCATTAATAATCAAGTGTGCCTCTATTGGCATGAGTTTGACCAGCTCTTCAAGGGAAAGGGACGCCTTCATGATGGAACGCATTTCAATCCAATGACCCAGAAGCATGATGTCGATCAGAGTAGCCAGTTCCCCAAAAAAGTTTTCTCCCTGAAACCCGAAGATGACCAAGGAGCTATATCCATAGGCGACGATAATCGCCATACTAATCAGCGTCATCATTCCAGGGGACCTCTTTATAATCTCGTCTCGCAATCCGGTCAGAAAGGGCCATCCGCCATAAAAAAAGACGAATGTGGCCAAAACAAAGAGAATGTAAATCGATCCCGGGAACACAAAATGAAATCCTAATAACATCTGAATCATCGGGGAAAGGATTAAGATTGGAACCGTAACAGCCAGTGAAACATAAAACCGTCGTTTGAAGTCATGAATCATATGATTATGATCGTGATGTTTTTCTTGATGGCTCTGATGATGGTTTTTACCATCAGAGGAAAGTTCTTTTTTGGGCATGAATACTCACCTCTTATTTAAACAAAGTAAAGGTATTCGTCGTTTGCAAATGGATCTAAACCTAGCTTTTGTTTTCTACTATATTTCTATGTGGGGTCACCGAACCAAAAAACAACTCTAGGGGGCGGATTGTTGGGCATCCCATTTACCAGGAGGACGTCATGACACAATAATTAATTTTTCTTATCGTGGGGATGTCTTTGGTTACGATGATTGACTATACAAAGGGAAGGATTAATAGGGGAATTGTGGCTGTAGTCATTTCAGGTTCTATTATTAAACAACGGATGATACCAAAGAGAAGGGAAAGCGAATATTGCAGAGAATAACTGTGTATATAGTCGCTGAAACGAGAATAAATCCATTTGACAAGAGTCCACCCTATCCCGGCAAAATAAGATGTAGAAATCGATCTATCAAGGAGGTTGTCCCGATTGATCCCATACAAAAATGATGATTGGACAGACTTCACCGTTTCTGAGAATCACCAAGACATGAAAGAATCCCTCGCCAATTTCGAGAGTGAACTTGGCCGAGAATACCCGCTAATCATTGGGGGCGAACGTATCTTCACCGAAGATAAGCTGGTATCCATAAACCCCTACCGCAAAGATCAAGTTGTAGGGAAAGTATCCAAGGCGGATCAAGAATTAGCTGAGAAAGCCATCCAAAACGCCTATAAAGCCTTTGATAGCTGGCGCAAATGGCCCGCTCACATGCGCGCAGACATCCTCTTCAAAAGTGCTGCGATCATCCGTCGTCGTCGTCACGAGTTCTCTGCCACGATGGTATTTGAATCGGGGAAAAACTGGTTTGAAGCAGATGCTGATACCTCTGAAGCTGTCGACTTTCTCGAATATTATGGCCGTCAGATGCTGGAGCTAGACCAAGGCAAAACGGTTATCTCTCGCCAAGACGAAAAAAACCGTTACTTCTATCAATCCATGGGTGTCGGCTTTATCGTTCCCCCTTGGAACTTCCCCTTTGCCATTATGGTAGGAACGACTGTATCCGCTTTAGTAACCGGTAACACTGTTGTATTGAAACCATCAGAGAAGACCCCTGTTGTCGCTGCTCGCTTTATCGAAGTGCTTGAGGAAGCCGGCTTACCTGAAGGTGTTCTCCAATTTGTGCCTGGAGACCCTAAAGTAATCGGTGACTATATCGTCGACCATCCGTTAATCCGTTTCATCAACTTCACTGGTTCTCGCGCTACAGGTACTCGAATCTATGAACGCGCTGCCAAAGTTCATCCTGGCCAAAAATGGTTTAAACGAGTCGTTGCAGAAATGGGCGGTAAAGATACCATCCTTGTTGACCGTGATGCGGATCTCGATCTCGCTGCTCGCTCCATCGTTACTTCCAGCTTTGGTTTCTCTGGGCAAAAATGTTCCGCCTGTTCCAGAGCAGTTCTCCATCAGGACATTTATGATGAAGTGCTTCAGCGCGTCATCGCCCTGACAAAGGAACTCAAAGTGGGTAACCCCGCTGACCCTGATATGGACATGGGTCCAGTAATTGACGATATCCAATTTAATCGGATTCGGGAGTACATCGCGATCGGTAAGGAAGAGGGAGAGCTTGTCCTCGGTGGAGAGACAGATGACTCTCAAGGGTTTATGATTCAACCTACCATCATCGCTGGAGTTAAACCAGATGCACGCATTATGTTGGAGGAAGTTTTCGGTCCCCTCCTCGCAGTTGCTAAGGCAAAAGACTTTGACGAGCTCTTAGAAATCGCAAATAACACCGAATATGCATTGACAGGTGCTCTACTCACTCGTAGCCGTGAGCATATTGAACGGGCTCGCCACGACTTCCAAGTAGGGAACCTCTACTTCAACCGTGGTTGCACCGGTTCCATCGTGGGTGTTCATCCTTTCGGTGGATTTAACATGTCAGGAACAGATGCTAAAGCAGGTGGGCCTGATTATCTACTCAACTTCCTCCTAGCTAAGACAACCACAGAAAACCTGTGATCTTGTCATGAAACATAATGAAACACCCCTTCATATAGAGGCTCGAAGGTATCTCTCTTCGATTCTCTCTGAAGGGGTGTTTTTCTTCGCTTTTCATGAAATTTTTTTTATAGACTTCTTCTTCGTCATGGGATATAGGATATGGGATGTAAGGCGCGTGAAGGAAGTGCCCTTGGGGTGATTTAGTTGTGGGAGTGTCAAGCCAGATAGAGCATTGCCAAAATGCAAGTGACGGCAACGAAAGCTCCGCCTGATGTAAAAATAATAAACATTCGCGTTCCCTTATCTTCCAGGTGCATAAAAGTGAACAATTGGACCATTACCTGTGCAATGGCAAGGAGAATAATTATCGGAATCAACCACCGTAAAGGTACAAACCCAGTGGACACGAGTACGAAGGAAGCCGCTGTCATCAGTAACATCCAGACAAATGGAAGGACATACTTTGCTTCTCCGACACTTTTCGCTTTCGGTTGCGCCTTTTTTTTCGTCGATGGCTGGATCTCCGCCATATTATACGCCCCCTGTGAATTGAATATTAAGTTAATTATGAGGTGTTATGTTAATAATTGTCAATCCATATACAAAAAAATCCCCTCAGGATAAACCGCTGAGCCCTCATTCACAGGATCCCTATCATTCATTTACATTCATTCAATAAATCCCAAGCTAGGTTTACACCTTTATTTCGAAATACAGGCGCCTCTACTAGACCGTTACCTACACTATAGAAATGGAAACGAATAAAATTGAGGATAAAACAACCTATTTATAAACCAGTTAAATTTCTGCTTCGTGGAGGTGAAGGATAATAGACAATCACCATTCGGTTCGTACAGTACACAATAAACGGAGTAAGGTTCGTATGGCAAAAATCTTAGGTTCTCATCCGGAAATCGCCAAATATACTCCCATTACACGTCTTTTTAATCGACCAACTTTAGTACAGATGGTTCAACGATTTCCAATGATCTATCTTAAGCCTTCAGCAGGCTTTGAATCCCGTGGGATACTGAGAGTGACAGCAAAAAAAATCGGTTATGAGATTTGTGACATATACGAAAATCAAACGCATGCACCTTCCTTCCCCTCTCTCTATCAGACTCTTCTCCCCATCGTAAAAGAGAAAAAATACATTATCCAACAAGGCATTCATAGTGATGATGATAATGGAGCACACTTTGATATTCGTGTTCAACTTTTTTACATCCAAGGAAAATGGACGATTGGTGGGGTCGTCGCACGCGTCGCTTCTCTCGATGGCATCATTGCAGCGTTTCCCGATGAAGGAGCTACCCTCCCCCTTCCACGATTTATCCATCAACATCTTAGCTGCTATAGACCAGCCATTCCCATCATGCAAGAAATTAAAAATGTGGCGCTCAAAGCCACCACAATAGTAGCCAAAGATATTCCTAACAGAAAATCCATGGCCGTCGATTTAGGATTGGATCGTGACAAGAAGATATGGATTTTGGAGGTTAATCATGTGGTGCCATCCTTTTTCCACTTCAAACTAGTGGATAAAAAATACTATCACCGCCTTAGAGCACTTAAAAAAAGTGCTTATCAGAGTACATGATTGAACGAAGATTATTCCAGGTTTTCAACGAGATCAAGCACTGAGTGTGCTTGATCTCGTTTTGTAGCTTGTGACTTTTTTCTTTTTTTCTTATCTTTTTGTGCTAAGGCAAGGCAGGGTCGAAATAGGCTTTCTATAACGCATTAAGACACACAATATCCCATTTTGAACACGAGGAGTGGATGAACATGGCAGTACCAGGTCAGAGGGGACCACGGGGACCACGGGGGCCGCAAGGTCCACCGGGATTTCAAGGAGCGATTGGATTTCAAGGCGCTGTGGGACTACCCGGAAGGAACAGTATCTTGCAAACCTTTTCCAATGTGGAGACAAC
>NZ_FNNQ01000007.1 GCF_900106775.1 Marininema mesophilum
CAGCAATGTGTTCAGCTGACAGATACGAATCGGTCGAGGACTTCTCCTGGATTCATTCCAACCTTACTCCATTCCGGTTTTCAGGGTGTATCACCCTAGGAAAACCCAATATGTTTTCCACTGTCTGGTGGCGATAGCGGAGGGGACCCACCCGTTCCCATCCCGAACACGGAAGTTAAGCCCTCCTGCGCCGATGGTACTTGGGGCTCGCGCCCCTGGGAGAGTAGGACGTTGCCGGGCAACACAAAGAAGCACTCCTTTTGTGAGTGTTTCTTTTTTTATTCATCTGCTGTCCCTGGGTTGCCCCTCGGATCTTCGTGAATATAATACAGTAGAGTCTTCATGATGGCCATGATCGGTACATAACCTAAAAAAATCCATTGGATGATGGTTTTGGTCATGGTGTCCTCCATTATGCCAATATAGTATTACCCTTCCCTGATGAAACGTTTCTACACGTTTTAGGAAATTACTCGCCACCTTTTTTCAGGTTAAGCATGGTATACTGATAAGGACAGTTCGTCATGGATGACTCTTACGCAAATCGATAAGGTTTTTTCTACTTCGTCAGGGTATATTTTATTAATGGATTGGGAACCATGGACGAAAAAAAGAAAAGGTGGGTCGATCTTGCAGAACACAACCGATCAGATCCGCTGCATTGTTTGTGAAAAAGAGTGTCAGGAAGGAATTACGGTCTTGGCCGAGTTCATTTGTCGCGACTGTGAAGCGGAAATTGTCAACACGGATGTCAGAGACAAGAAGTATGCCTACTTTGTGTTACAAATGAAAAATATTTGGACCCGGGATATATCCGATCAATTGTCATAACCAGCGGGGACTGTTTACAGTCCCTGCTTCTTTATGGGAGGAAAGAGTAAGATGGAGAAACAGGAGCGCGCTCCTATTTTTACTGCATTGGTTGAGCATCAGAGGAAGAGCAAGGGCAACTTTCATGTACCAGGTCATAAACAAGGACAAGCCTTTGATGTGGAGGGTAGAACGTGGTTTGATAATATTTTACCGATCGATCTAACGGAGATTGGCCAGTTGGATGATTTACATCAGGCAGAGGGTGTGATTAAAGAAGCCCAGGAACTTGCGGCAGAGGCCTTCGGAGCACAAAAGACATATTTTCTAACAGGTGGAACGACAGCGGGTAATTTAGCGTTGGTGATGGCGCTTTGTAACCCCGGAGAGAGGCTTATAGTACAAAGAGATTGTCATCAGTCTATTTTTAATGGATGTGCTCTTGCAGGAGCTCAGCCTATCTATCTCTCCGGGAGGATTTCAGACGATTCCGAAGAAATCATGCCCCTATTGGGAGAAGATTTGGAACGAGCGTTGGATGAGTTCACGGATGTTAAGGGTGTATTCATTACAAGTCCTGATTACTTTGGCCGTATACAGCCAATCAAGGAATTAGCTGAAATATGTCATCATTATGATATTCCATTGGTGGTGGATGAGGCGCATGGAGCTCATTTTTCCTTTCATCCAGACCTTCCTGCTTCTGCGATGGTGGAGGGAGCAGATGCTACAGTACAATCTACCCATAAGATGCTACCTGCATTGACGATGGCATCTATGCTCCACTTACAAGGAACACGGGTTAATCAAGAGAGGTTAGAGGCTGGCTTGCGAACTATTCAATCCAGTAGCCCCTCCTATCCTATGCTGGCGTCCCTAGACTTGGCACGCCGTTGGATGGTTCAGGAGGGAACTTCGGCATTGGTTGAATTATTGCCAGCGTTAGAGACTTTGCGAACTCAAATAGCTGAGCTGGAATTTTTGCAAGAAATTCGCGGAGATGATCCACTCAAGCTAACACTACAAGCGAGAAATGGTGTTTCTGGTTTAGTTATGTTGGATTGGCTTAAGGAACAAGATGTTTTTTTTGAACTGGCAGATCACCGCCGGTTATTGGCTTCTTTCTCTGTTGGTACTACTTCTTATGACCTCGTACGGTTAGCTGGTTGGCTAAGAAAGTTGGATCAAGCAGTGAGCAAAATGGAATCGAGTACGGTAATCCATCAAATAAGTATTCCTATCCTTAGTGAAAGCCAGGTACCTTTAGGAGATCGAGGAATGGGTTTAGGCATTGAGATTCCATTGACAGAGGCAGTAGGACGTGTGGCAGCGACAATGGTGGTTCCTTATCCACCAGGCATTCCGCTGGTTTTACCAGGGGAGAAGTTTTCGAAGGATAACATTCATGTAATTAGTGCCATGCTAAGGGAGGGAGGTCGTGTACGTGGACTGAGTTCTAGTTTCCCCCTTCGAGTGGTCGTGTTACAATAAATCCACGATATTGTTGAGGGGTGGAGGCGTGACGTGAAGGGTAGGTTGATTACACTAGAAGGACCCGAGGGAGCAGGAAAATCGACTCAGCTCCTCCGATTACATCGGTATATGGAATCCCGCGGCATCCCTTGTATCTGTACAAGAGAGCCAGGTGGAACTCGAGTAGGCGATCAAATCCGCGAGGTTTTGTTAGCTCCCGAACTGAATGAGATGACGCTAAAGGCAGAGGTTCTCCTTTATGCGGCTTCACGAGCGCAACTGGTTGAAGAGGTGATTCGTCCAGCTTTAGCCTTGGGCAAGGTCGTACTCTGCGACCGTTTTGTTGATTCAAGTATTGTTTATCAAGCGTTCGGACCGATAAGTGGCAATAGAAAAGAAGTGGAAGAAGTGAACCGGGTGGCACTCGGTGGATTACAAGCGAATCGCACGTATTTATTAGATTTATCCGTCGAGGAAGGAATGCGTCGATTAGCAGCGCGTGGTTTTGTGGATCGGATGGAAGCAAAAGGACAAGCTTTTCATGAACGGGTGCGTCAGGGATTTTTGAAATTGGCGCAGGAAAATCCAGATCGCATCCGAATGGTGGATGCTTCACAAGATGAGGACTTCGTTTTTAGTGAGCTACGTCGAGAAATAGATGAGTTATTGGATAAACAATAGCTTGGACGTAGAGGCCAATAGATCGAGGGTTATCATGTAGTACATGAGGCTGGAAGGGGTTGAGGAAGATGAAGATGGTTATTGCTATCGTACAGGATAAGGATAGTAACCGCCTTTCTCAGGCGCTTGTAGAGTCAAATATTCGTGCTACAAAGCTAGCGAGTACAGGTGGATTTTTGAAATCAGGGAATACCACCTTCATGATCGGGATTGAAGAGGATCGCATTGAAGGCGTGTTGGCTTTGATTAAAGAGAATTGTCAATCTCGGGAACAAGTAATGGCTCCGCTGTCCTCCATAGGAGGCAATGTGGAGTCCTATGTTCCATATCCAGTCGAAGTGCAGGTCGGCGGCGCAACGGTGTTTATCTTGCCAATCGATCAATTTATCCAGTTTTAATGGAGTCGATTTCAAATGAGGGATAGGAAATGGCTTTAACTGATATCGTTGGTCAGGAACGAGTCATTCATTTTTTGCAACAAGGGTTGGTTTCAGGACGAATCTCCCATGCCTACGGCTTTGCTGGACCTGTTGGTGTAGGGAAAGGGCAGGCAGCGTTAGAATTTGCGAAGGCACTGAACTGCCGTGAAGTTGTAGGAGATGCTTGTGATCAATGCAGTTCTTGTCAGCGAATTCAACATGGGAATCACCCTGAAGTGCGCAGGATTGTACCTGATGGACAAAGCATAAAAATTGAACAGGTGCGCAAGTTACAAAGGGATTTTTCCTATAGTCCTGGTGAGGATGTTACTCGCGTCGTGGTCATTGAGCAGGTGGAGTCGATGACCACTCAGGCGGCCAACAGTCTCCTTAAATTTCTAGAGGAGCCGACTTCCCGCTTGGTAGCCATCTTGTTAACAGAAAATATTCATGCGTTATTACCAACAATTATTTCCAGGTGTCAATGGGTTCACTTCCCGCCCTTGGCACCCGATAAAATCGCCGTTCGCTTGGTGAGTGAGGGCTTAGATGTGGATCTGTCACGCATCGCTTCGCGTTTGGCGGGTGGAATTCCTGAAGCGGAGTTGATCGTGAAGGAGGAAGGATTTGCCCTGCTTTGCGAGCGAGTGATAAAATGGGGAGGGGAGATCGTATCCGGAAAATCAGGCGCCATATTATCCGTGCAAACATGGATGATCCAAGAGGATTCAAACCGAGGGAAAATAGAACGAATGATTGATCTATTACTCCTTTGGTTACGAGATCTTCTTGATGAAAAGTTAGCAAGGGAACCTGTCATTTTTCTGCGATACGGCGAAACCCGTCGGCGTCAATCTGCCGGATGGAGTGTTAGTGGTCTTATTGATGCCATGGACGCTGTGATGGAGGCGAGGCGCCAATTGGCCGGACACATTCAGCCTCAAGCGGTGCTAGAGAGGTTGGTGTTGGCCATGCAAGGGGGATCCACACATGTTAACAGTCGTAGGAGTCCGTTTCAGGCAAGCGGGTAAGATATATTATTTCGATCCGGGCGAATTGGATATCTGTCGCGACGATCCTGTGATTGTCGAAACTGTACGGGGGGTTGAGTACGGTACAGTGGTTGCAGGAATTCGATATGTGACGGAGGATGAGGTGGTACTTCCCCTCAAAAGTGTTATTCGAAGAGCTTCCTCGGATGATACAGAATTGATGGAGAAAAACCGACAGGCTGCTCACGATGCTTTAGCTGTCTGTTTAGAAAAAATCCAGCATCACAGCTTGGACATGAAGCTGGTCGATGCGGAATACACCTTTGATCGCAATAAGATTATTTTTTACTTTACAGCGGATGGCCGAGTTGATTTTAGGGATCTAGTGAGAGACCTTGCCGCGGTATTTCGCACCCGCATTGAGTTGCGACAAATTGGAGTGCGGGATGAGGCAAAAATGTTGGGCGGCATAGGCCCTTGTGGTCGTATTCTTTGTTGCTCGTCCTTCCTTGGAGATTTTGAACCGGTTTCGATCAAGATGGCGAAGGATCAAAGCCTCTCTCTGAACCCTGCCAAGATTTCCGGATTATGTGGTCGTCTAATGTGTTGTTTGAAGTATGAGAACGATAATTATGTAGAAGCGAAGAAGGAAATGCCTGATATCGGGGCTCGGGTGATTACACCTGAAGGTGATGGACGCGTTACGGTTCTAAATTTGTTGGAGCGTCGTATCCAGGTGCAACTGACCGAATCAGGTCTTACCGTGGAGCACCCCGCGGAAGTCGTTAAAGCCCAAGCGTGAACCATCGTTGGATACTGAGCCACAATTTACGGACATGTACAGATCAGACAACGGGTGATTCGAGGTGGGGGGCGTGGACAAGCAGGCGATCTTAGCCCAAATGACTCAAATCGAAGATCAGATCGGGAATCTTTATAAAGAGTTGGGCGGATTAAAAGAGCAGATCGTACAGATGCTTGAGGAAAATACACGATTGGAGCTGGAGAATCAGGCAAAGGGTGAACGTCTGGAGGCTCTTCAATCGAGTGAACAAAACGGGACTGCTCGCGATGATCTAACGCTAGCAGAGGCCTCTGGGGAAGGGCACGATAACTTGGCGAGGCTGTATAATGAAGGCTTTCATATTTGCAACGTTCATTATGGAAGCATGAGAAGTAGTGAAGACTGCTTATTTTGCCTCTCCTTTTTAAGTAAAACCTCTCAGGAGGAAAAGTGAATAGATGGTTTGCTAGTGATGGAAGTGAAAACTCGGCTGTGATTAAAGGGTATGAGGAAAATAGACAGCAGATGAGTGCCGGGATGACCGGCACTTTTTTTATATGGTGTAAGAGAGTAGAGTATGAATAAAGGATCCTTGCCATAAAGAGGTGAAGGAGAGTTATGCAGAAGGAGAACCATTATATCGTTTATATCCTGGAATGTGCGGATGGATCTTACTATACAGGAATTACAACGGATATAAAGCGCCGTTTACTCCAACACCGAGAAGGTACTGGAGCGAAGTATACAAGAGGAAGAGCTCCCCTTCACCTGCGTTTTATCGAAGGAAAAATGAATCATTCAAAGGCTTTGCAGCGGGAGCGAGAGATCAAAGGAATGACACGCCAACAAAAAATTCAGCTGATCGCAGAAAGGGGCAACCTCTATGAAGAGGCAAAAAAGTTTTGAAGAGGATGGCGGGGCCTTATACATCGTTGGTACGCCTATAGGTAATCTCGGGGATGCTAGTGAACGCGTACGGGATACATTAGCGGAAGTGGATTGTGTGGCTTGTGAAGATACACGCCATACCAAGAAGCTCTTTTCCCATTGGGGATTATCAAAAGCAACGGTCAGTTACCATGAACATAACCGCTATAGTCGTGGTCCGGAATTGGTAGAGCGGATGAAAAAGGGGGAGCGAATCGCTCTGGTTAGTGATGCGGGAATGCCCGGTTTATCGGATCCAGGGGAGGACTTAGTCAAAGAAGCCGTGGAAAGGGGGGTTCCTGTGATCCCGATCCCCGGGCCCAACGCGGCACTAACCGCAGTAGTGGCTTCGGGAATTCAGCCCCAGCCCTACCTTTTTATCGGCTTTCTCCCCCGCCACTCGAAGGAGCGGCGGAAAGAGCTTACCAAGTGGAAGGAGACACTAGCCACCCTTTTGTTTTATGAGGCACCCCACCGTATTAAAGCGACATTGGCTGATTTAATAGAGGTATTGGGAGATCGAGAAGTCGCCATTGCCCGAGAGCTGACAAAGAAGCATGAAGAGTGGTTGCGAGGAACACTGACAGAGTGCGCCCATTGGTTTGAGGAAGAGATCCCTCGGGGAGAGATGACAGTCGTTGTCGCAGGCGTGACTAGTGAATCAGATCTAGCGGATAACGAGACAGAACCTGAAGAATGGTGGAGAGCTCTAACCACAATAGAACACGTTGATTGGCACATCCGCCGAGGGATGAGCAAAAAAGAAGCCATCCAGGAAACTGCTAATATCCGCTCCCTACCCAAACGAGAAGTGTACAACGAATACCATCGAGAACAGGAATAACTGTTTTGTGTGGACTTATTTTAGAAGTGATATGCACTTTCCACACATGCGACATCTGTGTATAATCATGCCTCCATATAACAAAAACCGATAGGTTAGAAAGGGATCAGCGCAAGGGATAGAGAATGAATGGAAAGGCCCGCCTTCATTCTCTGATACGAAATAAGAGGGGAGCAACTGAACACAACCCAACCTACATAAAATGTAAGGGAGCCCCTTCACTAACTCTCACCAATTGAACAAAAGTCCTAGCATAAGAAAGACACAAGCTACGCCGAAAAAGGGGCACTATTCTGATTATTGGAGGTGCATGGATATGAGCAGGGTTCTTGGGAATTTGCAGCAAGTAGGTAAGGCAATGATGTTGCCGATAGCGGTAATGCCTGCGGCTGCCATCCTCTTGTCATTAGGGTACAATATGACCAATCCGGAGTTTGTGGAAAAGGGCACCTGGATTTATGAAGTGGGTAATGTAATCATGGCTGCAGGGAATGCCATTTTTACTTATCTGCCCTTGTTGTTTGCTATTGGAGTTGCCGTGGGGATGACGGGAGGAGCAGGAGCGGCTGGTTTAGCTGCTGTGGCAGGTTATGTCATCTTAAATTCATTGGTGGGGTTGGACGCGAAACCACCCACAGATAGTGCGTGGCAAGTGAAACTGAATCAGACCGATGTCTTAGGTGGTATTATCACAGGTCTTATTACAGCCTATTTATATCGAAGATATAAGGATATTCATTTACCGGATTGGTTACAGTTTTTTGGTGGAAAACGGTTTGTGCCGATCATTACATCCTTTGTCATGATGATCGTTGGTATACTTTTTATGGTGATCTGGCCACCGATCCGAGATGGAATTGCGGATCTCGGAAACGCGCTAGTAGCTTCAGGGGGATTCGGGTTATTCGGCTATGGATTTCTTAATCGCTTGTTACTTCCCTTTGGTTTGCATCACATTTTAAATACATTGGTTTGGTTTAACGTAGGCGAGTTTACAAATGCGGCAGGGGAAGTTGTTAAGGGGGATCTCCAGCGATTCTTTGCAGGGGATCCACGAGCAGGTAGTTTCATGGCTGGTTTTTATCCGATTATGATGTTTGCTCTTCCTGGAGCTTGTTTGGCAATGGTGCACGAGGCGAAATCTTCCCAACGGAAAGCGACAGCGGGTATACTGATGGCGGCGGCGCTCACTGCCTTTGTCACAGGGATCACGGAACCGATTGAATATGCCTTTATGTTTCTCGCTCCTGTGCTCTATGGAATCCATGCCATTCTAACTGGTCTTTCCTTGGTGATCATGGATGTATTGGGGGTCAAACACGGTTTTGGCTTCTCCGCTGGATTAATCGATTATCTCCTCAATTTTACGAGGGCGACAAAGGCATGGCTGATTATCCCCGTAGGATTGGTGTATACTGCTCTTTACTATGGGATTTTCCGCGTTGTCATACGCAAATTAAACTTGCCTACTCCGGGTCGTATCGAAGATGGGGATGAATCGGAGGTAGGGGAAAAAGTGGCGAGGGTGGATCGTGATCTAGATTCCCTGGCGGTAGATGTGTTGGCTGCGATTGGCGGTCAAGAAAATGTGGAGGAACTGGATGCATGTATTACCCGTTTGCGGATGACACTGAGGGATGATGAGAAGATCGATCAGGATCAGTTAAAAAAGCTAGGGTCCGTAGGCGTGATCCGCGTCGGGAAAGGATATTACCAGGCGGTATTTGGTACTCAATCTGAGCGCTTACGTGATCGTATTATCCGTTTAATGGGAAGAGATGAGAATTAGAATGGCTGATCAACGATTAATAGACGCTACTCCCGCTGAAATGACCAATATGAAAGGACGTGAGTTACTCCTTTCTATCCAGGCATCAGAGGGACGAACGGTTGTAGCAGAGACAGTGGCTCCTTTTCTGCCCTTAGTGGATGGGTGTAGCAATTGCGAGATTGCAACAGCCTTTGGAGCTGACCTTCTCTTACTAAATAAATATGATGTGCAAAATCCATGTGTCGGTGGTTTTCCCTCTCGTTCGGGTGCCTTATCAGACAATAAAGGACTGCTGGCTGATTATGAACAGATGCTGGGGATAGGGGTTACAGCAGGAGAAGTAACTCGATTTGTAGGCCGGCCTGTAGGAGTCAATTTGGAGCCAGTGGAGAAGGAGGTCTCTACAAGTGAAGTAGCCCTCGGGAGACGGGCAACCCCTATGAATGGTGAAAAGGCGATGGAGCAGGGAGCTCGCTTTCTCGTACTTACTGGGAACCCACGTACAGGGATAACTACGGAGGCGATAACCACTCAAATAAAAGCCCTTCGCGGAGCACTTGGACCCGAAATCATTTTGATGGCAGGGAAAATGCATGGTACTGGAGTTAATCCATCCAACCGAGATTGGCTAACGGAAAAAGAGTTAGAGGGCTTTATTGAACATGGAGCCGATGTCATATTGTTACCATTACCGGGTAGCGTACCGGGTATCTCTGTTGCGATGGTGAATAAGTGGGTACGAATGTGTCACGAGAGGGGAGCTCTTACAATGCTTACTCTGGGTACTTCCCAGGAAAGCTCTTCTCAAGGGGTGATTGAACGGTTAGCCATTGATGGAAAGATGGCTGGAGGAGACCTATTTCATATCGGTGACGCTGGATTTAGTGGAATTGCTCTCCCAGAAAATATCCACGCATATTCCATTTCGTTAAAAGGGAGACGGCATACGTATCGGCGCATGGCCCAGTCTCATTATAGATAAAACGCTAAATTATTTGGCTGTAAATTAAAAAGAGAAGAGTCTCCTGTTGGGAGGTTCCCTTCTCTTTTTATTTAAAAGTTTTAGAGGATGTAAGTTGTGAAAAAAATCCTATGTGTGGATAAACAAGAAAGTTATTCTTGTATTAGTTGGAAGTTACGCCGTCAGCGTCTAGCATATGATGCATCTCTTCAATGCATTTACGGCTAACCACTTTGTTTTTATAGCGAACGGTGTTGTCTACTTCACCTGTGAAAATGCATGCTGGCTCGTACTTTTTAAGCACGATCCGCTCTCCATCGACATAAATCTCCAAGGCGTCTTTCTCCCCAATTCCCAAAGTGCGTCGAAGTTCGATCGGAATAACCACTCGGCCAAGTTCATCAACTTTACGGACAATACCTGTGGATTTCAACATAATAACGTCTCCTCTCACTCTTTTAATCTTTTTTTAGTCTTGGTCTTGACGCCGTCAAATTTCGACATAATCAGCATCAACCTCATCATACCAGCGATTCCTATAACAGTCAATAAGACATAGAGGTAATTTTATAGAAAATTTTTTAAGCAAAAAAATAAGATTTCCAAATATATGCAGGTATCTAAAAGCCTAATTTCACGGGGGATTACGGGGCTTTAGTTTTCCTGTAAACTGGATAATGAGATCTTGTCGGAGGAGAAGAGGTGGAAAAAAGGATGTTGTCAGTCTCTCAAAAATTAAAAGATAAAATGAAAGAAGCCAATCAGGAGTTGAGGCGGATTTATCCCACAGAGGTATTTGATCGACAACAGCTACGTGAGCAATTGAAGGGGATCGGTGTTTTTTCTGCAATAGAAAAATGGACAGGCCATCCCTTGAAGCAATGGCTCAGAGGAGAGACGTTAGTAGGGGTAGATGGGTCCGTCAATTCGACACCAGGAACACATCCGCATACCTTATCGCTATTTCAAGCCTTGGCAAAGGGAACACGAGGAGAGGAGCACTGGGCGGCAGATCTTTATACCCCGTTACTAGAGAAGGAGGATGAGAGCGAGGAGGGTAGCCTGGCAAGGGAAGCAAAGCGGCGAGGCTCTCTCCTTGCTTCCTTGGAGATTCAGGTTGCTTTGGAAGCGATTGAACGTTGGAAACCACGGGTAGTGATGATGGATGGTTCTCTCCTTCATTTTTTGATCGATGATGCGCCAGGATGGGGGAGGTTGAAAGATGCGGCGTTGACAGAGGGCGTTTTATTAGTTGGGGTGGCAGAGGAGATCGGAACGAAGAGTTTAGCCCGTCGATTATTTAGTAATTCCTCAACGTATTCTGATCGAGAGCTCCTTTTTGGAGCATTACATAGGGGAGAATGTTATCGTTCAGAGGAGATGGATCTTCCAGGGACGGGGTTATGGAAGGCGGTACTTTGCTCTACGAAGCATCCTCAGCCAGTAGGGATCGATGGCCTCTTGGCTCAGTCAGAGGAGCGGGAAAATCTGATATCGCTCGTCCATACGTTGACACCGAGTGAGGGACGGGGGGTACCTCTATGGTTAGATATTGTGGACCGAGAAGTACGTGTGACGGATGCCTTAGTACGAGGGTTGGTGGATCAGTATATTGATCCTGATCTACACCACCGTCTATTGATTCCAAAACGGAGTGATCGTCATTTGTAATGTGATAAAAATTGAGGGGAGGAAGAAGCGATGCAAGTTGTTGGTGTTACCACGCAGCAAGAGGTATATGTTGCTTCCAAGGAGCGGAAATTTCGCATCAATGAAATTCTTGTGTTGGAGGATCGAGAGTTAGATCACCCTCGGGGCGAAGTAGTGGAAACCCTATCCTACAATCGACTGATTCCGATGGGGATGGACAAGTCTGTCGTGGACACCCAAGTCATCCAATCCTTAGAGCAGATTGGCTATGATATTGGCTCCGATGAGGTGAATGTTGCTAAATTACGTTTGTTTGCCGAGGCACCTTATCCTGTGCGAACAGGTGTCCCAGTGCGGGCGCCACGTTTTGAGGAGGTGCGTCGGTTATTGGTAAAGGCTGATCCTGATGAGGGGATGGTGCTCGGGGAAATTCGCGGAACAGAAGCCCTCGGGGATACAGTGGGTCCCGATTTACAAAATCGCGTTCGTTTGATCGAGAATGGGGAGTGGCGGGATCAACGGGGGGTTCCATTCTTGTTTGATATCCGAACGATGCAACAGTACCCTCACATCGGCGTTTTTGGTGGATCAGGTTCAGGGAAATCCTTTGGTTTACGTGTGATATTAGAAGAAATGATGAAGCTTCAAGTGCCTACGCTTGTTTTTGATCCTCATTTTGAGATGAATTTTGGCGAAAGGGTGCCAGAATGGGGAGAGGATGCACCAAACTATACGGATCGTTGGTTGGCCGTGCAGGTTGGGCGTGAGGTAGGTATTCATTTTCCGGAGCTTTCTTCTAAAGAATTGATCAATCTACTGGGTGCATCAGGGAGCGGTTTATCGGATCCGATGAGCAATGTGATTCAATCCCTTCATAGACGCCGGGATAGTTATTATTCCTTTAGTGATCGCTTGGCTAATGTATCCCAGGCGATTGAGGAGGGGGAGAAAGGTCTTAAAAAGCGGTTTCATGATGAGGATCTTTCACCTACAGAGGTGGAACGGGTTAAGCATTTACTAGAGCTACTCTCTCAATACGGAAGTCTCCCTCTCTCTTCAGTTAAGGGAGTGCAATGGCGTTTAAATCGATTAGAGAAGGCCGGTTTATTCACCCAGGATATTAAGATGGTGGAGCAGGGGTTGGAGCAAGGGCGTTTGGTTGTGATCCAAGGGGATACCTGGTTGCTCCAAGTCTTCTCTACCTATGTGGTAAATTCGATTTATTGGAAGCGTAGAGAATATCGGGATGCCCGGATGAATGGGAAGGAAGGGACTTTTTTTCCGCCCTTTGTGATCGTTACGGATGAAGCCCATAACTTTGCTCCAAAGGGTGTGGATGCGCCACCAAAGAAGGCGCTGAAGGAGATTGCCCAGGAGGGACGTAAGTATGGAGCTTTTCTTATATTGGCGACGCAACGGCCGACTCTCCTTGATGAGACCATAACCGCGCAGTTGAATACCAAGTTTGTTTTTCGTACCGTACGGGGAACAGATATTGCTACGTTGAGAGAGGAGACAGACCTTACCCAGGAAGAGGGGAAGCGCCTTCCTTATTTACGCTCGGGAGATACCTTTGTCTCCTCGGCAGTGTATGGACGTACCGTGTTTGTGAGGGTGCGGGCTTCCTATACTCATAGCCCCCACGTCTCCAACCCCTTTGATGAGCTCCGCGCCGTTCGAGTGGAGCAGGATGATCAAATATTAAAGGTGGTACGGGAACAACTTCCTATTTTTGATACCGAATTACTTGATGTACTTACCCAGGTGAATCGGGAGTGTGGATGTAACTGGGAGGTGAATCGTTTTAAACAGGAGTTGGAACGATGGTCTGCCAATGGAGAAATTGTAAAAAAGGAATCCCCCTTTGTGACTCGTTATGATCAACCAGCAAAGGATGGGGATATTTAGGAAAAGTGGAGGGTTGTGTTGATATTATTCAACCATATTGACTATAATGGGAGTTAAGTTGATTGGTTTGTATAATGGGAAGATTTGTTGACGGGGAGGAGTAGCCTCGCGTCCCTATTGATTAGAGAGCCGGGTCGGGTGAAAGCCGGTATAGGGATTACAGGTGAAGATGGCCCCTGAGAACTCTCTTTGAAGCCTTGGTTAAGGTGGTAGGGGAGGGCGTGTCCCGGGCGTTAACAGGGCAGTGTGTTCACTGGTAAAGGACGTTTTCCGCGAGGAGGCGTCGAACTTGGGTGGTACCGCGAAGGCAGTCTTCGCCCCATAAATGGGGGAAGGCTTTTTAGTTTGTTATATAAGGAGAGAGCGAGATGTCGACCAAACCTACGTATTACATCACCACACCGATCTACTATCCCAATGACAACCTTCATATCGGTCACGCGTATACAACAGTGGCTGGTGACACCATGGCCCGCTATAAGCGCCTGCGGGGCTATGATGTTATGTATTTGACAGGGACAGATGAGCATGGTCAGAAAATTGAAAGACGGGCACAGGAACAAGGGCAAGATCCCCAAGCCTTTGTGGATGGGATTGTCGAAGGAATTCAAGCATTATGGGCCAAGTTAGAAATCTCTTATGATGACTTTATTCGTACCAGTGAAGAGCGTCATCAAGAGGTGTGCCAAAAGGTTTTTCAACAACTGCTGGATCAAGGAGATATCTACCTTGATGAGTATGAAGGCTGGTATTGTACTCCCTGTGAGTCCTTTTGGACAGAACGTCAGCTAATAGAAGGAAATTGTCCTGATTGTGGTCGCCCTGTCGAAAAAACGCGGGAAGAGAGCTATTTCTTCCGTACAAGCAAATATGCAGATCGCCTTTTGAAATATTATGAAGAGAACCCTGATTTCATCCAGCCAGAAAGTCGTAAAAACGAGATGATCCAGAATTTTATCAAACCTGGTCTTGAGGACTTAGCTGTCTCCCGAACCACATTTGATTGGGGAATTCCGGTTCCGGGAAATCCAAAACATGTGATGTACGTCTGGATCGATGCCCTGACTAACTATATTTCCGCTTTAGGTTATGGAACCGACAAGGATGTAAAGTACCAGAAGTATTGGCCTGCCAATGTTCATCTTGTTGGGAAGGATATCGTCCGCTTTCATACGATTTACTGGCCAATTATGTTGATGGCGTTAGATCTTCCCCTACCCAAACAGGTCTTCGGCCATGGATTTTTTATGATGAAGGATGGAAAAATGTCCAAGTCCAAGGGGAATGTAGTCGATCCTGTGCCATTGATTGATCGCTATGGATTGGATCGGGTACGCTATTACCTCCTGCGGGAAGTTCCCTTTGGCTATGATGGTGTCTTTACTCCGGAAGGATTTATTGAGCGCACCAATGCAGACCTGGCCAATGACCTAGGAAACCTATTGCATCGTACCTTGACAATGGTGAATAAATATTCGGATGGTAAGGTGACTGAGCGAATCATCCAGGGTACTGAATACGATAATGCACTCGTTCAACTGGCTGAAGAGACTGTTACAAAAGTGGAAAACTTCATGGATCAAATGCAATTTTCCATGGCATTAACGGCGATTTGGGAACTAATTCGTGGAACGAATCGTTATTTAGAAGGAACGATGCCCTGGGAGTTGGCAAAGGATCCCGCTAAAAAAGAGATATTGGGCTCTGTTCTGTACCATGTGGTTGAAGCGCTACGATTTGTCAGTGTAATGATTCAGCCGTTCTTGGTACGCACTCCAGCAGGGATATGGGAGCAATTGGGCTTAGTGGAGGACGAGGCTACTACGTCTTGGGGAAGTCTGCGCCAATTTGGCAAATACCCGGCTGGAACAAAGATCCAGCGCAAAAATCCCCTTTATCCTCGGTTGGACGTTAAGGAGGAAGCAAAGGAGATTGTTATCATGATGGGTGGTACTCCTGTAGAGGAAGAAGGTGATTCGAAAAAAATGGCAGAAGTTCCGCAAGAAAGTAGCGGTGTAGCTGATTTAGCGGATCTGATTGGGATTGACCAGTTTTCAGCTGTGGATTTACGTGTGGCAGAGATTATCGAAGCAGGTCCTCTGAAAGGGGCAGACCGTCTCCTCAAACTACAAGTGGATCTTGGAGGAGAGCGGCGGCAAGTGATTGCAGGGATTGCTCAGTATTATGAGCCTGCCTCGTTGATTGGCCTAAAGGTAATTCTCGTGGCCAACCTAAAACCTGCTAAGCTCCGTGGAGAACTTTCCGAGGGGATGGTATTGGCAGCTAAAGCGGAAGGCCGACTCGTGCTCTCTAATCTCTCGGTAGATATTCCAAATGGGACACGACTAACGTAAAATCTCATCAAATCTGCCCAGGGTCGAAAGATGAAGGGCAACGTACGTGATGGCACTATCAATTTGGAGGGGTTAGATTGGGTAAGAAGACGAAAAGTGCGGCGAGGGAATGGGTGATTGCTGCTGTCGTCGCTGCAGCGTTGGTGTTAATCATCCGTAGCTTCCTTTTTGCTCCCTATGAAGTGTATGGTCAATCGATGGAACCTACCTTTAAGGGTAGTGAATTGTTGATTATCAACAAGTTGATTTATGATGTCAAAGATCCCCAGTATGGAGATATTATTGTCTTCCATACAGCAGAACAGAGTGATTATATTAAACGAGTCATTGGTAAGGCAGGAGACCGTATCGAAGTCCGTGATGGGAAAGTCTATCGAAATGGACGGCCTTTAAAGGAGCCTTACCTGAACGAGCAGAAAATACTCGGTGACTTTCCAACAACAGTTGTACCTAAGGGTCATGTCTTTGCAATGGGAGACAATCGGAACCATAGTCAAGATAGCAGGAAAATCGGTCCCGTCGCTATCGATCAAATTGCAGGACGTGCAGATGTACAGTTGACGCCCCTAAAGGATATGAAATTCTTGTTTCCTTAAGGGAGGAGGTTTTGCTCGTGTTGTTTGATAGCCATACGCATATGAACGCCAGCCAATTTAATGAAGATCAGGAGGAAGCCATCCGTCGTGCTCACGAGGATTATCAGGTTACGAGAATTCTCAACATCGGTTGCGACCGGGAGTCCATTCCAACCTCGATCGCGTTAGCTGAGAAATACGATTTCATATACAGTTCCGTTGGCTGGCATCCAGTGGATGCAGTAGATATGAGAGTAGAGGATCTCGACTGGCTAGAAGAGCTTTGTGATCATCCTAAGGTAGTGGCCCTTGGAGAAATGGGACTGGACTACCATTGGGATAAATCTCCTCAAGGGATTCAAGAGAGTGTATTCCGACAACAGATTCGACTCGCTCGGGAATTAAATTTGCCGATCATTATCCATAACCGCGAAGCGGATGAGGATGTGGTTCGCATTTTACAGGAAGAGAAGGCGAAGGATGTTGGTGGAGTGATGCATTGCTTTAGTGGAGATTGGGAGTTTGCACAAAGGTGTCTCGATCTAGACTTTCATATTGGGCTTGGTGGTCCTGTTACCTTTAAAAATGCCCATGAGCCAAAAGAGGTAGCAAAACACATTCCGTTGGATAAGCTATTGATCGAGACAGATGCTCCATACCTAGCGCCTCACCCCAATCGTGGAAAACGTAATGAAACAGGGTATGTAAGTCTAATAGCAGAGCAGATTGCTAACTTACGAGAGATCTCCTTTGATAAAGTGGCATCGCAAACCTTTGCCAATGCGAGCCGTCTTTTCGGGATTGAAGCGTATTGAGGAATGAATAACATCAAAGAACAAATTGAGTCAAGGCGAAAGATCCATGATGTGATTGTCGTCGAAGGGAAAAATGACACTGTTGCCATTCTACGAGCTGTCGAAGCGGACACCATCGAGACGAGGGGTTCTGCTGTCGGGTCAGATGTGATCGCAGAGGTGAAGCGTGCTCAAGAGAAACGGGGCGTGATTATCCTCACGGATCCAGATGGAGCGGGCGAGCGGATCCGTCGCATCATTTCCCAGGAGGTTCCGGGATGTAAGCAAGCTTTTCTTCCTCAGGATGAAGCACGGGGAGAAAAGGGATTAGGGGTTGAACACGCTAAACCTGAGGCGATTCGATGTGCTCTTGCGGAAGCTCGTACAGAGGATGCTACCCTCTCCCCGTTGATTTCTTGGGAAGCTTATCTGGAAGCTGGTCTTGCTGGGGGAAAGGACTCTGGTAAGATACGGGAGCGGCTGGCAGAGGCACTCGGCATTGGTTATGCCAACGGCAAACAGTTCTACCGTCGCTTGCATCTTTTACGGATCACTAGAGAAGAATTTGAAGAAGCGCTTTGTCGTGCGAAAGAAGAGAGGGAGGAGCCCCATGGCTGAAGGAAGAATTACTACACGCACCAGGGAGATCTTGCGTCGCCATGGGTTACAATTAAAAAAGAGTCTAGGGCAAAACTTTCTAACTGAGGATCGTGTGTTACACCAGATCGTGGAAGCCGCTGATCTGGATGAACAATCCGGGGTACTGGAAATCGGTCCAGGCATCGGTGCCTTGACAGAGCATCTTGCGGATGAAGCCAAATCAATCTTGGCTGTGGAGTTGGACCAGCGACTGATTCCAATCCTGGATGAGTTGTTTGTTGCGTATCCCCATGTGAAGGTATTACATGGGGATGCGATGAAGGTGGACCTCCATCGCCTCATCGATGAGCACCTAGGGGATTGTGAAAGGCGTCATGTGGTGGCCAACCTGCCTTACTATGTAACCTCGCCAATATTAATGCGTCTGTTGGAGGAGCGACTGCCCCTTGATTCCATTGTGATTATGGTGCAAAAGGAAGTTGCGGAACGGCTGACATCTGAGCCAGGTACGAAGGCGTATGGATCGATAACGGTTACGACACAGTACTTTACTGAACCCGAGTGGGTTACCCTAGTGCCAGCTCATGTATTTATGCCACGACCTCAGGTTGATTCTGCAGTCATCCGGTTAAAGGTTCGCCGGACACCACCTGTTGATGTACGGAATGAAGCGTTGTTTTTTCGCGTAATCCGCGCGGCTTTTGGCCAGCGTCGTAAGACGCTCCCTAACGCACTTGCTGCGGGCCTCTTTGGAGGGGAACGAAAGGGGGAGGTGACAGCCTGGTTAGATGAGGCAGGCATCGACCCCAAACGAAGGGGAGAAACCCTTTCACTCGAAGAATTCGCCCAATTTACCAATCTATTGGATGAACGTCTGGATGATCTTACATGACGGTTCATATCATAATAGAGTAGAAGGTATCGACAACTTTCGGTAGAGCCCGGAGGGGAACCCATTGCAATTCTTCCATCCTCGCAACGGCCGTATAGAACTAGGCCAGATGATCTTGGACATATATGCGTATATCGAAGAAGATCGTACCGCGACATATAAAATGGTGATCGGTACAGACTCCCAGACGAGTCACCGTGGAACCATGTTTGTGACCGCGATCATTATTCATCGTGTTGGCAAAGGAGCGCTTTTTTATTATTCAAAGATAAAAAGCCGCCCTTTACTTGACTTGCGTTATCGCATCTATAAAGAGACAGAATACAGTCTCGCTTGTATGGATTTGCTAAAGGAGAAGGACTTCTTTAGCGCTTCCTGGGACCTCCCTGTGGAGGTGCATTTAGATGTAGGTCGAAAAGGTGAGACGAGGAAGTTGATTCAGGAAGTGGTTGGATGGGTGACAGCTGTTGGTTACACAGCGAAGATCAAACCCGATGCATATGCCGCAAGCGCTGTTGCCGATCGTTTTACGAAATAAAAATGGGTGTAGGTTTGTTAAATTAATTCACTATAAAAGAGAGATTTGTGCAGTATATGCGCAGATCTCTCTTTTTAAATTCAATGCATACTGGATTGGTAAATGTTATTTGGTTTTATGTTGCTTTTCGTTCAAAGACTGATTTGTATAAAAAAGTTTATATTTAGCATAAAATTGCTGTTTGTATGAGGAGATATATTTTTCAAGTACGAGACCTTCATACTAGAATCTTCATGTTAATAATATGGATCTCCTAGTACGGGAGGTCCATATTATTAACAGAGATGATGTCGAGAACTAGCTTTTCCTGTCAATTGCAAAAAAACTCGTTGACATAAGGGTTTTCCACTTGCTATAATTCAATTTTTGACAACCTGCTCTTACCGTGATATAATGCTTGGGAGTGAGGTGGTCGTTTATATGGGTAGGAATGCGCTATCTGAGATAAAACGTACGTTGGAAAGTTATATTGGACAGAAAATCCGATTGAAAGCCAACAGCGGACGTCGTAAGACCATTGAACGAAGTGGAGTGCTTGAAGAAACTTATCCCTCCGTCTTCATTGTGAAACTGGACGAAGAACAACACTCCTTTGAGCGTGTTTCGTACAGTTATGCGGATATCTTGACGGAAACTGTGGAACTAACTGTGTTTCAAGATGAGGGACAAGTCCCTGTTCGCTATGTGAAGAATCCCCAATGAGCGCGAGAAACATAAAGCGCCGTTGCTAAAGCTTCACCCAACCGAACCAGCAAAGGTTCGGTTTTTTATTGCGGATTTTTCCCTTGCAAGGGGAGTTTGAGTGCGGTAGAATCGTACATATAGATGATTGGATCAATTGTAAACACCATATATTGTGTTTTGGTGCAACTTGGCGTGAAGGGGATTTACGCCCGCCGTCCTGTTTTGGACGGCGTTTTATATCGCGGTTGGTGGCAATACAGAAAGGTGGATAAGCCATGACGACGACCCAGTTGGAAAAGAAAAAAGAAATGACCGTTGGGATGAATAACCTAATAGCGGATTTAGAAAATCTGATTACAGTTTATCCCCATTTGGAAGGTCAATCTTGGATAGATAAGACCTTGGCTAGTCTAGAAGAGAAGGGTGAGTGGAGCCAGGAACAGGCGGATCGACTACTCATTTTGAATGCCCTCGAAAAAATTACAGCGGACACTCCAGATTGGACATACATAGCAGCCCAAATTCATACCTGGTCCCTTTACCGGGAAGCAGCAGCGAACCGTGGCGGAAATCCTGAGCAAGGCTATGGTGACTTCCCAGGCTTGGTGCGGAAATTAACGGAAAGAGGTATCTTCTCCTCCTTATTAAAAGATAATTATACGGTTGCAGAGATGCGTGAACTGGAAGAAGTCATCGCACCTGAGAGAGATGGTCTCTTCACCTATGTGGGTCTACGTACCCTTGCGGATCGGTACTTGACTCGAGATCATGAAGGTGGAGTGTGGGAGCTTCCCCAGGAACGTTTCCTCATCATTGCCATGACCTTGATGTCCCAGGAAGCGAAGGAGCAACGGCTCACCCTCGTGAAAGAAGCTTATTGGGCTCTCTCCAATCTCTATATGACCGTTGCGACTCCTACCTTTGCGAACGCAGGTAAAAATTATGGTCAACTTTCTTCCTGTTTTATTGACACCATAGACGATTCCCTAAGGGGGATTTATGATAGCAACACTGATGTGGCCACTCTCTCCAAAGGTGGCGGGGGGATTGGGATCTATCTTGGAAAGATTCGTTCTCGTGGAAGTGATATTAAAGGGTTTAAAGGAATTAGTTCCGGTGTACTCCCATGGATGAAACAACTCAATAATACGGCTGTAAGTGTAGACCAATTAGGGCAACGTCAGGGGTCCATTGCTGTCTATCTCGATGTTTGGCATAAGGATATCTTCTCTTTCCTTGATGCAAAGCTGAACAATGGGGATGAGCGTCTTCGAACCCATGATATTTTCACGGGACTTTGCCTCCCGGATCTCTTTATGGAAACGGTAGAAGCACGGGGTGAGTGGCATCTCTTTGATCCCCATGAAGTGCGCCGGACGATGGGTTATTCCTTAGAAGATTTCTATGATGAGGAAAAGGGAGCGGGTTCCTTTAGAGAACGTTACGCTGAATGTGTCAATCATCCCACCCTCTCTCGGAAGACGGTTCCTGCGATTGAAATCATGAAACGGGCAATGATCTCTCAGCTAGAGACAGGAACGCCCTATATGTTTTATCGGGATGAAGTGAATCGCATGAATCCCAATAAACACGCGGGAATGATCTATTCTTCTAATTTATGTAGTGAAATCTTGCAAAACCAAAGTGCGACTACGGTTACTGAAGAGACGACGGTGGATGGGAAAATTGTTGTAACCAAAGCACCAGGGGACTTTGTGGTTTGTAACTTGTCCTCGATCAATCTGGGCCGCGCTGTACCGGATGGGGTGCTGGAGCGACTGATCCCGGTTCAGGTACGGATGTTGGACAATGTCATCGACCTAAACACCATTGAAGTGCTCCAAGCCAAGATGACCAACCAAAAGTATCGTGCGATCGGATTAGGTACCTTTGGCTGGCATCATCTGCTTGCGCTAGAGGGAATCACCTGGGAGTCCGATGAATCGGTCGCTTATGCGGACGAGCTGTACGAAAAAATTGCTCATCTTGTTATTCGTTCCTCCCATGAGCTAGCTGTGGAGAAGGGAGCCTACCCAGTGTTCTCGGGCAGTGAGTGGGAGACAGGTGCTTACTTTGATAGTCGGGGTTATCACGGTGAATCCTGGGATGAATTACGGAAGTCTATTGCGACCAAGGGAATACGGAATGGTTGGTTAATGGCGATTGCACCCAATGGTAGTACCTCGGTGATTGCAGGAAGTACGGCATCGATTGATCCTGTCTATCGCAAAGAGTACAGCGAAGAGAAGAAAAATTACCGGATTCCTGTGACAGCTCCGGATTTATCACCAAAGACGACATGGTACTATAAACCGGCTCATCAAATTGATGCTCACTGGAGTATCAAGCAAAACGCCGCACGACAACGGCATATTGATCAATCTCAATCCTTTAATATCTATGTCACCCATGACGTTAAAGCAAAGGATCTCCTTGATATCCATCTTCATGCATGGAACCTTGGACTCAAAACGACTTATTACACCCGATCGACCTCCTCAGAGATCGTCGAATGCGAAAGCTGTTCCAGCTGATGAAAGGATGAAATGAAGATGGAAATCACGAAGCGCAAACTATACGATGTGACGGCACCCAATGCCAGCACAGGAATTATCAATGGGCGCTCCTCTAATGTACTCAACTGGGATGACTGTCGCTTCCCATGGGCATATCCGATGTACAAAAATATGCTTGGGAACTTTTGGACTCCCTTTGAAATCAATATGGCGGAGGACATCAAGCAATGGTCCCAGTTATCCGAAGATGAGCGGTTTACATTTAAGCGGATTATCGGCCTTCTTGCTTTCTTGGATTCGATCCAGACGGATTACTCGGCTAAAGTTGCGGATTACTTAACGGATTCCAGTCTCTCGGCTTTGATGGCGGTGCTCTCCTTCCAAGAGGTCGTTCATAACCAGTCCTATTCCTATGTACTTTCCTCCCTTGTACCTAAAGCGGAACAAGATGAGATCTTTGAGTACTGGAAGCATGACGAAATCTTACGGGAGCGGAATGACTTTATCGCCCAAGGGTATGAAGCCTTTACAAAAGACCCGACACCACGGTCATTCCTGAAGTCCATCGTATATGACATTGTCCTAGAAGGGCTCAACTTCTACTCTGGTTTCGCCTTTTTCTACAACCTTGCGCGAAACCAAAAGATGGTATCCTCTGCGGCGATGATCAATTATATCAACCGCGATGAACAACTTCATGTTCGCCTCTTTACGCAGATCTTCCGGGAGCTTTTGGTAGAGCATCCGGAGTTGGATGATGAGGAGACCAGGCAGTTTGTAACAGAAACCTTCCGCAAAGCGGCTGAGTTGGAGATCCGCTGGGGTGAGTACATTGTCGGCAATCGCTTCGACGGTGTAAGCATCGATGATCTCCGTTCATACATTCGCTTTATGGCGAATAAGCGTGTACGGGAGATGGGGATGGAGCCACCCTTTGAAGGGTATCGCACCAACCCGATGCGTTGGATTGTTGCCTATGAGGATGTTAACCAAGGAAAGCAGGACTTTTTCGAAGGGAAATCCCGTTCGTATACCAAAGTATCCGTCGATAATGGATTTGACGATTTGTAAGCTTGGCCTGGCAGGGTTTGGGATGGGAGATTCCTTCACTATTGATCCATACTAAGGGTGCCTGAGGTAAAGGCGGAGGGGGAATCAAATTGGCACGTCGCGGCGTGATGTCTGAAGCCTTAAAGGTGGAATTGGCAAAGGAATTAGGGTTTTACGACGTTGTTCAGCGTGATGGCTGGGGCGGAATTACGACTCGGGACGCCGGTAATATGGTGAAACGTGCAATCCAGCTGGCCGAAGAACAGATGGCCAACCGATAACCAAACACGTCAGCCACAGGTAAGCGGTCGGGGACTCCCCCGACCGCTTTTGTTTCAGCTTTCACGGGTTCTGAGGTCGTGTTACAATAAAAAAGCCGATTGACGACCGGGCCATTCTATATATTGAAGTGAAATGTAGTTGGGAGAGGAGGAGAGCTGGTTGGATATCTCCGTTAAAGCACCAGCTAAAATCAATTTAACGCTGGATGTATTACATAAACGACCCGATGGATACCATGACTTGGAGATGGTAATGACCACTGTCGATCTCGCGGATCGTATCGATTTGACTGAGATTACCGGAGGAATCCGCTTGCAGAGTACCTCCGGCTTCGTTCCTTTTGATGATCGTAACTTGGCTTATCGTGCGGCTGCACTAATAAAAGAGCGCTTTGGGATCACAAAAGGGGTAAACATTCTTATCCATAAACGAATCCCTGTAGCAGCAGGATTAGCAGGAGGTAGCTCCGATGCAGCTGCTACCTTACGCGGGTTAAATAAAATGTGGAATTTGGGCCTATCTACCGAAGAGCTCGGAGAGCTTGGGCTTGCCTTAGGTTCTGATGTTCCCTTTTGTGTACAGGGTGGTACTGCCATTGCTCGTGGGCGAGGGGAACAACTTACTCCCTTATCCCCTCCACCCCCTTGCTGGGTTGTGCTGGCGAAGCCGCCCCATGGAGTATCCACAGTAGAAGTGTTTCAAGCATTGAAAATGGAGAAGATTACAACCCGTCCAAACCTGGAAGGGATGCTAAATGCCTTGGATAAAAAGGATTTTGATCAGGTATGTGAGCAACTGGCGAACGTACTCGAAGGCGTGACGATGGCTACTTACCCTAAGGTGCGCTTTCTTAAAGAGCGGATGGCAACCTTTGGAGCAGAAGGGGTTTTGATGTCAGGGAGTGGTCCTACAGTATTTGGTTTAGTGAAAAAGGAATCCGTAGCTTTCCGTGTGGTCAATGGCTTACGGGGCTTTTGTCGCCAGGTTTATGCAGTCCGTATGCTTGGAGGGCTTAAAGAGAACTCTCTTGAATAAATACGAACAATATGATATAAATTATGAAAAGTCATTCGGGTTTTCGGAGGATGTAGCATGAAAAAATGGAAACGGAGTGCCCGATTAGTGGATATGACTCGGCAACTTCTCGACCAACCCCATCGGTTAATCTCCCTCAGTGCCTTCGCGGATCGGTATCAAGCGGCTAAATCTTCGATTAGTGAAGACTTAGCAATTATTCACGAAACCTTCCGTGAAGAGGGTACAGGACTTTTGGAGACGGTTTCAGGAGCCGCCGGTGGGGTTCGTTATTTGCCAATAGCCAATCGCGAAAATGCCACGAAGCTATCCCGACAGTTATGCGCCCAGTTAGAGAATCCAGACCGGATTTTACCAGGCGGATATCTTTATCTATCCGACCTATTGGGGGATGATCGATTAGTGAGGGAGATCGGGCGCATTTGGGCGACGGTCTTTAGTGGTCGTGGAGCAGATGTGGTAGTGACAGTGGAAACGAAGGGGATCCCCCTCGCTTACGCTACTGCTTCCCACCTTGGTCTTCCTGTTGCTATCGTTCGTCGGGATAGCCGCATTACCGAAGGTTCGGTAGTGACGATCAATACCGTTTCCGGCTCCAGTAAACGATTAGGGAGTTTGTCTTTAGCTAGGCGTAGCTTCCCTGAAGGAGCAAGGGTGTTGATCGTGGATGATTTTATGAAGGCTGGTGGAACCGTACAAGGAATGATCGACCTCATGGGTGAATTTCGTGCGGAAGTAATAGGTATCGGAATTATGGCAGAATCTCAGGTTGATGAACGGTTAGTGGAAAATACAGTGTCATTAGCGACAGTGACGGATGTGGACGTAAAAAACCGGAAAATCGCAGTAGAATTAGGGAATTTATTTACTCAGGGAGGTTTTTTCGATGGAACGAATCCAGACTGATCAAGCACCTCAAGCACTTGGACCTTACTCTCAAGCGATACGGACAGGTTCATTCATTTTCACTTCAGGCCAAGTACCTCTTACGAAAGAGGGGGTCATGGTCACAGGTGGAATCGAAGAACAGACCCATCAAGTGATGAAAAATATTCAAGCTGTTCTTGCCGAGGCGAATGTCGATTTATCCCAAATAGTGAAGACGACCATTTTCCTAATGGATATGGAGGATTTTCAAACAGTGAATCAAATTTATGGGGAGTGGTTTAAGGATCATCGCCCTGCTCGATCCTGTGTGCAAGTTTCCCGTCTTCCCAAGGATGCACGTATCGAAATCGAAACGATTGCAATTGTCGAATGATCTGAAAAAATCCGTTTTCATAAGAAGGTTTTGAAGGAAACTTCACCCTTTGCAGAGAATATGTGAAATACATCCTTTCTGGAAATGGGTGGTGAAACAGGTTGGAAATAACGGATGTTCGTTTGCGCCGAGTCAGTCGCGAAGGTCGTATGCGAGCAATCGCGTCGATTACTCTCGATGGAGAATTTGTTGTACATGATATTCGTGTAATTGATGGGAATAATGGCATGTTTGTGGCCATGCCTAGTAAGCGTAGACCCGATGGGGAATTTCGGGATATTGCACATCCTATATCGCCTGATTCCCGGGAGAAAATCGAGATGGCTGTATTAGAAGAATATCGCCGAGCAGGCAATGAGGAAGAGGGGCTAAATTCAGCTTTGGGAGGAAACGCTGTGTAATCTAAGCGTTCCCGGGCGGAGGCCCCTCTTCCGCTTTTTACAAGGGTTTCCTATATACCCTTCTTGCAATGCGGACCCCTTTGGGATATAGTCGGTTGTGGAGTTTTCAGAGACTTTCAGGGGGGCTTCTCTTCCAATGGATAATCTGTTTGCTGTTGTTCTGGCGGCCGGTAAAGGGACGCGTATGAAGTCTACCCGGCATAAGGTTTTGCATCCGGTCTGCGGCAAACCGATGATCGATCACATGACGGATCATCTAAAAAAGATGGGCGTTAGTGAAACGGTCGTCATTGTCGGCCATGATGCTGAGTCGATTCAGGAGCACTTGGGAGAGAAAGTTCGCTTTGCTCTCCAAGAAGAACAGTTGGGTACCGCTCATGCAGTGATGCAAGCGCGCAACGTGCTGGAAGGAAAAGATGGGGTGACCTTAATTCTAAATGGGGACCACCCACTTTTTACCCAAGCTACGTTAGAGCAGGTGGTTACACAACATCAAGAGTCAGGGGTGGCAGCTACCATTTTGACTGCTGTACTTCCAGACCCTACTGGATACGGACGGGTCATCCGCCAAGCGGATGGCAGTGTAGATCGAGTAGTGGAGCATAAAGACGCAAATGATGAAGAACGAAGGGTATCTGAAGTGAGTACGGGTACTTTCTGTTTCGATAATCAGTTGCTTTGGTGTGCATTGGAAAAGGTAGGCAATGATAATGCCCAGGGAGAATACTACCTACCTGATTTAATTTCGATTTTAATTAACGATGGGAAAAAAGTCGGAGCGGTAACGATTACCGATCCTGAAGAGGCGCAAGGGGTAAACGATAGGGTTCAACTGGCCCAAGTAGAGAAAATTATGAGGCAACGAATCATGGAACAACACATGCGCAATGGTGTGACCATGATCGATCCCGATCATACCTACATCGATCCCGATGTGATTATCGGTTCAGATACGGTTATTCATCCAGGCACTTATTTACGCGGGAGCACCTGTATTGGTTCTGGTTGCAACGTGGGTCCCCAAGCCGATCTGACGAATGTAACGATAGCAGATGGGACCACGATTTCTTATTCTGTGTTGAACCAGGCCAATTTAGAAAATGATGTTGTTGTCGGTCCTTTTTCTTATGTGAGACCAGGTAGTCATCTGGAGGAGTCATCCAAGGTAGGGGCCTTTGCTGAGACAAAGAATGCTCGTCTTGGACAGGGGAGTAAGATCCCTCATCTCAGTTATGTAGGGGATGCCGATGTTGGCAAACAGGTAAACTTCAGTTGTGGATCGATTACAGTCAATTATGACGGCTTGAAAAAGCATCGAACCGTTGTAGAGGATGAAGCTTTTATCGGGTGCAATGTTAATTTGGTTGCCCCTGTTACCGTTGGGAAGGGCGCTTTTGTAGCTGCAGGATCTACTGTGACTAAAAATGTCCCAGCAGATTCCCTAGCCGTAGCACGTGAGCGACAAACCAATAAAGAGAATTATGCACGGAAATTAAAACAGAAACGAGAAGGCCTAGAATAACGCCACTTTTGGAGGGTTGGATCTACGATGTCCACAGTCAGACAGCCGCGCTTGCATGTATTTAGCTGTAATTCAAACCCGGTACTTGCACGGCAAATTGCCGAGCACATCGGAGTACCCCTTGGTGATGCCGTTGTAGGGAAATTCAGCGACGGGGAGATTCATGTCCGTCTAGACGAAAGCGTCCGCGGGTCCGACGTATATGTGATCCAATCTACTTCCCATCCCGTCAACCAGCACTTGATGGAGTTGTTGGTGATGGTTGATGCGTTGAAACGAGCTTCTGCTCGTACAATCAATGTGGTAATGCCCTATTACGGATATGCGCGTCAGGATCGGAAAACCCGCGCCCGTGATCCGATTACCTCCAAATTGGTTGCCAATTTGATTGAAACAGCAGGGGCAGATCGAATCATTACGATGGATCTGCATGCAACTCAAATCCAGGGCTTCTTTGATATCCCTGTAGATCATCTACTGGGTGTGCCGATTCTGGGTGAGTATTTCCTGCAAAAAAATCTCCAGGATGTCGTTGTGGTCTCTCCTGACCATGGAGGCGTCATTCGTGCACGCAAATTGGCAGAACGGTTAGGATCTCCAATTGCCATTATCGATAAAAGACGGCCTGAGCCTAACGTAGCAGAAGTAATGAACATTGTTGGAGATGTACGTGGTAAAAAAGCAATTATCATCGATGATATTATCGATACTGCAGGAACCATCTCCCTCGCAGCTAATGCGTTGTTGGAATATGGGGCGACAGAAGTATATGCATGTTGCACGCATCCTGTCTTCTCGGGTCCAGCTATTGATCGTATTCGTGATGCGAACATCAAAGAGATGGTGGTTTCCAATACCATTCCACTGTCTGAGGAAAAACTCCTGGACAAGGTTAGAGTGTTATCTGTAGCACCATTGATTGGGGAAGCGATCATTCGCGTACACGAGGAGCTATCCGTCAGCAAGTTATTTGACTGAATGAACTTTGCGGTAAAACAATGGGTGAGGGAAAAGGGAGTTTTACCATGCTTTATGCGTTGCATGGGTAACTCCTTGATTCTTCACCCTATTTCAGTTCCATATTTGATCACTTTTAGTGTTATTGGGTTTTTAGGTTTAGCATAGTGAGGGACGGGAATGAATAACTGCATAAGGGAATAATTGGTTCCAACGAGCTATCCCTTTGCATTAATACCACCTCCCAAGAAATTGGGTAGTCAAGGTGCTTTCTTTTTTGGAACCGATTGGAAGAGCTTATTTGGTCAAACCTTAACTATATGAGTGGGGACTCTCATTCACACAAGGAGGACATCGCACCGATGGCTCAACAATTTGCTGTAGAACGTCGTGAAAGTCGTCCAAGGTCTGTGCTGACAATGCTTCGTCAGGAAGGACGCGTTCCGGGAGTCTTATATGGAAAGGATCAGGAGAATGCAACTATCCATATGGAAATGAGTGAACTGATCCGTTTACTTCAGAAGCAGGGTACTACTTCTGTAATCGATCTCGAACTGGATGGAAAGACGCACAACGTCATGATCAGCGAAATACAACGGGACCGTTTGAAAGACCGAATCACTCACGTGGATTTCAAGATCGTCAATATGAAGGAGCCTATCGATACCGAGGTCAGTATTCACTTAGAAGGAGAAGCCGCTGGTATCAAAGAGGACGGGATCTTACAACAACAAGCCCGTATGGTAGAAATCCGTTGTTTACCAGAGAACATCCCAGATTGGTTAACGATGGATATTAGTGAACTTGCCATTGGAGATTCTGTGACAATGGCGGATTTGAAGATCCCGGCGAAGGTAGAGCTCTTGTCTGATCCAGAGGAAGTTATCGCTTCGATTTTACCTCCTCAAGTTGAACAAGAGGCAGAAGCAGAAGCCCTGGATGAGGCGGTGGCAGATGATGCCAATAAGGATGAGGAGCCTGAAGCGGAAGCTGAATCCCAGGATGATGAGACGAAGGAAGAGTAAACGAGAAAGGCCCTACTAGGCCCTTTCTCGTATGCATAGAAAACCAAGAAGATGAGGAGGGGTGCAACTAAATGTTGCGCCCTTCCTTGTGTGTGGTTATAGTAAGCGGGTAACCGATCGGTATGGGGAGGATGAAGATGAAAGTAATAGTTGGTCTGGGTAACCCTGGGATGAAGTATGCACTAACACGACATAATATTGGATTTTGGGTGGTGGATCACTTAAGTGAGAAGTGGGGAATCCCGTGTGATCGTGATCGTTGGAAGGCATCTGTAGGAGAAGGCAGAGTCGGAGGAGAGAAAGTTGTTCTTATCAAACCTGAGACCTATATGAACCTCTCAGGTCAATCCGTCGCACCTGCATTAGATTGGCTCAAATGTGATGTAGAAAATCTAATCGTTATTTATGATGATCTTGACCTACCCGTAGGGAAAATTCGTCTCCGCCTTAAGGGGGGTGCTGGTGGCCATAACGGGATGAAATCCCTTATCGCCTCATTGGGAACCCAGGAGTTTAAGCGGATCAAAATCGGTATCGGCCGGCCGACAAATCCTATCCCTGTCATAGATTATGTGCTTTCTCGTTTTAACCGTGAGGAAGAAGAGCCAGTAGCAGATTCAGTTATCCAAACAGCCGATGCGATCCATGACTGGATTGACACCCCCTTCCCTGAAGTGATGAATCGATATAACAGCTAATAAAAAAGTGACCAACTTTAGTTGGTCGCTTTTTTATATTCACCGAAAAAGGAGCTCAAGCCATTTTACCCAGCGGAGGCTCGATCATTGAGCCGGAACTGCCATTCTTTTTGCTGTGCTACTCCACTCTTGGCTTGTATACGTCACTCTTAGAAGCATAACGAGGAGACAGCTCCTTTTTGATAATCAAATACTGCCGAATCTCGTGTACCAATTGATAGAGAGCTGCGCGAGTTTCAAATTCCCGGCGAGATTGGGGCAGAGGAGAATCGCGAAATTCCTCTCGCATGGCTTGAAGCTCCTTTAAATAATGAAATGCCGTATTACCAGGGTGAATCGCATCACTTAACTCATCGAGAAAATCAGCGATCCTCTCCCCTTGAACAAAACAATTGCGATCAAGGCGGGAGATGATTCCCACCAATCGTTCAATTACACCAAACTGTTTTTGCCGCATCTGGAAGTAACGAACGTAAAAATCCTCTTCCGGGTTTAACCGATTCTCTACTTCGGTCATCGCCAGTTGGCGGGCTGTATCGATTAGCTGGCTGGTCTCTGTAATTTCTTTCCCATCCCAATCCATATAACCCTCTCGCAAAAAACGGGAAAACTCACTAAAAATACGCTGGAAATTCCTTTCGATTTCCTTACGATAAGTATCCAGCAATTTTTCTTGGTTGGGCATATACAGATTCATGATGAGAGCAAAACCAATCCCGATGAGTACAAGGCTTAACTCATTGAAGATAAGGGGAAGTGTGATTTTTTTTAGCGTATATAGATGCAAGATGACGACGGCACTCGAGACTAGCCCTTCTTCAGCTTTAAAATATAGAAGAAGAGGGATCAGGGCTAGGATGACGATACCTATAGTCCAAGGATTATAACCGATGATGGTAAATAGAAGCGCCGCGACCGCAAGACCTAAAATGCAGGAGAGTATTCGTTCCCAAGCGTTGATAAGTGAGCGTTTGCGTGATTCTTTTACACATAGAATCGTTAAGATCCCTGCCGAAGCATAAAATTGTAAATCGAACAATTGGGCGGTACCTATAGCGAGTGCTGCCCCAAGAGCTGTTTTTAGTGTACGATAGCCTATACCGATTTTCACAGGAACCTTCCTTCTTTCAGTATGAATGGGCTCCATAAATAAAAGGGAGTCCCTTCTCTATTCTTACCCTCAATACAGGATAACAAAAGGAGACATGCTATGCATGTTTTCTCATTATTAGGTCTATACTGTTACAGAATATTGATCAGGAGGATGGCATATTATGGCTGTAATCTATACATGTCGATGTTGCAATGTCCTTATTGGCCGGATCAATGACGATCAAGTGACGGAAAAGCAGCTGGGGTTTCATTGGTTGACCCCTGATGAACGGCGGGATATAATATCGTATAATGATGAAGGTCATGCATCGGTTCGGGTCGTTTGTGAAACCTGTCAAGAAATGCTCGAGATCAATCCGGAACTATCCTTGCTGTCTGATCCCCTTCAATAGGAGCAGGGTTTCGACCCAATCCAACCGTCGCCCCGAAGTGGGCGTTTTAGTATGTTTGTACACTTGAGTTAATAGTGAGAAGGTGTTCGCCGGGGGTTGATGCGAACCAACAGCTTTAGCTGTCCCCAGCTGAGGCTTCTTTTGTGTTTTAAGACCCTGTGTTACTGAAAGTTTCTAAAAAGAATCATTTCTTGCGCGTATCATTTTTATGATGCGTGATGCACGAACTACTATAAACGTAGGAAATTTTGAAGTCCATCAAGGAAGGGAGGAACGGGTAACGTGGAAACGTTAATTCAACTCTTCCGGCGTGATAATGATTTTCGGGCTACTGCAGAAGCGCTTGGAAATGGATTGAGAGAACAGCTGGTTGTCGGATTGACAGGGACTGCTCGTCTTCTGTATCTTGCTACCCTCCATAAGGAGACTGGCCGTCCAATCATGTTGGTCACCCATAACCTCAATCAAGCACAAAAAGCGGTGGAGGATCTGTATGAGTTGCTCCCTCGGGAGCAGGTATTACTCTATCCAGCCAATGAATTAGTGGCGACGGAGATCGCCATGGATGGATCAGAGACACTACAAGATCGGATTCATGTACTTTCCCGGCTCGCTAAAGGGTTTTCGGGTATATTTGTCGTTCCCTATGCAGGGGTGCGAAAATTATTTCCCCCAAAGCGGGTCATTGCCCAGAGCCATCGCAGTCTAAAAGTAGGTGAGGAACAACCGATTGAGCCCTTGTTGGAACATTTAGTTCATATCGGTTATGAACGGGTGGACATGGTGGAAAAGTCAGGGGAATTTAGCCTTCGTGGTGGGATTCTCGACTTGTTTCCGGCTACTTTTTCCGATCCCATTCGCATCGAATGGTTTGATGATGAAGTCGATTCGATCCGTCCATTTTCCGTAGCGGATCAACGTTCTAAAGATAAATGGCAAAAAGTAGAGATCCCTCCTGCACGAGAACTCTTTGCTGATGCACAGACCTTATATCAAGCGGGGGATGAAGTGGAAACCCTGCTTGCAGAACGCCTTTCCAAGGTGAAGGACCCAGAAATTAAGGCGAAATTGACCGAGAAGATCACCTGGGATATCGAACAACTAAAAGCAGGTAATGTATTTACGGGCATTTATAAATATATCAGTCGGATTTATCCCGATTATGAAAGTCTTGCAGATTATTTACCTAAAGATACTTGTTGGGTATTGGATGAGCCTGGACGGATTCAGGAATCGGCGAAGCAGATGGACCGAGAGGAAGAAGAGTTTACGGTAGCTCTCTTGCAACAGGGGGAGTATCTGCCTCAATTGAAATTGGCTCGTACCTTCGCAGAGTCTTTGGGTGAACATGATCATCCGCGGATCTACCTTTCCTTGTTCATGCGTCAGACGAGTGGGACTCAGCCACAAAACATTGTGCAATTTGTGTGCCGTGGGATGCAACAATTCCACGGGCAAATGCATGTATTAAAGACCGAGTGGGATCGGTGGGTAAAGTCAGATACCCGTGTTCTATTTACCGCTTCGTCCAAGGAGAGGGCGGAGCGCCTGGAGCGTGTGCTTCAGGATTATGACATGCCGATCACTAGTGGAAAACCAGGAATATTGAGCCCAGGGCAACCCGTTATCCATGTGGGGGCCCTGGCAAGTGGCTTCGAGTTAGGATCAGCGAAGCTTGTTGTTGTAAGCGAAGGAGAGGTTTTTACGCAAAAACAGCGTAGGACCTCCCGTCCAGCTAAAATGGATCACGCAGAAAAGATCAAGAATTATCAGGAGCTAAAAGTAGGGGATTTCGTAGTTCATGTGAATCACGGAATTGGCCGTTATGCAGGTATTGAAACTCTTCATGTTGGCGGTATGCACAAGGATTATATGCTGGTGCAATATGCGGGCAACGATAAGTTATATGTCCCTATTGAACAAATTGATCAGGTGCAAAAATATCTCGGTAGTGAAGAGAAATCGCCGAAGGTATATAGCTTAGGTGGCAGTGAATGGAGTAAGGTTAAAAATAAAGTTCGCTCCTCTGTAGAAGATATCGCAGAGGACCTCATTAAGCTTTACGCTGAACGTCAAGAAGCAAAGGGGTACGCCTTTGCGAAGGATACAGCCTATCAGCGCGAATTTGATTCACTCTTTCCTTACGAAGAAACTGAGGATCAACTCCGTTCGGTCAATGAGATCAAAGTGGATATGGAAAAAGGACAACCAATGGATCGGCTCCTCTGTGGAGATGTGGGATACGGAAAAACCGAAGTAGCGATTCGTGCAGCCTTTAAGGCGACGATGGAAGGAAAGCAGGTTGCTGTGCTGGTTCCGACAACAATCCTTGCTCAGCAACATTATGAAACCTTTAAGGAGCGCTTTGCTGATTTTCCAGTAGAGATTCGGGTATTGTCCCGCTTCCGTACCCGAAAAGAGCAGAAAGATGCTATCAAAGGGATGAAGGGGGGCACTGTGGATATCCTGATCGGTACCCATCGACTCCTCTCAAAGGATGTAGAGTATAAAGATCTCGGGCTACTCATCGTCGACGAAGAACAACGATTTGGCGTGAAACACAAGGAAAAAGTGAAGCAGATCAAGAATAATATCGATGTACTCACGTTAACGGCAACTCCGATCCCACGGACACTCCATATGTCCATGATGGGCGTGCGGGACTTATCGGTCATTGAAACTCCTCCAGAAAACCGCTTTCCTGTCCAAACTTATGTACTCGAGTATTCCGCGGCATTAGTGAGAGAAGCTGTCGAACGGGAAATGGCACGGGGAGGACAGGTGTACTTTCTCTATAACCAAGTACAAAGCATTGATCAAATGGCTGATTCAATCCGGATGTTGGTTCCTGATGCTCGTATTGCAGTTGCCCATGGACAGATGGCGGAGACGGAGTTAGAAAAAGTCATGCTCGATTTCTTGGATGGAGAGTACGATGTTCTCGTTAGTACGACGATTATTGAAACTGGGGTGGATATCCCCAATGTGAACACCTTGATTATTTACGATGCGGATAGAATGGGGCTTTCTCAGTTGTATCAGCTTCGTGGGCGAGTAGGGCGCTCTAACCGAATCGCTTATTCGTACTTTACCTATCAGAGGGATAAGGTATTGTCCGAAGCAGCGGAGAAACGTCTACAGGCGATCAAGGAATTTACGGAACTTGGTTCTGGATTTAAAATTGCGATGCGTGACTTGACTATCCGTGGAGCAGGTAATCTACTCGGGGCGGAACAGCATGGGCACATCGCTTCTGTAGGGTTTGAGTTATATACACAAATGCTGAAGGAAGCTATTGCCGAGCAACAAGGAAAGAAAGAAGAAGAGACACCAAAAGAGCCAGAGATTGAGCTGGAAGCCGATGCATATATTCCTTCCGAATACATCGGGGATGAGAAACAAAAGATCGAGATCTACAAAAAGATTCGCGGCGTTCGCACGCTGGAGGAAGTTCATGATCTCGAAGAGGAGATCGAAGATCGTTTTGGGGATCTGCCGCAATTCGTAGTCAATTTATTATGTGTGGCACGGATTAGAGCCTATGCGATTCGCTATGATGTAGAGGAGATTAAACAACAAGGAACGGAAACCCATATGAAGTTTCATCCAAGTCAAAATGATGTCGTTGATGGGCAGAAACTGTTCCGTATCGCTCAGGAATTTCCAGGTAGAGTAAGGCTCTCTTCAGGGAAACGAATTGGTGTAGTGTTTCGACTGAAGGGACTGTCCCCGGTCAAAGGTCTAGAAATGTTGGAGCGGTTTCTGGTACAATATGAGACGGTTCCCAAAATGAAAGGAGCTTATGAGAATGCAACCTACTAAAAAAGGCCTGATGACGGCTTTCTGCTTATTTCTTGCCGTCGCGTTGGTAGTGGCCGGCTGCGGCTCCAAGAACGATAAAGCGGAAAATGAGAAACAGAATGCGGCTAACAAGCCTTTGCCTACAAACAGCAAGAAAGTAGTGGCAGAGTATAACGGTGGAAAGGTTACAGAGGGTGAATTTAACCTGTACCAAAACATCTACCGTTTCTTGCAACCCCAAGCAGCTGCGATGATGAACAACCCAAAAGCTAAAGAGGGGATCGTCAAGCAATATGTAGCGGAACGCAAGATTGTCAAACAAGTCAAAGATAAAGAGAAATTTGGGAAAGCAGCAGATAAGTCGCTGAAGCAATTTGAAGAACAATTGAAACAAATGGCAGCTCAAGATAAGAAGAAGAAAAAACAGGATATCAATTCTGTGTTAAAAGAAGGCGGTATTACCAAAGCTCAATTGCGTAACTTTTTGGTGGATAACAATAAAGTATCCAACTTCTTCGAAAGTCAAGTCAAGGAAGCGGATTTGAAGAAGGAATATGAAAAATCGGATGCCTTCGACAAGGTTAAATTGAACCATGTCCTGATTGCTTTCCAACCAACAGGGAAAGATGGGAAGAAAAAAGGCAAGAAGCGCACAGATGCTGAAGCTAAAAAACTAGCTGAAGAAGTGAAAAAGAAACTGGAAAAAGGCGACAGCTTTAAAGAGATCGCCAAAAAGTACTCAAATGATCCCGGTTCCAAAGACAATGCGGGCGAAATCGAAGATTCCCCAAAAAACTGGGCTCCTGCTTTTAGTAAAGCCGCGAAGAAAGAGCCCTTGAACAAGATTAGTGATCTAGTAAAAACCGAGTACGGGTATCATGTACTGAAGGTGCAAAAACGAAGCAAAGAGCCCTTCTCTAAAGTTAAAAATGAAATTAAAAGTCAACAAATTCAAAAACTCTACGAGAAATATATTAAAAAAGAAGTAAAAATCAAGAAGTTAAATATTGATGATAAGAAAAAATAACCTTCGTATACCCATGAGACAGAGCATTTTCGCTCTGTCTTTTTTTTATGCAGTCAAAGGGGTTGAATAATTATATGGAAGAGGATGAACACTATGGCTGTAACTAGCAAACATGCATATCGGACTGATCCGAACCACATACCGAAAGAGAGGCATCTAGCCTATGAAAGCAACCGGTATCGTTCGCCGCATCGACGATCTCGGACGGGTTGTTATTCCCAAGGAAATTCGCCGGACTCTCCGTATCCGGGAAGGGGACCCACTGGAAATATTCGTTGATCGTGACGGTGAAGTTATTTTGAAGAAGTACTCTCCTATAGGGGAGTTAGGGGATTTTGCGAAGGAGTATGCTGAGTCCCTCTATGAAAGTCAGCAACATGTAACCATGATCTGTGACCGTGACTCGGTCATTGCTGTGGCAGGTGCATCAAAAAAGGATTACCTAGAAAAATCGGTAGGGGGAATCGTGGAGACCAGTATGGATCAGCGTCGTCCTCATCAAGAAACCTCCCCTTCACGAGCAGAGCTCATCCGTGATATGGCTGAATCCTATGAAGCCTATATCATTGTACCGATTGTTGCAGGTGGGGACCCGATTGGAGCAGTGATTATGTTTTCAAAAAAAGAGGGAGCAAAGATGGGGGAGGTGGAGCTCAAGGTTGGTATGATCGCGGCTGCCTTTCTCGGAAAGCAGATGGAACATTAATAGAGGCTCTATGTATCGTAAGCAGGCGACGCGCCTGCTTTTTCTATTTGCGTTACATGCATTCCCTGGGTATGGAGTGTATACTGATAGGAGGCTTGGCTTGGTCCAGAAAGGAGAACCCACTTCTTTGGTTAAGCAATCGCTATTAAAAGGAGTTGCTATCCTAGGGATAGCGACCTTTATTACGAAATTATTGGGTGCAGTTTATAAGATCCCCTATCAAAATATTACAGGTAATCAGGGACTCTTCGTTTACCAACAGGTGTATCCTTTATATAGTACGCTGTTGACACTGGCGACGGCGGGTGTGCCGATCGCCATTTCTAAATTGGTCTCCGAGCGGTTGGCAGAGGGAGACGAGTATGGGGCCCAACGAATTTTTCGCATCTCCTCCTTCTTACTTAGTTCTTCTGGCATACTCTTTTTCTTCCTTGTGTATTTTGGAGCACCTTGGATTGCGACATGGATGGGTAGTGCCAAGTTACTTACCCTTCCCATTCAGGCGGTTTCCTTTGCATTATTGGTTGTACCGTTGATGTCAGTGATTCGTGGTTTTTTTCAAGGGCATCAGAATATGATTCCCACAGCAGTCTCCCAGGTAGTTGAACAGGCTGTGCGGGTGATGACGATCCTTATTCTCTCCTGGTGGCTGATGAAAACAGGTGCGGGTGTCGTATGGGCGGGTACGGGGGCTGTCTTCGGTGCTTTTACAGGAGCAGTGGCAGGACTTATCATTCTCCTTTTTTACTGGCGCCAAAATCGTCGGGAATGGAAAAAACACTCCCGTATAGCAAAGACTACGCCCTCTTCATTCCTTGACTCTACAAGAAAAGTGATCCGAACCTTGTTCATCTTGGCTGTTCCGGTTTGTTTAGGAGCCCTTGTCATGCCACTCTTTTCGTTGGTGGACTCTTTTACGGTGACGAATCTACTCATCGTAGCGGGTTGGAAAACGGAAGCAGCGGTTGATGCAAAGGGGATCTTTGATCGAGGGCAACCCCTTATCCAGTTCGCTTCCTTTTTTGCCACAGCGCTCTCTCTATCCATTGTACCCGCGGTGGCAGAGGCTCGTGCAAAAGGAGATGAGCGCGGTGTGGTGGAACGTTCGGTACTTGCCTTGCGGCTCACGCTTCTCTTTGGAATTCCGGCTTCCCTAGGGTTAGCGGTGGTAGCAGGGGCGACCAATATCATGCTTTTTCGTGATGATTCAGGAACGAGTGCATTGGCTATCTTAGCTTTTACCACGCTCTTTTCGACCTTGGGGTTAACCTCCTCGGGAATATTACAAGGATTAGGGCAAGTGGGCTTACCTGCTCGCAATCTACTGATTGGAGTGGGCGTAAAGCTTTTCCTCAACGCGTGGTGGGTGCCAACGATGGATATCGATGGGGCTGCCTGGGCGACGGTGGTAGGTTATGCAGTCGCTTCGCTGTTAAACTTAGCGGCATTACGAGGGCAGATTGGATCGTTATTCCGTTTGCGAGGGAGAGGGTTCTCTATTTTGGGAGCGACGGTATTGATGGGACTTTCTGCTCGGGTAGTCATGGGATTGGTAAGTGTTGCTGTCGCAGGCTCCCTTTCATTACGTTTAGGGATGACGCTGGCCACGCTTAGTGCGGTACTTATAGGGGCTGTTGCCTACATATTAGCGCTATTTCGTTTTGGTGGACTTACCCAAGTGGAATTGGAGCGGGTGCCTAAAGCAGGGCCGGAGTTGGTTCGCCTTCTGAAACGGTTACGCGTATTACCATCTTAGAGGAGGGATGATCCATGGCGACAGTTACCGTGATTGGGTTGGGTTCTGGTGATGAGGAGAATCTGTCACTGGGAAGCCTGCGTTTGATGAAAGCGGCGGAGCGTCTCTATTTTCGTACGGAAAAACATCCTGTAGTATCCTGGCTCATCCAAGAAGGAATCTCATTTACTACCTTTGACTCGATTTACGAGAAGCATGGGGATTTTATCAGTGTGTATCAGGAGATAGCGGACCGGCTTTTGGCGGAAGCGGCAACTGGGCAGGATCTGGTCTATGCAGTTCCGGGACACCCTACCGTGGCTGAGACAACGGTGCAGCGGTTACTGGCGCAGGGGAAATCCCAGGGAGTCACTATCGATATTCGTGGAGGAGGGAGTTTCCTTGATACTTCCTTTGCTCGCTTAGGCATTGACCCCAACGATGGATTTATGCTCCTGGATGGGACGAGCTTTTCAGCGGATCATCTGGATCCACGGTTTCATATTCTCATCTCCCAGGTTTATGATCGCATGACAGCCTCTGATGTGAAGCTGACGCTCATGGAGATATATCCTGATGATCATCCAGTGCTTGTGGTGACGGCTCTGGGGATAAAAGGAGCAGAGAAGATAGAAGAAGTTCCCTTGTGGGAACTAGATCATGAGGATCGTTTTTCGGATCTTTCTTCGGTCTATCTCGCCCCGACTACAGTAGATGAGATCTTGCGTCGCCGGTTTGCTACCGTAGTTTATATTGTGGCTCATCTGCGAAGCCCCAAGGGGTGCCCTTGGGATCAGAAGCAAACCCATGAGAGTCTTCGCCCTTATCTCTTAGAGGAAGCGTATGAATATTTAGAGGCAGTAGATCAAGGGGATTCGGATGCGATGACGGAGGAACTAGGGGACGTTTTGTTACAGGTATTACTCCATGCCCAAATCGGGAGTGAAACCGGGGAATTTAATATCCAGGATGTAATCGGGACCCTAGCAGATAAATTGATTCGTCGTCATCCACATGTATTTGGCAAGGATACTGCCAAAACGGTGAGTGATGTGAAACTAAAATGGGAAGAAATCAAAGAGCAGGAGGGAAAAGGAAAAGCGGATCACTCTTCTCTGCTCGATGGAATCCCAATGACTACCCCGACTCTTCTTCGTGCCTATGAGTTACAAAAGAAAGCGGCAAAAGTAGGCTTTGATTGGCCGGACATTGCTGGGACGCAGCAGAAGCTTACTGAGGAAGCAGAGGAACTGGTGACGGCCCCTAAAAAGAAACGAGAGGAAGAGGCTGGGGATTTATTATTTTCGGCAATAAATATGATCCGTTGGTTGGAAGTCGATCCGGAGCAGGCCTTGCTAGCTGCTTGCCGTAAATTTCAACGTCGGTTTCACTATATTGAAGCGAAAGCACATCAACAGGGAGTAAATGTCGCATCCTGTTCTCTCAAAACGCTGGATACATGGTGGGATGAAGCAAAAACTCATGAATCCGACGCTAGGACGGATTAATTCCGCAGGGGAAGAAGGATTTTAACAAAAAGCCCAGAAGGTATATCCCCACACGGGAATTTTAGGGAGGTTATAGAATATGAACAAGCAAGATTTAGTGGTAGCAATCTCACAAAAGAGTGGTATGACCAAAAAAGATGTAGAAAAAGTGATTAATGGTTTTGTTGAAGAAGTGACAGATGCACTAGAAACTGGGAAAAAAGTTCAGCTGATTGGTTTTGGAACCTTTGAAACCCGTAAGCGCTCTAGCCGCAATGGCCGTAACCCGCAGACTGGCAAAGCAATTACCATCCCAGAATCCAACGTTCCTGCTTTTAAGGCTGGATCCAAGTTGAAGGAAGCTGTTAAGTAATAATGCGTCTGGATAAGTTTTTGAAAGTCTCCCGTCTTGTGAAGCGACGGACACTGGCCAAAGAGGTCTGCGATCAAGGTCGAGTGGAAGTAAATGGGAAAACAGCGAAGGCAAGTGCTGACATCGCTGTGGGAGACGAACTAACCCTTCGCTATGGTAATCAGACTGTCAAGGTCCGTGTGGAAAGTTTGCGTGAAACAACTAAGAAAACGGAAGCGGCAGAACTATACACCTTGCTAGAACAAGTCCCTCCGGATAAGGCCGAGGGAACGAGTGGCCGCAACTTGTAAGTAAGAATCGACTCCAATAAGGAAATGGGATTCTAATGACCAATGGTATCAGTTCTAAAATAGGTCTATGATCATAAGCATGTACCAAAAGGAGGTACATGCCCATGATTGAGGAGGCATATACGAGCGCGTCGGCCCATGAAGTAGTGATGACGGGTCGTAATAACATGGATGTCACAGGGGTCCTTGGAGTGGAGAGCTTTGATAGTGAAGAGTTTCTCCTCCAGACAGAATGTGGGTACTTAGGGATTCGTGGCAATAACCTGCATATTAAAAACCTCGACTTGGATGCAGGTCGGGTTTCAATTCTAGGAGAGTTCTACGAAATGAGTTACCTAGATGATGGTAGCCCACGTGGTGCAAAAACAAAAACTCTCCTAGGTAGGTTATTCCGGTGACACTGATTACCCAGTGGGCGACGATGGGAGTAATGCTAGGCTCCGGTTGGCTCATGGGCATGTTGCTTGATGCGTATCGGGTACTGGCACGTCGATTTCGGCTACAGGGATGGGTTATCTCTCTCGTAGATCTCTTATACTGGATAGCAGCAGCTATCCTCGTATTTAACTTATTGCTATGGAGTAACTGGGGAGAGCTGCGATTCACCGTCTTTGTCGCTGTTGTACTGGGCTGGGTGGTCTATCATTTTTGGTTTAGTAACATTACTACAAAGGGTATCCAATGGCTCCTCAAACTCGTGGAGTATACCATTCAGATGGTGATCCGGATCGTCGTATTGACGCTTTGGGTGCCCTTGGTCACTATGGGGAGATTCCTCCTTCGTCTTATTAAAGGGCTTCTCCGTCTCTTATGGGCAGTGGTGCGTGGAGTGCTCTGGCTACTTCGCCCGCTTTTTCGCCCGCTAGGTCGCCTATTTACCCCGTTGGGTAGGCGGATCCGAAAGAAGACAGAGCCTGTCTGGCGCCCTGTCGTAAAAGCAGGTAAATGGGTAAGGAATTACCTTCGTAAACAGGGCGATGATTCCGATGAAAAGAAAGAATAGCCGATCGATGAATCAGGAAAGGTGATTCCTTGACTGTTGGGTTCCCGGATCGGTTGTTAATGGAGGGGGATGGATATGCTAGATCGAGGATCAAAGGTGGTTTCCATCCGATCAACTCGCCCTTCCCAACCGGAACGGGAAGAGATAACAGGTCGTCGGCCACCATTACCACGGGGCGTGCGCCGTCGTCGAAGGCTGTGGTTGGTGGTAATGGTAGCCGTCTTCCTATGGAGTGGTACTCAACTGTGGATCGAATCCTCTCGCATTACGGAGGGAGAAGAGGTCCTAGCAGCAAAGGTGAAGGAACGAGATGCTTTAGAGAAGAAAAAGGATCGACTTAAGGAAGAGATGGGGCTTCTTAAAGATAAAGGATATCTGGAAGGCCTCGCACGTAAAATGGGCTACAAAATGCCTGGTGAATAAAGATAAGCCGCCTACTCTTATCAGGGTAGGCGGCTTATCTTTTAGAGGAGATCCTTCCTTTTATTCCGAAGAATAACGGGAATCCTGAATATGGAAGGAATGAGTCGAATAGTCGGTCAAGAGCAGAGGGGATGGAATAACATAAAGAAGAGACAGCCCGGAGGAGTGTGAGCGGATTGAAGAAAAGTCGCTGGGCCGGATTGTTGGCTATGCTAATGGTGTTAGGGTTGATGGGAACCACCGGAGTGAGTGGAAAACCGGAGCATATAAAAAATGGGGTAAAGACAGGGTTGCAAATATTATTAGAGAATCCCAGTCTAGTAGAAGGAAAAAAAGTAGGCTTGATTACCAATCCTACAGGGATCACCTCTTCCTATGAACATGGTTTAGATGCGATGCTAAGGCAAGGGATCAATGTTGTGAAGGTATACGGGCCGGAGCATGGAGTCCGGGGAACTGAGCAGGCAGGAGATACACCAGGCTCCTTTGAAGATCCACGCACAGGGCTTCCTTTTATCAACCTCTACGGAAAACAGCCTCAGGAGATGATTCCCCTTTTTTCCGGAGTCGATGTACTCGTCTTTGATATTCAGGATGTCGGAACCCGCTATTACACCTATATCTATACAATGGCATATGCGATGGAGGCCGCAGCTCAGGCGGGTAAACCTTTTGTCGTATTGGATCGGCCCAATCCGATAGGCGGTACACGAATAGAAGGGCCTGTCTTAGATCCTGCTTATAGTTCCTTCGTAGGACTTTATCCAATCCCCCAACGCCATGGGATGACAGTAGGTGAGTTGGCCCAGATGTTTCGCGGGGAATTTTTAACCCACAAGCCCGAATTACAGGTCATTCGCATGAAGAGGTGGCACCGAAAAGAACGTTATACAGACACCGATCTTCCCTGGGTACCCCCTTCCCCGAATATGCCCACACTGGACACCGCTTTGGTTTATTCCGGTACAGGAATGATTGAGGGGACCAATCTCTCTGAAGGCCGCGGGTCAACTCGCCCCTTTGAACTCCTTGGTGCCCCCTACATTAAGGGCTGGGAATGGGCAGAGGAACTTAATAAAGCAAAGCTACCGGGAGTTTCTTTCCGTGAGGCGGCTTTCACCCCTACATTTTCTAAGTATCAAGGGCAGACAGTGACAGGTGTACAGGTGTACGTCACAGATTCGCGGATATTTCGTCCCACATTGACGGGGTTAACCATTCTTGAAACAGTGAAGAGACTTTATCCTAAGGACTTTGCATGGCGAAAGGATGGAGACTCTTATTGGATCGATAAGCTGACTGGATCGGATCGTGTTCGCAAAGGGATCGATGCGGGCGAGTCAGCAAAAACGATAGAGGCGAAATTTAATAGGGAACTAGATGTTTTTAAAATAAAGCGAGCAACCTATCTCTTATATCGATAATCTATTCCTTTGATCAACCATTTCCCGGGCAATTTGGATAAAAGAAGATATCTAATGAAAATTGTTGACATAGTATATGATCCTTTGTATAATCATATTTGTGCTTAGGAATGACGCGGGGTGGAGCAGGGGTAGCTCGTCGGGCTCATAACCCGAAGGTCACAGGTTCAAATCCTGTCCCCGCAACCAAATGAAAACCAAAGGGGAAGGGTAGCAGGTATGAGGCAAGTATCCTCCTGTCCTCCCCTTTTGAATGTGGCGGCGTAGCTCAACTGGTTAGAGCGTACGGTTCATACCCGTGAGGTTGGGGGTTCGAGACCCTCCGCCGCTACCAAGGGAAGGCGAGGTTGATCCCCAGAACAGGGAAACATTCGCCTTTTTTTATGTCCCTTGAGAGGGACTCCTTGGTTGGGAGATCCACTATAAGGGAATCCTAGGATGAGGTCGGCTTGCTGGAACAGCGGGTGTAGGGGTGGTATTGTGGATGTCTCCATAAAAAAGATCAAATTTACGACGATCAACAAGACCTACACTGAGTTGGTACGGGATTGGCGGGGGCGTCACTGCTTTGCTACCCAGTATTCCAACCCTGACGGAAAACGGATTTTTCTTACCTGGTACTTCGTCAAAAAAGGGTATACCATCTCAAAGGTATTTCTTAAATCAGGGGAATTCCTCTACTATTATTGTGATGTAATGGAGATGCGCCAGGTAGGAAGACTCCGATACGTCATGGTAGATCTCCTGTTGGATTTGATCGTCTACCCAGATGGTCGCTACCATCTGATTGATGTGGATGAGTTTTCGGCTGCAATTGACAAAGGGCAGTTGAAAAAGCGGCAACAGGTGCATACATTGCAAACTCTGGATAAGATGATCCGCATGCAGACCAATCGAACCTTTATTCCGCGATATATCCATGAAGCAACGATGTTTCCTCTCTCGGACTCCTCTCAACAGAAGAGTTGATCATTCGATGATTCCTCAGGGAGAAGAATGAAACCGCCTGATACAAGGCGGTTTTTTATATTGATTTTTGTCAGTGAATTGTTTGGAAAAGAGTTTTTTTCACCAGTTTTGTCGCAGAAGAGAGGATTTCGTGCCGCCTCGACAGAGAAGGACACTGACTGTCAGGCATAATAAAGGGAAGAAAAGGGAACGTTCGTACTCATTTTGGTGAGTGTGTTTTGGCTTTCTTCCATAGGTGCAATCGATTAAAAAAGTAGTTGGTAAATTGTCGGAAAGTTTTTTTTCTTTAGCAGTCATTATGACAAACTTATCTATTCCTATCCAGCTATAATCAGAGCTACACGAATTGGACAAGGGGTGGATGAAAATGCAAATGCGACTCTCGCAACTGGGATCGATCATCAATCGGTCCGTTGGAAAAGAGCGACAGAAGATTTCCCGGCGAAGGATTGGCATCTTTGCGACATGGGACATCCCCATTCTTATCATGGGATTTTTATTAGGCAGAGCGATGATCTTGGATACCGTCTCCCCTTTTGCGGTCGCATACATGGGGGTGATAATGCATCTTTATCGAAGGCAATGGCCCTTAGCCATGATTTCACTCATCCTAGGAGCCTCTACGTTGGGGCTGACACATGTCGCATGGATTACTGGCGTACTCATCTGGTTACTCATTATGCAAAAACTTTTTACACTATTGGGGAAGGGGCAGCTCAATTACTCGCCCTTTGTTGTATTAATCACCAGCGTAGGGGCCCACCTTTTGCGACTTTACATAGAAGGGTGGACCCCCTTCGGGGGGATGATGGCGGGAGTGGACGTATTACTTTCATTCATCCTCACCTTTATTTTCGTCCAATCCCTACCCCTCTTCACTGTACGGCGGCAAAAATTTTCCCTGCGGTATGAAGAGATTATCTGTTTGGTCATTTTAGCAGCATCTGTGGTGTCAGGTACCATCGGGTGGAATATTTCGGATATGTCCGTTATCAATGTGGTCTCTCGTTATCTCATTATGCTATTAGCACTGGCGGGCGGGGGTATGCTAGGTGCTTCAGTGGGTGTGATAACAGGGATGATCATGAGCTTGTCGGATATCGAGGCATTAACTCAGGTAGGTTTACTCGCTTTCGCTGGTTTATTAGCGGGGTTGTTTCGAGAAGGGAGACGCTGGGGGGTAGCGGTAGGATTTATGCTGGGGACATCCATCCTCGCTCTCTACGGTGGCGGGACAACAGAGATTTGGACCTCTCTTAGGGAATCGGTATTAGCGATGATTTGCTTTCTGATAACCCCGCGAGGAATTTTACATGCGATGGGTCGATTTATTCCAGGGACATCTGAGAACGAAACATCCCAGCAGGAATACGTTCGTCGCCTCCGTGAAGTGACTGCGGCGAAGGTAGAGCAGTTTCAAGAGCTTTTTGGTGAGTTATCGAAGAGCTTTCGCGAAGATGCCAATCGAGCATCGCGCAAGGATGAGAACCATATGAACCAGTTCATCGATGGAGTGGCAGAGCGCTCCTGCAAGTCCTGTCATCTATACCGACAGTGCTGGGAGAAAAACTTTGTAGCCACTTACAATGGGATGACGGATCTTATGGCTAGGGTTGAAATGAATGGAGTGGACGAGCCTATAGCCATTCCCCGTTCCTGGTCAGATCACTGTGTGAAAGGAGAAAAAGTGCTGGAGCAAATCCAGGAAGAGTATGCCTCCTATGAGCAGGATCTGATGTGGAGAGAGCGGATGAAAGAATCAAAAAGGCTTGTTTCAGAGCAACTAGAAGGGGTAGCAGGAGTAATGGCGGACCTGGCGAAGGAGATTCGAACGGAAACCCAGGTAATGGCCGCTCAGGAAGAACAGATTCATCAAGCCCTAGAAGATTTGGGGCTATCGATACAGCGGGTAGAAGTGATCAATTTAGAGGAGGGTAGAGTGGAGATTGAGGTAACTATGCCGCACAGTGATGCCTTAGACGAGTGTCGTAAACTGGTAGCGCCATTATTGACGGAGATCGTGGGGGAACCGATCAGTGTCCAAGGAAAAATGGTGCATGGCCGTTCGACGGGCTCTTCAATTACCCTAGGGTCCGCACAGCGCTTTGAAATGAAGACAGGTGCGGCAGGTGCGGCAAAAGGTGGACAATGGCTTTCGGGGGATAGCTATTGTTCCATGAATGTAGGGACTGGGAAATACGCCGTCGCCTTAAGCGATGGGATGGGGAACGGAACCCGGGCCCAAGAGGAGTCAAGTGCAGCCTTGGCGCTTCTTAAACAGCTACTTACTGCGGGGATGGATGAGGAGAAGGCGGTAACCACCATCAATTCCATCCTAAGTCTGCGCTCGACTGATGAGATGTTTGCTACCATCGATTTAGCGATGGTGGATTTAAACACTGCCAAATCCCGTTTCCTAAAAATCGGATCAACACCCGGTTTTATAAAGCGGGGGGATGAGGTACTTGGTGTATCCGCGGGTAATCCACCGCTGGGAATCTTGCGCAACATTGAGGTGGATGCGTTGGATATGCAATTGATGCCGGGAGATCTCTTAATCATGGTGACGGATGGGATCTATGACGCTCCGCGATTTATGTCCAATCGCGAAGCCCATCTGAAGCGTCTTATTGCCGACATCGACACCAAAGATCCTCAAGGATTTGCCGATTGTCTGTTAGAGAAAGTAGTCCGTCATCATGAGGGGGACATCGATGACGATATGACGGTACTTGTGGCACGGGTGGAGCGGCATGTACCTGAGTGGGCAACTATCCGCATGCCAGGGGTTGGACGGCTCTCTCGTAAGCATGTGGCAGGAATGTGAAGATTTTTAGCCTGAAAGCCTCATAAATTGAATCAGGGAGTAAAAAAGATTACAATTGTCGATAAGGTTTCATGAGTAAAAGTTCCTGCTTGAAATCGATGGAGTGGGGTATATTACCCGGGGATGGATCCCCCGGGTAATATTGCTATCTATGGGGGTGGAGAAGAGCGTGTTGCAGGAGATGAGATGGTGGATCGATCAGCACAATTTATTACCTAGAGAAAGCCATGTATTAGTAGGCGTCTCTGGGGGAGCAGACTCCCTCGCTTTACTCCACGCCCTAGGAGAACTAGCCCCGCGGTATCAGTGGAGGCTTACTGCAGTCCATGTGGAGCATGGGCTACGTAGAGAGGAAAGCCTCGAGGATGCGAAGTTTGTTGTACAAATGGCTAAAAATTGGGGGATCCCTGTTGTTGTTGAGTGTGTCCGGGTAGAGGATACATTGAAAAAAAAGGGGGGAAATAAGCAGGATGTGGCTCGTAGACTTCGTTACGACGCATTTGCTCGTGTAGCTACTGAACGGAATGTTGATGTACTTGCCCTTGCCCATCATGCAGATGATCAAGTAGAAACCGTGCTCATGCGCATTTTACGGGGAACATCCCCAGCAGGACTAGTTGGCATCCCTCTTTCCCGTGAATGGAGTGATCTTCGCCTTGTGCGTCCCTTGCTTGGCGTGACACGTGAAGAAGTAGAGGCCTATTGTGTAGAAAAGGGCCTTACTCCTCGTGAGGATGCGAGCAATCAGGACGTTAATTATACAAGGAACCGAATTCGCTTGGAGTTGTTGCCACTTCTTGAGACATATAACCCTCGTGTGCGTGAGTCGATTCTCCAATTATCCAATTTGGCCCAGGGTGAAGTCTCTCATTGGAAGCCATTGGAGGAAAGGGCGTGGAAAGAGGTAGTTGTCAAGGAGATGGAGGGTTGGATCACCCTTGATATTAAACGCCTCAACACGCTGGATATCGCTTTACAAAGAAGGGTGATTAAACTAATATTAAATTGTCTTGTGAAAAAAGAAGCAAATTTTTCGATCCATCATGCTGTAGAAGGGATTCGAAACCTTATCATTGGATCTAATCCCGCGGCAACCCTTTATCTACCTGGGGAGATGAAGGCTGAACGGGAGTACGATTGCCTACATGTTTTTTGTAAACCCCAGGAGCGATCCACCTCTACTTTAACTCACCCTCTTCAACCCCTTCATCTTCACATTCCTGGAAAAACGGAATTACCCTACGGGACATTCCGGGCTTGGACGAGTTCCCAGTTGCCCCCTGATTTAGAGGATAACTGTGCTGTATTTGACCTGGCCGTGTTGCAGGAACCTCTTACTGTCCGATTTCGCCGTCCTGGTGATCGGATACGGCCAAAGGGTCTCCATGGAAGAAAAAAGGTGAAGGATATTCTTATCGATGCGAAGGTTCCGAAGCGAAAACGGGATCGTATTCCCTTGGTATTTCACGGAGAAGAGATCCTATGGATCCCAGGGCTTGTACGATCAGAATGGGCATTAGTGGATAGGGATACAACAACGCATCTCATCCTATCCTGGAAGTGGGACATCGTTAGGTAAGATGGTACGTGATTGCACTGCTTACATATTTCGTTCAGGAGGTACCCCCATGCATGATGACATCCAAGAGATCTTATATTCCGAAGAAGCTATCCAGAGCAAAGTGAAAGAGTTGGGCGAGAAGATCACACGGGATTATAAAGATAAGAACCCGCTGTGTATCTGTGTATTGAAGGGAGCAGCTCCTTTCATGGCCGATCTTGTACGCCAGATCGATACATACCTGGAGATGGACTTTATGGCTGTTTCCAGCTATGGAGCATCTACAGAATCCTCTGGAGTCGTACGGATTATTAAAGATTTGGATACGCCAGTAGAAAACCGTCACGTGCTCGTGATCGAGGATATCATCGACAGTGGATTAACATTGAATTATCTTTTGGATCTATTGCAAGGGAGGAATGTTGCCTCCACGAAAGTGGTTACACTATTAGATAAACCAAGCCGTCGTACTACTGGAATGAAGCCGGACTACTCAGGTTTTGAAGTTCCTGACGCCTTTGTCGTAGGTTATGGGATGGATTATATGGAGAAATACCGCAACCTTCCGTACATAGGTGTTCTGAAAAAAGCGATCTATACCGATCAAGTTTGAGTTAGTTGTGACCCCATATTCGCTGTGGTAAAATGATGAAAGTGGTATTTTGAGAGGAGGTCAAGGATGAAAAGCATCTTCCGGAATTCCGGATTATATATTATTCTCATCCTTGTCTGCGTCGGGATTGTAAACGTTGTATACAACCAAAGGGCGGAGACGGAACAGTTAACCTATACGAATTACCAGCAGAAGCTGTCGGCCGGACAGATCTCTGAGGTCACCGTTCGTCCGGAGGGTAACACATATCGCATTGAAGGTAAGTATAAAGCGAACCCGGGTAAGACGTTTATCACCAATGGGCCTTATTCCGTTGGTAGTGACGTGGTTGCTGATTTAGAAAATGCGGATAAAAAGTTTGGCACCAAAACGAAGTTTAACCCATCCAAAGGACAATCCCTTTGGCTCACTTTTTTCACATCGATCATTCCCTTTATCATCATCTTGTTGCTGTTCTTCTTCTTGATGAACCAGGCCCAGGGTGGCGGTAATCGCGTAATGAACTTCGGTAAGTCGAAGGCGAAGATGTACAACGAAGAGAAGAAGAAGGTTACCTTCGGGGATGTTGCAGGTGCCGATGAAGAAAAGGCGGAGCTAGTCGAGGTCGTCGACTTCTTGAAGGATCCACGAAGGTTCGCCGCTGTTGGTGCTCGTATTCCGAAGGGGGTACTACTTGTTGGGCCTCCAGGAACGGGTAAAACCTTGATTGCACGTGCAGTTGCTGGTGAAGCAGGGGTTCCCTTCTTTAGCATTAGTGGTTCTGACTTTGTGGAGATGTTCGTAGGTGTGGGTGCTTCCCGCGTTCGAGATCTTTTTGAACAGGCGAAGAAGAATGCTCCTTGTATCATTTTTATCGATGAGATCGATGCAGTGGGACGTCAACGTGGGGCGGGTCTTGGTGGCGGCCATGATGAACGTGAGCAAACCTTGAACCAGTTGCTTGTTGAGATGGATGGTTTTGGTGCAAACGAAGGAATCATCATGATCGCGGCTACTAACCGCCCGGATATTCTAGACCCTGCACTCTTGCGTCCGGGCCGATTTGATCGTCAGATCACGGTGAATCGCCCCGATGTTATTGGACGGGAAGCCGTGCTGAAAGTGCATGCGCGGAATAAGCCCTTGGCAGAGGATGTCCGCCTTGATAGGATTGCCCAGCGTACCACCGGCTTCACAGGTGCAGATTTGGAAAATCTCTTGAATGAAGCTGCTCTGTTGACGGCTCGTCGGCAAAAGAAAAAGATAACCATGTCCGAAATCGAAGAGGCTATTGATCGCGTCATCGCTGGTCCAGAGAAGAAAAGCCGGGTCATTAGCGAAATAGAGAAGAGAACGATTATCTACCACGAAGGTGGTCATGCGGTAGTCGGCTACTTCCTTGAAAATGCAGATACCGTGCATAAGATTACGGTAGTTCCACGCGGTCAAGCAGGCGGCTATGTAGTCATGTTGCCGAAGGAAGATCGTTTCTTGATGACAAAGAGCGAACTTCTCGACCGGGTGACTGGTCTCTTAGGTGGACGGGCCGCGGAAGAGGTTGTCTTCAATGAGATTAGTACAGGAGCTCACAATGACTTTGAAAAGGCAACTGCTATTGTTCGGAGTATGATTACAGAGTATGGAATGAGTAAGCGTCTCGCTCCGATGCAGTTCGGACGAAATCAAGGGGGGCAGGTCTTCCTGGGCCGTGATTTCAATTCAGAACAAAACTATTCCGATGCAGTTGCCTATGAGATCGATCAAGAAATGCAAGAATTGATTACAACCTGTTATAACAAGGCAAAAGAGATTCTTCTGGAAAAACGGGATCTTCTTGAAATCGTTGCACAAACCTTGTATAAAAAAGAAACCCTTGATGTGGATGAGATTAAACAACTGATGGAGAATGGCAAATTGGATAATCCTATACCTGACTCCGATGTCTCTGTAAACATTCAGGGTAAGGACGAAGACAGTACTAAATCCGCTCCTGGACCCTTGGAACAGGATGTAGATGATAAGAAGCCTGAAGGTGAAGATCCTAAGAATGAAGGTTAAGTATCTCATACAAAAAGGATGCTCCAAAATGAGCATCCTTTTTGTATGGAAAAAATAGAGTGTAGGCTATTTGACCTAGTGTCGGACGATCATAGTAGGACTTTGAGCTTAACGTGGTTGTTGTTACCTGTTGGATGTTGAACTTGAGCGTTGTCCTAAACAAACGGACTGTGTATGCTAACGACGCGCCCGGAGGAAGTGACCTTGGGGTTGCACCCGAAGGAAGTGCTGCTCTTGGGGTACGCCGGAAGTGCCATTGGGGTGCACTCGGAGGAGTGCCGGGGCACTTCAGCTGTGGGAGTGTCAAAATTGAGCTTTTATACTCAAAAGGGCCTCAAGGAGAATTCCTTGAGGCCCTTTTGTTCTGGGTAAAATCCAGATGCAATTTTATTACGTTTGCCTACGTGTTGGTGAGATGGTCTTAGTAGAGTAGAATCATCCGTTTCTCTCTGTATAAAAAGTAACGATCCGGTCATTTTTTGTTAAAAAAAAACGGGGAGAAGCGAATGAAGCTTTCCCCGTTTAATGATCTGATAGTTATGTGTTCTTATTTCTTAACAGCGTTAGCTGCGTTTACGCGACCATATTTCCAGTCAGAACCGGTGCCGTCTACTTTATCAGCGGAGCTTTCGATAGCTTTACGGACTTCGTCACCTTTTTTACCAGTGGAAGCAACGAGACCAGCTACACCAGCTACGTGAGGAGTAGCCATGGAAGTACCGGACATTTCTTCATACTTACCACCAGGAACAGTGGAGAGGATGTCAACGCCAGGAGCAGCTACATCTACCCAATCAGAACCGTAATTGGAAAATTCAGCCTTTTTATCGCTCTTATCTGTTGCGCCAACAGCGATGGCTTTTTCGTTTGCACCTGGGTAGCCTGGATCTTTGGAGCCGTCGTTACCAGCAGCTGCTACAACAACAGAACCCTTATCAGCAGCATAGTTTACTGCATCTTCAACAACTTTGGAGTTCTCTGGGGAACCAAGGCTGAGGCTGATTACGCTTGAGCCAGCATCAGCTGCGTCTTTGATCCCTTTTGCAACGGTTTCGTTATCACCACTACCGTTTTCATCCAACACTTTAACAGCGTAGATGGTAACATCAGGAGCGACACCAGCGATACCTTCGTTGTTGTTAGTGACAGCGCCGATAACACCAGCACAGTGAGTACCATGACCTTGGTCATCCTTCGGATCTTTATCGTTGTTGATGTAGTCGCCACCTTTTTCTACTTTATCCTTGAGATCAGGGTGGGTGTAGTCAACACCGGTGTCTACAACTGCAACTTTTACGTCTTTTTTACCTTTGGTGGTTTCCCAAGCTTCAGGAGCTTTTATGGTTTGAGGACCGTACTGCTTGGAGAAGTCAGTATCGTTTGGATCAGCAGTTGCTTTGAAGGTGATTTTCTTCTCAGCGTAGGCTACGTTCGAATCCTTTTCAAACTTTTTGATAGCGTCCTTAGCGGAACCTTTAACCTCGACCGTTTTGAAATCCAGTCCTTCACTGCCGCCAGTTACTTTGGCATTCATGGACTCGTTGAGAGCAGAGATTTTGGAGCTTGTAGCACCACTCTTGTATTTCACAATGATTTCAGAACTTTTGGATGATGATTTGTCCGGTGTTTGAGCGTTTACCTGAGCTAGAGTGGTAAATACACCTGCGGACAGTACAATTGCAGAAACAAAAAGTGCGGTCTTCTTCATCAAATCACTCCTTATCACGGTTAAAGTGGTGTTGATCATTTATTATTGTAAATTATTTATTTTATTTTTTTCAACAATTTTGAGATAATTAATTTAAAAAAATAACTATAAACCTCTTTTTATTGGGTTTAACAGGTATGGAGAAAAGTTTGAAAATAGGCGTCCCCTGTGGGTTTTGGAAGCTTTTTCAACGTGAAAATGCTGTGGTATCAAGGATTTATCTCAAGGTGTCCATTTTGGATGATCAACATCATGACAGAATGGAGGAGGCACTCCATAAAAACAAACGGGAAAAGCAGGCTATTATTGGGTTAATATTCCATTATAAAAATGGTTAATTGTAAAAAAATAGTGTGATTGAAGTGGTTTAATGGGATTGAAATTGTTTAAATTAAGTCGAAATTTCTAGTGAATTCAGCATGATCCAGCCATTTGAATTCCCTACTGAGCATTGCTATGATGAAGTTGAACTTTTTTTGGAAAAGCAGGTGGGGCACCATGCTGATGGTGATGGATGTTGGAAATACCCATATCTTTTTGGGCTTGTACCAGGGAGATGAGTTGGTCTATAACTGGAAAATCCATACAGACCGTCGCGCTACTGAAGATGAATACGGAATGCGACTGAAGAGTTTATTTGAGCATGTAGGTGTTCGTTTATCTGAGATAAAAGGAGTTGCCATCTGTTCGGTGGTTCCGCCGCTTATTTATGTGCTAAAAACATTGGTGCAGAAGTATTTTCATCGTATGCCGTTAATTGTCGGGCCAGGGGTTAAAACAGGGTTGAACATTCAATATGAAACACCACGGGAAGTAGGGTCAGATCGGATAGTCAATTCTGTGGCTGCGCTTGATCGTTATGGTGCGCCGGTTATTGTGGTCGACTTTGGTACTGCGACTACTTTTTGCTTGATCGATGAAAAGGGATGCTATATCGGTGGGGCGATTACGCCTGGAATCCAAGTATCAACAGAGGCATTATACCGTCATGCATCCCAACTTACTCGGGTGGAAATCGTAAGGCCTGAGAATGTGTTGGGACGAAATACAATAAAAGCGATTCAAGCGGGAGTTTATTACGGGTATGTTGGTGCTGTGGATGGTATTGTGAGTCGGATGAAGGCACAGTTATCCGTACGTCCTACGGTAGTTGCAACAGGTGGGCTGGCTGAGTTGATCTGCGAAGAAACACAAACGATTGATGAAGTGGCTCCTTTGCTGACATTAGAGGGTCTGAAGCTGATTTATCAGCGAAATCATTGAGTGAATCTAGCCAATATCGCTTTAAGGAGAACATTCCCGCTCCTATGGGTTTCAAACTGGGATCAAACATCATCCTCCAAAGCGAGAGGGTTTCTTTTTGACTAAGGGTTTATCACTAGGAAGGTAGGGTAGGTTATGAGTAACGATTACGTGATCCGTGGTACAGCTTATGATGGACAGGTGCGGGCCTTTGCTGCGAGGAGCACCCAATTGGTCAGCGAAATGCAACGCCGGCACCAGACATGGCCCGTTGTGAGTGCGGCACTTGGCCGGACAGCTACTGCTACGGCAATGATGGCGATGATGATGAAGAATCCCACAGATCGGTTGACGGTTCAGGTTAGAGGTGATGGACCGATTGGCCAAATTGTGGTCGATGGAGATGCCCAGGGCCATATCCGAGGGTATGTAGATAACCCAGCTGTAGATTTCCCGTTGAATAGCGTTGGTAAACTGGATGTTGCTCGTGCTGTGGGACAAGGAAGCCTGAACATCATACAGGATCTTGGCTTAAAAGATCCTTATCGCGGAAGCGTGAGCTTGGTTTCGGGGGAAATAGGTGATGACTTCACCTATTACTTAACGGTATCCGATCAAATTCCCTCCGCTGTGGGTGTAGGCGTATTGGTGGATCGGGATGCGTCGATTCTTCATGCGGGTGGATTTATTCTACAGATGATGCCAGGAGCAGATGATGGACTCAACGCACAGCTGGAGAAGCGTATTCAAGAGATGCCCTCAGTGACGCAACAGATGCAAGCAGGAGCAGGGCCGGAGGAGATTTTGTACCGGTTACTTGGTGAAGAATGGAGCCTGCATCAAAAGCAAGAGGTATCTTTTCAATGCCATTGTTCTCGTAAGCGAATTGAAAGTACATTGAGAAGCCTTGGTCCTAAGGAACTGTCAGATCTGATAGAGGAGCAAGGTCAGGCCGAGGTAATTTGTCATTTTTGTAATGAGGCGTATACCTTCACCCGTGAGCAATTAGAGGATATCAAGAGAGAATTAGAAGCGGAGTAACCTTTTGCAGGCTAAATGTGGTGTTTTTAATCTGGAACGCTCCATCACCATGTGCTTTTGATTGACAAAAGTGATGTTGCTGAATAAAATAAACCATATATACCTACGGAACTACTTGGTTATCTTAGAGGAGGTTTTCTCATGCGCGTAGCCGACAACATCTTACAATTGATCGGGGAAACCCCAGTCGTCAAACTGAACCGGATTGTAGGGAAGTCTGACGCTGATGTCTATCTGAAGCTGGAATACTTTAACCCTGGCAGTAGTGTGAAAGATCGTATTGCGTATAGCATGATTGTAGAGGCAGAACAACGAGGCGATCTAAAGCCAGGTTCTACAATTATCGAGCCTACAAGTGGTAATACCGGGATTGGTTTGGCGATGGTGGCTGCGGCAAAGGGATATCGTGCTCTATTGGTCATGCCAGAGACCATGAGTATGGAGCGGCGCAATCTTCTACGTGCCTATGGTGCTGAATTGGTTCTTACTCCTGGGCCGGAGGGTATGAAAGGTGCCATTGCAAGAGCAGAGGAAATCCAACAAGAGAACCCGGATTACTTTATGCCTCAACAATTTAACAACACGGACAATGTAAAGATTCATGAGGAGACGACAGGTCCTGAGTTGGTTCGTCAGATGGATGGTAAGATTGACGCCTTCGTTTCAGGAATTGGTACGGGTGGCACGATCACTGGAGCTGGAAAAGTATTGCGGGAGAAAATCCCTGGCATCGAGATTATCGCTTTGGAACCGACTGCTTCCCCTGTTCTCTCCGGTGGACAACCCGGTCCTCATAAAATTCAGGGAATCGGGGCGGGATTTGCGCCAAAAATCTTAGATACTAGCATCTATGATGAGGTACAGACGATCGACAATGAGGAGGCCTTTGCCTGGGCTCGCCGGTTGGCAAAGGAAGAGGGAATTCTCGGTGGTATCTCTTCTGGTGCGGCAGTAGCGGTTGCCATGAAGGTTGCCCGGCGACTCGGTGCAGGGAAACGGGTGGTTGCAGTTATTCCGTCCAATGGTGAGCGTTATCTCACCACTGAGCTATATCAGTTTGATGAGGAGTAAATAGTCAAGGAGAGCCTGTGAGGGCTCTCTTTTTTATAAAAACTAAACGGAGCATATCAACCGGCAATTGGAAGGGTTTTTCAGCAGGGAACTCTTTTTTCCCTATGAGTTTTGGTGTAAACTAATGGGAAGGATAATGCCCTTTTACCCTATCATGAGGAAAGAAGTCTTCTTCAGGGAAGAATGGGTAAAGGGATGGTTAAGGTGTTTACACTATCGATGATGGTTAGTCAAGAGAAGTAGAGACGAGATAGTTGAGAGGAGACGAGATAGAGATGATCTTAGTAATCGACAACTACGATTCGTTTACGTATAACTTGGTGCAATACCTTGGTGAATTGGGTGAAGAGATTCAGGTATATCGAAACGACCGGATTACGGTGGAGGAAGTAGAGGCAATATCCCCTGACGCTGTGCTAATCTCACCTGGCCCAGGTAATCCTGATGAGGCAGGTATTAGCTTAGATTTGGTGCGTCAGTTAGCTGGCAAGCTCCCGATCCTGGGTGTCTGCCTTGGACATCAGGTGATCGTCCAGGCCTTTGGGGGGCGGGTAGTGCGTGCTTCACGGCTGATGCATGGGAAAACCTCGCCTGTTTTTCATGATGGGAAGACACTCTTCACTGAAATACACTCTCCATTTCGAGCCAATCGCTATCACTCACTCATTCTAGAACGAGAGAGTATTCCTCCTGAATTTGAAATTAGTGCGGAGACCACCGAAGGGGAAGTGATGGCGATCCGTCATCGCGAATTTCCACTCGAGGGTGTACAGTTCCACCCGGAATCGATCCTGACGGAGGATGGTAAGCGGATGTTGGCTAATTTCCTTGCAACATATCGAACAATACCTGTATGACAGGCTCACTCCTTTGATTACGGTGCATCGATTGTAAAAGGGCATCCTGGATCAGGAGATCTATTCTACGGTTTCAATTGCAAGTCAGAGCGAAGTATTGAAGGAGATTCTACTCATGACGCAATCGATGGGAGTGTTACCGACTCCCCTTTCAGGTCCGCTCCAAGTGGGTCCATATTCCTTACCTATTCATGAGCGTACCATCGTTATGGGAATCCTCAATGTGACTCCGGATTCCTTCTCAGATGGAGGGCGTTATCATCGACTAGATGTAGCGGTAGCCCATGCTCAAGAAATGGTAAAGGCAGGGGCGGATATCATCGATGTGGGCGGGGAATCCACCCGACCCGGCCATCAGTCCGTTTCTTGCGAGGAAGAAATGGAACGGGTGCTTCCTGTGATCGAGCGACTTACTCAGGAAGTAGATCTGCCGATTTCCATCGATACCTATAAAGCACAAACTGCTCGCTATGCAGTGAAGGCAGGCGCACACATCATCAATGATATATGGGGGATGAAGAAAGATCCCTTGATGGCGCAGGTTGTTGCTGAGTTGGATGTGCCCGTCATCCTGATGCATAATCGGGAGAAGACGGGCTACAACCATTTGCTGGACGAAATATGCCAGGAATTGATGGAGAGTGTCGCGCTTGCCCATGCGGCGGGTGTACAGGGAAACCGAATTCTGCTCGACCCTGGAATCGGATTTGCGAAGACGAACGAGGACAATCTCGCTGTCATGGGTCAGTTGGAGCGCATCGTCGGTCTTGGTTACCCTGTGCTCCTGGGCACATCACGTAAATCGATGATTGGCAACACACTAGGTCTACCAGTAACCGAGCGTATCGAAGGAACTGCGGCTACCGTGACCCTGGGAATTACTAAGGGTTGTCAGATGATCCGGATTCATGATGTGAAGGAAATGGTCCGTGTAGCGCGGATGACCGATGCGATGGTGCGAGCGGTGTGAGAGGAGTGAGTAGGATAGATACGATCTTTTTTAACAAATTGGCCTTTTACGCATACCATGGGGCATTTGCCGAAGAGAATCGCCTTGGTCAGCGATTCTTAGTGGATCTGGAGTTATCCAAGGATTTAAAGCCTGCTGCGGATGCGGATGATCTGGAACTTACGGTCAATTATGCCTCAGTTTATGAGGTGGTTAAGGGAGTCGTCGAAGGAAATACTTACACCCTCGTGGAGACGCTCGCAGAAACAATCGCTGACCATATTCTCACGAATTTCCCTGTGCTTGAGGTGCGCGTTCGTGTGACCAAGCCGGATCCACCGATCCCAGGTCACTACGAGTCCGTAGGGGTGGGGATCCACCGGGGGAGAACATGACCAAGAAGACAGCGTATATTGGTCTTGGAACCAACCTGGGTGATCGGCTAGCTTATCTCACGGATGCCCTGCACCATTTGGATAATCGTCCAGGACTCCGAGTGACTGGGATCTCTCCGGTCTATGAGACAGAGCCATGGGGCTTACGAGATCAGCCTGACTTTTTAAACCTGTGTGCCGCCCTTGAAACCATTCGTACTCCAGAGGAATTACTGCAGGATCTACTTGCGGTGGAGAAGGAGCTTCATCGTGTGCGTAAGGTACGCTGGGGTCCGAGAACAATTGATTTAGATCTTCTCTTATATGGAGATGAGATCATTCAAGAGGAGGGCCTGAGAGTTCCCCACCCTCGGATGACAACCCGTTCCTTTGTTCTCGCCCCCCTTGCGGATCTTGCTCCCGATGTGATAGTCCCAGGTACACAAAAAAGTGTCGCCAAGTGGAGAGCGGAACAAGTGGAGAAGGGGGAGAACGAGGAGTTAGTCTGTTTAGGCCATCCATTGTCTTGGTTACCTAGGGATAGCTCACCTATGAACTCTCTCGATCAGAAATGAGCTTCAAGAAAACCGATCCATATGAAGGAGGTGTGAAGGGATGAAATTAAAAATCGGCTCTGTGGAAACACAGAACAATGTTGTGCTGGCTCCGATGGCCGGCGTATGTAACCCGGCTTTTCGTCTCATCGCCAAGGAATTTGGCACAGGCCTCGTCTGCGCTGAGATGGTGAGCGATAAGGCGATCATCCATGGGAATGAACGAACCAAGCAGATGCTCTATGTCGATGAGCGGGAAAAACCCCTCTCCCTTCAAATCTTTGGCGGAGATAAAGCTTCCCTTGTAGAGGCCGCTCGTGTCGTCGACAAGCAGACCAATGCGGACATCATCGATATCAACATGGGATGTCCTGTACCGAAGGTGACCAAATGTGATGCGGGAGCCCGCTGGCTTCTCAATCCCGATAAGATTGAGGAGATGGTTTCGGCGGTAGTGGATGTAGTGGATAAGCCGGTTACGGTGAAGATGCGCATCGGCTGGGATGAGGAGCATATCTATGCTGTTGAGAATGCACAGCGCGTGGAGCGAGCTGGTGGGCAAGCGGTATCCGTTCATGGTCGTACCCGGGTACAGATGTATACCGGTAAAGCGGATTGGGACATTATTCGCCAGGTGAAGGAAGCGGTCAATATCCCAGTGATTGGCAATGGAGACGTACAGACGCCAGAAGATGCCCGGCGCATGTTGGATACCACCGGGTGCGACGGGGTCATGATCGGGCGGGCGGCTTTGGGGAATCCATGGATGCTGTACCGCACCATTCATTATTTGACCAATGGAGAGCTGGCACCAGAGCCTAGTTCACGTGAGAAAATCGATATCGCCATTCTTCATATGGATCGGCTAATCGCCCTTCGGGGAGAAGATGTAGCGGTGCGCGAAATGCGCAAACATGCTGCCTGGTATCTACGTGGATTACGTGGCGGCGCCCGGATTAAGGATCAGGTGAACGAACAAGTGACACGGGACGGGATGGCGAAGGTATTGGCGGACTTTGTCACTGGTTTAGAAGAGCGTAAAAAGGTAGTTCCCGCTTAAAGAATTGTAGCTCTTAAGACACCTCTTTACGTTATTTTCTCCCATATACCCGCTTGTCCCTTATGGACGAGCGGGTATATGATAGAAAAGAGCATTCTTATTCCACGGTAGAATCATTTTGCCGCCGGCTAAGGCGGCTTTTATCGGTCTAATTCCTCGATCTTTTGCCCATAACGAGTGGTATAGCGGTTAACAGGGCGTATTGCTATTTGGAAAGGTGTGAATCCGACGTGAGTCGAGAAGAAGAACAAGCACTGTTGCAGGAAGAAGAGCTTAACGAGCTTCTGCAAATTCGGCACGACAAACTAACCACCTTACGTGAACGAGGCATTGATCCCTTTGGCCAAAAATTTGATCGCACAGATCTCGCCCAGGACATTCTCTCCACATATGGTGAGTCTTCCAAGGAAGAGCTAGAAGAAAAAAGCCAACCCGCTGTGATCGCCGGTCGACTTGTTGCTAAACGAAAGCAAGGAAAAGCTTCCTTTGCTCATTTACAGGATCAATCTGGCCGTATCCAGATCTATGTCCGTAAGGATGCTGTTGGCGAGGAACAATACGAAACCTTTACCAGTGCCGATCTAGGGGATTGGTTTGGTATCAGCGGGATTGTCTTTAAAACCAACCGTGGGGAGACTAGTGTCAAAGCTCATGAACTTACCTTCCTATCCAAATCCCTGCGCCCTTTGCCAGAAAAATTCCATGGTCTTAAAGATGTTGAACTTCGTTATCGTAAACGGTACCTCGATCTCATCATGGATCCAGAAGTAAAGGACACCTTTGTTGCCCGGAGCAAAATTATTAGCTCGATTCGCCGCTACCTGGATCAGCGGGGTTATTTAGAAGTAGAAACCCCTACACTTCACACGATTCCCGGTGGGGCTGCAGCGCGTCCCTTTATCACCCATCACAATGCCCTCGATATGCAACTCTACATGCGAATTGCTATCGAACTACACCTAAAGCGCCTCATCGTAGGTGGTATTGAAAAAGTGTATGAAATCGGCCGTGTCTATCGGAATGAAGGTATCTCTACTCGCCATAATCCCGAATTTACGATGCTGGAACTATACGAAGCCTTCGCTGATTTCCATGACATCATGGATCTGACCGAAAATATCATTACCCATGCGGCCAAAGAAGTGCTTGGTTCAGACACCGTCACCTACGCAGAGGAAGAGATCAAGCTTACAAGTCCCTGGACACGTAAGCATATCGTCGACCTCGTCAAGGAGCATACCGGAGTTGACTTCTGGACCAAGATGAGTGATGAAGAAGCACTGGCCCTAGCGAAAGAACACGGAATCACAACGAAACCAGGTATGAAATTTGGACACATCGTCAATGAATTCTTCGAGCAAAAGGTAGAAGAAACCCTGATTCAGCCAACCTTCGTCTATGGTCATCCTATAGAGATCTCCCCCCTTGCCAAGAAAAACGCAGACGATCCGCGCTTCACCGACCGCTTTGAACTCTTCATCGTTGGTCGCGAACACGCCAACGCCTTCACTGAGCTAAACGATCCCATCGATCAACGGGAACGTTTTGAAGCCCAGGTAAAAGAGAAGGCCCAAGGCAATGACGAAGCCCACCCGATGGACGAAGACTTCCTCGAAGCCCTCGAATACGGCATGCCTCCAACAGGCGGCCTCGGTATCGGGATCGACCGCCTCGTCATGTTACTGACAGATAGTCCTTCGATCCGTGATGTGCTGTTGTTCCCGGTGATGCGGGAGCAGGGGTAAGCTGAATAGAATAAATAGAAATAAGAAAGCCTCCCTTTTGTAAATGAAAAGGGAGGCTTTTTTGATGTTTGTAATTAGTGATATTAAGTGTCCTAGAAAAAAGACTGGGGTTTTCAATGGATATTTACCTTTCCTTGAAGGGATAGTAAAAAAGGTCAGTTGTATAAAACTAATATTTAGGGAGGGTTTACTATGTCCGTTAAACTCGCTATTATTTATTACAGTTCCACTGGATCGAACTATGAGTTAGCACAATGGGCTGCTGAGGGTGGGAAGGAAGCCGGAGCTGAAGTGAAGATCTGTAAGGTGCAAGAACTCGCTCCACAAACCGTGATCGATGGAAACCCCGCTTGGAAAGCCCATGTGGAAGCCACAAAAGATATCCCAGTGGCTACCCCCGATGATGTCGCAGAGGCAGATGCCATTATTTTCAGTACACCTACACGATTTGGAAACGTCTCTGCCCAAATGAAGCAATTTATAGATACCACTAGTGGCATCTGGTTCAGTGGGAAAACGGTTAATAAAGTTGTTAGCGCCATGACATCCGCTCAAAATGTTCACGGTGGACAAGAAGCCACGATTTTGTCTCTTTACACATCAATGTACCATTGGGGAGCCATTGTGGTCGCACCGGGATATACCGACCAATCCGCTTTTGGCGCAGGAGGAAATCCTTACGGAACCAGTGTATCTGTCGATGAAAACAATAAAATGGTTGGAGATAAGCAAGCTTTTCAAAATGCCGTGAAACATCAGGCCAAGCGTGTCGTTTCAGTTGCGGAAAGGATGCAATAAAAGGCACTCACTCACATTGCGAAATAATGACTTGAGATTGCATTGCAACTTCAAGTCATTATTTTGATTGTTGGGGTACATCTGCATTAGGAGCAGGGGTGAGTTGAAAAGAATAGAAGTAAGAAAAGCTCCCTTTTGTAAATGAAGAGGGAGCTTTTCTGTGGTTCTGTGAAAACTCCATTCACTTTCATTTATGGGTCACTCACCTCTTTTGTGGTTGAATGGTTGAGAATATGCGTAGAAGGTAGTTTCTCCTTCGTTGTTTGGAGAGAGAGTATTTGATACTTGACTATATAAACATAAGTCATTTCCTTTGTATTAGTACTTAAGTTTTATTGAGCTTAAAGGATGATATTGGTATGATTTAGAAGGATTACTTCTATTGTTCATAATGAAGGGAGAAATAATATGAAAAAAATCATTACGATCTCTTTAAGTGTATGTATCGTCATGATTATTTGCATATTTATTTTTTTTCAGTATTTCTTTTTTTATGAAGTGGATGGATATAGCATGAGCCCTACTCTCACAAATCACGAATCTGTACTTAGCCGAGAGTTTGCCTTAAAAGACATCGACCGCGGAGATATTATTGGTTTTCAACACCCTACCATAATTGGTGCGGAGTATATCAAGCGTGTTGTGGGTCTCCCTAATGATCAAATTGAGATTAGAAGAGGGCAAGTGTTTATTAATCGAAAGAAATTCAATTTTCCTATCAACGGAAAAGGTTCTTCTAATTTTGGACCTATCACAGTAGAAAAGAACCATGTATTTGTTTTGGGTGACCACTTAGCAGGAAGCAGAGACAGTCGTGAATTTGGAACTGTGACTTATAAACAAATTCGGGGTGTTTTAGTCTTTAAGTAAATTTATTAGGAGGGTTATTATGGATCAAATTAAGCCATGGTTATCAATTTGGTTGCGAACAAGAGAAACTATACAAAGTTTGATAAATGATACACCTTTGTCAAGGCAACTTCTACTCGTTGCATTATTTGGTTTGGTATTTGGTTACGATTCAGCAGTAAGCCGAACATTGGGAGATAAGTACTCCTTTGGCCTTATTGTGGTTGGCTCTCCGATCCTAGGTATTATCCAAGGTCTAGTGATGTGGATAGTGATTAGTTGGCTTATATATTGGATTGGAAGCCGATTTTTTAGCGGTGATGCTGATTGGATGGAAACACGAATTGCCATGGCATGGGGAGGAATTCCTTTTATTGTAAAAGGAATTCTTTGGATACCTCAACTATTACTTTTTCAGAAGGATAACTTTACTACACTGCACCCACTATTGGATACATCAGTATTGCTGTCAGTATTGTTTTGGATTTTTGGTTTGATGGATCTTGTTCTTACAGTTTGGTATGTAGTTGTTATATCGAAGAGCGTCGGAGAAGCACACAATATCTCATCCATTCAAGGTTTTGGGATCCTACTACTAAGTTTTTTAGTAGTTATAGTGGCAATGATCCTAATCAGTCTCATTGGCTTTGCTTTATTTATGTTATAAATTCAAGGAGTGAAGCAATAGAATGCAAAATCCTTTTCGCGTCCTCTTGAAAAGTCGCAAAGGTGCTAGTACTATTGAATATGTTATTATTCTGGTAGCGGCTTTACTGATCGCTGGAGTACTTTATAATTTCTTATCTGGCGGCACTGTGAAGAATGCTATTGAAGAGAAAGTTCAACAAATAATTGCTGGTAAAGTTACAGGTGGAGATATACCGGGAAAAGCGAAGGATATACCGAAGCCCAAAAAAACCCCTTTTCCAAAGAAAAAACCCCCTTCCAAAAGTGAATCAACTGTCTCAAAAGTGACTCATAACCCTATAGTTCAAGAAGGGACTAGCTTTATCCTAGATAGCGTTCCAGTGGTTTCTAATATAAAGTCAGCTTTTGAAGCTGGTAGTGGATATGATATTTTTGGTAATAAACTGAATAAGAAAGATCGAGTGATAGCTGCTGCTGGTATAGTTATTCCAGGCGCCAAGCACGTAAAGCGAGCCGCAAAAGGAATTGAAAAAGCGGATGACCTCATGGACGCATCTAGGGCCGCAAAGCGAGCGAAAAATCGGTTTAAGCGCAAGGGATGTGCTGCCGGGAATAATTGTAAACAAAATTACAAGAAAAAAGTCAAGCCTCCTAATAAAATAATATTTTCTAGAAAGTCTAATAGACATGTAGAAGAGCGACATATGGGAAATAAAAAATTTCCTTACAAAAGCAAATGGACAATTTCAGGGGGACAGTGGAGAACATATTCCCGAAACACATTTAGAAAACCGGATAGAGTCACAAAAGATGGCGACAGATTTATTTATGAGAAAGAGTATAAAGAACCACTTGGTGTTGACGAAGATGGAAGTAAACTTTATAAAATTAGAGTTGTTGTTAATAAAAATGGAGAAGTTGTAACTTCTTTTCCACAGAAAAAATGGAAATAAAAATAAATGAGGGTGGTAATGAATGGCGCTAGATATACTTCTTTATAAAAATGGTAGTCTGTTTAAAAGAGAAGAATTTAACGAATCATTACACAATGAGATTTTTAAATCTAACAATAATTGGAGAAGCTATTTGGTTTTGAGAACTTTGAGTGATTTTTATTTAACTGATGTAAAGTTGGAACAGGCAAAAATAGATCAATTGGCACAAGAATTAGAGAACATGAAGTTATTTATAAATAATAAAGTATATATATCAGATATTGATCATCTAATTAACACATTGAAAAATGAAGAATGCGAAGAAATTTGGTTTGTGGGAGATTAATTTACATATTGAATAATTTCAATCCCCTATGGGTTTTGTTCATGAGGATAAATGTCCTACAACAAACTTGATAGGGGTTTTTTGTCGCGCTTTGTAACAAGAACCTTAGTCCTTAAATTATTATTGAGTGTAATTTCCTACACATGGTCAACCAATATTTAAGAAAAAGAATAGATATATCACCCCAGATAAAGATAGTCATAATGGTGGTGTATGGAAAATGGCTGGTTCAATTAAAGATTTAGGTAGCAAAAAAAATAGAATGGGTACGTATGACGCGAATTTATAAAGAATTGGCGACTGATTGACTGTTAGCCTCTTTTCAGAGTTGGACTTAATAACTGGTTGGTATAGGAGAATAAAAATGAAGTTTTGGAGAGTCAAAAAATATAACCCTGCAAATCGTAATAAAGCAGGTCATTATTTAAAAAATGAATGGACGTCTTTTTCGGAGATAGGGGTAGATGGACTTTGACACAATCAGTCCACCAGTACCATCTTTGGTATTCTATCTAAGTAGTTATACGTTTTGGCTTGATCAATCACTCTCTTATAATAAATGATAGCCTCTGCATTATTTTTTTGCTTAAAAAAAGATCTCTCTAGTGCAAGGAGTGCATCAGTCAAGTAGACCATGTTATTTAAATCCTCAGCAATTCGCTTTGATTCGTTTAATACTGCTTCCGCTTTGGCCCACTTTTCTTGTTCTATGTATAAGCGCCCCATTTGAATACTTGAGCGAATGAATCTGTTTGACTTTTCTTCAGAGAGGTCCATTGCTAGTTGGACACAATCTTCAGCGGGGGTTAATAGCAGCAAATTCAATTCCTTCATAATTCCATGAGTAACTCCTGCTTTGTGTTAGGGGGTTATGAATTAAGGTGAAAATACTTTCTCCTTATTTATATTTCTATCCTAATTTACTATAATGAGGATGAAAAGGGTAAAAATAAGCTGTCGAGAAAGTCTCGACAGCCTCAATTTTTGTTCGCTTATTTAATTTAAAATACTCTCACTTATTCAATCATAAAATTTTACTGTGGCTGTTTTAGAGTTATTTTTAGTTATGAGAAATTCTGCTCTCTTATTTGAACCATCAACAAACTTCCCAATATCATTAAACACTGCACATGGATTCGCACCAGCTCTTATAGTGACCTCGCCTGCAGCTTGATAATCATCCCCATCTTGTTCCCATAAACCGTATTTTCCAGGAACGATGGTTGAAGTTTGGCTAAAGCAAAACTGAAAATTTCCGCCACCAGATTTAACTGTTGAACTTTGAGTTGTAAATGTACTCTTTCCTACATAATCCCAACCTTGAGCATTGAGACCATCTGCAAATGTTGCAGATGGCATTAATAGGGAAACAGCCACTGCACCAACAGCAATCATAGCAGATATTTTTTTGAATATCATGTCAAAACCACCTTTTTTTATATTTTACTTTTCGAATATATTATATACAATATGAACAAAAAATCAATTGTATTTTCTGTTTTTTATTAAAAAAGGAGTGCTAGGTAAAATCCTGGCGCTCCTTTGTGGCCGAAATATGTCTTAGCTTACAATTTTTCCGAAATGGTCCGGTGACTCCTAATAAGGGAAGAGGAAATGCGGACTAGTACTTTATACCTATGTTAATAGTGCTTTTGTTTTAAAAATGGAACGCTAATGAGAGCCAGAGCTAATCCACTTATTTGTGTAGAAACTAGCTGAAACAGCGCAAATTCCAGGGTACTCACTATTAGTTGGTACGTGTTTAATTGCTTGAAACATCTTTTTTGTAGTTATTTTGACATATTTTTTTAAAAACAGTTGGCTTCGGCCCCTCATTCACATATAATAGTCGTTAGAAGGAATTGTTTCCAGAAAAGCAACGAAAAAAGCAACGTTATCCTTTCAACGGAGATACAGGATGATCCAACACTTACTATTTATTGGTACTGCTGTTATTTTGCTTTTCGCAACTTGGACTGATTTACGCGAGCGATTAATTTATGATCGGTTTGTGCTCTCACTCCTCGGGTGGGGCTTTCTTGTTCACTTTTATGAACAATTCTCTATAGGTTCTACAGCTTGGATGGAGTATGGATTATCGGCAATTGGAGTTTTTCTAGGGCTAGCTGTCATAGCAATCCTCACTGGGGGGCGATCCATTGGTGGAGGAGACATCAAGTTATTTGCTGCAATTGCATTTACTTTAGGATTCGAAGCGTTTTTATGTATTTTTTTCGTATCACATCTTCTCGGAGCTTTTTATGCAGTATACGCAAAAATAAAATACAGACATGAAGTAGATCGTAAGTGGGAAATGCCCTTTGCACCATTCATTCTATTAGGTTTACTTATCACTTATGGAATGTATATATTTATCTAATTCAACACGTATATTCATAAAATATCAAGTCATATTTATTTAAAAACAGACTAACGTATAATATCTAAATATTTATACAACTATAGTTCAGCTGTTTTATTTCTATGGATAAGGGTGTTGCTTCGATGCAAGATGCCAAACGTAGAGCTATCATATTTGCTGTGTTATCGGTGTTATTAGCAGGCGTGGCTGCGTACATGTTTTTAGAGGAGAGTAATGCACTACGCGCAGGACTGGGTGAAGAGCGGATGGTTCTTGTTGCTAAACGTGATATCTCATCACGGGAACCATTGCGCCGTACAGATTTTGATTTAAAGTCGATACCTGTACGATATTATAAGCCCAATCAGGTGGGGGATTTAAAGCTATTGGATGGAAAGGTCTCTGTTGTAGCCATCGCTAAGGGGGATGAGCTAACTAGTAATGTGTTGAGGCCAGCAACTCAGCTAGAAGATCCCGCGAAGAGGTTAGTGGGTCTGCGTACTTCTGAAAGAGTCTTGTTTGATGATATGTTTCAATCACAGGATCGAGTTGATATCTTGGTCTCTTATGAAAGAGAAAATGGAAAAGGTTATACTAAATTCTTATTAAGCGACAAGTTAGTATTCAGTGTAGCTAAAGGAAATAAAGCTATTGGTGTTGAGCTATCATTGGATGAATCAAAACGATTAGTTGAGGCAGAAAACTTTGCCCATTCTATCCGGGTTCTTAAAGCTCCACAAAAACAAGATCAACCAGGCGAGGGAACGAAACAACAACCAGGAACAGGAACAGGTAAGGGGCAACAAAAACCGAATCCCCGATCCGGCCAACAAGGAAGCAATACAAAACAACAACCAGCACAAAGTAATAATTAATCAAAGGGGGGATAAAAAATGAGCGAAACAGTTCGGCTATTGATCGTTGATGAGGATGAGGTCCATGCACAGGATATCATCAGTCGTGTGGCAAATACTTTCCCACAATATATGCATATCACCCCTGGAGAGGTAAGACGAGAGATTGCTCGTTTAGAACCAGATATCGTCATATTGCAAGAACCTAGTGATGATTCAAGTGGGTTGCAAACCCTGCACTATATTGTTAATGAGCTACCTAATACACTCGTAATCTACTTAACCAATTATAGAGATCCGATTAAAGCAAGAGATGTAAATCGATCCGGTGCCTTTGATATTTTGTTTTTGCCAGATGAGATTACAGCGATTATGGATGTTTTGACTCGTGCGGTAAAAGCGGGTGCGCTTCAAAAGGAAGTAAAAGAAAAAGCGTCTGGCGGATTTAGTTGGGGCCGTGGTCAAGTAATGGCTTTTTATAGTGGGAAAGGCGGTTGTGGGCGTAGCTTAATTTCTTCCACTTTGGCTCAGACACTACAATTGGACTCCAATAGCAGTGTTTTGCTCGTAGATTTAAACCTTCAGTATGGTGGCGTGGAAACCTACCTAGATGTGGATCACGAACGTTCTATCTTCGATTTAACCCCTGTCCTAAAGGAATTGAATGATAACCACATACGAAATGTCACTGCTATCGAACAGGTTTCCCACATAGAAGTTCTTGTGAGCCCGCGGGATGCGGAAATCGCAGAACAAGTGACTGAAGAACATGTCCAGCGTCTACTCCGCGCATCTCGTCTTTACTACGACTATATCTTAGTAGACTTGCCGACGGATATGAATGCGATCAGTTATGCTTCATTGGAAGAAGCAGACCGAATGTTCTATGTGATGACACCTGATGCACCCTCGATTCGATCCTTTAGTCGGGTACTGGAGCTCTTTGATAAAATCGGTGTCGATCCAGCGGACCGTCTAGAACTGATTTTAAATCGTGTCGGACGAGAGACCGAATTACGCGATAAGGATATTAAGCAACATTTTGATTATCCTGTTCTAGGAACCGTGCGTGAAGACGCTAAGCGTGTACAACCCTCGATTAACCGAGGATTACCCTTGCGAACAGCACAGAAAGAAAAGCGAAGTACACCTTTTCTTAAGGATATAAAACAACTAGCCGACTCCTTGTTGGGACAGCAATCCAAAAATGCTGCTTCCGCTTCCTAAAGGAGGGATATAGATGTCCCTATTTAATCGCGAAAAACCAAAACCTTCCCCGCGAGCACGGCAATCTCAACGAACATCAACGGCTAAACCACAAAAACCCAATGCTAGTGATGAACGCCTAGATGCCCTTGCTCGCCACTTTAAAGCTCGTCTGCTCAGTGAGACAGATCTGGAAAAACTGACACAGATGCCTTCGAGCGAATTGCGGATCACACTAGACCGACTAATTGGTCGATATTTAGCAGATGAGCAGGTAGTAATTTCCCGTCAAGATCGAGATCGCTTGATCACTCGAATTATTGATGAATCAGTAGGGTATGGTCCTTTAGAGCCTCTTCTAGAAGATCAGGATGTCACCGAAGTAATGGTAAACGGTCCTAAGGAGATCTACTACGAAAAAAAAGGTCGCATTCACAAAACGGATATTCAGTTTCGTGATGAAGAAGCGCTACGCCATGTTATCGACCGAATCGTAGCTCCTCTGGGCCGGCGAGTAGATGTTAGTTCCCCTCTAGTAGATGCTCGCCTACCAGATGGTAGCCGGGTGAACGGTGTTATTCCTCCTGTAAGTTTGAAAGGATCACTACTTTCTATTCGTAAATTTAGACAGACACCGATCAAGATGGAGGATTTAGTAGGATTTGAGAGCTTAACTCCGGATATGGCTACTTTTTTGGCAGCGGTTGTGAAATCGAAGCTGAATATTATCATCTCTGGGGGGACGGGTAGTGGTAAAACGACTCTTCTAAATGCTCTAGCAAACTTTATTCCAGAAAATGAGCGGATAGTGACCATTGAGGATATGGCGGAGCTGCGCATACCTCATGGCCATGTGGCAGGAATGGAAGCTCGTCCTCCTAACGTAGAAGGCAAAGGGGAAATCACGATCCGTCAATTGGTGAAAAACTCCCTGCGGATGCGTCCTGACCGGATTATTGTTGGAGAGGTACGGGGAGCAGAGGCCTTTGATATGCTGCAAGCAATGAATACGGGTCACGAAGGATCCTTGACAACGGTTCACGCCAATACACCAGGAGATGCAATGCGACGCCTCGAAGCGATGGTGATGATGTCCAGTGCCGAATTGCCTCCCTCTATCATCCGTGAATACTTGGTTGGTGCTATAGACTTTATCGTTCAGATTTCCCGTTTGCCCGATGGTCAACGGAAGATGATCGCGATTTCGGAAATGCAAGAACGCCCAGATGGTTCTATAGAACTGGAGGAACTATTCAGTTTTAAACAGACAGGAGTTGATACAGAGGGAGTTGTGCAAGGGTTCCATACGGCGAGTGGAGAAATACCAAAATGTTTCCAACGATTGCATGCCTATGGAGCTCCTGTAGATGCCTCCATTTTCACTCCTAAAAAGAAGAAGGTGAGCACACCATGAGTGCTCTCCTGATAGCAGGAGCCGCAGCATGTGCAATCTGGGCTTTGCACTACTATCTATTACTTAGCAATGAAAGAAAGAAAGCCCATGATAAGTTAAATGACTGGATGTACAAGGGCTTAGAAAAATCTAGCTGGTCGGACTCTCTAGCGGATCGTGTAGATGGTACAGAATGGGCAAAGAAGATGAGGGTGAAGTTGGACCAGGCCAGTTTGGATTTAAAACCTTCTGATTATGGTTCGTTCCTCGCTATGGGATTGATCGGCATGATCTTCATCATGAATATGATGGTCGGCATTGAATCCATCCTTGTGTGTGTACTGATTTCCATTGTCACCGTCCCAGTTGGATCCACTGCTTTCTTGCGCTCCCGACAGCACATTTATGCACAGAGATTGGATAATCAGTTGTCAGAAGCCTGTCGATTACTGAGTAGTGCAGCTCGAGCAGGTTTGTCCATCCCTCAAGGACTACAATTGGTCGTACAGGAGATGCCATCTCCGATTAAGGTAGAGCTAGGTAGGGTAGTGCGTGAGATTGAGCTTGGAAAGGATTTAGAAGAGTCGGTCCGCGATCTTCAACAACGAGTCAATACCAACGATATACAAGTATTTGCAAATGCGCTAATTATCCAACGCCGTGCGGGTGGCGATTTAGCTAGAGTGATGAGTGAGATGGCTTCTACGATGGAAGAGCGGAAGATTATCCACCAGACAATCCGTGCGGTAACTGCGCAGGCTCGAACCTCAGCGTATGCTTTACCAGCTATCTCCATCTTAATTGCGCTCATGTTGAGCAAAATGATAGACGGATTTTGGGAATTGATGTCCTCTTTACCTGGGATGATAATTTTGGGCGTATTCGGTTTATTACAAGTCCTAGGCGTAGTACTAGTAAAGAAATTTTCCCAAATTCGTGTGTGAGATAGGAGGTGACCCTTTATGGAATTGTATGTGATTGTAACAGCTTCCCTCATCTGTGTCGTGATGGCTGGCATGATGTATGTGAAGTACCGGGAAGAACAAGCCAAGGTAACACAAAAAATCATTGAGCAAACACCTCGTTCTCTGTCCATCGAGGATAAGGAGGAAGACGGGTGGAAAAGTAGTCTTCTTCACTGGTGTGACAAATGTGCCGAAGCAGGCAAGAGCATCGAGTTGATGAGTGATCCAGAAGAGTTGAAGGATTACTTGATCAAGGCGGGTCGCCCCTATGGCTTAACCATTGATCGGTTACAAGGAGCGAAGATAGTAGGAACTGTATTATTTGGTATTGGTGGGCTACTATACTATCTCCTTGGTTTACCTTTTGGAACATTTGCAGTATTTGCACCCCTAATTGGTTATATATTCCCTATTCAATGGGTTAAGTCAAAAGCGAAAAAACGACAGTTAGAAATTCAATTTGAATTGCCTGATTTTCTCGACATGATGAGTATTACGTTGAAAGCGGGTATGAGCTTAGATTCAGCTCTTGAATACTTTGTTGGTACACAAAAAGGTCCATTAAGTGAAGAGATTATGCGTATGAATCAGGAGATCTCCTTTGGTGTCCAACGGGAAACAGCTTATCGCTCCTTAATTAGTAGGACGGATTCCCCTGACCTGGAGGCTTTAATTCAATCGATGATTCAGGCGCATAATTTAGGAACTCCAATATCGGAGACTTTTGCTCAACAAGCTTCCGAAATGCGCACGATGCGTGCAGAGAAAGCAAAGGAACAGGCAGGGAAGTCGGAACCGAAGATTTCAGCAATTGCCGGGTTGATTTTGACACCTTCTATTATGATTTTGGTGTTTGGAGTGATGGTGTTGCAGTTTATGCAGGGAAAAGATAAGTTTTTTTAGAAAGTAAAGGGGGTGATTCTCTATCGAGAGATAGTTGGTTATTTTTAAAAGGGTTTATCAATAACATTGGAGGGTTTTGAATGAAAAAACTATCTGTTAAGGCCTATTTGTTAGCAAAAAAATTCAGTAATGTATTGGAAAACAGAAAAGGTGCATCTACGGTGGAATATGTTGCAGTTCTAGCTGGAGCTGCCGCAATTGGGATGCTTTTGTTTAATATGTCCGGGGATATGCAAAAACCGTTATTTGAAAAGGTTAAAGCCGCAATCGCAAGTATTGGTACTGGTAAGTAAATAAATTAATTTTATACACAGGCATATGATTTTAAATCATATGCCTCTGTATGTTAAATAAGGAGAGTACATTGATGATTTTTAAGAAAATGACGATGGTTTTTATTTTTCTCTCTTTAATTTTATTATTTTGTGGGTGTTCTAATTCCTCTAATAAATCAAGTACTACTAGTAGTGAAAGTAATAAATTAAGAGATAGAGTAGCATTAAATATTGAGGATATCTTAAAAGGTAAAGAAGGAAAGTATGCCGGGGACCGCTACGATAAAAGAAAAGTAGAGAAAGAGTTGGAGCAAACCCCCAAAAACGCTTCTGATAAAGAAATATTTAACCGTATTGTGGATTTAGTTGGAGAAGATTTTAGTCCTGAAAAAAAAGCATTTGATGATTTTGACATCTTTTATAAAACGGGAAAAAAACCAGATGATGATATAAAAAATCCTGAAAAAAAACCCGAAAATATAGCAATACTTTTAGATAGTAGTGGAAGTATGTCTTCAAATGTTAGTGGTGGACAAAAGATGGTTGTTGCTAAAGAAGCGGTTCAACAATTCGTAAATAAGGCTCCAAAGGAAGCAAAAGTTTCCTTAACCGCTTATGGGCATAAAGGAAGTAATAGCAAGGCAGATAAGAATAAATCGTGCAGATCAGTAGAGGAAGTATATCCCTTAGGTTCAATGGACAAAGAGAAATTTGATTCTGCCTTAAAGTCTTTAAAGCCTACTGGCTGGACTCCTATTGCTAGAGCCATAAGTCAAGCGAGAGCTACTTTTAGTAAAGAAGAAAACAAAAAGTCAAATAATGTTGTGTTTGTAGTAAGCGACGGTTTAGAAACCTGTGGAGGAAATCCATCAACGGAAGCTAAGAAAATGGTTGAAGCTAATGTAAAGGCATCCGTTAATATTATCGGCTTTGATGTAAACAATGAAGAACAAAAGCAGCTAAAGAAAGTAGCGGAATCCGGTGGAGGAACTTACTTTACTGCACAATCCAAAAGAGAATTAAATGATTATTTCAACGATCAATATGAAAAAATGAGGAAGGAGTGGAGGAACTACGACAATCGATCTCAATTGAAATTCAACGACGACTTTGGAAATAAATATAGTGATTTGAGAAATTTGAATGAATCTATAGATAAGAAAAAGAAAAATGAAGAAGATAGATTTCATCAAGCAATAGAGTATATAAGAGATAAACGGGACGCTTACTCCTTGACACCATTAGCATTGAAACGGAGAGAAGCAATTACTCAGTATTTTTTGGATAGGTACGGTAAAACATCTAATGCAGTGAGTGATAATTATAAAAAATCAAAGAATAAATTAGATAAAGATGTAAAAAAAGGGTTTGATGGCGTTGAGAAAAACTGACAAAAAAACAATAAGGTTATTCTCAAAGAAACGATGAGGGATCCTATGAAAAAGATCACTATTATTATCAAAAACACCCAAGGTAATGTCACCACCCTTTGGGTAGCAAGCCTCCCCGTTTTCGCCATTCTCTTTATGTTCATCGGCTCATTGGCTGTGGCGTGGATGTCCCACTCCAACAGCCAAGTAGCCGGTGACGCTGCCAGTCTAGCAGCAACCAAGAAAATGGATGGGTGGATCAGTGGCGATTTGGCTGCTTGGCTCGATCTACATAAAGACAACTATCAAGAGGCGATGGGGAACGATGCCAAACGTGAAGCCTTTATCCGCTGGTCAGTGGCCCGCCATCGTGGTGAGTTGGTCCGCGTAGTGAAGAAATATGTAGATAAACATGGAGCTAAAGGAAAGGGACTAATCACTTCACGAAGTGGTCGCTTAGAGGTACAAGCAGGAACCCCGTTCAAATCCATTCTGGCCAAGGAATACTTTGTTAAATATGACATTCGGGGTTCAGGAAGCGGCCCTTCACGATACTATTTGGATGGAATTTCCGACGGTGCAGTTCACGTCAAATATAACCGATAGAGATCAGGTGAAGAACGTGAAGATATGGCGCAATCGACGAGGGGCAATCACGGTAGAATTCGTCGCGATTCTGCCTCTCCTTTTATTAACAGCATGCTTTATCTGGCAAATGGCCATTTGTGTCATGGCGGTTGTGGAAACAGAAAATACTATGCGCGATCAAGTTCGATATGCCGCAAGCACAGGAAACATCAAGAAGGCAGAACGTGATGGTAAACGAGATTTTGGAATGGCACCGGATTATTACCGCTTAAAAACCTTCGATGTGTACAAAAAGAAGAGAGACAATCATATTAAAGTGCGTGCAGAGACCAAGATTCGGATCATCTTTCTTCCCTCAAAGGAGATCACATACCGCAGTCATAAACAGGCGATCATTATTAATTAATTTAATTTTATGTAGGTAGAGGGAGGAGAAGGCATGCGATCAACCATCAAGGGTCTACTTGTAATGTTGCGGCAACGCGAAGGAGCGGCCACTGTAGAATTTGTTACGATCTTACCTCTCACATTAATCCTTAGTTTTGTTATCTGGCAGTTTGCTATTTTCGGTTTAGCCATTATGGATACACATAGTGCGATTCGTGATGCCGTTAAGGTTGCCTCTCTTACAGGTGATGCTGAATTGGCAGAAAAAGAAGGGACTTCATCCTTTGGTAAATCCGAAGGGTACAAGCTTAAAAAATTAAAAGTGAAGATTAAAAACGGTGAGGTTACAGCAAAAGCCAATACGGATATCCCGATCCTATTTATGGACACAAAGGCGTATACCTACTCTAGTGATTCTGATGCCCCCTTATTAAATAGCGCTGCTTCCTTCGGAGGTGATGTAGGTGTAGGTGTTGGTAAACGGGCTGGTGGTGCGTTCTTAGGCGGCTCAGTTCTTCCAGGAGGACGCCTTGCCACACCCATTCCCGCGCCACCGGGTTGTGGAATGTCATGCTACTCTGGCCATACTGGACAAGACTTCCCAGCACCTATTGGAACACCAATTAAAGCAGCTGAAGATGGAAAAGTTGTGAAGGTGATTAACCTAGGTGATCGCAGTTATGGAACCTATGTTGTGATTGACCATGGAAATGGAGTACAGACACTTTACGCCCATATGTACAGTGATCAACCTGTGGTGAAGGTGGGTGACGAGGTCAAAAAAGGACAAAAAATTGGGGAAAGTGGTAATAACGGAAATAGTCGAGGTCCTCATTTGCACTTTGAAGTAAAAATTGGTGGACGACCAGTCGATCCAGTAGCATTTTTGAAATAAAATTAAATAAGGTGGAATATTATGGGAAATAATAAATTGCAGTGGTGGAAGCGAGGAGCTACCACTGTAGAATACGTTGCACTACTATTTGGAATTGCTCTTCTTGCTTTCATTTTAAACTACTTCGTGTCTAATGGTGGACAGTCACAGATACACCAAAAAATTGTATCTATAATAAACGGAGATATTAAAGGAACTGACATCAACGGAAAAGATATAAATGGCAATAACATGAATGGAAATCAGGACCCTGGAAAAAAACTTAAAGATGGTTGGGACAAAATCAATGCAGAACATGGGCTATTAATAACAGCACTGAAGAAGGCCGCAGGAGCCTATGGGAAGTCGAAATTTTTCTATGAAAATCTCCACAAGCGTCTAGGGGTAAGATTAATACCCGTTTATGATGCAGATGGTGTAAAAACAGGTTACCGTTATGCGGGAGATGGACCTACATCATTTAAAGATAAAAAGCTATTTGGACGTTATTTTAAAAATGGCACCGAATTTGGATTGAAAAATCAGTTTAATAGCTTTGGCAAGGGTGCTGGTTTCGCTCTAAAAGGAGCAGGTGGATGGTTGATTAGTAGCGGGATGGCATTATATAGTGCATATGGGGAGTTTCAGGAGAAGGGATTAACTACGGATGTAGGTGCCGAATTTATAAATGAGCTTGGTTGGGGTGTAGGGGCAGGTGTAGTAAGTGCTGGCGCTGGTGCAGCTCTAGCTGGAGTTTTGGCAGGAACTGCAGCAGGAGCTACCATAGGTTCGTCAGTACCACTTGTTGGTACTGTCATTGGTGCCGTTATTGGAGCAGGAATAGGTGTTGCATTATCTACAGAAGTTGGACAGACGATAAAAAATAAAACGAAAGAGGGCATCAAATGGGGATTAGATAAAGCGAAAGAAGGAATTGGAAAGGGGGTAGATACAGTGAAATCGTGGTTTTCTTAGAAATATATATTTAATTAATTACTAATAGCAAAAATAAAAGGAACCTCTTTTAATAAGTGCAGTCATCGAATAATCGATAAAAATAGAGGTTCCTTTCATTTAGTTAAATATATACAAATGATAAAACAAGTAAGTATATATTGGATGATAAATTACTAATAGTGTATAATATATAAAGTAATTAAATATAGGGGGGGATCATTCTGGAAAAGAAAAGTCAGCCAAAAGAAGGACAAAGTGAAGTAGGTATAACTCAAGGTTTACCTTTACCTATTATATTTGCAATATTGGCGACGGTTTTTCCAACTCCATCTTATTTAATGTTTTTTCTTAGTAGTATGTACTTCATTATTGTTTTCATATTTATTATACTGTACAAATTGCTGAAATATGATAATCACGATTTTAAAGTGAAATTTGGTATGGTGCAATTGGATGTTGGAACTATCTTTGCAGCTGTATATATTGTTAGATTACTTCACGGGAATTTGCTACATGTCTTAGTTTTAGTAATATTCCATTTTTTTATTATTTTTCTGGCTCATAATAATAAAAACCGAATTCTAGAAGAGTTGAAAAATCCTAAGACAATGATAGGTAAGGTATTGGCTTTAGTTGGTTTCGTTGGAGGGGGTATAGCAGGGATATTTAGTTTCCTAATGGCACGTTACTTTGACATAATATTTGTTTGTTCATTTATCTATTCAGGTCTACTGCTAGTGGTACTAATATTTCATGCATCTTGGCCTAATAAAAATACAGAAAGAGAGGTTTTGTAGAATGGTCTTGCGTGTTTTTCGAGGAATATGTCTTGGAATATTTCTGTGTTTAACAACTGGTCTTGTATCAGCCTTTTTTGGCTTAAAAAGTGGGGTACTTTTAATTGTGCTAATGCAAGTCATTACATATGTACCTGCAGGCTACTTAGTATCAAAACATGAAAATCATCGATTTTTATTAACGGGAATTACCGGGATATGTCTGGTTATTTTAAATATGCTAATAACATTTGGGATATATGGTCCAATGTTAGCTATTGATATCTTTTCGTTACTAGCTGGGCTTGTTTATGGAGTTCTTCTTTGTATAGTAGGTGCTGGACTTTCTGTAATGGTAGAAAAAATACAAGACAGATGATAAGAAAATGAAGAAGGATCGATGTAATTAGTTAACAGTTAGACTTTATGAAAGAATGATTATTTAATGAGAACTCTTTGTGAGTCGCAGAGTATCAAGGGGTGGTGCCATGTATACTAATTAATTTTACAACTGGTTACATACTTGTTATAGTAAGTATTAAGAGAAATAATAGGGATGTATTACTATCTAAATTACAAGGTTTAATTAATTTTAATAGGATATTTGAAAAAGTGACTAATACTTAGTAATAACTCGCACTAGTAATTTGGATAGCTTAGTTGAAATATAGGCCTTTATATGTTTATTTATTTGACATTTCAGTAATTTAACAATGTATCTTATTTATCATTTTATTGATTTCGATTTTATTTTATTTATAGAAAGATTAATTGTGAAAGAGGGCGAATTAAAATGTTTCTACTCCGAAAAATAAAACAGTTTATTGATTGGATTATAGGAGGTGTATTGGAAGTAATCGGGATTGCATTAATCCCTTTTGTATTAGTGTATGAATTTTTTAAGTGGATTTTTAAAAAAAATAATTAAGGCCATCTTTATTATCTCTATAACTAAAACAAACACCCTCTGCTGGTCCTGATCTTACCCTTGTCAAGTAGACAAACCAATAAAAGCAACGACATTAGGTAAACCTAAGTTCGGTACACCGGACTAAGGTTGTTTAGTTTCTTTTGGAATCGCTTCGTGTTATAGGATTTGAAGATAGCGATGAATTTCATTGACTAGGTCCCTAGTTTTGGTAAACGTTTGGAGTTTTAAGCGTTCACTCTTTAAATGACCAAAGAAACTCTCCATGCAAGCGTTATCGAGACAGTTTCCTTTCCTGGACATGCTTGCAAGAATACCATGTTGTTCTACCAGGTGGTTATACCATTTAGAAGTGTATTGAAAGCCTTGGTCACTATGTAAGAGGGTTCCTCGGGTTTTTCGCTGGTGAATCGCTTTTTTGACCCCGAAGATCATTCTGTGGGCGAATTTTATAAGCGATGACTTCGTTGTTATAAAGATCATAGATTGCGGAAAGATACAAAAACTTTTGCTTAAAGGGAAGATAGGTAATGTCTGTCACCCATTTTTCATTAGAGCGTGAAGCCTGGAACTCTCGGTTTTAGGTATTGCTCGAAATCACATGGCCTTTTTTTGCATCATAGTACGATTTCTTGCACCGAAAGATCGATCAGTTGCTTAATCATTTCGTATTCGTTTCCTTTTAGCCTTCTCGACCCCTTTCCAATTCCCCTGCCGCACCCTCCTTTTTTAAAACGTCTTACCCATAACATGACTATGGAATGTCGGGTGCCTAGCCTTTTGGCGACTGTTTTACAACCCAATCACTTTCGTAAGTACATATCCTACTGCCTTTTGTTTTTACTCAGCCGAATATGTCCTCTTTTTTATATTGGTCATAATGTAGTTCGTTTGACCTTTTTCTCCTATGGGTTCTATAAGAAATAACACGCAATAAATTTACTTGGTAAAAAATACTTATACTAATTGGCTGTTGTGGGTAGAGAAAGCCGATTAGTGAAGATGGTCGATATTTAATAGTTATATCCGACGAAGCAGTTAGGAGGTCCAAACAGCATAGCTACATATGTTTTTTTGTCAATAGATTTGAAAAAATTGAAACCAAAGTAGAATTGTAACGTATATGATAGAGGAACAATATGTAATTAATTCATAAGTTATAGGAGGAAATTAACCGAATGAAAAATCTACGAATGATTTGGCTACTTGGTCTTATTCTCGTATTGATGTTGAGTGGTTGTGCTAATTCACCCAAACAAGCGTCCACAAGTAAAACAGAAGCCAACGATCCTAAAAATCGTAAGGTAGCAGTTAAGATGGACGAAATCTTAAAAGGAAAAGCAGGCAAATACGCAGGGGATCGCTATGATAAGAAGAAAGTGGAGCAAGAGTTAGACAAGATTCCGAAGAACGCCTCAGACAAAGAAGTTTTTAACAGTATTGTGGACTTAATTGGGGAAGATTTTCGTCCTGAAAAGAAATCCTATGATGAATTTGATACGAGTTACTCAAGAGTAGGAAGTAAACCTGGAGATAACACAAAGATGCCGAATATGAAGGAGAAAAACCTTGCCATTCTCCTTGATAGCAGTGGAAGTATGTCTTCCCGGGTGAGTGGTGGACAGAAGATGGAAGTCGCAAAGGCGGCTGTGCAACAATTTGTTTCCAAAGCACCGAAGGATACCAACGTTTCTTTGACAGCGTATGGACACAAGGGAAGCAATAGTAAAGCGGATAAAAAGATATCCTGTTCTGCAGTAGAGGAAGTCTACCCTTTGAAACAAATGGATAAGAAGCAATTTGAGTCTGCTTTAACACCGTTAAAACCGACAGGATGGACCCCTCTAGCAAGTGCAATTAAGCAAGCAAGAGAAAGCTTTGCGAATAAAGGCAATGCCAAGGCAGAAAATGTAGTGTTTGTTGTAAGTGATGGGTTAGAGACCTGTGGGGGGGATCCGGTGAAAGAAGCCAAAAAGTTGGCGAAAGCGCATATTAAAGCAACTGTCAATATCATTGGCTTTGATGTGAATAATGAAGAGCAACAGACATTACAGGAAGTAGCGGAAGCTGGTGGAGGAACGTATTTTACGGCGCAATCCAAGGAAGATTTGAAAGAGTATTTTTATAAGCAATACCTGGAGTTAGAGGACAAATGGCGACAGTACAATGAAGCTAATCTAGGTAAGAATATGGATGATGAAAATCAAAAATCAGGCCAGTTACTTAAACTTTCAGGCAGTGTGGATAAAAAGAAAATTAACGAAAGTGACAGGTTTACTGAAGCAATAAATTATATGCTAAATAGAAAAGAGTACAAAAAACTGGATATGTATAAATTCGAGAGAAGAGATTCACTTAACAAATATTTTTTAGATAGGTATTCGAAGACTTCGGATAACATCCACAATAATAGCGATAAGAGTTCAGATAAATTAAAAGAAGACGTCAAAAAAGGCTTCGACACCGTTGAGAAAAACCGACGAGATCAGTAACACTCATTCCCGAAGAACCGATGAGAGATTCTAAAAGATCACTAAAATAATCAAATACGAACAAGGCAACGTCACCACACTCGGATACTTTTAATGGCTATACGAAAATTGAAACATGGGAACGTTATGAGGTTAGTCCCCGCTACTCTATTTTTATGACCATGACAACGTAAGAAGGTAGGTATAATAAATATTCCCCATGGGCTACTTAAAAATAAACCATCCCTCTCCCGGGCCCTGGGAGGGGGATGGTTTTGTTATATCAATAAAGTTACCTATCAACCTACCTTAAGACTTCTTCTCTCCCGGCTTCTCAATCTTTACTAGCTGAGATTGGACGATATAGCGCTGTGGAGAGTTTCCGAACATGCGGAAGGGATAGCAGGTGATGAGGGTTAAAGTCGGCTTTTTCTTGGACACGATTACGGTGTGATTATTTGCCTTTACGATCCACATTTTCTGTACCTTGTAGGTAAAGGTCCCTTCATCATTGTTTACGATGAGGTAATCACCCTTTTTGATTTTGCCCATCTTTTTGAAGGTGGTTTCGCGATGGCCAGCGAGGACGGAGTGGCCTGTTTCACCTGGGAAGACCATGCCGCCACCAGGATAGTGGCCTACGCCCTTTGCTAGCTCATTTGTTCCAATGCCTTCGACAAGTGGGACACGTGCCTTGATCCGGGGAATAATCAGATCCCCAATGGATTGACCGATTTTTATTTTTTTCTTGTACTTTATGCCCTTGTCTAGAGGTTTTAGGAGCTTCTCCTCCTCATTGGCTGATGCGGAGTACTTGTCGTCGTATTCTTTGACAAGGTTAGTTTCTTGCCACCAGTGCCATCCGCTATAACCAGCAAAAGAGAGGCCGCTCAAGATTATGAGGGTAGAAAATATTCGTAAGAGCAAAAAGATTCATCCTTCAGATCAGGATTTATTTCCCTTTAGACGACGAACGAAGAATAGCGCAGCACCTGCAAGTGCGACCAAAAGGCCAGTTGCAATCTGCATGGGATAAGTGACGGAGGTATTCGGCATATTTTTGCCCTTTTCCTCGTCGTCCACTTTGTTTTGGTCTTTTGCGTTATTGATGGTACCCACGGTTTCTGGTTTATCTACAGTGGAAGGATCGCTTGGATCAGGTAGGTTGATGCCACCATTCCCTGGGTTGGATGGCGGATTACCTGGATCGGTACCTGGGTTATCCGGGTTATCCGGATTGTCTGGATTATCTGGGTTGTCAGGGTTATCCGGATTATCTGGCTTCGGTGGAGGTGGACCATCTGGATCCGGTGGAGGTGGATCATTTGGATCCGGTGGAGGTGGACCATCTGGATCCGGTGGAGGTGGATTATCAGGATCTGCAGGTGGATTTTCGGGAGCTGGATCCGGAGATGGTTGTGGGTTAGGTATGGCAATTCGGAACGTTGGGCTCTTCTCAGCTGGTAGCTGATACTCACCTACTTGAGACTGTGGGGTAGCATTCTCATTAGCTGATGTTAAAGGACTTGCATTCGCATAACTTACAGGTTGAGTCGCCATGAGTCCGACCACTGCTAAAGTAGTCAAAGTAACCATGCGTTTACGAATAATTGGCAAAATTCATTCCTCCCTTGAAGAAACTTCCTTACCATTTTGCCAGTTTTTCCAGTTGGTGTGAATACGTCTTTTGGCCTATATTAGTATGAAATTGTTAACATCAGCAGTGGAATACGAAAGAGAACGGTTGTATGGGCAAGGCCCCTAAAGAAAAGGGCCCGTTATTTTGCTGCCTGCTTTATTAATGTAGTGAATGAGGAATTAGCTTCAAGCTTTCCTTTATCGATATCGACTAAGTAAAGCATAATCAGTCCGACTAGAAAAAAGATAGCGAGGGAGGCAATGCCCAAGCGGCTGGATCCAGATAACTGTCCAATCAAACCAAAAAGCGCTGGGCCGAAAATTGATGCAAATTTACCGGATAAACCATATAGGCCAAAAAATTCTGCATTTTGTTGAGGTGGGACGAGGCGGGTAAAGATGGAACGACTTAGTGCTTGGCTTCCTCCTTGAACAAGTCCAACCATGATTGCGAGTAGATAAAAATGAATAGCTGATTGCATAAAGAATCCTAGGAGGACGATGAAAAGATATGCAATGATTGTGAAAGAAAGGGTGGATTTCGCTCCAAGCCGATTGGATAGCTTGCCAATGATCAGTGTACAGGGAATACCGACAAATTGGGTGATCAGAAGAGCGGCGATAAGATCTTTTTGGCCGATGCCAATCTCTCGACCATAGATGGTAGCCATCTTGATGATGGTATTAATCCCATCTGAGAAGAACCAAAAGGAGATCAGGTACTTTAGAAGTTCGGGATAGCGTCCTAGACGACGAATGGTGGTGAATGTTGAACGAATACCCTGTTTCGTGTGGGTGAGAGGGCTTATGGAAGGTGAGGGAGTCAACCGTTGATCATGGACGTGACGAAAGAAAGGGAGAGAGAAGATAAACCACCAGATTCCCACCGTGAGGAAGGAGACTTGTGTCGCGATGGTGGCATTCGGAAGAAGGAATACCTTTGGAAAGGTAATCATGGTTAAGTTAATGGCGAGTAGGATTCCGCCACCAATATAACCAACAGCGTAACCACGGGAGGAGACCTCATCTCGCTGCTCATCGGGAACGAGGTCGGTTAAATATGCGTCATAAAAGACATTTCCTCCAGAAAAGGCGACGGTACCTAGGACAACAAGGATAGAGGCAAGTGCCCAATCTCCTTCTCCAACAAAAAAGAGAAGAGCGGAAGCAAGCGCTCCCATATAGGTGAAAAAGCGAAGAAATGGACGTTTAGAACCAGTAGCGTCAGCAATGGCTCCTAATACAGGGGATAAAAGGAAGACGAGAGCGAGAGCCAGAGATTGAGTATAACCCCAGTAGGCGACCTTTACCTCAGCAGGCAGATTTTTCGCTGCCACATCAGCATAATAGATAGGCATCACTGCGGCCATGATCGTTGTGACAAATGCCGAATTCGCCCAATCATACATTACCCATGAGCGTACAGCTTTAAGATTCATCGGATCATCCTCTCTGATGATGTAGACACTTATCTACCATTATATTAGTACGCGTGAGATAAGCTCACCTTTTCCTGAAATAATGTTTATCGATAGGAAGGCATGCCTTATAGACTTCTATAGTCATACACGTCTTACATTGAAGGGAATAGACTGTCATTGCATAATGGAAGCATTATTTATGTTACTAGGAAGAGAGGCTCTTTGCATAGAGGGTAAACTACCACCAGCTAACCATTACACCTATTCACTAGTACTAAAGAACTATATGACAACTTATAAATGAGATGGTTGGAAATATGGAGAAATTGGTTACGTAGAGCCCTTCGTCAATTGTAGAAAGGTGACTTCATCGAAAAAATGACAGGATTTTCTTTGAGAAGGGGTGTCTGCCCCAACGGCTTATGATAGAATGAGGTGGAAAAAGGAAATGTAGAAACCTATAGAAAAAGAGCCGTTACCCAACTGAAAACTCCAATCATTATGGATGAATTTGTATTATATTATAGGCCGAAAGAACGAACTTGATATTGTGTGAAGGAGCCGAATAGTGCATGAATATGAAGAAGAAGGGTGAATGGATCCGTCAAGCTTATCGGGTCTTGCAAGCTTTCCCCTTTATACAGGGAGCTCTTTATTATGTAGAGGTTTGTCCCTCAGGGCAGCAGAACGAACGTGGACCCACGCGATTTATCCATGCATTGGATCTTCGTTCAGTGAGTCGGGGAGCGGGGCCAAAGGAGCTACTAAAGCGAGATCGATCCTCCTTTTCTCCACTCCAGGGATTGTTTGTGGAGAAAGGCATCCTGTATCAAGTATTCGGAAAATTGGATGGGAATTTGATGGCTGACCATCTTTATCGATCCGTCCCTCTTTCGTTAGCAGAATCGGTCCATATACTGAAGGCAGTTTCCGGTCACTTGGTACGGATGTATGAGCGCGGAGAGTTTACGATCATTCATCCGCAAAATATGATCCTCACTAATGATACCGTTCGTTTTTTATACGGTGGACCGATTGGGATGCTTCCAAAGCGGGGTGGAGGAAAGCAACCACCAACTCCAGCGGGTGAGCGGCAAAAAGAAGAAGGATTGGATGCATACTCACTAGGTGCGTTAGCGTACATCATGTTGACAGGAGCAAGTCCTGTGCCAGGATCGGTAACCCCGATTAAGTCCTATCGTAAAGATGTGCCATCGAGGTTAGAGCAATTTGTCATCAAAAGCCTTACAGCAGATCCCGAGTCCCGTCCAAGGGTCGTAGATATCTGGGAATGGCTCACTACCTTACCTCCAAAAAACACGGAGTTTGAAAAAAAAAAGGATGACCCCGTTTACTGGCTGAAACAGGATAAGGAAAGTGTAGAGAAGTACTTGTTCCAATTTCCTGAAATGGGGAGTCCAGTTGCTGTAGACTCTTTTGATGTGATCGGTTGGGACGGTTGGGAAGTGGGTGAGGTAGAAGCAGGTCCTTGGGTAAAGAGAACCACTGTGACTCCAGACTTTGAACGGTTGAGTCCGAAGGTAGAGGAGTCTACCCCAACTCCGACATTGGAATCCGTTACCGAACCGGCTCACACACCTAAGAGCGAAGTGGAGAAAGAACCTAGGAAAGAAGCAGAGGTAGAACGTTTTCAGGCCGAGTATAGGAAGGAAGATCAGCAACCGAAGCGAAAGTTGTTACCAGAATCGATGAATAATCATCCGATGAAGGCTTGGCTTACGGAACGTCCAATGGTGGCTGTGGCTACCATTGTTGCGTTATTAGGAGTTGGTATTGGTACTTACTTTCTGAGTGGAGGTCAATCTTCAGCAAAGGAAGAAGCAGCTCGCAATTATGGAGAAGCGGTTAAATCCTATAAGGAACATCAAATAAACCAAGCGCTATCCTATGCAAAAAAAGCGGTTATCGCTGATCCGAAAGAAGAACAGTATCTCCTCTATCTGGCCAATCTTTATGGAGAGAAGAAACAATATGAGCAATCGATCAACGTCTTACAAAAAGGTGTGAAGGCGGCGCCGAAAGCGAGGGTCTACGATTCGTTAGGAGTTTATCTCCTCTTGGAAGGCGAGGAGGAATCTGCACGGGAAGCTATCGATAAAGCTTTAAAATTAGAACCCGATAACCCTCTTTTTTTATATCATCAGGGGCGAGTATATGGGGCGCGGGAAAACTATGATGCGGCAGCGCAGGCCTTGAAGAAAGCAGTGAAGCTACAGAAGGATAGTTCTCGCTATCATGGGATGTTATCTTATTACCTATTACATTCAGGGGATGCTCAGGGAGCGAGAGAGCATGCATTGAAAGCAACCGAATTAGAACCAAATAATTCAACACACTGGGTGGGGCTGGGTCGAGCGTATCTAGTAGAACGAGAGCAGGAAATTCAAGGTGGAAATTTTGGAAAAAAACGTACGACACAACTAACCAATAAGGCAGTTATTGCCCTTCGGAAGGCAGCGAGCTTAGATCCTAAAAACAGCAAGGCCTTTTATTACTTATCTATATCTTTGTACTTTTATGGATCTCTTGCTCAAGCTGAGGATAATGCTAAGAAAGCAGTTGACATTTCTCAGAATACAGCTAGTTACCAATATCAATACGGTGTAGTTTTGCAGAAAAATAGCAAGAAAGAGAAAGCGAAGCAAGCCTATGAAAAAGCTTTAAAAATCGATCCAAGGGATTCCCGATATCAGAAAGCCTTGAAACAGATTGGAAAAGCAAAAAAGTATGAATGATGTTACTATTTTGGATTGGGGTGACTGGCGATGCGTGTATTGATGATCCTGTTCCGAGACATCCATTCTGATGCCCGTGTGCAGCAGGAAGCCGTCGCCCTGGCCCAAATGGGCTGGGAAGTGGATATTGCCTGCGTGAAGACCACGGTCCAACCAACACCAGACTTACATGAGCGTGTCCGCTTACTTCGTTTTACGATACAGACCAAGCGATTAAAGCGGTTAGTTGACCGGCAAAAGGATCAACGGATGAAGCGAGGAGTTTATCGAGTTATCCGTAATCCTCTTGTAAAATTGGCAAAGGATGTTGTCGCTCAGAGGCAATTCTCCTTTAGAGTAGTGAGTCTCTGTGAGGATTCTAGCTACGATGTCATCCATTGCCATGATCCATATACCCTGAGTATTGGGGGGTATCTTAAGCGTAAACTAGGTGCCAGGCTGGTCTACGATTCCCATGAATTATTTAATGAACCGAATAGTAAAAATCGATGGGAACGAGCGATAGGATACCGTGCGGAATCCTTTTGGATTAATCATGTGGATCACCTGATTGCGGGAAATGAGTTTATGGCGAAGGAATTGGAAGCCCGGTATAGTGATGTGAAGACGACTGTTGTACGAAGCATACCGGATTCAATTGACCAATTACCTGATGATGAAGAGAAGCATTATTTTCATCAAAGTTTGGGTTTGGAACCCGATGCGAAAGTCATTTTGTATCACGGCACCTTTGTAAAAAACAGTGGGCTTGAAGAGCTGATAGCGTCTTTGAAGTATCTTCCATCTATATATAAAGCAGTGTTGATGGGTGATGGGGTGCAACGGGAGACCCTAGAAGTTTTGATCCAGGAAAATAACCTAGAGAGAAGAGTTTATTTTCACTCTCTTGTGCCTCCGCAAGAGATGCTTGAGTTGATCGCCCATGCTCATGTGGGAGTTGCCTTACAACCTAGCCAATGTATCAATCATCGATTAGCGACGCCCAATAAGATTTTTGAGTACATTCAGGCGGGATTGCCAGTGGTAGCGAGTGATCAACCCGGCAATTCGATTGTTATAGGTACCTATAAAGCGGGATTGCTTGTGGATCCATTGGACGTGCAAGGGATTTCACGTGCTATCGAAGAAATCGTGACGAATCCTCTTCCTTACTTCATCGGAACACTACGAGCGCGTAAAGAGATGACTTGGGAGAAAGAACGGAACCAATTGATAGAACTTTACCAAGGAATTGAGCAGGAACGTCAAGCGGTTGCTGTAGAAATGGATAAGGTGGGGGAGGAACTTGTTTCCATCAAACCTCGATTACGTGAGCTGTGATGGATTGAGAACCTTGGTATAGGGGGTGGTCCATATATTGACCCCAGTTGATATTCACAATAAAGAATTCAAGACCGCTTTACGTGGATATAACCGGGATGATGTAAATAATTTCCTGGATCAAGTGATTCACGCCTTCGAGATTTTGTTGCGAGGGGAGGGAATCCCTAAGCTCACCCCTGAGGAGATCGCAAAGCATAAGTTCCGTGTGGAAATGCGCGGATATCATCGGGATGAGGTCAATCAATATATCGATCAGATTATCGATAGTTATGAAGGAATCCTACAACAAAGTGCTTCACAGGAATTGGCCTTTGAAGAGGATCCGCCTGGACAATCCCACATTCCTGCTTCATTGCCACAAGCATACCCTGGGAATCATCAGCGTATCACACCAGAGGAAATCCATAGCCATCAGTTTCTCCACGCCCCCCATGGCTATGATATTCAAGGAGTCAATCAGTTTCTGGATCGGATCATCCATGATTATGCGGAAGTATTGGCGGAAAACAGGGAACTTTCGGAACGTCTCCGTCAATATGAAAGGCCATTCGGACGGTAACTGGTAGTAGAAGATACATAGATATATTAAAGAGCATCCCAATGGTTAAGTAGCAGGCTTGCTGAGTAAGCAACGCCTGCTTTATTATGTGATTGGATTTGGTAAGCATTTACGATTTAAATGTTTTTAGATGTTCCATAGAGCCTATTCCCTCTTTGAAGTATGAGTACACACTCTTTTCATTAGGTTGTACGAGGGGACAAAAAATGAAAAGTACTAAGTTAAGAGATAAGCTGACGTCTACATTGTTACATTCCACAGGTGTTAGTTTATCTTTTTGAGATGGATGCGCTCTTCATTATTAAGATATTCATGACAAAGCCAAGCCTCATACAGGGGGACATCGTATATGGGGACAATAAGGAGGTTTGTGTGATGGTGAAATGGGAAGCAACTAAAGAACTTGCCACATCGGAAGATGTAGAGCGACCTACACTACTCATAATTAACTATAAGATTACTCATTTCCCTGATGATAAGAAGCATTTGGCTCGGATGCGGTTGCTGGAATACTTGGAGTGGTGAATCATGGGGAGTCAGCTAAAGCTATTTTGTCCCAACATCTGAAAGAAGTTGTGCGAGAAAAAATACTTTGTTTCCCAAAGTGATTCTGAAGGAGCGTCGACGGTTTCAGCGAGTCGGCGCTCTCTTTCGATCTCTTGAAACAATTAAAGTTATACGACGGAATCGGAAGATAGATTGCTTAACGTAATTCCGACAAGTCGCACAGGTTAATGGTTCCAATGTTGCTACAATAATCGCATTGCACAATCGTAAAGGGAACGGCCGATATTAAGGGTTTGGCATGATGAGTGACCTATGCAGGGAAGGAAAATAGGCTCTATCAGAGTCAGCGAAACTGCTTCCCCATGCACTTCTCTCGACCTTACACGAACGCCACTTCCTCTGCGAGTTTAGTGAACAGTCTCTCCTGTGGAGATCAGATATCCCCCCACCTGATCTTATTTGGCCCATAGTAGTCAATACTCCAATATTACCCCCTAACTTTGATTCCTTAATTATTATAGTAAAATATAGTTAAGTGTAGTAAAATGAAGGAGGTTAAAGAGATTATGGGATATAAATTCATTTGTTAAAAGGAGAGAGCTCTATGAACAATCCATTGCTAACCATTTGGAGGAATCCAAGTGGCACATTCCAGGAGATATTAGACTCGAGGAGATGGTCTTCCGCGCTTTGGTTGGCTCCATTCATATACCTAACGGGTGTTTATGACCTACTCAGTAATGCCATGCGAAATGGATCTGGTGAATCTGTCGAAATTTACAAAATATTAATTTTATCATTGCTGGTTTCTCTTCTATGGGGTCCTATATCCTGGATTGTGGAATCCCTATTGTATTGGGGTGTGGGGCGGCTCTTTGGTGGGGATGGAGAGTGGCGTGAATCGATGTTAGCAGCCGTATGGACCAAAGTCCCTTTAATTATTTGTATGATTGTTATTTGGATCCCGTTGTTTATCATATTAGGTCCAGATTTATTTCGAAATAACTCAGACTTTACAGCTATCCAGGTAATTTTAGGATTGATTTTTTCTCTCTTCTGGTTCATAATCTTCATATTTTATCTTTATATTTCCTCGCATGTGATAACAGAAGCCCATGGATTTGAATCCAATTGGCGCGGGTTTTTTGTGTTTTTAGTTTCCAAAATCGGATACTTAATTCCGATGTTTATTGTTTATCTCATTTTACAGGCGATCTTGTTATGAGGGTATCTCCATGAAACGATTATTAATTATTGTTAATAATCGAAAAGGTACATCCACTGTAGAATATGTGATCATCCTCACGTTAGCTGCTTTATTTGGAGGAGTCCTAATCTCTGCGGTATCTGGCGGATCCGTATCCGATATGCTCAAGCAAAAAATAGAGCAAGCGATATCGGGCAAACTGTCTGGAGGGGATTCACAAGACTCTGCACCAGCGGGTAATCCGAATAGTTCTCAACCTGAACCCGATCCTTCAAGAGATGCAATAGTGCGTGGAACGTCTACACCATCAAGAGATGCAATAGGGTATGGTATTCTCGGTTCACTACTTGGTCCACTACCTAGTTTAATAGATCGTGATACACTGAGTGATGTTCGTGATAGTGAACTGGCTAAGTTTATGTTTGGTGATTATGATGGGAAAATTGCGAACTCACCAGGGGAACTGGCTTGGGACGGGATTTCTAGACTGATGGGAGGCCCGCAAGTTGCACTGCTGGGAAATTTGGATAGACACTTAACATATCAGGTGAAAAAGAATTTTAGTAAGGATGAAGTAGCTTTTTCAGTTTTGGGTGCCGATTTTACTCATCGGGATGTAATGGATACCATTTTAGGTTTTAATCCCTATAAGAATTTTAGGGAAGCGTTTGTCGGACGAAACGAAGTTTTGGAAGAGGATTTAGGAGTAGGTGAACGTGTACTTGCAGGTGCAGAAGGGGCTGTTAGTGTTATACCAGGAGCAGGTGCTGTTGCGAAAGTTGTAGAGAAAGTAGGAGTGGCTGGTGTGAAAGTAGGTGCAAAGGTTTTACCAAAAGCCCTACCCAAAATTATTAGTAAAGCCGGTCCATTAATTAATAAGGCAAAGGAATTATTTAGTAGTGGAGCGAAAGTTGCTGGTGACAAGCTAAGGAAAAATGGTGGCGATTTAATTAACCGCACGGTAAAGCGGGTTACTGATCCTATAAAAGACTATGCAGAGAAAAAATTGGGAGATACATTTGCTAAAGCTAGAAAAGGTGCCAAAGAGTTTGCGTGTAATTGGAATTTCTTAGGTAAGCGACCGCTTCCTTCTCAGCAATACGCATTGATCTACCTTACTCCAAGTAAGAATCCAGGCTGTGGCGATAAAAAACCTGGTGCCTCTGTATTTTCTCCACAAGGCTATGCTGAGAAAGTAAGTGATCGTACCAAGGTAGAAGCAGAAGACATCGGCGCAAAAACACCTCCGCAAGTATTAAGAGATGAGTTAAAGTCAGCAGGTGTAAAAACGCCACCTTATGCAAATGCAGCTCATCATATTGTGTCTTGGAAAGAGAAAAAAGCAGCAGAGGCCAGAAGGATTTTGGATAAGTTTGGAATTGAGTACGATTCCGCAGTCAATGGTGTATTTTTACCATATAAAGCAGGGGAAAAATATGCAGGAAGTGAAGCGCTTCATATAGGAAGTCACGGGAGAAGCTATTATGATGAGATAAACAGAAGGTTACGAGAGATAGAAGCACATCCAGGTAGTACCCAAAAAGATATTGTCAACGAATTGAATGAAATCAGGAAAGATTTAATGTCAGGAAAATTACCATTAAACTAGGAGGACGATCCGTTGTGAAAGTATGGGCATTGGAGAATGACCTCGAACAAGATTTTGAAGAGTTGCAATTGCTCCATTTTGATTCTGATTATGAAAAATATATGCAAAAAATACAGGAGGCTAAATCAATTGCTGATGATTGGGGGAGAGTAGAAGTTTTTTCATTGGAAGAAGATGGCCGAGAATGTGATTCCCCAAAATTTTGGGGAGGTTCTTGTATACCCGTTTTTTCAGAGAAAGCGTTGGATGTAGTAAATGATATGATAACGGATCACACAGAGGTGCTCCCTTTAAAGCATCCAACAAATCAGTATTTTATTATCAATGTAATCCAAGTGATCGATGCGATTGATTACAATCATTCGGTGTTGAAAGAGTTGAGCTCAGGACTACGAGTAGGGTTTAAAAAGTATGCTTTTCATCCAGAGAGATTGCTGGGCCAACATATTTTTAAAGTGTATCTTGATAGTCGACCACATCTAAATGTGTTGGTATCGGATGAATTTAAAAATAGAGTAGAAGCAAGGTTCTTAACTGGATTTAGATTTGAAAAAGTATGGGATTCTGATGAAAGGTAGCATGAGCAAACATAGAAAAGTTTTACGTTGATCTAAACTATTTTTCACTCAGTAAATGACTCTTATATTTATAGGAGTCATTTTTTTATTGGAGATCGTGTGGTTTTCTCGCGAATCCGTAATGGATTTCCAGCACAAAACACGCTTGCTTAGATTATCCTTGTACTATATTTGATATTGTGCCAATTTAATAGAGTTGTTGGATGTTCGTTTTTGCGATGCCTTATTCTAAAAAGTAACCCTCTGGTCGCAATGGTTCTCCAGTTTTATGTAAAATAAAGGTATTCAATGTTGATAATAGATGGTAATACACCGTTTAAGAGTTATTTGCCGCTGAAACTTCTTGCACCTAAAATAACAAAGATGCCCCCTTAAATTATGGTAGATTATCCCTAAGGAGTTACCACAGTTAAGAGGGCATTTTCTATTATTCTATACTATATTTTGTAATAGATTCATTTTCTTACTTTTTCTGACTCTCGTTTAGAGAAGAAATGTTTCAATGAATCATAGACCTGACCCTTTTCTCTGATGACGTAGTGCATAAACTTGGGATTATCGATGTTCTTGTAGGCGGTCATGAGAGTAGAGTGGCGATTATACAGGATAAAATCTCGAAGATGTCCGGGGTCATTTTAGTAGAGATGAATAAATTTCCCTTTCCTTCACAACTAATGGAAAAAAGAAATTTGACACGACGGTTTTAAAATTGCGTTTATTAGAGGGATCTAAGAAACGAGTGATTGATGAATGGAATGAAAGACGAAATCGACCCTTCAGATTCTAGTCTCACCTTAGAATGGACTTACAATGATAGCTTCGATGGATTTACCGAACCTGGGAAATATACTTTACAAGTTCTTCGCGGAAGCACACTATTAGAAAATACCACGAGGGATTTCATCATAGGATGGAGTCCCTCGTTGTTTTAGAGACAGCACACCCTTTATTTCAGCTGCTACAGCTCTATGGGCATCTTCGAGAAGTATATCGCCCGTAGCTTCTTCTTTTGGATGACCCGTTTCCTCCGTACCAAATACGATCACGTGGACATCGTCTTCATCGCTCACCACACCGAAGCGAAGGAAGTGTCAGAGGATCATTTTTTCAGTAAGGGCGAATCTGGCGGCACCATCTGCTCCTCCGCCTATCGAAAAGCCCTTGAAATTATCGATAGTCGCTATCCACCAAGTCGCTTTAACATCTATCCCTTTCACTTCTCCGATGGCGATAATCTCACCTCAGACAATGAACGCTGTGTCAAACTGGTAAATGAATTGATGAAACGTTCCAATTTATTTGGATATGGTGAAGTAAACCCCGTCATCGGTCCAATCTCCAAAACTGATCTTTGCTCTGATTCCTGTAGAATCCGTAAAATACCCCTCAAAAAGTGTAGAGCCAAAGAGGATAGGGGAATGATACGATAGGAGTAAATCAATGTAGTAAAGGAGGAGGGTGTTCCTTTGGAAACCCATCCGAGAAAAGAGAAGCACGAGGGGGCTTGGAGTAAGATCGGGGGATGGGCTACTGTTGCCTTTGGTGCGGTGAAGTTTTTGCCTGGGCTCTTAAAGTTGGGGAAGGCAGGCGGTACACTGATCAGCATGCTAATCACTATTGGTGCCTACGCCCTAGTTTTTCCATGGTCTTTCTCTATCGGGCTTGTTGCAATGATTTTTATTCATGAGATGGGACATATCTGGGCAGCTAGACATAAGAAACTACCCGTATCTGCACCGGCATTTATTCCTTTTTTGGGAGCGTTAATTACCTTAAAAAAACTACCCCAGGATGCAGAAACAGAAGCGTATGTGGCATTAGGAGGCCCTTTGGTAGGGAGTGCGGGTGCTTTTGTTTGTTATCTCCTGGGAGTTTGGACGGGGTGGGAAGTTCTAAGCGCGATAGCGGCGATTGGTTTTATTATCAATTTGTTTAACTTGTTGCCGATTCATCCTCTGGACGGTGGGCGCATCGTTACAGCGATCTCCCGCTGGTTCTGGGCTATTGGATTAGTAGGGGGGCTCGCACTCATTATTTACACAAAAAGTTTACTTTTAATTGTGATCTGGTTGTTGTTTGCTTTTGAATTATGGGAGGCCTTTTTCTCGCGTCGGCGTGGAAAATTGAAAAAGGTAACGATGGTTGCTGAGGCTGATGTTTCACAATTTCTTGATCGAGGTCTACCGATTCCAGCAGGTAAAGATCGTCGAGACTTACCCTTTCAGCAGTATTGTTCGATGGATGATCAGGAGCATTGGTGTGATATCTATTATCCTGGTATAGGCATCATTCATCGCATGAATGGGTTTTCAGGATTTTTTGAAGGGGTAAGCTTAACGAAAACGGATGTAAAGAAGGGTAGCAATGGGGATGAAATGCTGAAGATGAGCCTAGAGGCGCAATACATGCCTGGAGATGATGAAACCATGCTTCGTAAGGATAAGGCGTATTATCAGGTAGCACCTCGCGTTCGTCTTGCCTATGGCACAGCTTATCTCGGTCTTGCTACTTTCTTGGTATACATGTTGTATAAGCTTGGAACGTTACCTTTGATGGATTCTAGTGTAGTGAGCTAAGGTCTGGTTTCTTATTTGGAAAAATAGAATCTAAATTGATTTTTAATTTTGATGTGGAGGTTTACTAAGTGAGCAAACTTCCTAAAAATCGGTTTGAAAGAGCAAAAGCATTCATAAAATCAAATGCGCGGCAATTAGATCGTTCTCGGTTTGAATTTCTATTTGAAAATGGAAGTAAGGAAGGTGTCTTAAACCAATTAAAAAGATATCAAAATGAGGATGGCGGCTTTGGACATGGTATTGAGCCAGACTTTTGGTTGCCCAATTCTTCTCCAATGGCTACATGGGCAGCAGGACAAATCTTGATGGAAATTGATGCCGATAAAAATGAACCAATGGTTGGGTCGATGATTTCTTATTTGATGAATACTGTGGATATTGAAACTGGAATGTGGGATTCTGTACTGCCTGAGAATAATGAATATCCACACGCCCCTTGGTGGCATTGGGAGGAAGGTATTCAAGAAAATTGGATGTTTAATCCTAGTGCAGAGCTGGCTGCATTTCTTGTTCATTGGTCTTCTGAGCAAAAAAGTACTGAAATAGGATGGAGTGCTATTGGAAAAGCCGTAGACCACCTAATGGAAAGAACTGAAATGGACAGTCATGAAATAAATAACTATCTTAAATTAGTTAAAATTATAAAAAATTATGAGTTCACTTTTGATGTTAAAATTGAATATTCGTTGATAAGCGTTTCTGAGCAAGTATGGAAGCTTGCTGAAAAATGTGTAGATAAGGATGTTTCAACTTGGAACAAAGGCTATAAAGCATTGCCGTTAGATTTTATCGATCATCCAAATGATCCTCTTTGTGAAATTTTTGGTTCCCTTGTTGAAGAGAATCTCAATATGTATAGTGAACAATTGTCTGACGAAGGATTTTGGGATATTTCATGGAGTTGGGGGAGTTACCCAGAAGAATTTGAAATTGCGAGAAGAGATTGGTGGGGTATTATCGCCGTAAATAGATTGAAGCAGTTTAAGGAGTTTGGTTATTTGGTATAGGAATATGAGGACGTAAGAACAAAAAAACCCCCAATAATTCATCTCATTGGATGTCTTTAAATGGGGTTTATCTGGTTTGTAAATAAATGGGCCCATAATTATTTTTATATGGGTAATTAGGGGCCCTTTTTGGATCTGGTGAATTTCTATTGAACAGCGATAATGGGATATCGCTTAGTATTAGGAGGATTGACGCTGTGAGCGGCGTTGTTTTGGATGTCGGCTACGATTACGATACAATTGTATGAACACTAGATTGGATGGACGTTGTTCGGTGATATCGATAATGGTTGGGGTTGGAGGCTCGGGCTTCGCCGTCGGTTGCACGGTGAGTCCCAGCCTCTGACCTATTCGATGGAAGAGCGAAGGAGTATCCTGTTTAGGTAGTTGGCAACATTCGTCGGCTTCTTCTTGTTTAGAGCGGATGTGGTACTCAAGAGAATAGCTATTTAAGTTCATTAGATGAACTCCTCCTTATTGGGTGGTACGTGATCATGGATAAAAGCGATGGCTTAGGTGGAAAATGCTCCAGAGGTCTTGCTCCTTTCTATTTTGTTTTCTAGACACAAAAATACCGTAGGCACCTGCCTACGGTACTTTCTTCCTAAGATACCAAAAATGGGTTGTCTCAGGGAAGAAAAAGCCGTAGGTCGTTGACGACCCACGGCATTGTATCGCCTAGTTAGCCATGGGTTTCCCCGAGGCGTGGAGTCGTCGGAATAAGCTCAGTGGTAAAGGTGACATCATTACACTGAGCGGAGTCTCATTCTTACCGTGGGGAAGAACAAACTCGTTTTCAACACGGATAGCGTATGCATTTATCGCTTTTGTGGGAGAAACTTGGGTTTCATTTTGTGAGATTGTGATATCCGCATACATTCCGACGACCTCCTTTCAAAAGTGAATGTTACAGTGTAGATATTATAATTTTACATGGTTTTTCCAGTTCAGTCAACTGAATATTTCTTAAATAGGTGATTGTTTGGATTTATTTGAGGGAGCAGGATATAGTTATTTTCTTTTCATAAAAATATTAATGAAACAGGGGGCACAAAAATGGTGACAAAACATGACTCAGGAATACTATTTGATATGGATGGAACGTTATTTCAGACAGAGAAAGTAGCTGTCCCCGCTTTTCATCGGACGTTTCAACGGTTAGTCGATAGGGGTTTATATAAGGGAAAGTCTCCAACAGATGATCAGGTTTGTTCCGTATTTGGAATGACGAGTGCAGATATCTGGGAGCGTTTATTGCCAGGAGCTTCGGTGGAAGTGAAGGAGCAGGCAGATGGCTGGTGGTTAGAAGATGAGTTGGACTGCCTTTCTGAAGGGTTGGGAGCCCTTTATCCTGGAGTAAAAGAAACCTTGATTGAACTAAAGGAACGAGGATGGAAATTGGTCATTGCGAGTAATGGTCTTGCCCCTTATCTGCACGGGATATTAGCTAAATTCGAGCTAGATCGTGTTTTTGATGGAGTGTATTCCGCGGCGGAAGAAAAGGTGGCGAAAAAAAGCGAGTTGATCCGGATTTTGCTCCAAGAGATGGGAATCCGTAGAGGGTTTATGATTGGGGATCGCAGTTCAGATGTAGAGGGCGGAAAGGGGAATGAATTACCTGTCATCGGTTGTCGATATACGGGATTCCCCACCTTCGCCGATGAGGGTGAACTACGGGGAGCAGATCATGTGATTGATCATTTCAGCCAAATTAAGGGGCTTGTGGGGAATCCCAAATGATGAAATGAAGATCAATAAATTGATCGTTTATCCAATAAGATAATGATTAAACCCAAGCAATAAGGAGGCTGTGTATGGGAACAAGTAGTGTATGGTTTATTCCTCATTGGGAGATGGCGGTGCGGTTATTGGTCGCTACGGTGCTAGGCGGTCTGATTGGTTGGGAAAGGGAGCATAACAACCATCCAGCTGGCCTTAGAACTCATATTTTGGTTTCGGTGGGATCTTGCCTCATAATGTTGTTATCCATCTATGGTTTTGCTGCCTTTGCAGATGAGGATAAAGTACGGCTTGACCCCAGTCGGATTGCCGCTCAAGTTGTGAGTGGGATTGGTTTTTTAGGTGCAGGAACGATTTTGCGCCATGGTTTTACGGTGAGTGGACTAACCACTGCTGCATCGTTGTGGGTAGTAGCGGCGATCGGGCTCGCGGCGGGGGCGGGATTTCATTTTTCAGCAGTGGTGACAACCGTGATTGCTCTGGTGAGCCTGGAGTTACTCAACCGAGCGGAGAGTTTTCTCTTTCGGCGGAAGCGATTGATTACTATGCGGATTGATACGGACAAAAGTCCTGGCAGGATGGGAGAGTTGGCGACTGCGATTGGGGCGATTGGTATCCAAATTCGTAAAGTGACCATTGATCACGGAGAGGTGAATGGCAATCGTCTGCAGATTTTCTTTACCATGAAATTACCTGGGGATATGGAGTTGTCAAAGCTCATCGAAGCGATAGAAGATGTGAAGGGTACTAGAGAGGTCCATGTGGAGTAATGGATACGTGTACTGTTTCGTGTGAATCAACCATACATAGTAACCGAGGGCTTCTTTTTGCCCAATTTTGACTAACGGGATTACAAGCCAGGCAATGCGGGTATGTATTGAATAGACAAAACTCCGCGTTGATTGACTACCTGTACGCTGAGGGAGATGAGGAACGGGGAGCGGAATCCCCGTTTTTTCGTATGATCTGGGCAGGTACGGAAAGAATGTTACTGGAATCCATCGGTAAAGCTACTTGGCAAAGGTTTTGACGTTCAGTATAATGAACTTACAAGGTCAAAGTTAGTCAAAGTCAGCAGGAGGTACTCTCGATGTCAAGTATTTCGGACATCATTGAACGCTATCTGATCCAAATGCTCCAAGATGCTCCTTCCGGCATACTGCAAGTGAAGCGTAGCGAATTGGCGGATTTGTTCCAGTGCGTACCGTCCCAAATTAACTATGTGATTAGTACCCGATTTACTGTGGAAAAAGGTTATGTCGTGGAAAGTAAACGCGGGGGTGGCGGATATATTCGCCTGTTTAAAGTACAACCGCCATCGTCGGGGGATTATTATGAACTCCTTCAAGAGCTGATTGGTTCCCAGATGAGTCAATCGGCGGCGGAGGACCTCATCTATCGTCTTATTGACGAGGGTTGGATGTCGGTGCGAGAAGCCACCTTGGTGCGTAAGATGATTTCCCGAGATGTATTGGATTTACCGATGCTTGTGCGGGATCAAGTGCGGGCTCGGATGATGCGGTCAGTGGTGACGACGTTATATGCAAGCAAAGGAGAGTGAGCCGGATGCAGTGCCAGGAATGTGGCGAACGGTCGGCGACCCTTCATTACACCAAGATCATTAATGGCGAAAAAACGGAGTTCCATCTATGTGAATCATGCGCCAGAGAAAAGGGTGAGCAGATGCCTGGCATTGATGGGAGCTTCTCGATTCATAATCTGCTCTCTGGTCTTCTTAACCTGGATACCTCCATCTCGGAAGGGCAACACCAGGTTCATGATGAAACGCCATCAATGGGTGTTCGATGTCCTACATGTGGTTTGACGTATACTCAGTTTTCTAAAATTGGCCGTTTTGGGTGTAGTGATTGTTATCAGGCCTTTGATGATCGCCTGGATCCTTTGTTCCGTCGAGTGCATGGGCACACCTCGCATCGAGGAAAAGTGCCTCACCGTACAGGGGGGCGTTTGAAGATCCGGAGAGAAGTTGAGCAATTAAAACAGGATATGTCCCGTCGGATTGAGAATGAGGAATTTGAAGAAGCCGCCCGAATTAGAGACCGGATCCGGTCTCTACAGGAGAAATTGGCGGGTCAGGGGGGGTAGCCGTCCATGTCGCTGAAGCGTTTTACTGAACATGCGTTGAGTGAATGGATGCGTGGAAAAGGTCCGCAGTCGGACATTGTTATTTCCAGTCGGGTTCGAGTCGCTCGTAACCTGTCGGGTCTTCCCTTTCCGATGCTAGCTACATCCGCGCAATCTTCACAGGTAGTCCGTCGAGTGGAGGAAGCCCTTTACGCGGCTAAAGAACTTCCGGTTTTAAAGGAAGCAGAGTTGATCCGCATGGACGATCTCTCTGAATTAGAGAAACGGGTGTTGGTGGAAAAGCATCTGATTAGTCCTCAATTAGCGGAAGAGTCCCGTCATGGAGCGGTTGTCTTATCGAAGGATGAGGCGATTAGCATCATGATTAATGAAGAGGATCATATTCGTATTCAGGTTCTTTATCCAGGATTTCAACCCCAGGAAGCATGGCGGATCGCCAATCAATTGGATGATTGGTTTGAAAAGCACCTAACCTATGCTTTTAGTGAACAGACTGGGTATTTGACCAGTTGTCCTACCAATGTAGGAACGGGAATTCGAGCATCGGTGATGGTTCATCTCCCTGCACTAGCGATCACCAAGCAGCTCTCTCGGCTTTTCCCTGCGATTACACAAGTAGGGCTTGCCGTAAGAGGGATTTATGGTGAGGGGAGTGAGGCTCTGGGTAATCTATATCAAGTCTCTAACCAGGTTACCCTGGGGCAGCGAGAAGAGGAGATCATCGATAAGCTAGCCAGTGTAGTAAAACAGATGATCCAACATGAGCAAAGTGCTCGCCGCCGGTTAGCTGAGGGGACACCGATTCAGTTGGAAGATCGGTTGTACCGCTCCTATGGTGTTCTTTCCCAGGCGCGAGTCATTAGCACCAAAGAAGCGATGGAACGATTATCTGATCTTCGTTTAGGTATAGATATGGGGATTTTAAGTGATATCGATGCCAATGTGATGAATGAATTGATCGTGATGACCCAGCCTGGTTTTCTACAACAATACGCTCAGGAGCGGCTGGACTCTCAGGAGAGAGATATCCGCCGGGCAGTAATGATCCGGGAGCGCCTACATCATGAAGGAACAGAGGATGAGCAGTAAGAGAAATCGATCATTGGCTGAACCAGATACCAAGTGAGGTGGGATGACCATGATGTTTGGACGATTTACGGAGAGAGCGCAAAAGGTATTAGCGCTAGCTCAAGAAGAGGCAGTCCGTCTCGGCCATAGCAATATCGGTACAGAACATATCCTGCTCGGACTGGTGAGGGAAGGGGAAGGGATCGCTGCGAAAGCCCTTATGGGGTTAGGACTTGGTCTAGAAAAGATCCAGAAGGAAGTAGAGACCCTCATTGGCCGCGGACAAGGCCAACCTACCAATATCGCCTACACCCCCCGGGCAAAGAAGGTGATCGAGCTTTCTATCGACGAAGCGCGTAAGCTTGGACATACTTACGTAGGCACCGAGCATATTCTCCTTGGTTTGATTAGAGAAGGAGAAGGTGTTGCTGCACGAGTGCTAAACAACTTAGGCGTTTCCCTGAATAAAGCACGTCAACAAGTGCTACAACTCTTAGGGAGCTCTGAGGCAGTATCCTCCCATCAGGGTTCTGGAAATAATGCCAATACCCCTACTTTAGATAGCTTAGCCAGGGATCTAACAGCATCTGCAAAGGAAGACAACCTTGACCCTGTGATTGGTCGGAGTAAAGAAATAGAGCGTGTAATCCAAGTGCTCTCTCGCCGTACCAAAAATAACCCGGTTCTTATTGGAGAACCAGGTGTAGGGAAAACAGCCATCGCGGAAGGATTGGCGCAGAAAATCGTGGATGGTGAAACGCCGGAAACCTTGCGCGGTAAACGAGTGATGACCCTAGATATGGGGACTGTCGTTGCAGGTACCAAATACCGCGGCGAATTTGAGGATCGACTGAAAAAGATTATGGACGAGATCCGTCAGGCAGGGAATGTGGTTCTCTTTATCGATGAGCTACACACCTTGATTGGAGCGGGAGGCGCAGAAGGGGCTATCGATGCCTCCAATATCCTGAAGCCTGCGCTTGCGCGAGGGGATCTGCAGTGTATTGGTGCGACTACCCTGGATGAATACCGGAAATATATCGAAAAAGATGCTGCTTTGGAGCGTCGCTTCCAGCCGATCACAGTGGATGAACCGACGAAGGAGGAAGCCTTCCAAATCCTCCAAGGCCTCCGAGATCGCTATGAGGCGCATCATCGGGTGAAGATTACCGATGAGGCTATCGATGCCGCAGTAAAGCTCTCGGATCGGTACATTACGGATCGCTTCCTTCCGGATAAAGCCATTGACCTCATTGACGAAGCAGCTTCAAAAGTACGCCTCTCCTCCTACACTATTCCGCCAGACTTAAAGGAAATGGAGCAGAAGCTAGACGGCGTTCGTAAAGAAAAAGATGCCGCGGTTCAAAGTCAGGAGTTTGAAAAGGCAGCTGGCTTGCGTGATAACGAACAGAAACTTCGGGAAGAGCTGGAAAATACCCGAAGCCGCTGGAAGGCAGACCAAGGGAAAACAGATTCTGAAGTGAATGCAGAGGATATCGCCGATATCGTGGGTAGTTGGACAGGAATTCCTGTTCGGAAGTTGGCGGAGGATGAGTCCGAGCGCCTTCTCAACATGGAGGGGATCCTGCATAAACGGGTGATCGGTCAAGATGAAGCGGTTCGCTCGGTCTCCCAGGCAATTCGCCGAGCGCGGGCTGGATTGAAGGATCCGAAGCGTCCGATTGGTTCATTCATCTTCCTCGGCCCCACGGGTGTAGGGAAAACGGAGCTCGCCCGTGCCTTGGCGGAAGCGATGTTTGGGGATGAGGATGCGACGATTCGCATCGATATGTCCGAGTATATGGAGAAGCACTCTACATCTCGTCTCGTCGGTGCACCTCCAGGATATGTTGGTTACGATGAGGGTGGTCAACTAACAGAAAAAGTACGCCGCAAACCCTACTCCGTCGTTCTCTTTGATGAAGTGGAGAAGGCTCATCCCGAAGTGTTTAATGTGATGCTTCAGGTGCTTGAGGATGGTCGACTTACCGATGGGAAAGGACGCACGGTGGATTTTCGTAATACGGTGATCATCATGACTTCCAATGTGGGAGCTAACTTGATTAGGCAGAATAAACGGCTTGGTTTCGCTGTTGGCGATACCTCAGCGGATGAGTACGAAGCAATGAAGGAAAATGTGATGGAGGAGCTGAAGAAAAGCTTCCGTCCTGAATTCCTCAACCGTATCGATGACGTGATCGTCTTCCATTCCTTGAAAGAGGAACATCTCCAAGAGATTGTGACCCTGATGTCTGATCAACTGCGCAAGAGGCTTCAGGAGCAGGAAATTGATTTTGTCCTTAGCGATGCAGCGGCGAAACAATTGGCGAAGAGTGGGTTTGATCCCACCTATGGGGCGCGTCCATTGCGTAGAGCCATTCAAAAGCATATTGAGGACCGTCTTTCGGAAGAGTTACTAAAAGGAAATATCAAACATGGTGACACGGTAGAAATTAAGGAGAAAGATGGAAAACTAACCTTCCATCGTACCGAACTTTCTTCCTCGGTGAAGTAAGAAAAAAAGCGCACCCCCTTATGGGAGGTGCGCTTTTTGTGAAGGATTTTGATATAATGGATGTTGAAACCATAAGTATGAGGGGACCCACCGTGGCTAAACAAAAAACAAAATTTGCATGTCAACAGTGTGGTTATGAAGCACCCAAATGGATGGGGCGGTGTCCGGGATGCGGCGAGTGGAACACCCTGGTAGAAGAGCGGGATGTGTCCAGATCCGGCCCTGTACGCTCGCGTGGGGGAACGTTGATCCCACGCCAATCAGCTACCCCTATCACACGTGTGGCACAAGTGGATGAACCCCGTTCGGATACTGGGATTCGAGAGTTGAACCGGGTGTTAGGTGGCGGATTAGTATCGGGTTCTCTGATCTTAGTTGGGGGAGATCCCGGGATTGGTAAGTCTACTCTCATCCTACAAGCATCCCATCGGCTTGCTGACCGAGGGGTTTCGGTGCTCTATGTTTCCGGGGAAGAATCAACAGAACAGACACGTCTGCGAGCGGATCGTTTGCAGGCATTAGATGAAAGGCTTTTGGTAGCTTCTGAGACAGATTTGACTGAAATCGAAGGGCTTGTAGAAAGGGAAAAGCCCCGCTTGCTGGTTATTGATTCGATTCAGACCATCTATCATCCAGAGGTTACCTCCGCACCTGGTAGCGTTGCACAGGTAAGGGAGTGTACGGGCCGCTTAATGCGAATTGCTAAGGGGCTAGGAATTGCAATTATTATTGTGGGTCATGTTACTAAAGAAGGGGCGATTGCTGGTCCGAGGATGTTAGAACATATGGTGGATTGTGTTCTTTATTTTGAAGGGGAGCGGCATCATACATACCGTGTGCTACGAGCAGTAAAAAATCGCTTTGGTTCTACCAATGAAATCGGATTGTTTGAAATGAGAGACGCTGGATTATCAGAAGTGGATAATCCGTCTGAGATGTTTCTCTCTGATCGATTATCAGGAGTCGCAGGGTCTGCAGTGACCGCAAGCATGGAAGGGACGCGCCCTGTGTTAATTGAACTACAAGCACTCGTCTCTGCTACTAGCTTTCCCAGCCCGAAACGGATGGCGTCAGGGGTAGATCATCATCGGGTAACGATGGTGATGGCGGTGCTAGAAAAACGACTCGGGATGTTTTTGCAGAATCAAGATGCCTATGTCAATGTGGTAGGTGGAGTACGATTGGATGAGCCAGCAGTAGATCTAGCGATAGCTGTGAGCCTTGCTTCAAGCTTTCGGGATGTGGCGACACGGCCGAAAGATGTGGTGATTGGTGAAGTCGGGTTGACTGGAGAGGTACGTGGTGTGACTCGGCTTGAACAGCGAGTGGTTGAGGCGGCCAATATGGGATTCTCTCGGGCGATCCTTCCAGCTAAAAACCGCCGGGGATGGAATCCGCCAAAGAATTTGGACATCCTGTGGGTGGAGACAGTAGAAGAAGCATTGGATGCGGCGCTTTGAGGAGGGTAACCGATGAAAGATGAAGCGAAAAATAATCTATTTGAATCGAGTACACTTCGTATGGTCGCCCCAGGGACATCTTTTCGACTGGGATTAGACAATGTATTAGGAGCCATGACTGGGGCTTTAATTGTAGTGGGTTACGATGATTTGGTGCGGGAACTGGTGGATGGGGGGTTCCATATTGATTGTCCCTTTGCACCAGCTTATCTCTATGAACTTGCCAAAATGGACGGTGCGATCATTCTTTCCAACGATGGACGACGTATATTGTATGCGAACGCGCAGTTGGTCCCTAGTTCCTCGATCCCATCGACGGAGACAGGAATTCGCCACCGCACAGCCCAACGCACAGCTCGCCAGACAGGAAAATTGGTCGTTTCCATTTCTCAGCGGCGTAATGTGATCACCCTTTATCAGGGGAACCAGCGCTATGCCCTCAAAGATATTGGGGTGATCCTAACGAAGGCGAATCAAGCGATTCAAACCCTTGAAAAGTATAAATCGGTGCTGGATCAATCGATGACCAATCTATCTGCCTTGGAATTTGAAGAGCTTGTCACAATGAATGAAGTGGCCATGGTGATGCAACGAATTGAAATGGTTCTCCGTGTAAAAAGTGAAATTGAAAGATACATCAATGAACTAGGTACTGAGGGCCGACTAATTAGTATGCAGTTAGAAGAGCTGGTGGTAAATGTAGAGGAAGAGGCGCATTTAGTGATTCAAGATTATTGTAAGGACCCTGATTGCCAATCGCCTGCTACGGTCTTAGAGCGACTCAATCAATTATCTGCGGATGAATTGCTCGAGTTTCCACATATCGTGCGTCATATGGGTTACCCAACGGGTGGTAACCTGCACGAGGAAGCAGTTTCCCCCCGGGGATATCGGATTCTCAATAAAATCCCTCGGGTTCCAAGCCCGATTATCCGAAAGTTGGTCGGAAATTTCTCCTCCCTACCTCGCGTGATGATGGCCACTATCGAGGAGTTGGATGAGGTGGAAGGAATCGGGGAAGTGAGAGCACGAGCGATCAAGGAAGGGCTTAAGCGGATTCAAGAGCAAGTCTTCATTGACAGACATATCTAAATTTCCTATGATGGAGTCATCTATGATTTGTAAATGATGGGTGCTTCATGATGAAGCTTTTCATTCACTTCAACGGTGATGTTTGCATCCATATTTGCATCCAAACTCGTTAACTATCTAGGATGTAGAGTGTGTTGTACGCGATAGGACGTGGCAGTGCTAAATGCTAAAGGGTAAGCGTATAATGGCATAATATGCATGTATTGATTCCGTTCAAGTACATGAGTAGTAGTGAAAGTAGGCTGTGCATTTGCGCAGTACGAGTGATTTTAAGTGCATCCTTAGGATTACTATGAAGGGAAGTAGTCCCGCCCTGTTAGGGGTGGGGACCACCTGCCCATTATTAGGAGGTTCCTTTCATGTTAGCACGAGCGTTGCCCAGTATATTCACGGTGGGGAATCTTTTCCTCGGGGTCGTGGCTATGATCCTCGCTGTAGAGGGCGAGTGGAAATACGGCGCGATCATGGTGATTATCGGTATGTTTTTGGACGGGTTAGATGGCCGTGTCGCCCGGATGTTAAATACGCAAAGCGAATTTGGGAAAGAACTAGATTCCCTATCCGACATGATTTCATTTGGTGTTGCGCCTGCACTTATTATGTATACTTCTGTTCTTCATTACCTAGGAGTTTTAGGTTGGGTGATTGCGGCTGTATTTCCGATTTGCGGAGCTTTACGTCTAGCTCGGTTTAATGTCCATCCTGGGATTCCAGGGTATTTTATCGGCTTACCGATTACGGCGGCAGGTGGGGTACTGGCTACTATGGCCCTATATAGTGGAAAGACAGCAAGCCCTACTGTTTTAGTTATGGGGATGCTTATCCTCTCTTATCTCATGGTAAGTCAGGTCAAGTACCCAAACTTTAAAAAGATAGGTATTCCTCGGAGCACCTACTGGATTGCTCCCCTTTTGATCATTGCATTGGGGTGGTTTGCGGCACGTTTTCCGGAAGAGTTTCCAAAACTTGTTTTTATTCCACTGGCCCTTTACGCATGTTACGGCTTAAAACGCTCGGTAACAAGGCGGCGCCGAGCCAATGCAGATGAACCAGTCGAAGATTGATGTAGATAAAAACACCCCGAAGGGGTGTTTTTTGTGTAGAAAAAAAGGGAAAAACAACATTCTACCCGTGTGTGTACCAAAAATGATCCAAATTTACCCTTATGAAAAATAAGGCAGGGAACCGAAATGGCTCTGTTGAAAGGAGGCGATGGGAGTCGATCTTTGTGTGGGTATTTGGAAAGCGTAGCCATGGGTCCGATAATCGATGATGTTGCGGGGTGTTTTTAGGCTCAACGCAGGTTAAAGACTCCGAGGGTAGCAAGCTTCTTGGCCTCTTTTTCTATTACTTCTTGTAAGGATATATCTAGATGGTTACAGAGTGCGGTCAAATAAAAAAGGTTTTTGCCCATTTCTTCAATGACCACTTCGAGACAGTGGTCGCAAAGACGACCTGAAAGGTGGGTACTCACCTGGTCCTTCATCTCTGCTAAAGGAGTATCTCCTGTAAAGGGCTGACTGTTGGCGCTGATCTCCATACAACCGCATTCGGTGACGGATTTGGTGACCGCCCGATTGATGCGACCGTTTGTTTCTTGAAATTTAGAAGAGACGTCGAGAAAGCTACGGTGGCGGAGCAGTAATCCAGATACTTGTTGCTGGAAGGATTGCAGGGTATTAGGATCGATTTCATTCACCGCATTCACCTCACCATGTAGATTCCGCCCCGTTGATGGGGGTTGATTGAACTTTCAAAAGCGACTGAACATTCTTTACAAGACTATTATAGCGGGAATTTGTAGAATGTGTCAATTTAACCAAAATCAAACCATGAAGAGTATGCATGATTTTTTGAAAAAAGTGTTGACGATCTCTTATGTACTGTGCTAAGATATTTTGTTTGTTATTGACATCATTCTCGGGATGTGATATCTTGGAAAATGGATATTGCCCTTCCTTGGAGGTGGGTTTTTTGTTCAACGTCGGAGACAAAGTGGTCTACCCCATGCACGGTGCAGGCATTATCGAATCAATCGAGGAGAAAGAAATCCTCGGTGAATCCCAAAGGTATTACATCATGAGGTTACCGCTGGGGGATATGAAAGTGATGATCCCAATGAGCAACGTAACAAGCATTGGTTTGAGAGAAGTCGTGGACGAAGCCACGATTACTGAGGTCATCCAACGTTTAGGTGAGGGTGATCCTGATGTATCAAACAATTGGAATCGTCGTTATCGTGCCAATCTCGATAAGATGAAGAGTGGCGACATCTATGACATGGCAGATGTCGTCCGTTGCCTCATGCTTCGAGAACGGGAGAAGGGGCTTTCTACCGGTGAACGTAAGATGCTGGAGAATGCTCGTCAAATCCTGATCAGTGAGATGGTGCTTGCTAAAGAAATCGATGAAAACCAAGCTTTCGGTTTATTGGATCAAGTAATCCAAGAGAATAAAAAGGCATCAGGCTGCTAAAAGAAGGATAGAGCGGGGAAATTTCCTCAAATACGATACAACATTTAGGGTTTTCATCACGAAGTATTGTCTATAATGTTAATGAGGAGGTGAAGCCCCGTGTTAAAAAGGTTTGTGCAGGTTGCTTTTGCATTACTTGGTGCGACACTTGGTTTTTATGTCGGACCGATGCTGTTTCGCTTTCTTCAGAGCTCTCCCCTTAACTTTGGCGAGGTGCCGGGCCCCCAATACATCGGAGCTGTTTTGGGGGCGGCCCTCCTATACGTATTAACGATGTGGTTATCAGGATATGTTGTACGATGGATTCAGTGGAGTGAGGAGCGGTTGGTGAAGATCCCCGCAGCGGACACTCTGTTCGGAGCTTTGGGTTTGGTCTTCGGTCTTATTGTAGCATATCTGGTGGAACCGCCCCTTTCAAAGCTACCTATTCCAGGAGTTGCAGCTATTTTACCGATCATGGTCTCAGCGTTGCTGGGTTATCTCGGTTTTCGTGTTGGATATAAAAAGCGGGATGAACTCATTACCGTCTTTACGATGGGAAGGCAAACGAAGGATAAAGGGAAGAAGGAACAAGATGCCCTGGAAGTAGAACATAAAATCCTCGATACGAGCGTCATTATTGATGGTCGTATCGCGGACATCTGCCGGACAGGCTTTCTTGAAGGGACGTTAGTGATCCCGAGCTTTGTCCTAGAGGAATTACAACATATCGCCGATTCCTCGGATGTACTCAAACGTAATCGAGGTCGGCGTGGGTTAGATATTCTAAATAAGATTCAAAAGGAATTGAATATGCGTGTTTTGATCTATGAAGGAGACTTCGAAGAAGTGTCTGAAGTAGATAGCAAGCTAGTGAAGTTGGCGAAGGTGTTGTCTGGCAAGGTCGTTACCAATGACTTTAACCTCAACAAGGTATGTGAATTACAAGGGGTTAAGGTACTCAATATTAACGATCTGGCTAACGCTGTGAAGCCAGTGGTTCTACCCGGTGAGGAGATCAATGTACAAGTGATCAAAGACGGGAAAGAACATGGACAGGGCGTAGCCTATCTGGATGATGGAACGATGATTGTTATTGAAGGTGGGCGTGATTACATTGGTGGACGGATTGACGTATTAGTTACCAGTGTGTTACAAACATCAGCAGGGAGAATGATTTTCGCTAAGCCAAAATTGCTGGAACGGGCGTTGTAGTGAGTATATGGTTGACGCCTAACCATGGTATCGCCCGGCGCTGGGCATCTCCGTCGCCGGGCGCTCTTGTGTTTTGAAGGAGGAAGCGATGTGGGAGTGGGGGTTGTTATCCCGGCTGCTGGGATTGGGAAGCGGATGGGTACGAAGGTAAGTAAGCAGTTTCTCGATATTGCAGGGGAGCCAGTCTTGATTCGTACATTACGTGTGTTTGACGAACACCCAGCTGTCATGGAGATCGTACTTGCTGTAAAAGAAGAAGAGCGTGAAGCGGTGATAGCGCTCCTTCATCGTTATGAGTTTGATCCAAAGCGAATTCGCCTTGTACAAGGAGGAGCAGAGCGTCAATCCAGTGTCTATCACGGTTTGTGTGAAATACAGGCAGAGTGGGTACTGGTTCATGATGCAGTACGTCCCTTTGTGACAAGCGCCCAGGTGGATCAATTATTGGCAGTAGCTAAGGAGACCGGAGCTGCCATCTTGGCGGTGCCCGTCAAAGATACAGTGAAGCAAGTATCTGAGGCGGGTGTAGTAGAGACGACGCTGGATCGAAATCAGTTGTGGGCAGTACAGACGCCCCAGGCTTTTTCTAGAGAGCTACTGATGGAGGCCTATGAACAAGGGGCCGAATCGGCACTAGAAGCGACTGATGATGCGAAGTTAGTGGAAGCGATGGGCGTCTCGGTTCAAGTCGTGCGCGGGGATTATACTAATTTGAAGTTAACGACACCAGAAGATCTAGTTTTAGCCGAAGCGATTTGGAATATGAGGTGTTTGGCCGATGATTAAAGTAGGACAAGGCTTTGATGTTCATGCTTTTGCGGAGAATCGTCCATTGATCCTTGGTGGAATAACCATCCCCTATCCCCTTGGACTAGCGGGCCATTCCGATGCAGATGTGTTGCTACACGCGATCTCCGATGCGGTGTTAGGTGCCTTGGGAGAAGGAGATATTGGCAAGCACTTCCCTGATACAGACCCTAACTTTAAAGGAGCAGATAGCGCGGAATTAATGCGTTTCGTATGGGAAATGGCGGAGGCGAAGGGGTATCGCCTTGGTAATCTCGATGCGACAGTAATTGCCCAACGGCCAAAAATGGCACCCTATATCCCAGAGATCCGGGGGAGAGTGGCTGGCCTGGTGCGGGCGGAGATTTCAGATATCAATATCAAAGCGACGACAACGGAGCAACTCGGTTTTACAGGTCGTGAAGAAGGAATTGCGGCGATGGCCATCGTGTGTCTTTTGAAAAATTAATAGCAAAAGAACGTTATGGAACTTTTACCATTCTGAAATTTAGCGAGGTGAAGGGTGTTATGGCTGATCGAGTACGTACACGATATGCTCCAAGTCCAACGGGACACCTCCATATCGGTGGTGCACGGACGGCGTTATTTAGCTATCTATGGGCAAAAAAACACGGTGGAGACTTCATCGTTCGGATTGAAGATACGGACGTCGAGCGCAATGTAGCCGATGCTGAAGAAAAGCAGATGGCGGGTCTTGCTTGGCTCGGTATTCAATGGGATGAAAGTGTGGATGTGGGTGGCCCTCATGCTCCCTATCGGTCGATGGATCGGACAGAAATCTATGAGGAGTATCTTCAGCGTCTTTTGACCAGTGAACAGGCGTATCCTTGCTACTGTACCTCGGAGGAATTGGAGCAGGATCGGGAAAAGCAAATGGCAGCTGGACAAGCCCCGCGATACATAGGTCGTTGCCGTGATCTCACTGAGGAAGAGCGAGCTGCGCGCGTAGCGGAGGGGCGCCAGGCATCGATTCGTTTTCGTGTTCCAGGAGGTCGTACCATCGTTGTTGAGGATTTTGTGCGGGGCAATGTCTCCTTCGAGACCGATGGATTAGGGGATTTTATTATCGCTCGTCCCGATGGTCGACCTACCTACAACTTCGCTGTAACTATCGATGATGCATTGATGGAGATTACCGATGTTGTGCGTGGGGAGGAGCACATTTCCAATACCCCAAGACAGATTCTCCTCTACGAAGCCATTGGCTGGGAAGCCCCTCGTTTTGCCCATGCGCCATTGATCCTTAACCCCGATGGGAAGAAGATGAGCAAACGGGATGAGTCGATTATTCAGTTTATCGATCAGTATCGGGATCTAGGTTATCTGCCGGAGGCTATTAATAATTTCATCGTTCTCTTGGGCTGGGCACCATCTGGGGAGAAAGCAGAAGAAGAGATTTTCTCATTAGCAGAGCTCATCGATATCTTCTCATTGGATCGGATTTCTAAAGCACCAGCAGTCTTTGATACAGGCAAATTGAAATGGATGAACAATCATTACATCAAAGAAGCTTCCCTGGAGCGAATCACCGAGTTGGCCATTCCTCATCTTGTAAAGGCAGGGCGGATTACAGAGTCCCTCAGTGAATCAGAGCGTGCATGGGTAACGCGTCTTGTTGGACTCTATCAAGAACAGTTGGATCATGTGGCGCAAATCGTAGATTTGACCGCTTTCTTTTTCCGGGAAGAGGTTGTGCATTCAGCGGAAGCGACTACTGTCCTGGCTGAGGAACAAGTGCCTATTGTGCTTGCGGCCTTTGTTGAACAGGTTGCCCGCCATGAGGGTGAGTTGGATCCGGAAGAAGTAAAGAAGCTATTGAAAGCTGTACAAAAAGAGACAGGCTATAAAGGAAAGCAACTTTTTATGCCTGTACGTGCGGCAGTGACTGGTGAAACTCATGGTCCGGATTTGAGGGAGTCTATTTCTCTTCTTGGTAAGGAACAAGTCACTTCCCGTTTGAATACATTTTTAGGTAATTAAAGGGTGATCGGATCACTCGCGTCAACTGTTCTTTTTTGATATAATGGAATTATAAGTAACCACTAAGCGATGATCGGGAGAGTACAGCGTTTGCAAGATCACCAGAGAGGAACCTATTAGCTGAGAGGGTTCTGTTCTTAAGCCGCTCGAAATGCCCCCGTGAGCTGTTCGACCCAAACCGTAAGGGAGTAGGAAGAACCGGTACCCACCGTTATCGGGTTGAGCGGACGAATAAGTGCCTATATGGGCTTTAGTCAAACAGAGTGGAACCGCGGTATTACCGTCTCTGTAATCTGGTAACAGATTGCAGGGGCTTTTTTGTTTTCTTAATCTAGTTGTTTATCGCTGATGTGTGAGATGAGAGAGAACGAGCAAACTTAAAGTAATGTGGAATGAAAGGTTGAAACGAGGGATGGGAATGATGAAGCGGATGCAAAACGTAGTTTCCTTGATGCGTTCAGATATTGATGCGGTGTTCGACCGGGATCCAGCAGCGCGGAATACATTTGAGGTTATCTTTACTTATTCGGGGTTACATGCGATATGGTCCTATCGCTTTGCCCACTGGTTTTATAAACGCAAAGGGTATTTTATTGCCCGGGTCATCTCGCAACTGAGCCGCTTCTTTACTGGGATTGAAATCCATCCTGGAGCTAAAATAGGTACTGGATTCTTTATCGATCATGGGATGGGAGTTGTGATTGGTGAGACCTGTGAAATCGGCAATTATGTCACGATCTATCAGGGGGTTACCTTAGGTGGTACAGGTAAGGAACGAGGAAAGCGTCATCCGACGGTAGAGGATGGTGTACTAATCGCCTCGGGTGCTAAGGTACTTGGCTCGATTCGTATCGGTCATTGCTCCAAGATCGGTGCGGGTTCTGTGGTCCTACGGGACGTTCCTCCTAACTCTACGGTAGTAGGAGTACCTGGACATGTGGTGGTTCAAGATGGGGTTCGAGTCCTTCGTGCTCATCAGGGAAACCACGTCGAGCATGCCGATTTCGATCAAGTGAATCTCCCTGATCCAGTAGCTGAAACCTGTGGCAAGTTGCAACAGGAGATTGATCGTTTGCGCGAAGAATTAAATCAATTACGTAAAGAAGTGGAACCGGCAGGAAAGGGGAAAACAGAATATGACGATACAACTGTATAACACGCTGACGAGGAGGAAAGAACCGTTCCAGCCTTTGGAAAAGGATCGAGTTCACTTTTATGTTTGCGGACCGACAGTTTATAATTTCATTCATATCGGTAATGCCCGGGTGTTTGTTTTCTTTGATGTAGTGCGACGTTATCTTACCTATCGAGGGTATGAGGTCCATTACATTCAAAACTTTACGGATGTGGATGATCGGTTGATTAAGCAGTCCATCGAAGAAGGGAGGGCGGTTCCAGAAGTAGCGGAGAGTTATATAAAGGCTTACTTTGAAGATATGGATGACCTTGGTGTGAATCGCGCGGATGTTCACCCACGGGCGACGGAACATATCAAAGAGATGCAGGACGCGATTCGTGCGTTAATCAAGAAGGGATATGCCTATGAGGTGGATGGGGATGTCTACTATCGTCCACTCAAAAAAGAAGACTATGGTCAACTATCCAATCAACCCCTAGAAGAATTGAAAGCGGGAGCGCGGATAGAAATGAATGACCGTAAAGATAATCCCCTTGATTTTGCATTGTGGAAAAAGGCCAAGCCTGGAGAAATCTCTTGGGATAGCCCATGGGGTAAAGGGCGGCCTGGCTGGCATATCGAATGTTCAGCGATGGCGCGGAAATACCTAGGTGACACCTTGGATATTCATGCCGGGGGGATGGATCTATGCTTCCCTCATCATGAGAACGAGATTGCCCAAAGTGAGGCATGGACAGGAAAACCCTTTGCTCGTTATTGGCTCCATAATGGGTTTATCAATATGGGAGCGGAGAAGATGTCCAAGTCCCTAGGTAATGTGGAGCGTGTACGAGATTTACGTAGTCGCTACACAGGTAGAGAGCTTCGCTGGTTTTTGCTTTCCGCTCATTATCGCAATCCGATCTCCTTTTCTGACGAATCGATCCGCCAAATCGGAGGAGCTATCGCTCGTATCGACACAGCGGTCACCAACCTCTCCCATCGCATTGGTGCGGCTCTGGATGGGGAGGCGGAGAAGGTAATGCGTGAGCGTTTACGTACGCTGACTGTCGACTTTGAAAAAGCGATGGATGATGATCTCAATACTGCTAACGCAATCAGTGTCCTCTTTGAAGGGGTCCACTTGGCTAATGAACTGGTAGCAAGAGATGTTGTCTCCCGTGGCTCACTGGAAGCAGTCCTGGGTTGGTTGAACCACTTTGGTGGGGATATCCTAGGTCTTGTAAAAACAACAAGAGAAGTCGATTTAGAAGCGGAGATCGAAGCGAAGATCGAAGAACGTCAACAAGCCAGAAGAGATCGAGATTTTAGCCGTGCAGATGCCATTCGTGATGAGCTAGCAGCTCAGGGGATTCTTCTTGAAGATACACCCCAAGGCGTACGCTGGCGTCGAAAGTGAGGGGTTGGCATGGAGATTGGCATGACGGAGACAGTTGACCTGAAAGAGACGAAGGAAATGAATCCACTTCTCCTAGCCTATTTAGGTGATGCGATCTATGAACTCTTTATTCGTTATCATCTCGTTAAAAGGAGTGACATTCGGCCGAAGGAGGTTCATGATGAAGCAATCCGTTTCGTGGCGGCACCAGCTCAAGCGCGTGGTGTCCGAGCAGTAGAGGAACAATTGACAGATGAGGAATGGGAAGTTCTGAAGAGAGGGCGCAACGCGAAGTCGGGTGGTGTTCCAAAGAGCGCAAAACCTTCAGAGTATCGTTATGCAACGGGGTTGGAAACCCTTGTCGCTCATTGGTACCTTACAGGGCAAACGGAGCGGCTGACTGAGATGATGAAACGGATGATTCAAGTATTGGAAGAAGGCGAAGATAATGGGGAATGAATGGGTGATTGGCCGACAAGCGGTCAAGGAAACGTTAAAAGCTGGGCGCGATATGGAGAAGTTACTGGTAGCTGAGGGGGCGAGTAAAGGCTCTCTTGCAGCTCTTTTAGTCGAGGCGAAGAAGGGTGGCGTCCTGGTACAAGAGGTTCCGCGTAAGAAGCTGGATCAAGTCGCTGAAGGGGAGAACCATCAAGGGGTAGCCGCTTTGGTAGCAGCTTATGAGTATGCGACTGTAGATGATCTCTTTCGGAGAGCGGAGGAGAAAGGAGAGGATCCTTTCTTCCTAATCCTCGATGGGATTGAAGATCCACACAACCTGGGTTCGATTCTGCGTACAGCAGATGCATCAGGAGTCCACGGGGTGATTATTCCCAAGCGGAGGGCAGTGGGGCTAACCCAAATTGTTTCCAAGACTTCCGCTGGTGCAGTTGAACACGTTCCAGTTGCTCGTGTAACCAATCTAAATCGGACCGCCGAGGAACTAAAAGAGCGTGGAATGTGGCTGGTAGGCAGTGCTGCGGATGCCTATGATCGCTATGATGGGGTCGACTATGCACTACCCTTGGCTTTTGTCATTGGGAATGAAGGCAAGGGGATTAGCCGCCTCCTGCGTGAACGTTGTGATTTCCTTGTCAATTTGCCTATGAAAGGACAAGTCTCTTCTCTAAATGCTTCAGTAGCGGCGGCGCTATTCATGTATGAAGTATTGCGAAAGCGTGAAGGATGACGGGGTGAATTCTAATGGAAGAGTGGCTGATTGTGGATGGGTACAACGTCATCGGGGCGCATATAAAATGGGCTACTCTTCCGTTGGATGAATCTCGCGATCTCCTTGTAGCTGCTTTGGCAGAGTATCAGGCTGTGATGGGAAGAGAAGTGACCGTTGTCTTTGATGCCCACCGCTCTCCTGGGGCGGAAACGAAAATAATAGAGAGTCGAGTGAGCGTCTGGTTTACTCGAGAGCATGAGACCGCTGATCAGATGATTGAGAGATTAGTACGACAACACAAAAAAGCCAAGCGGCACATCTATGTTGCCACATCGGATTATTTAGAACAGCGGATGGTATTTGGGCAGGGGGCTTACCGCGTCTCCTCCCGGGAACTTATTCAAGACTTAGCAGTAATCGATAAAAAAATATCTCGGCGAATTCAAGAAAAAAAAGAAAGACCTGCGACATTAGGTCAAGGATTAGCTGGAGACTTATTAGAAATTCTGGAAAAATGGCGGCGGGAAAAATAGGTTGAAAATTTGACGTTTTTGTAGCAACTCAGCTATAATAAATCTATCTTGGTTTTCCACCCCACGGGTCGGAGGGATGAAGGTGAGTGTCAATCTTCAATGGAGCGTGTCCACAACTGATGAAGCGATGACCGACGAGATGCTGGTGGAAGCTGTACGTATGGCTGACGGCGCCGCATTGGAGCAATTGATCAGTAAATACAAAAATTTTGTCCGGGCGAAGGCCCGCTCCTATTTTCTAATCGGAGCGGACCATGAAGATATCGTCCAAGAGGGAATGATCGGTCTCTATAAAGCGATTCGTGACTTCCGAGGGGACAAGCTGGCTTCATTTAAAGCTTTTGCAGAATTATGTATTACCCGCCAAATCATCACTGCGATCAAAACTGCGACACGTCAAAAACACATCCCCCTCAATTCCTATGTCTCTTTGGACAAGCCCATTTACGACGAAGATTCAGACCGTACGTTGATGGATGTCCTCACAGGTGGGCGTGTTTCTGACCCAGAAGAACTCTATATCAATCAAGAAGAGTTTGACGATATAGAAGATAAGATGTCGCAAATCTTAAGTGAACTTGAACGTCAGGTTTTGATGCTCTATCTTGATGGTCGGTCCTATCAGGAAATTGCTGTCGATCTGAAACGGCATGTTAAATCTATCGACAATGCCCTGCAAAGGGTAAAGCGAAAACTAGAGCGTTACTTGGAAGTACGTGAAGTGAGCACTTAATGATAATATTATGTGATCGCTGAGGATGGAGGGGAGACCCTCTTTCTTTTTTTCTTTAGCCTTAGGGAAGGGTTTCGACACCAATCGCCAAAATCCTTTTCCTTTATACAAGAAAATTGAATGGATGAACGAGGTTTGACTGAAAGCGCAGTGGGGATATACTGGCAGAGAAAGAGAAGGCCTCTAGAGTACGGAAAAAACGCTTGCAATCGCCCTCTAGAGTAACGACTGTCATTCATTGACATGATCGACACTCTATGATAATGTTGTTTGGGTATTTTGTATAACGCCCGTGAGTTAGGGTCCGCTGGATGCGGAGTCAAGGAGGTGTGTCAAATGCGGGTACTGGTGACGCTAGCTTGCACCGATTGCAAAGAGCGCAATTATTCCACCACCAAAAATAAACGAAAACATCCCGACCGGATGGAGTTTCGTAAGTTCTGCCCCCGTTGTAATGGGCACAAATCGCACCGCGAAACAAAGTGATGATTGGGAGATTTCCGCAGGAGGGATCGGTGCATGGGTTTTTTCGGCCAATTGGGAACCAATATCAAAAAAAGTGTTTCTGGGACAACCGGCTTCTTCTCGACCGGTGTAGCTGAACTGAAGAAAGTTCGTTGGCCTAATCGCAAAGAGATGGTTAACTACACTACTGTGGTTTTGGTAACGGTGGTTCTAGTTACTCTATACGTATTTGTGATTGATATGGGGTTAGCTAGTTTGTTTGATGTTATTCAAAAGTAAGTACCGTCGGCAGTAATTTGTCATAAGGGGGGACGGGGCGATCCGGCCCCGATTGCATGGAGAAGAACTGGTATGTTGTCCACACGTACTCAGGATACGAGAACAAAGTAAAGACAAACTTGGAAAAACGCCTCCACTCAATGGATATGGAGGATAAAATTTTCCGCGTCCTCGTACCGACGGAGGAAGAAATTGAACATAAGGATGGGAAGCGTAAATCCGTCCAACGAAAAGTCTTCCCGGGGTATGTCCTTGTCGAGATGGTTATGACCGACGACTCGTGGTATGTGGTACGCAATACACCAGGTGTTACGGGATTCGTGGGCTCCACTGGGTCCGGTTCAAAGCCGACCCCCCTTCTGCCAGAGGAAGCGCACACTATTCTCAACCAAATGGGAATGGAAGAAGCTCGGGCGAAGGTTGATTTTGAAATCTCTGAGAGCGTAAAAGTGAAGGAAGGTCCATTTGCTAACTTTGTAGGCTCGATTGAAGAGGTAGATATCAACCGTCAGAAGCTGAAGGTGCTGGTAAACATGTTCGGTCGGGAAACCCCGGTGGAACTCGATTTTTACCAGGTGGAAAAACTTTAATCGGCTTTTTTCTTCCGTTTTGGAAAAAAGTATGCTACATTATGAATGTTTGGATTCGCAAGCCAAAGCGCTTAGGCATCCTTCGCGCTTTGGTTGTTCGACCGTGGGAGGGTATAGCCCGAGAAAACCACACTTAGAAGGGAGTTGGATGGTTTGGCCAAGAAAGTCATCAAACTTGTGAAGTTGCAAATTCCCGCCGGCAAGGCCAACCCAGCACCGCCTGTTGGTCCGGCACTGGGTCAAGCTGGTGTTAACATTCCGGGTTTTTGTAAGGAATTCAACGCTCGCACTGCTGATCAAGCGGGTATGATCATTCCTGTAGTGATTACCGTTTTTGAAGATCGTTCTTTCACCTTCGTCACGAAAACACCTCCGGCTGCTGTATTGTTGAAAAAAGCCGCAGGTCTTGACAAGGGATCTGGCGAGCCTAACAAGAATAAGGTCGCAACGATCAAGCGGGATAAAGTTCGCGAAATCGCTGAACTGAAAATGCCTGATCTGAACGCTGCTGATGTCGAAGGTGCTATGAAGATGGTTGAAGGTACCGCTCGTAGCATGGGCATCAACGTCGAAGACTGATCAAGTATGGAACACGTGTGCAAGGCCGCCACGGGCCGGTACACGAGTGGGAGGAATATCCGTTATCACCACGAAGGGGGGAATACCCGTGGCTAAACATGGCAAGAAATATCAAGAATCGCTGAAAAAGATCGACCGGGAACAATCCTACGAAGTGGAAGAAGCGCTTCGTCTCGTCAAAGAGGTCGCTCCAGCAAAGTTTGACGAAACGGTTGAAGTAGCTTTCCGTTTGGGTATCGATACCAAGCGGGCTGACCAACAAGTACGAGGAGCAGTTGTTCTTCCTCATGGTACTGGTAAAACGCAACGAGTACTCGTTTTCGCTAAAGGAGAAAAGGCAAAAGAGGCGGAAGCCGCTGGTGCTGATTTCGTAGGCGAAGAAGATCTCGTAGCAAAAGTAACTGGAGGATGGCTCGACTTCGATGTCGTAATTGCTACTCCCGATATGATGGGTCAAGTTGGTAAACTAGGCCGTATTCTCGGACCTCGCGGTTTGATGCCGAACCCGAAAACAGGCACCGTTACTTTTGAAGTAGCGAAAGCTGTTGAAGAGGTAAAAGCCGGTAAGATTGAATACCGTGCGGATAAATCTGGTAACATCCACGCTCCGATCGGGAAAGTTTCCTTCGACACCGAGAAGTTGGTTGAAAACTTCGTTACTCTGATCGAAACCTTGATCAAAGCGAAGCCAGCTGCTGCAAAAGGCGTTTATGTTAAAAATGCCGCTGTTTCCTCTACGATGGGACCTGGTGTCTCTGTTGGCACTTCGCGTTTTATTGGCCGCTAATTTCATTTAGTGGTTACTAAAATAAACTGTACCGTGATAACTGAATAAAGCTCTAGCCGCAGACAGTCGGTGTGCTTTACTGCACTTAATTTCGACCGAGGCCAAGGGATTTTGTATCATGATGTGTTCCTGTAAGGAAACGATCACGGTATGTTCCCGGCCTTCGTCTGCAAACAGCGAAGGCTTTTTTCAATGGTTGCGGTTTGATTTTCTCAAAGGAGGTGTGTGGTTCATGTCCGAGGCAATCGAGAGCAAGAAACAAGTGGTAGCTGAGATCGCTGAGAAGTTTCAAAACAGCAAATCGACGATCATCACCGACTACCGCGGGCTAACCGTTGCTGAGATGAATGAACTTCGTTCACAACTGCGTGAAGCGGGTGTCGAATATCGTGTCTTGAAAAATACCATGACCCGCCGTGCAACGTCTGAATCGAATCTAAACGAACTAGATGAGCACTTAGTAGGACCGACAGCTGTCGCCTTCTCCCAGGAAGACGTAGTTGCTCCAGCAAAAGTGTTGCATACGTTCGCTAAAGATCATCAGGCGCTTGAAATTAAAGGTGGAGTTGTAGAAGGCCGTGTAGTAACCCTGGATGAAGTGAAAGCACTTGCTGAGCTTCCTTCCCGCGAGGGTCTTCTATCCATGTTGCTTTCCGTTATGCAAGCTCCAGTACGCAACTTTGCTCTGGCCGTCAAAGCGGTGGCAGACAAAGAAGATACTGGCGAAGCTCAAGAAGCTTAAGAGTTATCAAACTATAGGGTGCGTTTCATAGGCGCATCACTACTACAATATTTTTGGGAGGTACTATCTCATGAGTCAAGAGCAAATCATTGAAGCGATCAAAGGCATGAGCGTTCTTGAATTGAACGACCTTGTTAAAGCAATCGAAGAAGAATTTGGTGTAACCGCTGCTGCTCCAGTAGCTGCTGCTGGTGGCGCTGCTGGTGAAGCTGCTGCAGAGCAAACGGAGTTCGATGTAGTCCTAACTAACGCTGGTTCCTCTAAAATCAACGTTATCAAAGCTGTTCGTGGTGTTACAGGTCTCGGCCTGAAAGAAGCAAAAGCTCTCGTTGATGGCGCACCTGCACCAGTCAAAGAAGGCGCTTCTAAAGATGAAGCAGAAGAAATTAAGTCCCAGTTGGAAGAAGCTGGTGCTACGGTAGAACTTAAATAACCATCGGCTAGCCGGACCCGCCGGTCAGGAATCTGGCGGGTCTTTTTTTCTATCAATTAGATTCTGTAAGGAGAGAGCGGCATGAGCGAGCACTACTATAGTTCAGAGCCACGAGCAAAAAGTCAGGAGAGAGCCATCGAAGCGGAATTGCGCGGATCCCATTTTCGTTTCACAGCGGACCGTGGGGTTTTTGCCAAGGATAGCATCGATTATGGTACACGGCTTTTGATTGAGACTGCGGAAGTCCCGGCGGGAGCTACAGTGCTGGATCTGGGATGTGGATATGGACCAGTAGGAATCGCGATTGCACATACGGTAGTGGATAGCTTAGTGACGATGGTGGATGTGAACCAGCGAGCCCTGGAACTTGCGCGGAGAAATGCTGACCGCAATGGAGTTGGGGAGCGGATTACAGTCTGCGAAAGCGATGGATTAGAAGAGTTGTCTGAGCAACGCTTTGATGCTGTGATCACCAATCCGCCGATTCGTTCAGGTAAGGAGACCGTTCACCGTTTATTTACAGAATCACATGAATGTTTGACGTCGGGCGGGGTGTTATGGGTAGTCATCCGCAAGCAACACGGGGGTCCTTCTGCAAAAACTCGATTGGAAGAATTATTTTCTACAGTCGAGCGCGCAGTACAAAAAAAGGGATTTTGGATTTTAAAGGCAAAAAAAGAAGCATAAAAAGCTGAAAGATATTGATTGACACGGGTTTAGTGCTGTGATATTGTTTTAGAATGCTAAACCCATTGCTTGTTGAAATTGGAATCCAACAACGTACGGGTGTTTTTTGTTGTGTATGAGTAAGAGTCTTTTTGTCAACCCTGTATAAATGGACCCTCGTCGCTGGAAAAATGCGGTATTTTGAGGGTGATTTATAAACCGTCACATCCTTTTAGTGGTTGTCGGTTTTTTAGGGGGGATTTCCTACTTAGACGGATTTTAGACTAAAGTTTGACCGGGTGCTCTCTCGTGCCGATTTGCTAGTCAGCACATATGTACGTAGTTTCCTTATATTTTTTCTTCAAGTGCACCGGAATTTCCTGCTTGAAGAACAGACTTTCATCGCCCCTTTTATTTTATAACACCGCTAACGCTTGACTATGCGGGAGATTTGGCAAGTTTGAATTTTATTGGAGAATGATAGTTCTTCATTGAGAGTGAAGCATAACGGTTGATTTTGGTTTTCCTTAAGGTAGGAGATATGCAAGATTCGTAGTAACACCGCTTTGTGCGGTGCACGCAACCCGAAGACGCTAAGCGTTGAGGTGTCGCACGGTCTCGGTTGGAGAGTGTGCACATCCGATTGGGTTTGAGGGGGGAGCTCGTTTGGCAGGTAAACTAGTCCAGTACGGTCGGAGAAAGCGGCGCAGTTACGCAAGGATCAATGAGGTTTTGGATCTGCCTAACCTGATCGAAATACAGCAACGATCCTATCAGTGGTTCTTGGATCAAGGACTGAGAGAGATGTTCCAAGACATCTCACCTATTGAAGACTTCACGGGCAATCTCGTGTTAGAATTCATCGACTATACGTTGGAAGAGTCCAAGTATGGTGTTGATGAGTCTAAAGAGCGGGATGTCACATATGCTGCCCCATTGCGGGTGAAAGTACGTTTGATCAATAAAGAAACGGGTGAAGTGAAGGAACAGGAAGTCTTCATGGGTGATTTTCCTTTGATGACCGATACTGGCACCTTCGTCATCAACGGTGCTGAGCGTGTTATTGTTAGTCAGCTTGTACGCTCGCCCAGCGTTTACTATAACAGTAAGGTCGATAAGAACGGCAAATTGACATACTCTGCTACGGTGATCCCTAACCGAGGAGCGTGGCTAGAATTTGAAACCGACGCCAAAGACATCATCTACGTGCGGATTGATCGTACGCGGAAAATACCGGTGACGGTCCTTTTGCGTGCTCTAGGTTTCTCTAGCGACGCTGAGATTCTCGATTTACTTGGTGATGATGAGTATCTTCGTAATTCCTTGGATAAGGACAATACAGGGAACACGGAAAAGGCATTGATTGAAATCTATGAGCGTTTACGTCCAGGTGAACCACCAACAGCGGATAACGCACGTAGTCTTTTATTCTCTCGTTTTTTCGATCCCAAGCGCTATGACCAAGCCAATGTGGGTCGCTATAAAATGAACAAGAAGCTTCATATCAAAAACCGTCTCTTAAACCAACGGTTGGCCGAGAGTGTGATCGAACCTGAAACAGGTGAAATTATCGCTGAGGCAGGACAGGTCATCGACCGGCGTGTGATTCACCGTCTAATGCCTGTGCTTGAAAAGGAAGATAGCTTTGGCTGGGTGGAACACTCTGTACGTGGGGGTGTGCCCGAGGACGGTTCGATCAAGATTCAGTCGGTTAAGATCTTCTCCCCTGTGGAAGAAGGCAAAGTGATTCAAGTAATGTCCAATGGCAATGTGGATCAGTCCGTAAAAAACATTACTCCAGAAGATATCATCGCCTCAATTAACTACTTCATCAACTTATTGCATGGAGTAGGGAACACCGATGATATCGATCACTTGGGTAACCGTCGTCTTCGTTCTGTGGGTGAACTTTTGCAGAACCAATTCCGGATCGGACTTTCTCGGATGGAGCGTGTGGTTCGCGAACGGATGTCGATTCAAGATGCCAATGCGATTACCCCACAGGCTTTGATCAATATCCGCCCTGTGATTGCCTCGATTAAGGAGTTCTTTGGTAGCTCTCAGTTGTCTCAGTTTATGGATCAAACCAACCCCTTGGCTGAGCTGACCCATAAAAGGCGTCTCTCTGCTCTGGGTCCTGGTGGTTTGACTCGGGAACGGGCAGGCTTTGAGGTGCGTGACGTTCACCACTCTCACTACGGTCGGATGTGCCCGATTGAAACTCCTGAGGGTCCGAACATTGGGTTGATCAACTCATTGTCTTCCTATGCTCGAATCAACGATTATGGGTTTATTGAAACCCCCTATCGTAAAGTAGATCCAGAGACCAATCAGGTAACGACTGAGATCGTTTATTTGACTGCGGATGAAGAGGACAACTACTATGTTGCCCAGGCAAATGCACCATTGGATGATGACTACTGCTTTGTGAATGAACAGGTCATCGTTCGTTATAAAGAAGAGACGATGCCAGTTCCTCGTGAACGGGTTGACTTCATGGATGTATCGCCAAAGCAGGTAGTATCTGTAGCGACAGCATGTATCCCATTCCTTGAGAATGATGACTCCAACCGTGCGCTGATGGGTTCTAACATGCAGCGGCAAGCAGTGCCGCTCTTGAAGCCAGAAGCTCCCTTTGTCGGAACGGGAATGGAGTATGTATCGGCTCGGGATTCCGGGGTTATGGTCTTGTCGAAGCGCCCAGGTACGGTGGAACGGGTAAGTGCAGAGGAAGTTTGGGTCCGCCATGAGGAAGAAGTGGATGGGCGTCCCGTAAAAGGTGATCTCGATCGCTATAAGCTGCACAAGTACATCCGCTCCAACCAAGGAACAAGCGTTAACCAACGTCCGATTGTTAGCGCGGGTGAAAAAGTAGCTGTCGGGGATACCTTGGCAGATGGCCCCTCTACCGATCAGGGTGAGATGGCGCTAGGTCGTAACGTTGTTGTTGCTTTCATGACGTGGGAGGGGTACAACTACGAAGATGCTATTCTTCTCTCAGAGAAATTGGTGAAAGAGGATGTCTACACCTCTGTTCATATCGAGGAGTATGAGTCCGAAGCACGGGATACCAAACTGGGAGCAGAAGAGATCACCCGGGATATCCCCAACGTCGGTGAAGATGCGCTGAAAAACCTAGATGAGCGTGGGATTATCCGCATTGGTGCGGAGATCAAATCCGGTGACATCCTCGTTGGTAAAGTAACTCCAAAAGGGGTTACGGAGCTGACGGCTGAGGAGCGTCTACTCCACGCGATCTTCGGTGAAAAGGCGAGGGAAGTACGCGATACCTCTCTTCGTGTACCCCATGGTACCGACGGGATCGTTGTCGACGTAAAAGTGTTTGAACGGGAAAATGGCGATGAACTACCACCAGGTGTTAACCAATTGGTACGTGTCTATATCGCTCAGAAGCGGAAGATCTCTGAAGGGGACAAAATGGCTGGACGTCACGGAAACAAAGGGGTTATCGCTCGGGTACTTCCTGAGGAAGATATGCCTTTCCTACCTGATGGTACTCCTGTCCAAGTTGTTTTGAACCCACTGGGTGTACCATCGCGGATGAACATCGGTCAGGTGTTGGAAGTTCATCTTGGTATGGCGGCTCGTCAGATGGGTCTTCATATGGCTACCCCGGTCTTCGATGGTGCGACAGAGCAGGATGTATTTAGCGCTTTAGAAGAAGCAGAGCTCGATGCAGATGGTAAAACAACTCTCTTCGATGGACGTACTGGGGATCCTTTTGAAAATCGCGTAACCGTCGGTGTGATGTACATGATTAAATTGGCTCACATGGTTGATGACAAGATCCATGCTCGGTCGACAGGTCCATACTCTCTCGTTACACAGCAACCTCTCGGCGGGAAGGCTCAGTTCGGTGGGCAGCGGTTTGGGGAGATGGAAGTGTGGGCGCTTGAAGCGTATGGTGCTGCCTACACCCTACAAGAAATCCTCACTGTTAAGTCCGATGACGTGGTGGGCCGTGTAAAAACCTACGAAGCGATCGTCAAAGGAGAAAATGTCCCCGAACCTGGTGTGCCTGAATCCTTTAAGGTCTTGATCAAAGAACTGCAAAGCCTTGGCTTGGATGTAAAGATCCTATCTGGGGATGAAGAAGAGATCGAGATGCGGGAACTCGATGATGAAGATGAGCCGACTTCTGAGAAAATTGGTTTGGAGATGGAGACGGAAGTCGAGCGATCATCCTGACCGCCGTGGGGCCTCGATCTATGAGGCGTTTCGTCATCAAAGGATCATGAGAAGCGCGCGCTTTGGATATGGATGATCCTGAGGAGGGAATGACCAGTGCTGGACGTCAATAACTTTGAGTTTATGAAAATCGGACTCGCCTCCCCCAATAAAATTCGTTCCTGGTCTCGGGGTGAAGTGAAAAAGCCGGAGACGATTAACTACCGGACGTTGAAGCCGGAAAAGGAAGGTCTCTTCTGCGAAAAGATCTTCGGACCTACGAAGGACTGGGAATGTCATTGCGGGAAGTACAAGCGGGTTCGCTATAAAGGCGTCGTTTGTGATCGTTGCGGCGTAGAAGTAACCCGTTCTAAAGTACGTCGGGAACGTATGGGCCACATCGAACTTGCGGCTCCAGTTTCCCACATTTGGTATTTCAAAGGAATTCCAAGCCGGATGGGCTTGGTACTCGATATGTCTCCCCGTTCTCTCGAAGAAGTAATCTACTTCGCCTCCTATGTGGTCGTCGATCCAGGTGCCACTCCGTTGGAGAAGAAGCAGCTTCTCTCGGAAAAGGAGTATCGCAACTATCGGGAGAAGTATGGTAACGCCTTTAGTGCGATGATGGGTGCTGAAGCCATTAAACGCCTGTTGGCAGATATCGACCTCGATAAAGATGTACTAAGCTTGAAGGAAGAGATGAACACGGCCCAAGGGCAACGTCGCAACCGTGCGATCAAACGCTTGGAAGTACTTGAATCCTTCCGTGCATCAGGCAATGATCCTGACTGGATGGTACTCGATGTCCTGCCAGTGATCCCACCAGAATTGCGCCCGATGGTACAGTTGGATGGGGGGCGGTTTGCTACCTCAGACCTTAATGATCTGTATCGCCGGGTGATTAACCGGAATAACCGCCTGAAGCGTCTTCTTGACCTCGGCGCTCCAGATATCATTGTACAGAATGAAAAGCGGATGTTGCAGGAGGCTGTCGATGCATTGATCGATAACGGTCGTCGCGGCCGTCCGGTTACGGGTCCTGGTAACCGTCCATTAAAATCCCTCTCCCATATGCTAAAAGGGAAGCAGGGTCGTTTCCGCCAAAACCTCTTGGGTAAACGGGTAGACTACTCTGGCCGTTCCGTAATCGTTGTTGGTCCGTACCTGAAGATGTATCAGTGCGGTTTGCCGAAGGAAATGGCGCTGGAACTATTTAAACCCTTTGTGATGAAAGAGCTTGTCGCGAAAGGGTTAGCTCACAACATCAAGAGTGCCAAGCGGAAGGTTGAACGGGTTCATCCTGAAGTGTGGGATGTACTTGAAGAAGTCATTAAAGAACATCCCGTGCTCCTTAACCGGGCACCTACGCTTCACCGCTTGGGAATTCAGGCATTCGAGCCCATTCTCGTTGAAGGGCGGGCTATTCGCCTCCATCCTCTTGTTTGTACGGCATACAACGCGGACTTTGATGGGGACCAAATGGCTGTTCACGTACCTTTGTCCGCAGAAGCACAAGCGGAAGCTCGCCTGTTGATGTTGGCTGCTCAAAACATCCTTAACCCCAAAGATGGTAAACCGGTTGTTACACCTTCTCAAGATATGGTGCTTGGTTCCTACTACCTCACCATGGAGCGTGAGGGGGATGAAGGTGAAGGGCAGGTCTTCTCGACTGTAGGGGAAGGGATCAACGCGTACACCCAGGGTTACGTTAGCTTGCACACTCGGATTGCGATCCCAGTAAAAAGCATCGATAAACCTAACTTTACAGAGAAGCAAAAAGAAGCGTTGTTGATCACCACCGTTGGGAAATTGATTTTCAACGAGATTTTCCCGGAAGAATTCCCGTATATCAATGAACCTTCCAAGGAGAATTTGACCAAGGGAACTCCAGAAAAATACTTCATCTACGACAAGGGTGAAGATATTCCAAAACGAATTAAGGCCCTGCCTGATGCTGGGGCTCTGAAAAAAGGGTTCCTCGGATCGATCATCTCCGAATGCTTCCGTCGTTTTGGTACGAAGGAAACTTCTGTCCTGCTCGACAATATCAAAGCTCTCGGTTACTCCTACTCCACCAAGGCTGGGATCACCATGTCTGTCTCTGACGTTATTGTGCCGGAAGAGAAGGTTGGTATCCTCGAAGAGGCTCAGGGGAAGGTAGAAACTGTTCTGAAGCAATATCGTCGGGGTCTGATTACCGATGAAGAGCGGTATGAACGCGTCATTGCTATTTGGAGTCAAGCGAAGGACGATATTACGGAAGTCTTAATGAAGCAAATGGGTAAATTTAACCCGATCTTTATGATGGCTAACTCGGGTGCTCGTGGTAACGTTTCGCAGATCACCCAGCTTGCTGGGATGCGTGGGTTGATGGCTAACCCATCGGGTCGGATCATCGAGTTGCCGATTAAATCGAACTTCCGTGAAGGCCTGTCGGTGTTGGAATACTTCATCTCCACCCACGGTGCGCGGAAAGGATTGGCTGATACGGCTCTTCGTACTGCTGACTCCGGTTACCTCACCCGTCGGCTTGTGGATGTGGCCCAGGATGTTATCGTGCGTGAAGATGATTGTGGTACAGATAAGGGGCTACCTGTCTCTGATATCGCAGATGGCGGCGAAGTGATCGAAGAGCTCTTCGATCGTATTGTGGGTCGTCTTGCCTTTAACACTGTACGTCATCCGGAGACCGGAGAAGTTCTCGTTCAACGCAATCAGTTGATCGATGAAGAATTGGCCGCTGTTGTGGTGGAAGCAGGCGTGAAGGAAGTGCAGATTCGTTCTGTTCTCTCCTGTAGGACACACCACGGTGTCTGCCGCAGATGTTACGGGCGCAACTTGGCCTTAGGTACACGAGTGGAGATTGGTGAAGCGGTTGGGATCATCGCGGCACAATCCATCGGTGAACCAGGTACCCAGTTGACCATGCGTACCTTCCACACTGGTGGTGTGGCTGGAGACGATATCACCCAAGGTTTGCCTCGTATTCAGGAGCTCTTTGAAGCTCGGAATCCGAAGGGGCAAGCGACGATTACCGAGATCGGCGGAAAAGTGATCGATATTCGTGAAGTGAAGGACCGTCGTGAAGTGGAGATCGAGGGTGAAGTTGAAACCAAAACCTACACGATTCCTTACGGTTCTCGGATCAAGATCCAGCTTGGAGACGCGGTCGAAACTGGAGATGTACTGACTGAAGGTTCCATTGACCCGAAAGAGCTTCTTCAGGTCAAGGGTGTACGGGGTGTACAGGAGTACATCCTGCAAGAAGTGCAGAAGGTTTACCGCCTGCAAGGGGTAGAAATTAATGATAAGCACGTTGAGGTTATGATCCGGCAAATGATGCGCAAAGTGAGGATCACTGATTCTGGAGATACCAAGTTGTTGCCTGGTTCCTTTGTTGAGATCCATGATTACGAGAAAGCAAACCAAGAGACCCTCACTGAAGAAGGTGAACCAGCAGTAGCTCGTCCGATCCTACTAGGGATTACCAAAGCCTCCCTAGAGACAGAATCCTACCTCTCTGCGGCTTCCTTCCAGGAGACCACACGGGTTCTGACGGATGCAGCGATCAAAGGAAAAGTCGATCGTCTCCTTGGCTTGAAAGAGAATGTGATCATCGGAAAACTGGTTCCTGCTGGTACAGGGATGTCCCGTTATCGCCATATGGGAACCAAAGAAGGCAATCAAGCCTCTGCGAAGGAGAGCGAAGCAATAGAACCAACGGTTCTCGTCGATTAAGAGGGTCTATCCACTTGTTGACATTGAGAATGCTAGATGGTAAGATGTCTTCGTGTGCTTGGGTCAAATTCACTTTGGAGGGCGACTTTCTTGTCTTATGATAAAGTGAAAGAGGCGCGAACGATTGTGATCGGAGCCAAGCAGACCAAGAAGGCGATTGAACAGGGGAAGGCAGAAGAAGTCCTGATAGCTCGGGACGCTGATGAGCGGTTGACTACAGCCCTCTCTACCCTTTGCCGAAACCATGGTATCGCCGTCGTCTATGTTGACTCTATGAAAGAGTTAGGCAGAGCCTGTGGGATTGACGTAGGTGCTGCGACGGCTGCAGTTCTAAAATGAGCGAATGATTGGAAGCCCGCTATATACCCAAACCGAACCGCGTTCTGCGGAAGAGGACGCGGTTCGGTTTGGGGTGGGTTCCAATTTTATGCCTCAAAATGAACCGCCTGGCTCTGTGGACTTAAATAAAGAGGAGGTGACACCATGCCAACTATTAACCAGCTGATCCGCCAAGGTCGGAAAAGTAAAGTGGAAAAATCCACTGCACCCGCCCTGCAACTAGGATATAACAGCTACAAGAAGAAAGCGACGGACCAAAGCTCTCCGCAAAAACGTGGGGTATGCACCCGTGTAGGTACGATGACACCGAAAAAGCCGAACTCCGCAATGCGGAAATATGCTCGTGTGCGTCTGTCCAACAACATCGAGGTGACGGCTTACATCCCGGGGAAAGGTCACAACCTGCAGGAGCACTCTGTGGTATTGGTGCGCGGTGGTCGTGTAAAAGACTTGCCAGGTGTACGTTACCATATCGTACGCGGCGCTCTCGACACCGCTGGCGTACAAAACCGGATGCAAGGTCGTTCCAAATACGGTACCAAGCGCCCTAAGAAATAATTTGCGCATCCGTGACATTACAGCAAAGGAGGGGAAACCATGCCTCGTAAAGGACCCGTAGAGCGACGGGAAGTCCTACCTGATCCGCTATACAGTAGCAAGTTGGTCACTCGTTTGATCAACCGTCTGATGCATGACGGGAAAAAGGGTAAAGCCCAAAAAATCTTGTACGATGCATTCAATATCGTACGTGATAAAGCTGGCAAGGACCCGATGGAAGTCTTTGAACAATCTCTGAAAAACGTTATGCCGGTGCTTGAAGTAAAAGCTCGCCGTGTGGGTGGTGCGAACTATCAAGTGCCGATTGAAGTAAAGCCAGAACGCCGCACGAGTCTAGCACTTCGCTGGATCGTTAACTACGCTCGTCTGCGCGGTGAAAAAACCATGCAGGAGCGTTTGGCTAATGAACTAATGGATGCTGCTAACAACACTGGTGCAGCGGTTAAGAAAAAAGAGGACATCCACCGTATGGCAGAAGCAAACCGTGCGTTTGCTCACTACCGCTGGTAAGATTCGTCCTAAGCTTTTTTCCCAACACGAAAGGAGACAGTTTCCGATGGCACGTGAGTTCTCCTTAAAAGACACGCGCAATATTGGGATCATGGCTCACATCGACGCTGGGAAAACCACAACGACTGAACGGATTCTGTTCTACTCTGGTCGAGTTCATAAGATTGGTGAAGTACACGAAGGTGCTGCCACGATGGACTGGATGGAGCAAGAACAAGAGCGGGGGATTACCATTACCTCTGCTGCGACAACCGCTCAGTGGAACGACCATCGTATCAACATCATTGATACGCCAGGTCACGTGGATTTCACCGTTGAAGTTGAGCGTTCCCTCCGCGTGCTCGATGGAGCGGTTGGAGTTTTCTGCGCTAAAGGTGGCGTAGAACCCCAATCCGAAACCGTATGGCGTCAGGCGGACACATACCATGTTCCCCGGATCGCATACGTAAACAAAATGGACATCATCGGTGCAGACTTTCTCGGTGCGGTAGGGCAAATGCGTGATCGCCTGAAAGCGAACGCGGTGCCTGTCCAACTACCGATCGGGAAAGAAGATACCTTTGAAGGAATCATCGACCTGATCAAAAATGAGGCGTACTACTACTTGGATGATCTCGGGACTACTACGGAAGCCCGCGATATTCCTGATGAGTACAAAGAGCAAGCGGAAGAATACCGTACCCATATGATCGAATCCATCGCAGAACTCGATGAAGAGTTGATGGAAAAGTATCTCGAGGGTGAAGAGACCACAGAAGAAGAACTGAAAGCAGCATTGCGCAAAGGTGTATGCGACGTTCAGATCATCCCTGTGTTCTGCGGTTCTTCCTACAAGAACAAAGGGGTTCAGCCGATGCTGGATGCGGTAGTAGACTACATGCCGTCGCCACTAGACGTACCTGCTATCCAAGGTGAACTACCTGATGGTAGCGAAGTCTCTCGCGAATCCGATGACAATCAGCCTTTTGCAGCCCTTGCTTTCAAAATCATGACAGACCCCTATGTGGGTAAATTAACCTTCTTCCGGGTGTATTCCGGTACACTGGATTCTGGTTCTTATGTCTTGAACTCCACCAAGGAGAAACGAGAGAGGGTTGGCCGGATTCTCCAGATGCATGCGAACTCCCGTCAAGAGATCAAAACCGTCTACGCTGGAGATATCGCAGCTGCTGTGGGTCTGAAAGACACCGGTACGGGTGATACTCTGTGTGACGAGAAAAACCCGATTATCCTGGAATCCATGGTCTTCCCTGAGCCGGTAATTAACGTTGCCATCGAGCCGAAGACCAAAAGTGACCAGGATAAAATGGGGATCGCTCTTGCCAAATTGGCTGAAGAAGATCCGACCTTCCGGACGGAAACCGATGAAGAAACTGGGCAGACGATCATCAAAGGGATGGGCGAACTGCATTTGGATATCATCGTTGACCGTTTGAAGCGGGAATTCAAAGTAGACGCTAATGTGGGTCAACCTCAGGTAGCCTACCGCGAAACCTTCCGTAACGGGGCTAAGGTGGAAGGTAAGTTTGTCCGCCAGTCCGGTGGTCGTGGTCAATACGGTCACGTTTGGGTCGAGTTTGAACCGATGGATGCTGGTGGCGGCTTTGAGTTCGTCAACAAGATCGTCGGTGGTGTAGTACCAAAAGAATACATCCCAGCTGTTCAGGCAGGGATTGAAGAGTCGATGCAGAATGGGGTAATTGCTGGCTATCCTTTAGTAGACCTTAAAGCTACCATCGTTGATGGTTCCTACCATGATGTTGACTCCTCGGAAATGGCCTTTAAGATTGCTGGTTCTATGTCACTTAAAGCAGCCAAAGGTAAATGTAACCCCGTGTTGCTTGAGCCCGTCATGAAAGTGGAAGTCACTGTCCCCGAAGAGTATATGGGTGACGTGATGGGGGATGTAAGTTCCCGTCGTGGTCGTGTAGAAGGAATGGAAGCACGTTCTGGCGGTCAGGTCATCCGTGCAATGGTTCCGCTGGCTGAAATGTTCGGCTATGCAACCAACCTCCGTTCTCGCACGCAAGGCCGCGGTGTTTACTCCATGCACTTTGATCACTATGAAGAAGTGCCGAAGAACATCGCGGATGAGATTATAGCGAAAGCCTCTGGTCAATAAGCCATTGGCAAGCTGAATCAATCGGTGAAGAAAGTCAAACGGTTCATACCGTTAAGACTTTCTCCCTCATACATCAAACAAACTGATGAAAGATTTAAGGGAGGATGTAACGACATGGCAAAAGCTAAGTTTGAACGTACGAAACCCCATGTTAACGTTGGTACTATTGGTCACGTTGACCACGGTAAAACCACGCTGACTGCTGCAATTACCACCATCTTGTCCAAAGCTGGCGGCGCAACCGCTATGGCTTACGATTCAATCGATAATGCTCCTGAAGAGCGCGAGCGTGGTATTACCATCTCCACCGCTCACGTTGAGTACGAAACTGAAAACCGTCACTATGCTCACGTAGACTGCCCAGGTCACGCTGACTATGTTAAAAACATGATCACTGGTGCTGCTCAAATGGACGGTGCAATCCTCGTTGTATCCGCTGCTGACGGCCCAATGCCTCAAACTCGTGAACACATCCTGCTCTCCAGCCAGGTTGGTGTTGAGCACATCGTCGTATTCTTGAACAAAGTCGACATGGTTGACGATGAAGAGTTGTTGGAACTCGTAGAAATGGAAGTTCGTGAACTTCTCTCCGAGTACGACTTCCCTGGCGATGACATCCCAGTTGTAGCTGGTTCTGCTCTAAAAGCTCTTGAAAACCCAGATAGCGACTGGGCTGAGAAAATCCTTGATTTGATGAAAGCTGTAGATGAGTACGTGCCTACCACTGCACGTGACATCGATAAAGCATTCTTGATGCCTGTTGAGGACGTATTCACCATCACTGGTCGTGGTACAGTTGCTACCGGTCGTGTAGAACAAGGCGTTATTAAAGTATCTGACGAGATTGAAATCATCGGTATTACTGATACCCGTAAAACGGTTGTTACCGGTGTTGAGATGTTCCGTAAGTTGATGGATCAAGCTGAAGCTGGAGACAACATTGGTGCTCTTCTCCGTGGTGTAAACCGTGAAGATATCCAACGTGGTCAAGTACTTGCTAAACCTGGTAGTGTAAAACCGCACACCAAGTTTAAAGCTCAAGTATATATCCTCTCCAAAGATGAGGGTGGTCGTCACACTCCTTTCTTCAACGGTTACCGTCCTCAGTTCTACTTCCGTACAACGGACGTAACTGGTGTAATTCAACTGCCAGAAGGTACCGAAATGGTTATGCCTGGCGACAACATCGAAATGGACGTAGAATTGATCGCTCCTATCGCTGTTGAAAACGGAACTCGTTTCGTTGTTCGCGAAGGTGGCCGTACCGTAGGTGCTGGCGCAGTAACCACCATCTTTGAGTAATTCTACGGAAAAAGCCTCTCCTTTTATGGAGGGGCTTTTTTTGTGGTTAAAATATGCATGGACATGGGGAAGTATCGAAGATAGCTCCAAATGGAGGCCCTATTACCGCCGACTTCTCTTAAAAACCGCATCATGAAGACGATCTGGGTAGTTAGTAAACATCCCATCCACACCCCAGTTCAATGTTTTCTGTATCGCATTAGGATCATTGAGGGTATAAGGGTGAACGGCTAGTCCATGGCCACGAACCTTCTTAACGTATGCTGCATCAATTTTTTCAATGTTGGGTCCAACGGCGAAGGCATAGTCGTCATAGATGTTCATCTGCTTTTTGCTGATCTGTCCTTTGCCTTTTCCGGTGTACCAAAGTAATTGAACAAGGGGGATATCAGGGTTCATCTTATGGATTTTTTTCAAGCTATCTGCACTGAAGGATTGAATAATGACTTGTCGCTTTTGCAATGATTTTTTATCTAATAGAAGATGGGCTTTTAACATGGCTAGAAGCTCTTTTTCCATGCCTGGATAAACTTCTGGAGCCTTGGTTTCAATATAATACTTTACTCCATTCCCATAGTAACTAAGTATTTCATCTAAGGTAAGGATTTTTTGTTTTGCAAACTCCCTGTCGGCTAACTTCGGGTACATGTTATTAAACCAAGAACCTGCATCGAGATTTTTTATTTCTGCTAAGGTGTGGTCCTTGACACGTCCGGTACCAGTGGTTGTTCGATCCAGTGTCTCATCGTGAATAATGACCAGTTTGTTATCCTTCGTTCGTTGTAAATCCACTTCTAGATAGTCGGCTTTCATTTTTTTAGCGAGGTTATACGAAGGTAGTGTATGCTCTGGGGCATATCCAGAAGCTCCTCGATGAGCGATTACTAACACATTGGATTGACTAGAAGGAATCAGAGATGCGTTCTTTTGATTGGCACATGATACGGTGGAGATTAGGATGAAGAAGGTTATAACCGTCATAGTGACTGTAATAAATCGGTTTCCTTGACTCATATGAAATCGCTCCTAGGTGTGGACTGAGGTACTTTGAGGAAAGAGGTGGATTGGATATACGGGAAGTGTACTTTATTTTTTGCGAAGATAAGAATCCCATACCTTCAATCGGGTACTAAATTTATCCTTTGAGAAGAAAGGAAAAGAGCAGCGTTTTGCGCAAAAGAATATAGGGTGCCTACCGTTTGGGAGTGCGGTCGTGAGTGGGAAAGGAACGTATTGAGGCCGCGTTCTACGGTATTCAAGCAGTTTTTAGCTCTAGTGGTTTTATTTTTCTGTAAAGTTATAATGACGATCGTGAAAAATTGCTTTATTTATCGGTAAATCAGCAAAAAGAGGGTTGGTGATTTTCACGTAATGTCCTACAATGAAGTATGGGCAGGAAAGGTGTAGCTTCCTTCAATATGACTGATGTAGAAGGTAGCGCAAAGTAAATTTGACTGAAAAACACCATGCATCATTAACCATGTAACAATGAGAGGGGACTACACGTGGATTCAAAAGAAATGGACAAGGGTAGACGGGTATTTCTCAAATCGTTATTGACTGGTTCAGCATTGGTTGTTGCACAAAGCTTTGGTGGTGGATTAATTTCGAAGGTGTTGGCTGATGGCGATACACGATCCGCTATTAAGGCATACGATTTACCAGTCTTTCAACCAAAGGGCGCAGTAGGTAAAGGATTTCCCCAATCCATAGCAGCTGGGGATCCAACTGCTACAGGGGCCATATTGTGGACAAGGGTGGATCCTGCAGAAGAGAAAGCCGGTCTATCTGGGGATGATTTTGATATGAGTTTAGTGCAGTGGCTAGACTCTGGATCGAAGCCCCCCAACAAAGCCGTCCGGCAAGCAATCGAAGATGGGCAGTTTATCATGGTTGAAGTATCCGAAGTTCCAACCTTTAATAAACTTGCTATGCGATGCTATACTCCAATCTGGAATGGGTTTGATCATGTAGCTAAAGTGGATTTGGATGGACATCTGGAATCGAAAAAAACATACTATTATCGCTTTATCACGAAGTCGGGATTGGTTAGTCAGACGGGTCGATTTAAAACTTTGCCATCAAAGGGGGCACATCTACCATCTGTGAAGATTGGCCAGTTAACCTGTCAGGACTATACCAATGGATATTTCCATGCGGTACGAAATCTGGCTGAGGAGGAGTTAGATTTTGTCGTTCACCTAGGGGATTATATCTACGCTGAGGTGGAGTATGGGACGGTGGCTGAACGAAAGATCCAGCTACCTAGTGGCGCTGATCATGCCTTTACCATCGATGATTATCGATTTCTTTATCAAACGATAAAGTCGGATAAAGATCTACAACTCCTTCATCAAAACCATGCTATGGTTGCGATCTGGGACGATCATGAGTTCGCGAATGATACCTACTATCCCGCTATAGCACCTGATGATAGTGATCAATCCAATCCTGGGCGAAGACTGATTGCCAACCAAGCCTGGTTTGAATATACACCGGCACGAGTGCACTTTGATCGCAAACAAAAGTTCTCGGAATTTCAAATATATAGATCAATTGCCATTGGTGATTTGGCTGAACTGATTCTCACGGATGAACGTTTATATCGAGATGCACCACCCTGTGGAAGCAAATCATCAGACAAGTTTTTTGCCAATGGATGCGATAAGATGTTCGACCCCAACCAATCGATGTTTGGTAATCAAGTGAGTAAGCAACGGGATTGGTTCTTGGATCGCATGCAAAAATCCAAAAATGTATGGAAGATATGGGCCAATGGTGTGCAGTTTACACCGATGAAAATTCTAGGCCGCTATATGAATCTAGATGCTTGGGATGGGTATAGTGGTGAGCGGAAAATCATCACCTCCGAATTGAAAAAAGCAGGGATTAAAAATTGGATCATCCTCACAGGGGATTTACACAGTTATGAGGCAGCGATCGTTAAGGATGATTTTAAGAAAGATCGCGATGAGGAGGCTCTGGGTGTCGAATTTATGGTGGGATCCATCAACTCTGCCAACTATGCCGATATGGCGAAGGATAAAGTGCGAGGTATCTTACCTATGGCGAAGAAAAGGAAATCATCCAATTCTTATCCGATTCCTGAGGAAGCTTTTGATGAGATTCTCTCTAAAATTGATGCAGGGAAGTTAATTGAGGATGCGCAGGAAAAAGCGAAGAAAAATAAAATCCGTGAGCAGGATATAATGGATGACGTGATCGATAAAATCCTTGAGAAGATTTTTAATCTTGTTAGCGTGGAGAATCCGTGGTTGAAACTTTTTAATAGCACTACTTATGGATATGCCGTCTTGGAGTTATCCCACAATAAAGCGACCTGGTCAGCCTATAGCGTAGAGGATATCAAGTCGCCAACCAGTACAGGAAAAAGCCTTCTTTTCCAATGTGAGGTACCCCGCGATCAAGCAGAGCTACGAATTTTGAAAGATTAAATGCTTAAGATAGAAAAACCGGGACAGTGCGAAACTGTCCCGGTTTTGTTTGTGCTAAATCGGTTATTCAAGCAATCCACATTCTCTATCCTCTTCAGTAACATATATGATTTCTCCCCATACTTCAGGATCAAATGGATTTTGACTGGGGTCTTCGAAGACTAAGTATTCGTAGCTACTGATCTTACCGACTCTGCGAATGACTACTTGTTGTATATATCCTGAATTTTTCAGTTCAGTGATACTTGATTGCACTGAAACTCTACCATTATTTGATCTTTCAATTAGATGTGCAAAATTAAACGGGCTCTCATCCGATTTTGTTATAAGACACAGGCACATCAGCCCTTTTGATTTCAGTGACAATCGTTGGTCCATGAGTACTTTTTCCAGTGACACCGGTTGCTTGTTCACAATCCTAAATATGTTTTTTTCCTCAGGTGGTTTTTTCGGCTTTTTAAATGCCATAAAACTTCCTCCATCATAACCGAGGTATTATTTCTTTATAATTTGTAACTCTATTTTAGCAGGGTCACAGTGCTCAGCAGAGCGGTAATGTTATCCAATTCTTTTTTTAGAAGTTGGTTTGCTAATTTTTAGCCTGCAATTTTTCTTATTTTTGCCCATTTACCTCCTTTTCTCAGTTTTGATCCAATTAAAAAACACTGCTGATCCCATGGAAACCATGGGATCAGCAGTGTTTTCTTCAGTTAGATATAGGTTTGTGTTATAAATTCGTCCATTCGGAGTACTCATAGCTACGAGGTTGTTCTGTTTTTGCGCATTTTAATGCTTCAATAACGAATTCCCGAAATGCGGGCAATTGAGATACGAAGCAGAGGATATAAGCTCTAATAATTCAAGTCATTTCATTTTAGTTAGGGTAATTCCATAAGCCACCTCTTCTAAATTCACCCCACCAATCGTAACCATCTCCGTTGCAATTTTTCTTCCTCCCAGATATTTATAAAATTCACGGGACGGATTCTGTGCTAGAACCCACACAACAAAAGAGTGAATACCATCCTTCGCTAATTCTTGAAACAGCCGGATACCTAAGCCTTGTTGCTGGTATTCCTTTAGAATGTATATCGCATAAAGCTCATGACTATATGGGAACGCCCCTGTCTGTTCAGGTCCCCCGTTTACAAATCCGATGACCTGATGAGAGGGTATTTCCACAACGTAAGTGCTACTTTTATTAGCCGATATCACTTTGTGCCAGAGAGCCTCTTTTTCAGAGAGAGAAAGAGAATCAAGATAATCAGCAGGAATGAAGCCTGAGTACGTACTTCTCCAGCTTTCCACCTGAACTTTAGCAATGTTGGATGTGTCGTCGATGGTTGCTTTGCGAATGATCATGGGGGAACCTCCTTGAGTATGTGTGGTAACCAACAGAAAAGAAAAATTGTGTTATTAAATAAGTTATCTTAGGGTGCTTTTTAAATTCAGAATTCGATACTCTCACAGCTGAAAAACTCCAAGCACTTCCTTCGTGGGTAATTTTATATAATTTATTGAAGTGTTGTCGATGAACACTTCAGTTTCCTTTTTCTCAGTTATTTATCCCATTTGCTGTTCTAGACTACATCAAACGCAGCATCCATAGCTATAGATGCTGCGTTTGTTAAATATCTTTAATCGTTAAAATCCCCCAAGTAGGAAGCTGATCCCTATTTAACATCAATAACACGTATAAATCAACCATGCATATTTATTTCTATTCAGACGCAGAAACAAGTTCAAATTTTTCTACATTAATTATGATGTACTTAAACATATGTACATCATAGATTCAAATATAGGGGCAGTTGTCCCTTTCTGATTTTTGATGAGCTTTATATTTGCTTACACAAATACCGTTATATTAACCTACTTAACCTCATAGATATACATATCAACAGAGTCTTTACAAAGTTTATTTTTCAATCTATCATTTACGCATCCAAATTTATCAAAATTAAAGCGCCCCTGTTCTAAAGTCATATGATTAGGAAAGCTGTAGACTGTAGCTTGATCACTTCCATCATCTTCCCAAAAACATACAGGACATATTTCATAATGTCCACGGTCCTCTATTGTTCTATATCTACAACATGGACAAGCGAATAATTTTTCTTCTTCTCCAGTCACAATAATTTCTCTATCCTCGATATTAGATACTCTTTTGGATAAATACGCATTTTTAACGCCGATAAATTTATTTTTTAATCCTTCCAATATTAAAGGGTCATATTTTTTATTCAAGGGATCATATAGAGGGCCACTTTCCTCTACTATTTCTTTCTGTAACCCATCTGACAATCTATTAAACTCTGAATCCTCTTCATCAATGCTCCACCAATTTAGCAACATCTCCTCACGCTTTTCTTTTGTTAGCCCCCTTAACTCATTCTCAACTATAATTAATATAGCCTGATCTCTTTCCACAAAAACTCATCCCCTTTATTTCCGGCTTAATTCTTTTGCTAATTCAATAGCTGCATTATACGGATCCTCATCTCTATAATCAGCCTTATAAAAAGTTCGTATTTCTCGATTCTTTATATGCCCAATCAGAGTACGACGTGTATCAGGATCATATTTTATAACAAAATTACCTACGTTTGTTTCTTGAAACGATTTTCCTGTTTCAGTCGCAAATTCCTTTGCTTTTTTAAAATACTCTCCTTGAGTTATATTTCCAAATTCATGTCCATGTTTTTCGTAATGTGGTGCAAGACTATTTTTTCGAAAACCCTTCCATTTAACAGATGCAGCAGGCTTACACGCACACTTAAACTTTTTCTTCTTCTGCGCTACATCATCAACTTTATCTTTCGCTTTCCTTGCTTTTTTACCAGCGCTGCTATTTGAAAGACCTTTGTCCAGCTTCTTTGCAAATCCTACCGCTTCGTCACCATATTTTAATGCTTTGATGGGCTTTGCTACAGGTATCATGGAACCACAACTAATGGCTCTTTCCCAACCGCCCACTTGATTGCCATCCATATCTTTACCAGTGGCACAACCAGATAAATCATCTAGTAGTAGAAAATTAGCTGTTTCTTTTCCGATATTGAAGGTATCATCGAGGACCTTTCCTGATGAGAAATAATTACCTACTTTATTGAAAAAGCCCTTATCTTTCTTTGGCGAAGGTTTGGGAGATAGAGTTGGTTTATTCTTGGGTAGTGGTTTTTGGTTAGGGTTATCTTTACCTGGGACTTCTTGGCCAGCCCCTACTTTCCCTTCAATTGCATCATTAATTTTTTGTTTGATAGCTGTTTCAGTTTGATTACTACTTAATGTGGTATATAAAAATCCTCAAATAAGTGCAACTGCTGCTAAAATGATAACATATTCTACAGTAGAGGCGCCTCGCCGATTATTAATTATTTTACCAAATTGACTTAACCAACTCTTCCATCTATTCATTAAACATTATTCCTCCTCTCATTCTCTTTAAATAGGAAACAGAGTTAGATTGAAAATATATTGTGAAACAAACCATATACATCCCATCGCAACGAGGGTGATGATAAAACCAACCCAAGCCGAAAACTGGTGAGCTTCACTTACTGCAAAGATGAGTAGAATCAAATACCAAACTGTAATGATGGCATCTAATAGAAAAATCAATAAGTAAAATAGAGTAAGAAAAAAGCTATGGTCAATTCGGGGTGAGAGAGTAGTAAACATCTCATTACCAAACAAAATAAGTTGAATCATCCACAATCCTAATTTAAATAGATAGGGTGTGAAGGAAACAGCCACTGCTGTTTGCATCTCCCTCCAGGACGCTTCTCCTTTAAATACCTTACCTAAACCATAAAACAACGAAGTAAGGATCATCCAGATCAGAGGGCCTCCACCTAAACCAATGCCTAGAGTGAGGAGGAGGATAGTTCCAGAATCAAAGTAATCCCCTAATCGCTGATACGATAACTGATCCATCGTAAAGCCAAGTCCAAAAAGAATAACGAAACCAAAGGCAATATACCAAGGGAGGGAAACATGGATCGACTGATTTACCACACGCTTGGGAACGAATAAATAGAGTAAACCATAACGAAGGTATTGATTAATTGATTCCATCGGAGTTCCTTTCTAGTTCTTAATCATTTTGCAAAGATAAAAATAAACGGTAAAAACAATATTAAACAAGCTACTGAAAGTACAATGATGGTAAGTATAATTAGCCCTAAGGCACCCCAAGCAGAAATGTCATATACTTCAGCAACACTCTTACTAAGAACAATTACATACCAACATAAGATCAGGTAGTTCAGTAAGTAGCAAAGGACAATCAAAGCAAGGAGAGGGATGCTTGCGTCAATTGTGGGTGTTAGTGCGGTGAAGTTTTCTTGACCAAAGGCATAGATCTTTACAATCCATATAAGAAGACCCCATACTAACGGTATATAGGACAAGCTGATTGCTTTCCTTAGTTGCCCCCATGTGGCATGCAAATCAAAGAATTTTCCCATAAATGCTAGGGAAGCACTCATAATTAACCACTGAATAATCCCAATTATCGAACCAAAGAACATTGATAAAAATAGTATAGAACCTGCAGAAACTTTATCCCCTACATTTTGAGCATCTGCATTATCAAGGAAGAATTTAATACCTGAAAAAATAACTAATAACCAGATCCACTTGGACTGATCTGAATCTAGATACTGCCTAACCGTTTTCCTTGGTTTAAACCACATAGAAAGCCAAGGTTTAATTTCTTTTTCTTCATCTAAATAGCTCATTGCATCCTCCATAACTCTTTTGAGAAAAGGTTTTAATTCCACTCCTTAATTATATAAATCCCAAGTAGAAACCTCAAGATCAATATGGTAATAATTTAGTATTAAAAAGAAATTGAGAAAGGAGAAGGAATTAAATTGGAAAAGATAGTTAAAATAGCAATCGCAATTTGGTCAGGGATGATATTGATCGCCCTTTTTCTTTTTTCTTTTTTTGATTGGAGTGTTATTACTGGATCGAGTATGAAACCAACTTTTCAGTCACATGATGTGATCCTCCTTCAGAGTAATCCTAAACCCAGTGAAATTGAAAAGGGAGATATCATTACTTTTCAGACAAAAAAGACAAGCATTCCTTATATTAAGAGAGTAGCTGCATTGACAGGTGATCAGGTTGAGGAAAAAAATCAGCGGATCTATGTCAATTCACAACCTATACGGAATTGTGGATGGCAAAAACAGAAGGTATCTAGTTTTCCCTCTATCTATATACCAGAGCAACATATCTTTGTTTTAGGAGACAACCTAACTCAAAGTATCGACAGCCGTACACTCGGCCCAATTTCGTATCAGGCAGTGGATGAAAAGGTTGTCGCTATTATCTGGCCTCTATCACGTTTTCATCTGTTTAAATAAAATAAATCAGTACCTCAAAAAGCCAAAGACGCCTCATATGAAATATCAGTTAGTTACGTACTGAATTTTAGTAGCAAGAGAAGTTCTGATCGCTGTTTTATGGCACTGTCTAAAATGACATATCGGTAATAAATTGAACGGATATTGGCGGCTTAAGATATGTTATTATTTAATTTATCATATAGTATATATAATTTAATATATTATGATGCTGTATATTAATAAAAATATTGTTATCCATATGGGTGAGACATTTTAGCAGGAACGATGACCAACTGGTTAAGTGGATATTAGGCTTCGGAGTATCCTGATTGTTAATATTTTAATTGTAGTACTGAGACTGTCATGTGATATATTACATATCACATGGGAGGGATACCAGTGGTTGAAAAAGTACTCATCAAACAGACTTCATTACGTGATGAAGCCTACAACCTTCTTTTGCAATGGATCATTACGGGCGAATTAAAGGCTGGAAGTCGTTTACGTGATGTCGAACTGTCTAAAAAGCTTGGAATTAGTCGTACACCCATACGAGAAGCACTATTGAGGTTAGAGGACGAAGAATTTGTGGTGACAAAACGGAATCGTTCGACGACAGTGGCTTCTATCGATCCAAATGAAATTCATTCCCTTTACCCCATTGTCTGGAATCTGGAAGCTTTAGCTTTAGAAGAGGCTTTTTTTAACATAACGGATGCAGACCTGGATCGAATGGCTGCCATCAATCAGAAATTAAATGACGAAAATTTAAGTCACATTAAATGTGTTGATTTAGATCATGAATTTCATCGAATTATAATCAACAAATCTAGAAATCAAGAGCTGCAAAAAATACTCTCTTACCTTAAAAAGAAAATAAAACGTTTTGAGTATCATTTTTTTAATAATCAACAAAACATTTCTCTTTCTTGTTCCCAGCATCAAGAGTTGATTAATTACATTCAATCTAAAGAATTAAGCAAAGCAAAAGATACAATAAAAGAAAATTGGAAAGTAAACATTCTACCTTAGATTGAAAAAGGGTGTCCATTATGAAAAATAATAATTATATAGGATATATGTTAGTTTTAATAGGTGGATCGTTATGGGGTGTTGGGGGGACAGTTGCTCAACGGTTATTTCAGAAAGGTTCTGTCTCTGTTGAATGGCTTGTTTCCGTAAGATTATTATTATCTGGCGTGATCATGGTTGCGCTAGCACTCACTTTAAAAAATAGAAATAAGGTATGGGGTATATGGAAAGATAAAAAAGCCGTGGTACAATTACTTTTTTTTAGTATATTGGGGATATTAACTGTTCAGTACACATATATGGCATCTATTAGCCATGGAAATGCCGCTATTGCAACGTTACTGCAGTATTTAGCGCCGGTATTTATCATGCTTTATTTGCTGATTACAGGTAAAACAAAGCTACAAATCAGGTACGTTGTTGCGATTGTCTTAGCGCTAACAGGTACATTTCTTTTACTGTCAAATGGTTCATTATCAACACTGTCCGTCCCTTATTCCTCCGTAGTTTGGGGTATTTTATCGGGTGTAGCCATGGCGTTTTATACCTTATATGCAGGACCTTTATTAAACAAGTGGGGTTCGTTGAATATTATTGGTTGGGCTATGGTAATTGGTGGAGTAGTATTAGGTGTTTTTAACCCACCTTGGCAAGCTAATGTTACAGATTTTTCCTTTGATACATTGGTCTTTTTGATATTCGTTATTTTCTTTGGGACCATGTTTGCTTTTTGGTTTTACTTAGAGAGTCTAAAATATCTGAATGCACAAGAAACCAGCTTGTTAGGAAGTATTGAGCCACTATCTGCCATACTTACATCTGTTTTATGGCTCAAGATTCCCTTTGGAATCTATCAATGGTTAGGTGGATTTATGATTCTATTAATGGTTTTTTATATCTCTATGAAAAAAGAAGCGGGTTCTGATAAATTTAATTATAGCCAAAAAGCTAAAGGCGCCTCATATTCTAATTTTCAATAAGTTGTTTAAACAAAAGAACCTACTCATTAGTGCGTAGATTCTTTTGTTTATTTACTAATCATTAACGATCCGATTAAATATGAATTATACTCTCGATAACGGGATATGAAATAATCTTTCTGTCACGATAAGTCAGACTTATATTATCGATGTTTGTACTCAAAATTCCATTTTGCAGAATCACCGATTTAAAGCCTCTTTCAAGTGCGCCATTGTAAGTGAAGAGTACACAGTGTTCAGCAGCAAAACCTGATACAACTACTAGATCAACGCCACTGTTCTTTAAGATATGTTCCAATTCAGTATTCCAAAATGCATTTGAATGGATCTTTGTAATACGAGTATCTTTCTCATCTACATTGATTTCTGGAATAATATCCAGTAGCTCAGCGGGAGTTTCATCCTTTCCTTCGATATCCTGGATGTGAATGATATGATGACCAGATGAGCGAAGCAAGTCTGCAACATAATTAATGTATTCACATGCGCCTTCGACATTTAATTCTTTCATTTGATCTTGCAAGAATGCTCTTTGCATATCAATAATTAAAAAGCCTATTTTCAATGCTATCACCTCTGGTCAGTTATTCGCTAAGAACATTTTAAATACCTTTAATGTTAATAGGAAATGCATTTTGTTGTAGGAATATTGAGAGGTAGATTCAAAGTAGGACTTGAGACGTTCTAGTTTCAATAGAATGTGAGCCATCTTTATGCCATTAGAATGTCAGTTATGGGTACGACGTTGTCTAAAATGATTTAAGAGGATGGAGAAAACGTGAAGGATATTTACACGATTGGGATTTTAGCTGGGATGGGACCGCAAGTGGATATTGTTGTGGATGGTAAAGAATATACATTAGGTTTCAATAAGTATAAATTAGGACAATTGTATCCTAAATAAGAGGGATGAGAACTGTATGTTTTCAATTAAATCCTATATTTTGGACATTCCAAAAATGGAACATACTTCGGACGAGATATTTAAAAACGAAATGCACAAATTCTTTATAGATGTGGAAAACTGTAAAGAGTTAAAAAGGTTAGAAAAAACATTAGATTGGTGGTATTTAAATGGTGCGATAGTACTTAAATACTACGATACACCTTTATTAGACTTTAATAAGTGGGATTTAGTTGATCAAACTTGGACTTATCTTGTTCAAATGATTAATGAACTAGAAGAACAACAAGAATCTTTCCGAACATTTCCGGATATGCCAGTTAAGCTTGCCATGTCCAACCTTAATGGATCTAAGAATATATTATTTAAGGTTGGTATGGAAAAGTGGATACTACCTAAAAAAGAGTTTGTAGAGACGATTTATTTAGGTGCTGTCCATTTTTTTAATAGCTTATTAAATTGTTTTGGACAATCGCACCCTTCTTATAGTGATTGGGAGGATGATCTAGATTACATCTGCGAAATGGAAGAAAAATATATACAATTGAAGGGGAAAGAAAAATGAATCGCGCAGATAAATGTAGTTAATATGTACTCTCATATAATATTGTGTTATTATATGAGAGTACATATTAACTATATATTTGCATCAAATTTAAGCGATGTTTGCCCCGAAAAAATCTTGGGGCTTTTTCTCTATTCCTATACGCTCCTAAACATTTGCATCCACCCCTTACCCCGTGATAGGATACATAGGGTTGTCTGCCCGCAAGGAAAGGGCATAAGTCTGTGACAAAGGTGCGACTCTCTCGCAAAACCGATGTTGTAGGCCTATTTTTCCTTGCAATGACCAGGCGATTCCCGTATAATGAGGAATGTTGGTCATGGACGGCTATGATGCGGAAGGTTGCCGACACACCCGGCCCCTTTGCCATGGGTGGAAGTCGGGATAATTTCCGTGGAGCAAGTTCGTTTCCGAGAAAATGAGCGAAAAGGAGGGGCATACATGGCAAAGCAAAAGATTCGCATTCGCCTTAAAGCGTATGAACACCGCGCCTTGGACCAGTCGGCAGAGAAGATTGTCGAGACGGCCAATCGGACGGGGGCGGATGTATCTGGACCTATTCCGCTCCCTACAGAGCGTGCAGTGTACACGGTCCTACGTGCGGTTCACAAATATAAGGACTCACGGGAGCAATTCGAGATGCGCACCCATAAGCGGCTGATCGACATCGTCAACCCGACTCCGCAGACTGTGGACGCGCTGATGCGTCTCGACTTGCCATCCGGCGTCGACATTGAAATCAAACTCTAATGTTCTATTGAAACGTGCCGACAGGAGGTGTACGACGTGAAAGGAATTCTCGGTAAAAAGTTGGGGATGACGCAGGTATTCGCCGAAGATGGCACCTCGATCCCTGTAACAGTTATCAACGCCGGTCCTTGTGCTGTGCTTCAGAAAAAAGAAGTGAGCATCGATGGCTATGAAGCTATTCAGATCGGTTTTGCTGATAAAAAAGAACACCGAGCAAGCAAGCCAGAAGCTGGCCATGCGAAAAAAGCTGGTACTGCCGCTAAGAAATTCGTTCGTGAAATTCGCGGTGTGGAAGGCGACTTTGAACTTGGTCAAGAGCTAAAAGCAGACTTGTTCGAAGCGGGCGAGAAAGTAGATATCACCGCCACGTCTAAAGGGAAAGGTTTTGCTGGTACGATCAAACGGCACAACCATGCTCGTGGTCCGATGTCTCACGGTTCTCGCTTCCATCGCCGTCCTGGTTCCTTGGGCGCTGTTGATCCTATGCGCGTATTTAAGGGCCACAAGATGGCTGGTCGGATGGGTACCGATAAAGTAACCATCCAAAACCTGGAGGTTGTCCGGGTGGATACCGATAAAGATCTGATTCTTGTAAGAGGTTCGATTCCGGGTCCGAAAAACAGCTACGTAACGATTAAATCTGCGGTGAAGGGTAAGTAATTTCACCGAGAAGGGAGGAGACGTCATGCCTAAAGTAAACGTACTCGACATGAACGGCAGCCAAGTAGGCGAATTGGAATTATCCGCTTCCGTCTTCGGTATTGAGCCCAATGAAGCTGTGCTTCATGAAGCCGTCGTGATGCAACAAGCTTCCCTGCGTCGCGGTACCCATGCTGTCAAAAACCGTTCCGCTGTACGCGGTGGTGGCCGCAAGCCGTGGAAACAAAAAGGAACCGGGCGTGCCCGTCACGGCAGCATCCGTTCCCCGATCTGGGTGGGTGGTGGTGTGGCCTTCGGACCAACCCCGCGCTCCTATGGCTTTAAAATGCCGAAAAAAGTGCGCCGCTTAGCGATTCGTTCCGCACTATCTTCCAAAGTGAAGAGCGACGGACTAGTGGTTCTCAATCAATTGAGCTTCGATGCTCCTAAGACCAAGGAAATGACAAAGGTCCTCAATAATCTGAAGGCCGACCGCAAAGCTTTGGTCGTAGGACGTGGATATGATGAGAACGTAGTACTGTCTGCGCGGAACATTCCTGGTGTGAAGTTTGTCGATGCTGAAGGTTTGAACGTCCTAGACGTATTGAACTACGATAAACTGATCATCACTCAGGAAGCGGTGTCTCGCGTAGAGGAGGTGCTGGGGCAGTGAGTAGAGATCCTCGCGATATCATCCGTCGCCCGCTTGTGACGGAGAAAACCACCGACCTCATGGAACAAAACAAATATGCTTTTGAAGTGGATCTGAGAGCGAACAAGTCCGAGATCAAACGAGCAATCGAATCGATCTTTGGCGTAAAAGTGGACCAGGTCAACACGTTGCGTGTTAAAGGGAAGCCGAAGCGCTTCGGTCGTCACACTGGCCGGACCTCCGATCGTAAAAAAGCGATCGTCAAGCTGACTGAAGACAGTAAAGGCATCGAGATCTTCGAAGGCTGATCTTATAGTAAAGGAGGAAAACACCAATGGGTATCAAGAAGTTTAAACCGACTTCTCCAGGTCGTCGGCAAATGACGGTCTCTACCTTTGAAGAGATCACCACCGCGACTCCGGAAAAATCCTTGTTGGCTCCGTTGACGAAAAAAGCTGGGCGGAACAACCAAGGTCGCTTGACCATGCGTCACCAAGGTGGCGGTCACAAGCGGAAATACCGGATCATCGACTTCAAACGGAACAAAGATGGCATTCCTGGTAAGGTTGCTACGATCGAATACGATCCAAACCGTTCCGCGAACATCGCTTTGATCCACTATGTGGACGGTGAGAAACGCTACATTCTTCACCCTAATGGGTTGAAAGTGGGCGCTACCATCGTATCCGGTCCTGAATCGGACATCAAAGTGGGTAACGCACTACCCCTGGAAAACATCCCGGTAGGTTCCACCATCCATAACATCGAGCTAAAGCCTGGTGCAGGTGGTCAAATGGCACGTGCTGCGGGTACTTCCGCGCAGTTGCTCGGTAAAGATGGCAAATACGCAATCCTGCGTCTCACCTCGGGTGAAACCCGTATGGTACAACGCCAATGTCGTGCGACTCTCGGTCAAGTGGGTAATCTCGATCATGAGTTGATCAACATCGGTAAAGCGGGTCGTTCTCGTTGGAAAGGTATCCGCCCAACTGTCCGCGGTTCTGTAATGAACCCGAACGATCACCCACACGGTGGTGGTGAAGGTCGCGCTCCGATCGGTCGTAAATCTCCTGTTACTCCTTGGGGTAAACCGACCCTCGGTTACAAGACTCGCAAGAAGAACAAGCCGTCCGACAAATATATTGTGCGTCGCCGCAAGAAGTAATTTTCGCGCACGCTTGCGCGCAATGTTGGAAAGGAGGTTGAATGCATGGGTCGCAGCCTGAAAAAAGGGCCTTTTGCAGACGATCATTTGTTGAAAAAAGTGGCGCTGTTGAACAAGAATGATGAGAAAAAGGTTATCAAAACCTGGTCTCGCCGTTCTACGATCTTCCCAGATTTCTTGGGCCACACGATCGCTGTTTATGATGGTCGCAAGCACGTTCCTGTATACGTGACGGAAGATATGGTAGGCCATAAGCTGGGAGAATTCGTCACCACACGGACCTTCAAAGGCCACGCTGGGGACGACAAGAAAACGCGCAAACGCTAACCCAAGCTCGGCTGAAAGAGAGGAGGTCAGATGATGGAAGCGACTCAAGCTAAGGCGATGGCTCGCCAAGTGCGGATCGCACCTCGCAAGGCGCGTCTGGTCATCGATCTGATCCGCGGTAAGTCCGTGGGTGAGGCCCTGGCCATTCTGAAATATACGCCTCGCGCAGCATCCCCGATTATCGAGAAAGTCTTGAAATCGGCTATTGCCAACGCGGAGCACAATTACAACCTGAGCCCCGATAGCCTCGTGGTCCAGACTGCAATGGTCGACGAAGGACCGACCATGAAACGGTTCCGCCCCCGTGCCATGGGCCGGGCAAGTAAGATTAACAAGCGAACCAGCCATATTACTGTGATCGTATCTGAAAAATAAGGAGGGATAGCACGTGGGTCAGAAGGTCAACCCGGTAGGTTTACGTGTTGGCGTTATCCGTGACTGGGAATCCAAGTGGTTCGGCGGTAAGGATTACGCAAACATGTTGCACGAAGACATCCAAATCCGTGAATACCTGGCGAAGCGGCTGAAAGACGCGGCTGTCTCCACTGTGGAGATCGAGCGTGCTGCAAACCGCGTGAACTTGACCATCCACACCGCCAAACCTGGTATGGTTATCGGTAAGGGTGGTTCTGAGGTGGAAACTCTGCGCAAGCAGCTAAACAAGCTGACGGAAAAGAAAATTCACATCAATATCAACGAAATTAAAAACCCTGAGTTGGATGCTCGCCTTGTGGCAGAGAACATCGCTCAACAGCTAGAGCGTCGGATTTCTTTCCGTCGTGCGATGAAACAAACTATCACACGTACACTCCGCTCTGGTGCAAAAGGAGTTCGCACCCAAGTGTCTGGTCGTCTCGGCGGCGCTGACATTGCACGCTCTGAAGGGTATAACGAAGGAACTGTACCACTTCATACGCTACGAGCAGACATTGACTATGGTACTGCGGAAGCTCACACTACGTACGGTCGTATTGGCGTGAAAGTGTGGATCTACCGTGGCGAAGTACTCCCGACCAAGAAAAAGGGAGATGCGGAAGGAGGTAAGTGACCATGCTGGTGCCTAAAAGGACAAAGTATCGGAAAGAACACCGTGGCCGCATGAAAGGGAAAGCGAAAGGCGGTACGGAGGTAGCCTTCGGTGAATACGGCTTGCAGGCTCTTGAGGCATCCTGGATCACTAACCGTCAGATCGAGGCAGCGCGTATTGCGATGACCCGTTACATCAAACGGGGCGGTAAAGTTTGGATTAAGATCTTTCCAGACAAACCTGTCACTGCAAAGCCTCTCGAAGTACGGATGGGTTCCGGTAAAGGGTCCCCTGAAAAATGGGTTGCCGTTGTGAAACCGGGCAAGATCATGTTTGAACTAGCTGGTGTTCCGCAAGAAGTAGCTCGTGAAGCTCTACGTCTTGCAGCGATGAAACTACCAGTGAAAACGAAATTTGTAATACGTGACGAAGCGGGTGGTGGAAGCAATGAAAGCTAAAGAGCTCTTTGATATGACCACCGCAGAGATCGAACAAAAGCTGACTTCTTTAAAGGAAGAGTTGTTCAACCTCCGGTTCCAAGCTGCGACTGGCCAGTTGGACAATCCGGCCCGGATCCGACAAGTGCGCAAGGACATCGCCCGTGCCAAAACCGTTGTGCGGGAGCGCGAGCTAGGGATCGAAAGGAGGAAACAGGCATGACCGAGCGGAACAAGCGTAAGGTACGTCTAGGTAAAGTCGTCAGCGACAAGATGGACAAAACGATCATCGTAGCGGTGGAAACCTATAAAAAAGATCGACTGTATGGCAAGCGTGTGAAATACAGCAATAAGTTTAAAGCTCATGATGAGGAGAACAAAGCCAAATTGGGCGATGTCGTTCGCATCATGGAAACGCGGCCGCTGTCTAAGGACAAACGCTGGCGTCTCGTTGAAATCGTCGAAGAATCAGTGATCGTTTAAGTTTAACTGACTGGCGGAAGGAGGGAGACCGATGATTCAAGCACAAACCCGCCTGCGCGCTGCTGATAACTCTGGCGCAAAGGAACTGATGTGCATTAAAGTACTGGGTGGATCCAAGCGTAAGTACGCAGGGATCGGTGACATCATCGTCGCATCGGTAAAACAAGCTACACCCGGGGGCGTTGTCAAGAAGGGGGAAGTCGTGAAGTGCGTCATCGTACGTACGAAGCGTTCTTCTCGCCGTCAGGATGGTTCTTACATTCGATTTGACGAAAACGCTGCGGTTGTCATCAAGGATGATAAAAGCCCCCGCGGCACCCGGATCTTCGGACCGGTCGCCCGGGAACTGCGTGAACATGAATTTATGAAAATCGTTTCACTGGCTCCGGAAGTTATCTAACACCGGTTAAGCCTGGGAACGTGAACTCCCGGAAGAGGAGGTGCCGAGCATGGAGGCCAAGCGTCCAAACAAGTTGCATATCAAAAAAGGCGACACTGTGATTGTGATGCGTGGGAAAGAAGCGCCGACCCTGGATAAGGACGGTAAAAAGGTTTACACCAAAGGTCGTGTCCTAAAAGTGCTACCTAAAGAAGGTCGTGCGCTGGTAGAAGGTGTGAACATGGTGAAGAAACATTCCCGCCCTTCCCAAGACAACCCACAAGGTGGCGTCATCGAGCAGGAAGCTGCGGTTCACATTTCCAACTTGATGATCGAAGATCCGAAAGAGAAAGTTCCAACTCGGATTGGTTATAAAACGATCGACGGCAAGAGCGGACAGAAGAAAGTCCGTTACGCCAAAAAATCCGGCGAAGTGCTGGATAAGTAATAGAGTTGACCGGAAAGGAGGATGGAGACCTTGGCACAACGTCTCAAAGAACACTATGAGGCAGAGATCTCGCCCTCGCTGATGAAGAAGTTCGAATACAAATCTTCTATGCAGGTGCCGAAGATCGAGAAAGTGGTTATCAACATGGGGGTTGGTGAAGCGGTTGCGAACCCAAAAGTACTCGACAGTGCAGTTGAGGACTTGACCACCATCTCTGGTCAGAAGCCGGTCATCACCCGGGCGAAAAAATCCATCGCTGGCTTTAAGCTACGCGAAGGTATGCCAATCGGGGCAAAAGTTACCCTGCGCGGACAACGGATGTATGACTTTCTGGATCGGTTGATCAATGCCGCTCTGCCTCGTGTACGCGATTTCCGTGGTATCTCCCCGAAAGCCTTTGATGGTCGTGGGAACTACACATTGGGCCTGAAAGAACAGTTGGTTTTCCCTGAGATCGAATACGATCAAGTGGATAAAGTACGCGGGATGGACATCATTATCGTAACCACCGCAAACACCGATGAGGAAGGGCGCGAACTTCTCACCCAAGTGGGAATGCCTTTCCGTAAGCAGTAATATTTGACCGGTAACAACCGGATTTGAATACAGAGCGGCAACGCCGCTAACTTCTCTTAATAAGGAGGGAATCCGTTGGCCAAGAAATCGATGGTTGTGAAAGCGAACCGCAAGCCGAAGTTTGCAGTACAAGGTTATACACGCTGTGAGCGTTGTGGTCGTCCTCACTCCGTAATCCGTAAGTTTCGTCTCTGCCGGATTTGTTTCCGTGATTTGGCCTATAGAGGTCAGATTCCCGGTGTAAAAAAAGCGAGCTGGTAATCTAGAAGTGGAAGGAGGGAACCCGGCATGGTGATGACTGACCCGATTGCTGATATGCTAACTCGTATCCGCAATGCAAACTTGGTTCGGCATGAGAGCCTGGAGGTGCCGGCTTCCAAGCTGAAGCGGGACCTTGCTGAAATTTTGAAGCGTGAAGGCTTCATCCGCGATGCGGAATATGTCGAGGATGGCAAACAAGGGATCATCCGTATCTTCCTAAAATACGGATCAGACAACGAGCGGGTAATTACTGGACTGAAACGGATCAGTAAGCCTGGTCTGCGTGTGTATGCAAAGTACGATGAGATCCCTCGCGTATTGCGTGGCCTTGGGATTGCCGTTGTTTCTACCTCAAAAGGGGTTATGACGGACAAGGAAGCTCGCACCGCGAAAGTGGGCGGCGAAGTATTAGCTTATATTTGGTAAAGTCGCCGGAAAGGATGGAGGTGAACGCAGATGTCCCGTATCGGTAGAAAACCGATCACCATTCCTGCTGGAGTGGAAGTGAAGCTGGATAGCACTACTGTCAGCGTGAAAGGGCCGAAAGGTTCTCTCACCCGGTCATTGCATCCTGAAATCACGGTCAAAGTGGAAGAAAACGAAGTGCTCGTGGAGCGCCCAAGTGATCATCGTAAACACCGTGCACTACATGGTACGATCCGTAGCCTCGTTGCTAACATGATCGAAGGCGTGACTAACGGCTACCAGAAATCTCTGGAACTCGTGGGTGTCGGTTACCGGGCTACGAAAAAGGGCGAGAAAATCGTTCTTAACGTGGGATACTCTCATCCAGTAGAAATCGATCCTCAAGAGGGTATTGAACTGGATGTCCCAAGCCAAACGCAAGTGATCGTTAAAGGGATCGATAAGGAGAAAGTGGGCGCGCAAGCTGCTAAAATCCGTTCGGTCCGCGAACCTGAGCCTTACAAAGGGAAAGGGATTCGTTACAGTAACGAATACGTGCGTCGTAAGGAAGGGAAGACAGGTAAGTAAGATTGATAGGAAAGGAGTGTATGCGGCATGATTCGCAAGCTCGATCGGAGCAAGAGCCGACAGCGTCGTCATCTGCGAGTACGTAAAAAAGTTACGGGCACAGCGGTACGTCCTCGTTTGAACGTATTTCGTTCTGCACGTAACATCTACCTTCAAGTGATCGACGACATTAAAGGCGTAACTTTGGCAGCAGCCTCTACCCAGGATGCTGAGCTGAAAGAGAGCGGAATCTACGGTGGCAACGTGGAAGCAGCCCGGAAAGTAGGCGAACTTCTAGCGAAACGTGCTATCGAAAAAGGGGTCGACACTGTAGTCTTTGACCGTGGTGGTTACATCTACCATGGCCGGATTAAAGCGGTGGCTGAAGGTGCCCGTGAAGGAGGTCTCAAGTTTTGAGCAAAGGAGGTAGAAGCATGCGCAACGATCAGGCCAAGGACGATTTGAACGAAAAAGTCGTCACAATTAACCGCGTATCCAAAGTTGTTAAAGGCGGCCGTCGTTTCAGCTTTACTGCTCTAGTCGTCGTCGGCGATGGAAAAGGTAAAGTGGGCGTAGGTTACGGAAAAGCAACTGAAGTACCAGAAGCGATTCGTAAGGGTGTAGAAGAAGCAAAACGCAACATGATCACTGTTCCTCTTCAAGGAACAACGATTCCTCACGAGATCATTGGCCGTTTTGGCGCTGGCCGCGTATTGTTGAAACCCGCTTCCAAAGGTACGGGAGTTATCGCAGGCGGTGCTGTCCGTGACGTTCTCACCGTAGCTGGTGTGGGTGACATTTTAACGAAGTCGTTGGGATCTAACAACCCAATCAACATGGTTCGGGCTACCCTGCAAGGTATCCAGAACATGAAACGGCCGGAAGATGTAGCCAAAATGCGCGGAAAATCCGTCGAGGAACTGCTGGGATAAGGGAGGGATTGACCGTGGCAAACAAGCTGGCTATTACCCTCAAACGTAGCCTAATCGGCCGTCCGGAAACCCAGCGGGTAACCGTTCGGACACTCGGGCTGACGAAACGGGAACAGACTGTGATTCAAAATGACAGCCCCGCGATCCGTGGGATGATCAAGAAAGTCTCTCACCTGCTTGAAGTAAAAGAAGTACAACAATAATTCTTCTTCAAGAAGAGAGGCCTATCGAGGAGGTGCAAGGAAATGAATCTTCATGAACTGAAACCGGCTGTTGGTGCTCGTAAAACCCGTAAGCGTCTGGGTCGCGGGATCTCCGCAGGTCAAGGCAAAACCTCCGGTAAAGGTCATAAAGGTCAAAAAGCTCGCTCGGGCGGCGGTGTACGTCCAGGGTTTGAAGGTGGTCAGAACCCTTTGTACCGCCGGTTGCCAAAACGTGGGTTCAAGAACGTGAACCGTAAGGAGTACGTGGTAATCAACCTCGAAGATTTGAATCGCTTTGAGGAAGGTACCGAAGTAACTCCTGTGTTCCTCAAGGAGCAGGGCATTGTAAAAGACATGAAGGACGGTTTGAAAGTGCTCGCAAATGGGGAGCTGAAGGTAAAGTTGACTGTCAAGGCACATAAGTTCTCTCAAGCGGCTACTGAACAGATTGCAAAAGCCGGAGGTACGTCGGAGGTGCTCTGATGTTTCAAACCGTAAGCAATATTTGGAAGGTGGAGGATCTCCGTCGTCGGATTCTCTTTACACTTGCTATGCTGATCGTCTTTCGGATCGGAGCCCATGTTCCTGTTCCAGGTACAGACAGTGATGCATTGCAAAGGATGGCTGAGCAGTCCGGTGCATTGGGGTTGATCAACACCTTTTCTGGGGGCGCGCTTGCCAATTTCTCTATCTTTGCGATGGGAATCATGCCTTATATTACAGCGTCGATTATCGTGCAGCTGTTAACGATGGATGTGATTCCGGCCTTTGCAAGGTGGGCCAAAGAAGGAGAAGTGGGCCGCCGTAAATTGGGTCAAGTGACTCGTTATGGTACCATTATCTTGGGACTGATTCAGTCCATCGGACTGACGATTGGTTTTAGCAAGATGAGTGCTCAAGCGGGTGGCCAGTTCATTAAGACTTCTGACGTCTCTACATTTGCGTTGATTGCTCTTACTCTGACGGCGGGTACAGCCTTCCTGATGTGGTTAGGTGAGCAGATCACGGAAAAAGGGATTGGTAACGGAATTTCGATCATTATCTTTGGTGGGATTATCGCCGGAATTCCTGGAGGGGCTCAACAGATCTACACGTCTTTATTTCAGAAAAACGAAGGTCAGGTCTTTCTGGGTATCGTTGAGGTTGTGCTAATCTTGGCGGTCATTGTCGCTTTGATTGCAGGTGTGATCTTCATTCAACAGGGTATTCGCAAAATCCCCGTGCAGTATGCTAAGCGCGTGGTTGGTCGGAAGATGTTTGGTGGTCAGTCCACTCACATTCCGATGAAAGTGAATGCTGCTGGTGTGATCCCTGTAATCTTCGCGATGTCGCTGTTACTCTTCCCAGTTACTATCGCTCAGTTCTGGAAGGGTAATGCGTTTGCGGATTGGATTACGGCGAACTTCCAACTTGGAGCACCCCTAGGCACTGTCTTCTATGTTCTACTGATCATCGGGTTTACTTACTTCTACACATTTGTGCAGATCAACCCGATGCAGTTGTCTGATCAGATGAAGAAAAACGGGGGTTACATTCCAGGGATTCGTCCAGGGAAGAACACCACCACATATCTGACGCGGATTATGAACCGAATTACCCTTGCTGGATCACTCTTCTTGGCGGCGATTGCTGTTCTACCTGTTTTCTTCACCAAATTGGCAGGCTTGCCTGCCTCGGTACAGATCGGTGGAACATCCATCCTCATCGTTATCGGTGTTGCACTGGAGACGATGAAAACCATTGAGAGCCAATTGATCAAGCGGCACTACAAAGGGTTTATCAACAAGTAATGCTACCCCCCGGATCCCTTCCGGGGATCATGCATAAACCGGAGCTTACTAGGCTGCGAAGGCAGGACGAAAGCCATTGGCACCATGATTGGAGTCAGGGATGTACCCTGTAGGGTCATCTTGGCGGATCGCCCTGTGCTGTCAATCAGCGGGAGGGATGAGGCTTGAATATCGTGCTGATGGGACTGCCCGGTGCCGGGAAAGGCACACAAGCTGATCGCATCACTGAGGCAGTTCACATCCCTCACATCTCTACCGGAGATATGTTCCGCCAAGCAGTGAAGGAAGAGACACCACTTGGTCGGGAAGCCAAGTCATACCTTGATGAAGGTCAATTGGTTCCTGATCGAGTCACAATCGGAATTGTCCGGGATCGCTTGGCTAAGGATGATTGTGCTAAAGGCTTCATGTTAGATGGGTTTCCAAGAACGGTGCCCCAGGCGGAAGCGTTGGATGAGATGCTGAAGGAGATGGGAAAGACCCTTGACCACGTCATCTATATTGAAGTGGCTGAGGAAGAACTCTTGAAACGGTTGACCGGCCGGCGGATTTGCCAGGATTGTGGCGCCACATTCCATGTGGTGTTCAACCCACCGAAAGAAGAAGGTGTCTGTGATCGGTGTGGCGGTCAATTGTATCAGCGGGAAGACGACACAGAAAAGACTGTTGCCAAACGGCTTTCAGTCAATATGGAAAAGACTCGGACTCTCGTCGGGTATTACGAGAAACAAGGCAACCTACGTCCAATTGACGGCGAAAAGTCGATTGATAGCGTATCGGATTCGATTTTAGACCTTCTAGGGAGTACAGCCCGATGATTGTACTTAAATCGAGTCAGGAGCTTGCGCATATGCGCGCGGCGGGGCGGATTGTCGCCGAAACGCATCAGCTCATGAAAGACGCGATCCGACCTGGTGTAACGACAAAGGATTTGGATAAAATCGCGGAAAACTTCATTGTGAAGAATAAAGCGATTCCTTCTTTCAAAGGTTACAATGGGTTTAAAGGGAGTGTCTGTACCTCGGTGAATGAGGAGCTGGTTCACGGCATCCCTGGAGATCGACGGCTGGAAGATGGCGACATCATCAGCATCGATATCGGAGCTTGTCTCAATGGGTATCACGGCGATTCGGCTTGGACCTATCCTGTTGGGCAAGTCTCTGAGACGGCGTCGCGGTTACTCGAAGTAACGGAGGAGTCCCTGTATCGGGGTTTGGCCGAAGCGAAACCGGGTAATCGAATTGGGGATGTCTCTCATGCCGTACAGCTTTTCGCTGAAAATGCCGGGTTTTCCATTGTTCGTGAGTATGTAGGACATGGAATTGGCCAGGAGTTGCACGAAGAGCCCAGCATTCCCAATTACGGACTGCCGGGCAAAGGTCCTCGTTTAAAAACGGGGATGACGTTGGCCGTCGAGCCGATGGTGAATGTGGGAACGCGATACGTGCGAACGTTGGCTGACAACTGGACCGTTGTTACACAGGATGGTTCTCTGTGCGCCCATTTCGAGCATACCATCGCGATTACGGAAGACGGCCACGAAGTATTGACCACAGTATAGGTGAAGGGTGATGGATGTGACGGAGGCCGAGCATCGGCCCTTGCCAGGACAGATCGTCCGGGTGACCCGAGGCCGTGAGGCAGGGAGTTATGCGGTGGTGATCCGGTTTGATGAACCACACTTCGTTTGGTTGGTGGATGGGGACAAGCGAAAGTTTGGCCAGGCGAAGAAGAAAAACGTCAAGCATATCCAACTCACCAACCATATCGACCGTGAAGTTGCTGAGTCGATACAAGCTGACGGCCGGGTTTCCAATGCGAAGTTGCGCTACGCCTTGAACCAATATCTTCTTCACATCGGAGAAGGAAAAGGAGAGTGAGTCAATGGCCAAGGAAGATGTAATCGAGGTGGAAGGGAAGGTTATCGAGCCTTTGCCCAACGCGATGTTCCGGGTAGAGTTGGAGAACGGTCACAAAGTTCTTGCCCACGTATCTGGCAAAATCCGTATGCATTTTATTCGGATCCTGCCTGGGGACAAGGTGACGGTTCAGCTCTCCCCCTATGACCTGACTAGGGGCCGGATCACCTACCGTTATAAGTAACGTGAAGGTACCTAGCCCTTATGCTCGGATGTCGCCGCGGGCCGCGTAGCCGGCAATAATGGACACCGAGGCTCCACGGGACTCTCTGGGTACCAAGCCCATTAGAAATCCGTGGAGAAGACAGGAGGGAAAGACACATGAAAGTACGGCCTAGCGTAAAGCCGATTTGTGAAAAATGTAAGGTGATTCGTCGCAAAGGGACCGTTATGGTTATTTGCGAAAACCCGAAACATAAGCAAAAACAAGGATAAGATAGGAGGTGGGTCATTTTGGCACGTATTGCTGGTGTTGACCTTCCCCGCGAAAAGCGCGTGGAAATCGCACTGACGTATATCTTTGGCATCGGTCGGGCTCAATCCAACCGGATCCTCGCTGAAACGGGCATCGATATAAACACTCGTGTTCGCGATCTGACTGAAGATGAGGTTGCTAAGCTTCGTAGCACGATCGATAAGAGCTTGATCGTCGAAGGGGATCTACGTCGGGATACTGCTCTAAGCATCAAGCGTTTGATTGAAATCGGATCTTACCGTGGATTGCGGCACCGCCGCGGCCTACCAGTACGTGGACAAAACAGCAAAAACAATGCTCGTACACGTAAAGGTCCACGTCGCACGATGGCGAACAAGAAGAAGTAAGGAGGGAAAACCATGGCTGTAAAAAAACGGACTTCCACCCAGCGCGTGAAAAAGAAAGCCCGTAAGAATATTGAGTCTGGCATCGTGCATATCCGGTCGACCTTTAACAACTCGATCGTAACGATTACAGACAGACGGGGTAACGTTATTGCCTGGTCCAGCTCAGGTACGATGGGCTTCAAGGGTTCTCGTAAAAGCACGCCTTTCGCAGCACAAATGGCTGCTGAAGCTGCTGCCAAGCAGGGTATGGAGCACGGTTTGAAAACGGTCGAAGTGACGGTAAAAGGGCCTGGAGCGGGTCGGGAAGCGGCTATCCGCGCACTCCAGGCTGCTGGTCTGGAAGTGAACCTGATCAAAGACGTCACTCCGATTCCACACAACGGGTGCCGCCCGCCGAAGCGTCGCCGAGTTTAATAATTTGAGTTCCGGGAGAGAGATTGGTTTATATTACCAATGACTTGTATATACTGGTATTGGACAAATCATGGCTATACGTATGCCCAGCGTTCGTTTGCCGGGACGAGTCGTCGATGGTACACCATTAAGTGAGCGCAAAAGACCGATCACCCGGAATGCGACGTTTTAGAAGGAGGGGTTCGACCGTATGATTGAGATCGAGAAACCGAAGATTGAAACCGTAGAGATCAGCGACGACAGTCGATACGGAAAGTTTGTTGTGGAACCCTTGGAACGCGGTTATGGCACCACTTTGGGTAATTCCTTGCGTCGCATCCTATTGTCGTCCCTTCCGGGTGCGGCGGTAACGTCGATTCAAATCGACGGGGTGCTGCATGAGTTTTCCACTATTCCTGGAGTAGTTGAGGATGTAACCGAAATTATCCTCAACTTGAAACAACTTTCCTTGAAAGTCCACTCGGACGAAGAGAAAGTGCTCGAGATCGATGTGGAAGGCGGCGGGGAAGTAAAAGCTGGTGACATCCGTGCAGATTCCGATGTGGAGATTCTCAATACGGATCTACACATCGCAACATTGGCTGCTGATGGACGTCTAAATGTTCGTCTGACAGCGAATCGTGGCCGGGGTTATGTACCTGCTGATCGCAATAAGTCGGAAGAGCAGTCTATCGGAGTGATTCCGATTGACTCTATTTATACACCGATCGAGCGTGTCAACTACAAGGTTGAAAATACTCGTGTCGGTCAAGTGACCAACTACGATAGGCTAACCTTGGAAGTATGGACCGATGGTAGCTTACGGCCGGACGAGTCGGTAAGTTTAGGTGCGAAGATCTTGACTGAGCATTTGATGCTGTTCGTCGGTTTGACCGAAGAAGCCCAGGATGCTGAGATCATGGTCGAAAAGGAAGAGGACAAGAAAGAAAAGGTCATGGAAATGACCATCGAAGAGCTGGATCTCTCCGTTCGTTCCTACAACTGCCTAAAGCGGGCTGGAATCAATACTGTTCAAGAGCTGACTCAAAAGTCAGAAGAGGACATGATGAAAGTTCGCAACTTGGGGCGGAAGTCGCTCGAAGAAGTGCAGGAAAAATTGTCTGAGCTTGGACTCTCCCTGCGCAACGACGACTAACACCCATTCTGAGACGAGGGAGGGGAAACACATGGCACATTCCAAACTGGGTCGAAATTCCGGTGCGCGAAAAGCTTTGCTTCGGGACCTGGTGACCGATTTGATCATACACGAGCGGATCGAAACCACTGCTTCTAGAGCGAAGGAAGTACGTTCTGTCGCTGATAAAATGATCACCCTGGCGAAGCGCAATGACTTGCATGCTCGCCGCCAGGCGGCCGCCTACGTTCGTCAACAGCGTTCTCGTACGGAAAAAGACGGGGAAGAAGTCACCCATCAGCAGGTTGACGCTGTTAAGAAACTGTTTGACGAAGTAGGCCCCCGTTATGAAGAACGAAACGGTGGCTACACCCGGATCATCAAGATCGGTCCTCGCCGCGGAGACGCGACGGAAATGGTCTTTCTGGAACTGGTGTAAGTACCGCTTTTGTATGATCAAAGGGAGAGGGCAGGATCGATCCGATCCTGGAATCTGCCCTTTTTTCTTTTATCCGGATTTCTATAGAAAGGGCGGTGATAAAGGATGATCCAACTCAAGGGAGTGGGCTTCCGATATCCGTCCATTAAAGAAACCGGCGCAGAGGAAAGGGTACTATCCAATATCGACTTAACGGTGGATCAAGGAGAGTACCTAGCGGTGATGGGGCCCAATGGCTCTGGAAAATCGACGATGGCACGCCTCTTCAATGGATTACTTTTGCCTACCGAAGGGGAAATCACCGTCGATGGATTGAATCCCCGCAAGTTAGAAGAAGTATGGGAGATTCGGCGCCGGGTAGGGATGGTTTTTCAAAATCCTGATAACCAAATTGTTGCGACCACAGTGCTTGATGATATTGCCTTCGGTTTAGAGAACCGAGGAGTATCTCGGGATGAGATGGTGGAACGTATTCAGGATGCCATCGCCCGTGTGGGGTTAACTGGCTTAGAAAAAGCCGCTCCTCATCACCTTTCCGGTGGACAAAAACAGCGATTGGCGATAGCGGGTATCTTGGCGATGCGTCCCTCGGTGATTATTTTTGATGAAGCTACTTCGATGCTGGATCCTGTGGGTCGCCGGGAAGTGATCGCTGCCATGAAAACCCTTCATCAGGAAGGGACGACGGTGATCCATATTACCCATTCTGCAGATGAAGCCCTTCATGCAGAGCGTTTGATTGTGATGGTAGAGGGGCAAATCCAGCGGGAAGGAACGCCTCTTCAAATCTTTTCTAAGCCTGAAAAACTGATAGAGGACGCCCTCGAAGTGCCTCTATTTATTGATCTCAGAGAACGCTTGCGTAGGCAGGGGATGTCCCTTTCCCAACACAGCGCCAACTCGGAGGAGCTGGTGGAGGAATTATGGGGATTATTGTCCAAGGGTTAAGCCATGTATATATGGCGGGTACCCCCTTTGAAAAGAAAGCATTGATCGATGTTGATCTTACAGTAGAGGCAGGATCATTTGTCGCGATTCTGGGTTCAACAGGCTCAGGAAAATCCACGCTGATTCAACATATTGCGGGCCTTTTGCGCCCTACAACAGGTAGTTTGCGTGTCTTTGACACCACTGTGGATTCCAACACGAAAAAATTGGCCCCATTGCGACGCCACGTGGGAGTCGCCTTCCAATATCCAGAGCACCAATTGTTTGAGGAAACCGTAGCCAAGGACATCGCCTACGGTCCGAGCAACCAAGGAATTGTTGGTGAAGAGTTAGCAGCTCGGGTGCGGCAAGGGATGGAGTGGGTGGGACTTACTGAGACCTTTGCTGAACGTTCTCCTTTTCACCTTTCTGGTGGACAGATGCGCCGTGTTGCCATTGCGGGAGTGCTAGCGATGGAGCCAGAAGTATTAGTGCTGGATGAGCCGACAGCGGGACTCGATCCGAAGGGACAACGAGAGCTTCTAGAGAAGATTTACAAGCTGCATCAAGAGCGTAGCATGACAGTAATCCTTGTTTCTCATAGCATGGCTGAAGCGGCTCGTTATGCCGATGTGATCCATGTGATGCATGAGGGTAGAAGAGTGTTGTCCGGATCACCTGTTGAGGTGTTTTCTCAGCGTGAGAAGCTCGTGCAGTGGGGACTAGAACTGCCGCCAGCGGCTATGCTAGGCGCTTTCCTTCGTCAGCGACTAGGATCCTCGGTACCCCAGGATCTTTTGACGGTAGAAGCATTGGAGAAGTATCTTTATGACCGGTGGCAGGGGAGGGAGGACCCATGAGTGCTCTCTCTACACCTGTACTTGGACAATATGTTCCTGGGGATTCCATCCTCCATCGCTTAGACCCTAGGACAAAGATTCTCTTTATTTTCACCTATATGCTAATTGTCTTCCTAGCCAATAATGGTCTAACGTATGGACTTTTAATCCTGGTTACAGGGATAGGAGTTTTCTTATCGGGTGTTCCGCTTCGTCTGATTCTACGCGGCTTAAAGCCTGTCTTCATTCTCATTCTGTTTACTGCCGGTCTCCATGTGCTGTTTACTAAGGGAGGGGAAGTACTCCTCTCGCTTGGGCCACTCACAATAGAGGAGAAGGGGTTGGCCCAAGCAGGATGGATCTCCCTTCGCTTTCTATTGTTAGTCGTCACGGGGATGTTACTTACCTTGACTACTTCCTCCATTGATCTGACAGATGGAATGGAGCGGCTGTTGTCACCCTTTCGTCGGATCGGTGTGCCTGCCCATGAATTGGCATTGATGATGTCCATCTCTCTTCGTTTCATCCCCACACTCTGGGAGGAGACAGATAAGATTATCAAAGCGCAAAAGGCTCGTGGAGCAGACTTTGAGAGTGGGAGCATAATCCGGCGGCTAAAAAGTTATATCCCTGTCTTGATCCCTCTCTTTGTCTCTGCGTTTCGACGAGCAGAAGAACTTGCCTTGGCGATGGAGGCGAGGGGATATCGCGGAGGCGAGGGGCGGACTCGTCTCAGGAAACTTTCCTTTACATGGCATGATGGAATGGCTTTCATTCTTTTATTATTGATTATCCTGGGGTTACTTTGGCTTCGAAACCAGTGAAGGAGGCGATGGAGTCATAAGGAAGATTAAGTTGACCATCGCCTATGATGGCACTGATTTCGCTGGCTTCCAGAGCCAACAATCCCAACGCACAGTACAAGGTGAGTTGGAGCGGGTTCTGAAGAAGGTGACTGGAGAATCGGTGATCGTCTATGGTGCTGGTCGGACAGATGCCGGTGTACATGCGAAGGGACAGGTGGTTCATTTTACTTCGGAGGCGATGATCCCGCTCGAGAAGTGGGTGTGGGTTCTAAACCATATGTTACCACGGGATTTGGCGGCTCTCGTTGCTGAGGAGGTACATGAATCCTTTCATGCTCGTTATCATGCGTGCTGGAAACGATATCGATATGAGATCGATACTGGCCGCGTTCCTGATGTTTTTACCCGGCGTTACCGGACGAGGCTTGCTGGTGAGCTCGATATCCTGAAGATGCAGGAGGCAGCGCACCACCTCCTGGGCACCCATGATTTCACAACCCTTTCTTCAGCGAAGTCCACGAAAAAAAATAGAGTGCGCACACTGTACCAATGTGATGTAGAAAGCACGGCGACAGGGGTCTTTATTACCACGGCGGGAGATGGCTTTCTTTATAACATGGTACGAATTATGGCGGGTTTGCTCGTTCAGGTAGGGAGAGGAAGCCTAACGCCAAAGCAAATTCCAGAAATTATTGCATCTCGGGATCGGGGACGAATTGGCAAAACGCTACCGCCTGAAGGACTAACTATGGTGGAGGTATCCTATCAACCATGGGAGTAATCTCTCCATCCTTGACACCGAATGCCATTTGGTGTAGTATAATCGTTGGTATTTTTCCACTTGCCCCGGTGGAACAATGTTCGGCGCAATACGCAAAATCCTGACCACTTTTGGATCATACCTAATATAATCCAATGGGTCTTTTCATGAGGAGGGAACACGATGCGAACCACTTTTATGGCCAAACCGAACGAAGTCGATCGGAAATGGTATGTGGTCGATGCCGCGGATAAACCGCTGGGCCGTGTCGCTACGGAAGTGGCTACTCTGCTGCGCGGGAAACACAAACCCCAATACACACCCCACGTGGATACTGGTGACTTTGTCATCGTTATCAACACGTCTAAAGTACATCTGACTGGTAATAAACCAGAAGATAAAATGTACCACCGTCACACGGGTTACCCAGGTGGACTTAAGTCCATCTCCGCTGGTGACCTGCGTGAGAAAAAACCTCAACTGATGATGGAACTAGCTGTTCGTGGTATGCTGCCAAAGAACAAGCTAGGCCGGGCGCAGTTGAAAAAACTGAAAGTATACGCTGGTACGGAGCATCCTCATCAGGCACAACAGCCTGCTAACTGGGAATTCCGCGGTTAATACAAAAAGCGTGTGCATCACAGAATCAGAATTTGTAGGCGGTTAAAGCCAATCTTTAGAATTATAAGGAGGGAAACTAATCTTGGCACAAGTCCAATTCTACGGCACAGGTCGCCGTAAGGAATCCGTGGCTCGCGTTCGTCTTGTTCCAGGCGATGGTCGCATCGTCATCAACGGTCGTGACATGGATCAGTACTTTGGTCTCGAAACCCTGAAAGCGATTGTGAAACAGCCGCTGGTTCTCACAGAAACCCTGAACCGTTACGATGTGCTGGTCAACGTAGACGGCGGCGGATTTACCGGTCAAGCTGGTGCAATCCGTCACGGCGTTGCTCGTGCACTTCTGAAAGTGGATCCGGAACTACGTCCGTCCCTGAAAAAAGCTGGCTTCTTGACTCGGGACCCACGGATGAAAGAACGGAAAAAATACGGTCTCAAAAAAGCTCGTCGTGCACCTCAGTTCTCCAAGCGCTGATGTGGCATGGTACCCGTTTCCAACATGGAAACGGGTTTTTTTATGTCCTTCATCGGGATACGACCTCTCCCTCCGGTAACACTATGAGTACTTGAGGAGGGATACCGGTGGGAAAGGTCGTCTGGTTAGAGGTATGGCGTTGCAATCGCATAGAAAAATTACGCGAAGAAGCACTGCATGGGTTTCCCTGGGGGAAGCTATCACGGTTCTTAGAGGAAGTTTTGGAACCCTGTCTTTCTTTTCTGTCTCCGCGGAAGCGATTTACCTTAGACGAAGCTGTGTATCGCTTGGCTTTTGAGGCATATGTGTGTGGAATCGAAGGATGCCGTCGAGGGGAAGTGGAGTGCCCACCCGAGCGATCAGAGGTTGAGCGAAGAAGGTGGTGTAATGAGGTTTTCGGTCAAGAGGGAGATGAGCTTGTAAGCCGGATCGCTCGTGACATGGACCTTTTTTATCACTTAGACGAATGGACCAGTCAATCGGTGCTCGTTTTTTTTGATGAAGTAGCTCTTCGTTGGTTTCTCCATGGCATAGACTATGGAATCCATCTGCGTAAACGGCGACTCCTCTAACATATCAGCGCGACTTGTCCCATATATATGAATAACCTATCGGACTTGCTGGGGAGGTCGGAGGATGAGGGTTGTGAAGAGGAGATGGATGGAAAAGCCATCATTTTGGCGGACGGTCGGAGTGGCGTTACTCATAGCAGTACTCTTATTTGTTATGTCTACTTTTCAAAATAGCCGAGAAGTATGGAGTATACCCTTAGCAGGAAAGACCTTTGTATTGGATGCAGGTCATGGTGGGATTGATGGCGGAGCTGTTAGTTCTTCAGGAGTTATTGAAAAGAAGATAGCACTTGAGATCACGTTACGGGTGCGGGATTATCTACAAGAAGCAGGGGCACTTGTTTTGATGACGAGGGAGACGGATCGAGACTTAGCGGACGAGGATGCGATCCGGCGCAAGTCTCAAGACCTCATCAGAAGGGCTGAATTAGTCAAGGAAACAGCACCCGATGCCTTTATTAGTATCCATCTTAATTCTACCCCTTCCTCTCAATGGAAAGGAGCGCAAACCTTTTATTACCCCACCCTTGAGGCCAATCAACAGTTAGCCATGTCTATTCAATCGGAGTTAATCCGAAACCTGGATAACACCAAGCGTTTGGCACGCCATAGTGGAAATGTCTACATTCTAAAAACATCCCCTGTTCCTTCAGCCCTTGTGGAAGTTGGGTTTTTATCCAATCCAGCAGAGGCAAAACGTCTTGCAAGCCCTTCCTATCAACAAAAGTTGGCTGCTTCGATCTACAATGGGATCATCTTGTACTATACTCGCCAAGAAGAGCCCCTTCGCTACTAAAGATTCTGGGTAGCGTATGCTATAATGACAAGGAAAACGTAATTAGCCAATTGGGGTGTTGATTTTGCTAACGGTCGAACGGATATTGGAAGCCCTTCGGCAAGTCGAAGAGCCGGAGTTAAAGAACAACCTTGTCACATTAAATCTAGCGCGAAACATCCGGATTTTTGGCGATAAAATTGTGCTGACTTTAATGTTTCTCTCTGAGGATGCTCCTCACAAGGAAGAGCTGATCCAACAGGTAATAACGGCACTGAAAAATATTGGAGCTGCTACGGTAGAAGTAGAGACAGAAGTTCTTAGTTCTCGAGAGCAGACTGCTCTTTCTGAACGGATTCGCGAAGAACACCAAGAAAAGATCCGTACCAAACGGTCTGAAGGGCGTGCGGCTTTGTCTTCCGAGCAGAATACCCCGCCGCTACTATCTAAGGAGTCGAAGACCCGCTTTATTTCCATTGCCAGTGGGAAGGGTGGCGTAGGTAAATCAACAGTGACTGTCAACCTGGCCATTGCCCTAGCGCGTGAAGGGGCTAAGGTGGGTGTGATCGATGCAGATATTTATGGCTTCAGTGTCCCGGACATGATGGGTGTTGAAGAACGGCCTCGTGTAGTGGATAAGAGGATCTATCCTGTGGAACGTTTTGGTATCAAAATGATTTCGATGGGCTTCTTTGTTGAGGAGAATGCACCGGTCATCTGGCGCGGACCCATGCTTGGAAAAATGCTTCGCAATTTCTTTCAAGAGGTGGACTGGGGAACACTGGACTATATGGTGTTAGATTTACCGCCAGGTACTGGAGATGTTGCGCTGGACGTCCATCAGATGCTTCCTCAATCTAAGGAGCTATTGGTAACTACGCCTCATGCTACAGCAGCCTTTGTCGCTGCCCGGGCAGGAGCGATGGCATTACATACGGATCATGAAATTCTCGGTGTAGTAGAGAATATGGCTTGGTATGAGTGCTCCTCTTGTAAGAAGAAGGATTATATCTTCGGTCGTGGTGGCGGAGAGAAGCTAGCGGCAGAGTTAGATACAGACCTCTTAGCGCAAATTCCTCTCGGTGCTCCTGATAATGGAGATCCCGGAGACCCAGGATATTCTCCATCGGTTTATGCTGCCGATACACCAACAGGACAGCGGTATCGGGACCTTGCTCGCGATGTGATGAAAAGAACCCTTTAAGATAAAAAAATCTGTTTCCTCAACTCTCATAGAGTGGGGAATGGAAAAAAGGATTCTTTTATGGGATGGATTAATGTAATGAGCCTATAGGGCACCGGTTGGTTCCGGTGCTTTTTTTTCGATGAAGTAGGTAAGACTGGTTTTAAGGTGGGGATGTAGGATGGAAACAGCAATCATTCAATTGCACGATGTAAGTAAAAGTTATCTAGGAGATGAAGGGCGACTCACCCCTTTAAAACGGGTGAGTGGAATTGTTCCTGCAGGAAGTTGTGTAATTGTCACAGGGCCATCAGGTACAGGGAAGAGTACATTATTTCGCCTTTTAAATCGGCTGGAGGACCCTGATCAGGGAAAGATTATGTATCGAGATAAGGATCTGGTTGAATGGGATCCTGTACAGTTGCGTAGAGAGGTGCATTATGTGTACCAACAGCCTGTTCTTTTTCCAGGCACAGTGATGAAAAATCTGGCTTATCCGCTGTCGTTACAAGGAATAGACTTAGGAATTCTAGAGATGGAAAGTGCCTTGAGTCGAGTAGGACTGGCAGAGAGGATGCTTCACCGTAGAGTAGAGGAGCTTTCAGGTGGAGAGCGACAGCGGGTCAGTTTAGCTCGTTCGCTTACATTAAACCCCGCTGTGTTGTTGCTCGATGAACCTACATCCTCTCTCGATGATTCCTCAACTCAGGTGGTGGAAGCTGAGATTCGCCGTTTTCGCGATGCAGGGGGAACGGTTCTGATGATTAGTCATCTTCAACAACAGGCAAAGCGACTCGCAGATATACATTGGCAACTCACTGCTGGAGAATTGACCGTGTGAGGAGGGAAACAGGATGAGTGGGACGGCAACGCTTTTCACCATAGGATTTATTTTTATTGCTATGATCATCTCCCTATGGCAAAAACTTGGTTTGGAAAAGGACCTAATCATTGCTACAGTTCGAGCCACGGTGCAGTTATCCGTGATCGGGTTTGTACTTCGTTATATTTTTACAGCAGATCGCTGGGAGTATATCCTACTGATGATTGCAATTTCGGTCGTTGTTGCTTCCCGTAACTCGGCGAGAAGGGGAAAGGGAATCCCGCAGATTTGGATCAAAGTATTTCTTACGATAGGATTGGTGGTTAGCTTTACTCTTGGAATGATGTTACTCCTTGAGATGGTGAAGTTTGAGGCAAAGACGATTATCCCAATCAGCGGGATGCTTGTTGGTAATGCGATGGTTGTATCCTCTCTCCTCCTGAACCGCTTAAAGGATAACGCAGAATCCATGAGGGAAGAGATCCTTGTAGCGCTCTCCTTAGGGGCAAACCGTGTTCAAGCAAGCAAACGGATGCTTATCTCGGCTATCCGTGGCGGGATGATCCCGATTATTGATTCTACTAAAACCGTGGGGCTTGTTCAGCTACCTGGGATGATGACGGGTTTAATTATCGCAGGAACAGACCCTGTAGCGGCGGTTCGTTATCAGTTACTCGTCATGTTCTCCTTTACTGCATCCTCGGCGTTGGTGAGTATCTTTTTAGGGATGTTAGTGGTCCCTACCTTATTTAATCAAGCCCATCAATTTGTGGGGTGGAGAAAGAAAGAGGTCTCTCAAAGTGAATGAGCTGAAACCAGTAACCTAGGTTCCAGCTCATGATTGTTTGTAAAAAGATTAGGAGGGATTGTTGCTTCCGCCACCACCTTGCCCGCCGCCGCCACCTTGCCCTCCACCGCCACCTTGTCCGCCGCTACCCTGTTGCCCGCCATTTTGTTGGGATTTTGATGAACTCTGTTTTCCTGCTTCCTTCATTAACTTCATGTACTTTTCTTTAAAGGTAGGATTCTGTAGGGCATCCTCCATCACTTTCATGATTTGTTGACGGGCTGCATTGCTCTTTAAGAGCTGAAGAAGTTGTTTGGTGAAATCGGGATCTTTCATGATATCGATCATCATCTTTTGATACTCAGGATCCTTCATCAGCTGCTTAATCATCTTCTTGTGTTCTTTTTGGGTTGCTTTTGCAAAATTAGCGGCTACTGTAGGTTTGGATAGGAGCTTTTCCAATTGAGGTTGCATTTTAGGGTTGGTTAAGGTATCACTAATCGTCTTTTCGATCTGTTGGTCGGTAATAATTACTTGATTGCGAAATTCAGGGTCCTTCATCATCTCTTGAATGGATTGTTTTCCTTCCTTCGTATGAAGCACATCGGTTACCATCTGTTTCATGCCTGGATAATCCGTTGATTTAGATTCATCTTTACCCTGTGAACCGCATGCGGATAGCGTAGTAAGGATCGATATGAATAACATTAGTGCAATGAGTGAAGTTCGTTTGTTCATGAGTGGTTCGCCCTTTCCGGTGCAGATGTGGAGTCATTGCCGGTTTCTCTATTCTCTCCCCTTAATATGAGCGGTGATATGGTGGATTATGCCTTCTAGCATTCAATTCCCTTTTAAGGATTGCGAACGGGAATTCTCCTCATTTAAATGGGGAGATGAAAGTGAGCGTTGTTCTGTATCCCAGATATTGCAGATAGTTATTATTTTTGGAATACTATATGTATGCGCAAAAATACGGTGAAACACGCTAGAACCTGTGTGTATAACGTCAACAACCACATTGTCTGGTCAGTCAACTATCGCAGAAAGGTTCTTAACCAAGAGATTGAAGGGTATCTAAACGATCTTTTTCAAGAGATAGCGCAAGAAAAAGAATTTGAAGTCGTCATGACTGAGGTGAGTGAAAAGGATTATGTGCATATTTTTGTATCAGCACATCCCAAAATTGCTCCCTCCTATATTGTGAAAATGCTAAAAGGAATTTCTGTTCGGAAACTGCTTCTAGCATTCCGCAGCTAAAAAGGAGTCTTTTGGGAGGGCATCTGTGGAATAACAGCTTCTATGTCGAAACCATTGGTTCTATTTCCGAAGAAACGATTCGAATGGATATTGAAAATATCAGCAAAAGAGAGAGTGAAAAATCAATGTTAAAAGCATACAAGTTCAAGTTAGAACCTACAACGTTACAAGTTGAACACATCGAATCGACCTTGAATTTGTGTCGCTGG
>NZ_FNNQ01000023.1 GCF_900106775.1 Marininema mesophilum
GTGCTTGCCGATAGAAAAAGAATACCTGAACCTAGAATAGCCGAAATATATAAGGCGATGGCTTGTGGCAAATTAATTGATCGGTTCATCGTCTATCTCCTCTTCCTTTGCACTTATTGCTCTATGTTTGTTATGTATATCATTCATTCACAAAAAAATCGTCTGGCTTTTTTGCGATCTAATTCGAAACTGAAACAATACGGGCCTATCCACATTTAGGAAACTGGGTAGAGGACTGGTTCGAGAAAAAGTTGAAACTCAGTGATTCTGGCTCATTCGGCAACTAGAGGACTGGCCAACTCAATAAAACCCCTAATAGGGCGAACTGGATACTTAAATATGTCCGTAGTAATCAAATGACCGGAGATGACGTCCTGGCTGTCCAAAAGCGCTTAGGGATTACTCCAGCAACAAACAAGCAAGGTAAACATTACGGCGTATATGGCCCACAGACGGAGAAAGCCGTCCACTTCTTCCAGAAGTAAGCCAGAGCTCTGAGAAAGTCGTTGACTGGACTTGGGGTAATTTGTTCGTGGTGAAGAAAAAGGGAAGATGATAAAGAAGCCGGGCGGGGTATTTACCCCGCCCGGCTTCTTTATTGATGTATGCATCCTTCACTTCTATTCCAATATTGAGCCTAGTGGGACTATGTTGATCCAATAAGGCTGGCGTTTTTTATTGAGAAGTAAATTTACGCGCCAGCGAATTATGGTAGTTTTCCGCTAATAAATAAATAAGCTACTAATAGTGCTAAAACAAATACAATAATTGATCCAAGAAATCTCATGAGTTCATCTCCTTATTATTAGTTTTAGCTTTTTCAGCTCCCACGGAGCATCTAAGTACTCTTCTGCGTTAAAAAATATTATAATAAATTTATTGCTTTTACTATTATAACCTCACAATCTGTAAAAAGTGTAGCATTCTTTTGTTATAAATGAAAATTATTAAAGATAAGTTGTTGAATTTCAAGGGAGTGATTGGGCAGCGTTTAGTGTCTGCACTTTCGTTAGTGACGAGTAACACTCTCCATTATGGTAAAGAAGAAACTTTCTTACATATTAGAAAAGACAAGGAGTATGGTTGTCCTAACTTGTAGCCCTAAATACTCACCCAAAACAAATATCGACATTTTTTAGAGTAGTTGTTGACAATACTACGCAACCACTATATAATAGTTTTTGTCGCTAAGCGATGGTAACAGTTTTTCACGAGAAAAGACGTTGGTGTGTGTATTGTCGTCCTAAGAAGTAGTGTGCTCTAATCTTCGAGTATCGCTGACCGCACCGTTGATGAGCTTTCTTACCGGGGTGTGGCTCAGCTTGGTAGAGCGCCTCGTTCGGGACGAGGAGGTCGCAGGTTCAAATCCTGTCACCCCGACCATATTCATTTTCAAATTTGCGGGTGTAGTTCAATGGTAGAACATTGGCCTTCCAAGCCGAATGCGAGGGTTCGATTCCCTTCACCCGCTCCACAACAACCGTAGCCGGCTGGCTGCGGTTTTTCCATTGGCTTTTTTGTGTAAGCTGGTTAGGGGAGGAAGTGTAGCGAATGAAAGATGAATTTGATCTAATTGCTAAGCTGCTCCAGAAGCGGCCGCCAGTGGATAAGAGTGTTGAGGTCGATGTAGGGGATGATGCAGCGGTCTATCGTCCAGGTCTAGGGATGTCCCAGGTGATTACCTGTGATACGATGGTCGAGAGTGTCCATTTTTCGGAGCAGACGATGGCACCTGAAGATATTGGCTGGAAGGGGATTGCCTCCAATGTGAGTGATATTGTTGCGATGGGGGGAATACCGAAGCACGCAGTAATCTCCCTGGCAGCGCCGGAAGTTTGGGAGGAAGAGAGTCTGCTCCGTTTCTATGATGGGCTAGGAGCCGGGGCAAAACACTTTGGTGTGACGATCCTTGGAGGCGATACGGTTCGTTCGATGAAGGGACTAGTGGTAACCATAACACTAGTTGGGGAAGTGGAGAGAGATTGCTCTCTTCGTCGCTCGAACGCGCGTCCTGGGGATATCGTTTTTGTCACAGGGCCATTGGGTGGTTCAGCGGCAGGGCTTCATTTATTATTACGCGAGGATACATCCGAGTGGATCGTACGGTATCCATCTCTTGTTGCCTTTCATCAACGCCCTTACCCTCATATTGAAGCGGGTCGCGTATTATCAACCCTGGGTGAGCGAGTGGCGGCCAATGATGTGAGTGATGGACTAGGGCGAGAAGCAAGGGAGATCGCTGAAGCAAGTGGGGTTCGATTGGTAATCGAACCCTCCCTCATTCCCATATCACCGGAAACGGTGGCCTATGGTGCAGAGATCGGGGTTAATCCTTTGCAGTGGGCCTTTGATGGTGGGGAGGATTATCAGTTGGTAGGGACCTTGCCTGCTCAAAGTTGGGAACGACTTTTGCACCTCGCTAAGGAAAAAGAAGTCTCCTTTACCCAGATTGGTTGGGTGGAGGAGGGGGAAGTTGGTGTGTACTGTATCGATGAGGGTAAACGCTCTCTGTTATCATACAAAGGATATAATCATTTTGCCTAGATGGGTGATGCCATATGGTAGAAACGTGTCAATTCACAACAAATGATGAGAAGGAGACGAGGGCTCTTGCTAGCCACATCGCTATCTCCCTTCAAGCTGGGGATGTGATTGCTCTGGAGGGGGATCTTGGAGCAGGAAAGACAACATTCTCCCAGGGAGTGGCGCGGGGTTTAGGGATTGAAGCCCCGATTGATAGCCCTACCTTCACGTTAATAAAGGAATATGATCAGGGGCGTCTCCCCTTTATCCATATGGACGTGTACCGTCTGGAAGATGGAGGGGAAGAACTTGGGTGGGAAGAGTACTTTTATGGCAATGCTGTTGCATTGGTTGAATGGGCGGATCGAATCAAAGATTGGCTACCTGAGCGCTTTATCCATATTGAGATAAAACGAGTCGATGGCGATAGACGGATGATTACGGTCACAACACCTATAGAGTGGAAAGAGCGTATCTGTGGAGGAGTGGAAGAGGGATGAAATGGTTGGCCGTAGATACATCGACACTGGTACTTGGCGTGGCAATCCTAGAAGATGGTCGCCTTCTTGGTGAAGTGACGACACATTTACATAAAAATCACTCGGTGCGCCTGATGCCGACGGTCGCTCGTCTTATGGAGGATCTGGAACTTACACCCCGCGATTTGGATGCGGTTGTGGTAGCAGGGGGGCCGGGTTCTTATACAGGGGTGAGAATTGGTTATACGACAGCGAAAACCATTGCTTGGAGCCTTGGTATTCCTTTGTATAGTGTATCTAGTTTAGTGGTATTGGCAATGAATGGGTTTCGTTTTCCAGGAGAGATTGTTCCGCTCTTCGATGCAAGGCGGGATCGGGTTTATACGGGTCTATATGGGGTAAATGAGGGTGAACTAGTACCCATCCTCTCTGAGCGGGTGATCGATATAGAGAGTTGGCTTAAGGAACTAGTAGGGCGAGGGCCGATTCTCTTTATGGGAGAAGACGTGATTCGCTTTCAAGAGCGTATTCTCAGTGTGCTCGGCGATTTAGCGCATTTTGGCGTACCCGCAGAAAATGTTTCTAGGGCATCTTCTCTTGGGATGCTGGGTCATAGACGCTATCAGCAGGGTGTACCCCCTGAAAAAGAGGATGCGGCTCCAAACTATTTGCAACTAGCTGAAGCGGAAGCGAAGTGGTTGCAAAACCAAGCTAACGGAGGAGAAGAAAATGGGGCTGCCACCCATTGAGTTCCGTCTGATGAATGTGGCGGATATTCCTGCTGTGTTACAGGTGGAACAAGCTTCTTTCACCGCTCCGTGGAATCGACAGGCTTTCTATAATGAACTGGTTCATAATCAGTTTGCTCACTATTTGGTGGTTGAGCATGAGAAGCATGTTATTGGATACTGCGGGTTGTGGTTGATTCTTGATGAGGCACACATTACCAATATCGCAATCCACCCGGATTATCGGGGGCGAGGAGTCGGGGATGTGACGATGGATTATCTCAAGGCTTTTGCCTCTGAAGCTGGTGCGAAAAAAATGACCTTAGAAGTAAGAGTATCGAATGTATCTGCTCAACGTTTGTATCGTAAAAAAGGCTTTGCAGCTACTGGTGTGCGTCCCGGTTATTATACGGATAACCTTGAGGATGCGTTGATCATGTGGGCCGAGTTAGATGGAGGATCTGATGAGCAAAACAGCGAAATCTCTGGTGCTGGGTATTGAAACCAGCTGTGATGAAACCGCTGCGGCGGTGGTAGAGGATGGCCATATCCTAAAATCGAATATAATCTCTTCGCAAATGGAGATTCATCGTCGCTTTGGGGGTGTAGTTCCCGAGGTGGCTTCCCGTCGTCATGTGGAGCGGGTGACATCCATCATCGAACAAGCCCTGGGGGAGGCGAAGGTGACAAAGGAGGAGCTTTCTGCTGTAGCAGTTACCCAAGGGCCAGGCTTAGTAGGAGCTCTCTTGATCGGCATCTCGGCTGCGAAAGCCTTCTCCTTTGCTACAGGTGTACCTCTGGTAGGGGTACATCATATTGCAGGGCATATCTATGCTTCGCATTTGGTGGAGCCGCTTCGTTTTCCCTTAGTGGCCCTTGTAGCCTCGGGGGGTCATACCGAACTTATCTATATGCCGGAGCATAACCGTTTTGAGCGCTTGGGACGAACGAGGGATGATGCGGCTGGGGAGGCCTTTGACAAAGTGGCTCGCGTGTTGGAGCTTCCTTACCCGGGTGGTCCTCATATTGATCGATTGGCCAAGGCGGGTGCTCCTCATCTCGATCTTCCTCGTTCCTGGTTAGGGGATTCTCTGGACTTTAGCTTCAGTGGATTAAAATCTGCGGTGATCAATCTGCTCCACAATTCCCAACAACGAGGGGAGACCATTGAAAAGGCCGATTTAGCGGCTAGTTTTCAGGCTTCCGTCGTGGAGGTACTCGTAGAAAAAGCAGTGCGTGCTACCCGTTTAAAGGGCGTATCAGAATTAGTCCTAGCTGGTGGAGTATCAGCAAACTCTGCTTTACGTGAAGCACTCGCCTCCCGCTGTAGGGAAGAAGGGATTATCTTGCGTGTGCCTCCGTTAGAACTATGTACAGATAATGCAGCGATGATCGCTGCCGCAGGGACGTATCAGTTCCGAGATGGGCAATTTGCAGGTCTAGACCTGAATGCTACTGCAAATCTATCCTTGGATAGATGAATATGGCATTGGAGAAGACACGGAGAGATCCGTGTCATCTTGTTAAAATCATTTTATTGGTATAGGACCTTAGAACTATAATGAAGAACATCTATGAGACAAGATGTCTTTAGCAAATAGATTCCTTGCAAAAGAAAAGGCTGTACCTACAAGCTGAATCAGCTTGTAGGTACAGCCTTTTTTGTATTTAAGATTTTTTTTCGGCGACTTTAAATCGACCGGAGAATTCTTTTTCAAATTCTTTCTTGTGGCGGCGCTCACGTCTTGCTGTCAGTACCATCGTAATAAACGTTGCGATGACAATGACGACGAAAAAAAGTGCCAGGAACCAAGTCCACCCTTGAGGAGTGATCAAATTTAGAATCCAGTCCACTTATAGAAACCTCCTTCGATTTTTCCCCCTTGCGTTTCCGTTCGCCAGAATCCTTTTGGTGTATCATTCTTGTTAACTACAACTTTAGTCCTAATGTTTCATCTCGAACAATTTTTTTGGGGAAAGAGAAAAATTGAACGTTGTAGATAAGGGGTATATTCTGATATAGCGTGTGTGGGTATAGAAAAGCATTTGTAGGAGGTATGATCGATGGAGGTGCCGAAGTGACATGGATGGTTTATTTGTGAAAGTTGGATAGGAGGTAAGCTGGTGGGGGATATGCCATCGATTCAACCAGTAGGAGATACTGGAGTACGTATTCATTTTGGTGATCAGATTGATCCTGAGATTCACAAGCAGATTCAGAGTTATTGTAACGCTTTACAGGCGAGGAACCTAAGGGGAGTAATAGAGTGGGTCCCTTCTTATACAGCGGTGACGATCTACTACCATCCTTATCAAATTGATTATCAGAGCTTGATTAGAGAACTAGCGAAGATGAAGAAAAATATTCAGTCACTTTCTGAGCGGGAAGTAAGAAAAGTAGTGATCCCTGTGGTATATGGGGGAGAGTACGGTCCTGATCTAGTGGATGTGGCCGAGCATAATGGTCTAACTCCAGCAGAAGTGATAGAGATCCATAGTAGTGCTTCTTATCTGGTATATATGATGGGGTTTGTACCTGGGTTTCCCTACTTAGGTGGGATGTCAGAGTCCATCGCAACTCCACGGCTGGAGCAACCACGAGCAACGATTCCTGTAGGTTCAGTAGGGATCGCAGGAGGTCAGACAGGGGTTTATCCTTTGGAAACGCCCGGGGGGTGGCGGCTGATCGGCCGGACGCCCCTTCGCCTTTATGATCCACACCGGGAGAGGCCGATGCTTTTGATGGTAGGGGACCAGATCACCTTTGAGCCTGTGTCAATGAAAGAGTATTCGGAGAGAGAAGCAGATGAGCTCAAAATCCACAAGAAAAGGGAGCAATCAAATGAGCTATCGGATTGACTTAAATAGCGATATTGGAGAAAGCTTTGGTGCCTATGTGATTGGTCAAGATCAGGCGGTATTATCACAGATTACCTCTGCCAATATTGCTTGTGGTTATCACGCGGGAGATCCTAATGTGATGAGGCGGACAGTCCTCGCGGCATTGGAGCGAGGAGTTGGCTTAGGTGCTCATCCGGGGTTACCTGATCTCGTCGGCTTTGGGCGAAGGAATATGGCGATATCCACTGAGGATGCATACACGATGACCCTATATCAAGTGGGGGCGCTAGCTGCGATAGCCAAGGCCGAGGGTGGACAGTTACAACATGTAAAGCCCCATGGGGCATTGTTTAATATGGCGGCGCAGGATGGGAGGCTGGCTCAAGGAATCGCGGAGGCAGTGGTGGCGGTGGATGATCAATTGGTGTTGTTTGGACTTGCCGGAAGTGAGCTTGTGAAAGCGGGGAGAGGGGTAGGATTAAAGGTGGCAGAGGAGGTATTTGCGGATCGAACCTATCAGCCTGATGGGAGCCTGACACCGCGGACACAACCAGAAGCGGTGATCCGTGATTCAAAAGAGGCAGTATCCCGTGTCATACACATGGTGAAGGAAGGGAAGACGATGGCAGTTGATGGTACCCTGATCGATTTGAATGCAGATACAGTATGTGTCCATGGAGACCACCCCGAGGCACTTTCTTTTGTCCACCAGCTACGCGAGGCTTTCACAGCAGAAGGTATTACGGTGAAGCGAGTAAGTGAGCGATGAGGCGATATCTTCATGTAGAAAAGGGTGGCTTATTAACCACAATCCAAGATCAGGGGCGCTTTGGTTATCAACAGTTTGGAATGGTGGTTGCTGGAGCGATGGATGCTTTTTCCCATCAGGTGGCTAACTGTCTGGTTGGCAATTCAAGGAGGGAAGCGACGTTAGAAATTACGATGATGGGTCCGGTCCTTCGTTTTGGTGAGGATATATGGATTGCCCTGACTGGTGCGGATCTTTCTCCCCAGGTGGCTGGGAAAGCCATTCCGATGTGGAAGAGCTACCTAGTGAAGGCGGGGGAGTCTCTTTCCTTTGGAAAGATTCGTGATGGGGTGCGCTCCTATCTGGCAGTGGCTGGGGGCTTTGCAGTGGAGCCGGTGATGGGGAGTCGATCCACCTATCTAAAAGCGGGAATAGGTGGTTGGAAAGGGCGTGCACTAGAGAAGGGAGATAAGCTTCCTGTCGGACTACCGAGTACGACGGAATGCCACAGTCGCTGGTTGGCTCCCGATCAACGTCCCCATTATCCTAAACCGATCTCATTGCGAGTTGTATTGGGTCCGCAAGCATCTTCCTTTACAGAAAAAGCACTCCATACATTTTTATCCTCTTCCTATGAGATTACGCCACGTTCGGATCGAATGGGTTATCGACTACAAGGTTCCCCTTTACATCATCGAGAGACAGCGGATATCTTGTCAGATGCGACAGCGCCAGGTTCGATTCAAGTCCCAGCGGATGGTCAACCAATTATCTTGATGGCGGATCGGCAGACGACTGGAGGTTATGGAAAGATTGCTACGGTGATTTCTACAGACTTACCGTTGCTGGCACAAGCTGCTCCAGGTCAACAGGTAACCTTTCAATCGATCGAGGTAGAGGAGGCTCACCGACTAGTTATAGAACAAGAGCATTTGCTCCGTCGATTGGAGGTAGCGGGCAGGTAAGTGAAGGGAGTAAAGGGGTAGTGAGTATGCCGACCATAAAAAAAGACCTTTCTTGGTAGATTACCAGGAAAGGAGGCCTTCATTGTATCATGAAAGGATTAAGGCTTTTAATACGGTGAGTTAATCCGTAATCTCTGCCCATCGTTCCGTCTTTTTTTCGAGAGCGTCTTGTAGTTCTGTGAAACGTTGTTGGCGGGTGAGACTTTCTTCGGGGGAACCGTAGATTTCTGGACGACACAGTTCTGCTTCGATAGTTGCAAGTTCTGCTTCAATGGCTGCAATATCTTCCTCGAGGCGTGTAGACTCTTCCAAGCGTTGGCGTTCTGCGCGTTCTTGTTGTCTGCGCAGGCGGTTTTCTTCGGCATAGGAGGTAGCAGAAGAGGTATTGCTTGAAGTTTCTGCTGCCTGTAGTTGCTCTTCACGCTTCATCTTTAGCCATGCTTCGTATCTATCGGGGAAGACATGAATCCCCTTCTCCTTTATTTCCCAAATACCAGTAGCTAATCGGTTGATAAAATAGCGGTCATGGGAAACGAAGAGAAGTGTGCCAGAAAATCCTTCTAAAGCTTCTTCGAGCCGTTCTTTGCTATCCATATCCAAATGGTTGGTCGGCTCATCCATGAGGAGAAGATTGCCTTGGTTAAGGAGGCGTATCACAAGTGAGAGGCGGGCTTTTTCACCACCGCTCAAGGCCCCGATAGGTTTAAAGACATCTTCTCCACTAAATAAAAATTGGCCAAGGAAAGAACGGACCTCTGTCTGAGTCAACTTAGGATGTGCATTCCATACTTCATCCAGCACGCTCTGATTACCGCTAAATTCCACTAATTCCTGTTCGTAGTAATCGAAATGAACACCTGTGCCAAAGGCGATCTCTCCCTTTAGGGGTTGAAAATGCTTGGCGATGGTTTTGAGAAAGGTGGTTTTCCCCGTACCATTGGGGCCGAGTAGTGCAATTTTTTGTCCGCGAAGAAGAGAAAGGGATTCTGCGTTGATAAGGGGTGCGGCTGGATCATAGCCGATGGAGAGATCCGTAGCAGTGAGAACGTGTCGTCCACTGGCTACCGCAGGGGAAAAGCGGATCTTCGCCTTATCTCTCTCCGCAGGGGGTCGATCGATTCGATCCATTTTCTCAAGAGCCATGCGACGGCTTTGTGCCCGTTTGGTAGTGGAGGCACGAGCGATATTCTTTTGTACAAATTCCTCCATCTGACGAATGTCCTCTTGTTGCTGTTCGTACTCCTTCGCCCACTGAGCCAATCGGGCTTCCTTTGTACGGATATAATCGGAGTAGTTACCTGGGTAACGTGTAGCTTGGCGTCCATCGATCTCATAAATAATCGTCACCAGTCGATCAAGGAACCAACGATCGTGAGAGACAATCAACAGGGCCCCACTGTGGTTATCTAGGGTTTGTTCCAACCACGTGAGTGCATCCATATCGAGATAGTTGGTTGGTTCATCTAAAATAATGAGGTCAGGGTTAGAGAGGAGAAGCTTCGCTAGGGCGAGGCGGGTTTTTTGCCCGCCACTTAGTGCACGGATTGAGGTATTTTCCCAGTCTAGTGCACCGAGTCCTAAACCGTTGAGTGCACTACGTCCTCGTGCTTCATATCCATATCCACCGGCTCGTTCAAAGCGTTCTTGTAATTGGTTATACTGTTCCGATACACGCTCATAGCGTTTGCTATCAGACCAGACTTCCTCAAGGCCCATCTCCATTTCCAGAGCGCGTAATCCTGCTTCCATTTCCCGAAGCGCGGAGAAGGATTCTAGTAGCTCTCCCCAGATTGTACGATCCGATTCTAGATCCGTTTCCTGGGCAAGGTAGCCGATTGTAGCACCTTTGCGAATGGATACGACACCTTCGTCAGCAGATAGCTTATTGATTAAAATCTTGAGCAAGGTGGATTTTCCCGCGCCGTTTGGGCCGATCAGACCGATATGTTCGCGGTCCTCTACTCGAAGATCGATCCCCTCCAATACGGGTGTGCCACCATAGGATTTATGGATATTTTTTGCTTGTAGAATGGTCAATTGAAATCACCTCATCTATGCAAACCATTTCCATTGTAGCCGATTCGAGGTGAGAAGGAAAAGTCTTTACTTAATTTAAGGAGGACAGAGTATGGTTGAGTCGCGAAAGAAAAAAAACTTACGCAACCAAATGCTCAAGACAAGGGAAATCTTAAGTGAGTCCGATGTAGAAACAGGCTCAAAAAAGATATGCCAGCAAGTGATGGAGTTGCCCCAATGGGAGCAGGCAGAGCGAGTGTTGTACTATATGCCACATCGGAGGGAAATTGATCTTCGTCCATTGATGAAGCAGGCGTGGTTAATGGGGAAAAAGGTTATTTTACCTCGAGCGATTCCCGCTAATCGTTTATTGATATTTTATCAGGTAGATCATTTGGATGAGTTAGTCCTGGGGGCATATGGCATATGGGAACCACAGAGTGATGAGGATAGACGGATCGATCCACAAGAGTTGGATTTGGCATTGGTGCCGGGTGTGGCCTTTGATTGGAAGGGTTATCGGTTAGGTTATGGCGGGGGATATTATGATCGTTTTTTTGCTGGTCCAGGAGCAGGGATTCCACGGTTTGGTGTGGGATTTTCCTTTCAGTGGGTAGAAACGGTTTATCCCGAAGCTCATGATGTGCCAATGAATGGGGTGGTTGTGCCAACGGGGCTTATGGTCCCTGAAAAGTAGATAGGATGATAGGAGTTTACTCCTGCCTTCTTTAGTGTCCATTCCCTCCCTTTGCAGTTACATAACAAAACGAAATACCGTAGCCTCCTTTTCAATAAGGAACTACGGCATTTTTGATAAGGAACGAAGTAGGTATCCTTGGTATGGTCCTAATTATTATTACTGATACGTTTTCTCATCCGGTTTTTTCGCCAATTCTCCATAATTTGACGAATGGGTCTTTTATCAGGTAAAGCTCTGAATACATGGACACCAGGGTAGATGTTAATTTCATAGATCCAGGGTTTCCCTGCTGCATCGATCCCGAAATCGATTCCAAAGTTATGCCAACCAGGGTATCCTTTTCGCATTAATGTAGCAGTACGAAGTGAGACTGTACGAAGGATAGAGAGTACGTGATTCTTTTTTGCGGATTGATAACCCAAGTGATGATCAAGTAGTTTTTCCATCGTCGTGGGAATGGCTCCCCGGTGGCGATTGGTTACGATTTGGTTGGCTTGTGCTACCTTCCCAACCATTCCACCAACGGTCCACTCTCCTAGTACATGTTGCATGTGTACGCGGATATCAAAGGGAAGGTTCTGGCGGGTGACACTGTAAATACCTTGTTGAATCACATGTCCCCTACTGGCAATCTGGCGTTGTAGGTATTGGCCAGTGGCGGATAGGGTAGGAAATGTAACTTCACGTCCTCCTTGTTTTCGCACGCGAAAGGAGCCACCCTGAATACGGTCTACTCGGATGATATTACGACCTTGGCCGCCAGATGTTGGTTTGATATAGACAATTGGATATTGACGAAGAAAAGCTAAAATTATAGGTCCTTTCGCAATTTGTGTGGCAGGGAAATGTCTGGCAGTTGAGGGGTGGTGCCTGAGAAGTTGTGCCTGTTTCCATTTATTCTGAGCGTAGGGCTGTCTGTACATGAAAGGATCTGCCTTTCTATTAACATATTATAATGTACTATATGATTCAATCGATAGAAGTGTGAGGAGAAATAGGGGCTCTATCAGTCTCCCAAAGTGACTCAAATAACGAAGGTTGGATGTTACCACCGCTTAAGATCACACCAATTCGTTTTCCGGGGACCTTTCCTTCCAAGAGGGCAGCAAGGCTTGTTGCTCCAGAGGGCTCTAGCACCATATTTAATTGGGTGGCTGCATAGCGTATGGCATTGAGAATAGCCATGTCAGAAACCAGGAGGACACCTGCTAGATATTGAAGGTTGATAGGGAAAGAATAATTACCAGGGATGTCGGATCTTAGTCCATCCGCTAGGGTCTGAGGTGGGGGGATACGTGTCCGCTTTTTCTTATCAAGGGAGATAAATGTATCTCCCGCACCTTCGGGTTCTACTCCATATACACGAATAGACGGAGAATGGCCCTGTACAGCGAGGCATGCACCAGCGGCAAGTCCACCACTACTCACGGGCACGACAATGGTATCCAAGTCAGGGACATCTTCTAATAGTTCCAATACGGCTGTTCCAGCACCAGCGATGATAGCTGGGTGATCATTTGGAAAGAGATAGCTACCTCGCTCTGCGGCGGCTTTTTGAGCAAAGAGGCTTCGATCCTCTTTATGGCGATCATAGAAAAGGATTTCTGTTCCATGTTTTCGAGTGGCATCTACCTTGACTGTGGGGGTGTCCCGCGGCATACAAATGGTTACCTGGGTGCTTGTTAATTTAGCGGCAAGAGAGACTGCCTGTGCGAAGTTACCAGATGAAAAGGTGAGGATCCCTTGTGATTGTTCCTCAGAGGAGAGCTGATTAATGAGATGATAGGCGCCACGAAATTTGAATGAACCTGTTTGTTGAAGGTTCTCGCATTTGAGATAGACACTTCGTTCGCTTCGTGCGTTTAAGATGTCTGACGTGAAAATCGGGGTGCGATGAGCAGTACCTTGGAGAATGTTCCACGCATCGAGCACATCGATGTAAGACGAGTTGTTAAAAAGGTGTTCGCATGCCATGGATAGGACCCCCTGATGTTAACGCGCTTTTTTCTTGAGGAAGATAAGGTGTCGGTAGAGTTTTGGATCGGCGAATCCAAAGAGGCGAATGGCAGGATATGCGTAGTTCACTTCAAAGATCCAGACGCGATTAGATCGATCTATTCCCATATCCACAGCCATCTCCTTTTTACGGGGTACCGTTTTAGAAACGACATTTACAGCTTTTAAAGAGGCTTCTTTTAATTGGCTCTCTACTTGCTGCTGCATGCTAGGGCCATAATCGAGATGATTTTTCATAAGACGATGGAGGGGGATGGCTGTGCCTCCTTGGTGTAATCCAGCCACAATTCCCTTAGGCTTCGCTACCCGAGCAGCCATCCCGCCGATTATCCATCTTCCATCGATACGAAGTAGGTGCACACGAACGTCGAAGTGAATTCCCCTTTTATCTTCACTATCGATTCCTTGTTGGATGATGTACCATTTTCCATTAGTCAAACGTTGGAGAATTTCATAGAGAGAAGCGTTATTTAGTGCGTTGTAACTTCGATTTATCCCGCGGATAAGGTATCCAGTTGAGCCTTGAGTTACACGGATGACACCACGAGATTGACAACCAGCGGTTGGCTTTAAATAAACCATCGGGAAACGTCGAGTTATTCGATAAAGATTCTCTCGACTAAAGGGTAGGGTGACAGGCATAAATTTAGCAGTTGCTATATGGGGGCTAAGCAACCTTGCAATTCTTATTTTGTTGCGAACATAAGATGAAACCATCTATTATCACCACTTTTTACTTGTTTAATAGAGTGTTTATACAACTCTATTCTTCTCTGATAGAAAGGGTGTGGGTGAAGAGATAGTAAGAAGAGAAATAGGTGGAAGGTTTTTTCTAACATTCTTTGTAAACTCACACTGTGAAGGAGTACACATTCCCTGGGGTTGTTGTTACAATGATGACAGGCAGTAAAGTAGTGTGAGGAGGAGGGACGGACGAATGAAAAGCTCAATGAAGGAAGTCCCACTCTCCCAAGCAATAGGGCTTGTCCTCGCCCATGACTTGACTCAAGTTCTACCAGGCAAAGTGAAAGGCCCATTGTTTCGTAGTGGACATGTGGTACGTGAAGAAGATATCGAACCACTCCTATCTATTGGAAAAGAGCATATCTATGTTATCGAGTGGGCAGAGGGAGAATTGCACGAAGATGAAGCTGCTCGGCGGATTGCCACAGCTGTGAAAGGTTCCTACGTTTCTTTGACAGAGTCGAAGGAAGGGAAAGTGAACCTCGTTGCAGAGAAGGATGGTCTTCTCCTAGTGAATATTTCTTGTGTCCATCAGATCAACGGGATAGAGCAAGTGGTGTTATCTACACTAAAGACAAAGGTTCCTGTTCGAAAAGGAGAGAGGGTTGCTGCTTCTCGTGTGATTCCTCTCATTTATCCAGAAGAACGAATTATTGAGGTAGAGAGGATTGCTGGCCAAGGCAACCCGATCTTGCAAGTAGTTCCTTATCGGTCTACTCGTATTGGCATTGTTACGACAGGCAACGAAATTGCCAAAGGTCGGATTGAAGATCGTTTTGGTCCAGTTTTGCGGCAAAAGGTAGAGAAATTCGGTTCAGAGATTATGGGACAGACTTTTGCTAGTGATGATCGGAAACGAATACAACAGCAAATTCGTTCTTTTATAGAACAGGGGGCGGATATGGTTTTCGTTACAGGAGGGATGTCTGTCGACCCGGATGATCGTACTCCAGGTGCGATTGCAGACATGGGTGTAAAGGTGGTTAGTTATGGAACACCGATGCTTCCTGGGTCGATGTTGATGCTCGCTTATGATGACGATATACCGATCCTAGGCTTACCTGGATGTGTGATCCATGATGAATTTACATCCTTTGATGTGTTTCTCCCACGCCTATTAGCAGGGGAGCGAATTGCGCGGGAAGAAGTGATCGCTCTCGGATATGGTGGTCTTCATTCCTGTTGAAATGGCAAGGATGACAGTACATACCATGAAGAAAGACAAACACTGGGTGAATATGAAACGCTACGGATAAAGCAAATCCACCCGGGCATAAACCCGTAGGTTGGAGGCTGACGATGTCTGAACAAAAAATTCCACAGGTAACCGCTAAGCGGCTACCCCTTTACTATCGATATCTTGAAAAACTGCATGCCATTGGAAAGAAACGAGTCTCTTCTGCACAATTGGCAGACGCCCTGCAGATCGACCCAGCAACCATCAGACGAGATTTTTCTTATCTTGGTGAGCTGGGCAAGAAGGGTTACGGATATAATGTTAATTATCTTCTTCAGTTTCTACGCGATTTTTTAAGGCAGGATGAAGTTAGTAACGTCGTGCTTGTCGGTGTTGGTCATCTTGGTACAGCACTCCTTGGCTATAATTTTTATCGAAGCAATAGCACAAAGATCGTTGCTGGTTTTGATGCGGATCCTGGTAAAGTAGGTCAAGAAGTGGATGGAATCCCTGTCTACTCGATGGAACGATTTAGGGAAGTGCGTGAGCTTCATCATGTGGAAGTGGCAATTCTTACGGTTCCTGCTAATGTGGCGCAGTCTACAGCAGATGAAATTGTACGCGCAGGGATTTGTGGGATTCTTAACTTTACACCTGCCCGCCTGACAACGCCTCGCCATGTTCGGCTTCACAATATTGATCTCACGATTGAATTACAGACGCTGATCTATTTCCTGAAAAACTTTCCCGTCGATGATGGAGATCCAGAGTTGGATCCAGAACCGATAGGGGAGAACTGACAGTAGGTGCCTGGGAGGAACAAATCCGTGTCCGACAAACATCAAAATTGGATGGCTCACTTGGGAGAACTTCGTATACGCATCATGGTCGTCCTAGCTATATTTGTTGTCAGCTTAGCGATAGGTTTTTATTTTGCCCAACCGATCATTGACTGGATGCTTAAGGATATCCTCAGTGGATCTCTCGAAAAGCGTGTAAAACTCCATGTCTTTTCTCCAGGTGAATCGCTCTCGATCTATATGCAGTTTGCCTTTTTACTAGCAGTGATTCTCACTTTGCCTGTTGGACTCTATCAACTATGGCGATTTGTATCCCCAGGGTTAACAGTGAAGGAACAGAAAGCGACCCTCCGCTATATTCCTCTAGCAATGATCCTATTTACTGGAGGACTAGCCTTTGCATACTACTTGATCATTCCGTTTATTCTTCACTTCATGACGGCTTTGACAGAGCGTTTAGGAGCTCAGGAAACCTATGGAATGTATGAGTTTTTCCGCTTTATCTTCCGCATTCTCTTCCCCATTGCCCTGTTATTTGAACTACCTGTCCTGATCCTCTTTTTGACACGGCTTCGTGTTTTGAACCCTGATCTATTACGACGAGGACGGCGGTATGCATGGTTAGCGATGGTGATCCTATCCTCCTTGATCACCCCACCTGATTTCGTGTCGAATATCCTTGTTTCTATTCCGTTGATCCTACTTTATGAGGTAAGTATTTTCTTGGCGGATCGTGTATCCAAGCAGTTGGTTATCGAGGATGCAGCCGTTGAAAAAAGATGGCGGGAGGAAGATCAGGAGTGGAGTTCCTTTGATTGACCCTCTCGTTATGTAGACCAACCAATATCCCAGTGGAGCTGATTAGGGGCTGCTGGGATTATTTTTTTAGGACCATTCAGCGAGGTGAATGGATGTTTTTTGGGAGAAAAAAGGGAGAAATTTTGTGGATGGGTCTTGCAAAAAGAGAGCAGTCAGGATATCATGGTTAATGGTGTTAGCACTCGGAGCTGCTGAGTGCTAACAACGGAAACTCCACCTTATGAAGGAGGTACCTTCTGTGATTAAACCGTTAGGGGATCGCATCGTACTGCAAGCGATTGAACAAGAAGAAAAGACCGCCAGTGGGATTGTATTGCCGGAATCGGCTAAAGAAAAGCCGCAAGAAGGTAAAGTAATCGCTGTTGGAACGGGACGTTATGAAAACGGACAAAAGGTAGCACTCGAAGTAAAAGAGGGCGACCATGTCATCTTCTCCAAATATGCGGGAACGGAAGTAAAGGTCGGCGAGGACGATTTGCTCATTTTGCGTGAGAGCGACATTTTGGCAATCGTTAACTGATCCTTGCTTTACACCCCATTTCTAATAAACACTACATAGGAGGGAATTCAAAAGATGGCTAAAGAGATTATGTTTAGCGAAGAATCCCGTCGCGCCATGCTCAGTGGTGTAGACGCTTTGGCTAATGCCGTAAAAGTGACCCTTGGTCCGAAAGGCCGTAACGTGGTTCTAGAGAAGAAGTTTGGTTCTCCTTTGATCACCAACGATGGTGTGACCATTGCAAAGGAAATCGAACTTGAGGATAAGTTTGAAAACATGGGTGCACAACTCGTGAAAGAAGTAGCTACCAAAACAAACGATGTAGCCGGTGACGGTACCACTACGGCAACGGTTCTTGCTCAGGCAATGATCCGTGAAGGTTTGAAAAACGTAGCAGCTGGCGCTAACCCGATGGTTGTGCGTAAAGGGATCGAAAAAGCTGTAAAAACGGCTGTGGAAGAGATTAAAACCATCTCCAAGCCGATCGAAGGTAAAGACTCCATCGCTCAAGTAGCAGCTATCTCTGCTAACGACGAAGAAGTTGGCCAATTGATCGCTGAAGCGATGGAAAAAGTGGGCAACGATGGTGTTATCACTGTTGAAGAATCCAAAGGCTTCATTACCGAGTTGGAAGTAGTTGAAGGGATGCAATTTGACCGCGGCTACATCTCCCCTTACATGGTAACGGATAATGACAAGATGGAAGCCATCCTCGAGGATCCATACATCTTAATCACCGACAAGAAAATCTCTAACGTGCAAGAAGTTTTGCCGATGTTGGAAAAAGTGGTTCAACAAGGTAAGCCTTTGTTGATCATCGCTGAAGATCTTGAAGGGGAAGCTTTGGCTACCCTCGTTGTTAACAAGCTGCGTGGTACCTTCAATGCAGTTGCTGTAAAAGCGCCTGGTTTTGGCGACCGTCGTAAAGCAATGCTCCAAGACATTGCGATCCTGACCGGTGGTCAAGTAATCACTGAAGAGCTGGGTATGGACCTGAAAACTGCTGAATTCAGCGCACTTGGTCGTGCTCGTCAGATTCGTGTCTCCAAAGAAGATACCATTGTGGTGGATGGTGCAGGGGATCGTTCCGAAATCGACGGCCGCGTAAAACAAATCCGTCAACAGCTAGAAGACACCACTTCCGAGTTCGATAAAGAAAAACTGCAAGAGCGTTTGGCTAAGCTCTCTGGCGGGGTAGCCGTTATCAAAGTAGGGGCTGCAACCGAAACCGAGCTGAAAGAACGCAAACTGCGCATCGAAGACGCCCTCAATTCCACTCGTGCAGCTGTGGAAGAAGGGATCGTCTCCGGTGGTGGTACTGCCTTTGTTAACTCTCTCCGTGCAGTAGAGCAAATGGAAGCTGTTGGTGATGAGATGACCGGTATCAAAATCATCCGTCGTGCATTGGAAGAGCCTCTTCGTCAAATCGCATTCAACGCTGGCCTGGAAGGTTCCGTCATCGTTGAGCGCATCAAAAACGAAGAAGTAGGTATCGGCTTCAACGCTGCTACTGGTGAATGGGTAGATATGATCAAAGTTGGTATTGTAGACCCAGCGAAAGTAACACGCTCTGCATTGCAAAATGCAGCTTCCGTGGCAGCGATGGTACTGACCACTGAAGCAGTTGTTGCTGACAAACCAGAAGAAAACGATGGTATGGCCGGCGGTGCTCCTGATATGGGCGGCATGGGTGGTATGGGCGGCATGATGTAAGGGATGCCCTGAAGCCTTTTAGAATAAAGTGTTATTAATCAGGATAACTCCTGAAGGGTAACAAAAAGGTAACATTAGGTGGCGAAAATTTAGAGGCTTTCCATGAGTAGAGAGAACTTATGGGAGGCCTCTTTTCGCATTGACTTTGTCATGTGAAGGTATACATGTTTTTGTTGCGTCATCTTTATGCCCAAGTCTCGCCATAATCTCAGGAAGGCTAACCCCCGCCTCTGCTAGTAGAGAGGTATGTGTGTGGCGTAATGAGTGAGGGGTAAGGGTGTCATTTAGTTTAGCGATCTTTAGGAGACGTCTCATCCGATTCTCAATCGTTTTGATGAACTTTGGATAGGTGTCGTGATACATATCCCTAGATCTCATTCGAATTTTATTCTGAGCATCTTGATGCTTTGTCAACTCTTTGATGACGATGGGAGAGAGGTCAAGGGTTCTCTTGGAAGTTGTTGTTTTGGGCGTAAGCAACTTATACTCTCTTAGATTATTGGTTGGATTGTAGTATGTTCGGGATATAGTCATAGTGTGTTCTTGAAAATCAATGTCATTCCATTTGAGAGCGCATAGCTCACCGACTCGGATACCCGTATAGGCGAGGGTAAGGAATAGAATGTAGTCCCTATCAAGTCCTTTTTCTCTGATGTCCGAAGTAGTAGAGACAGTTCTTCTTTTTCAAGTATCTCATAGATAGATAGCCATTCCTTCGAAAATTCTTCGAAGGTGATATTAGATTCCTGAATTGAAGGAGTAGCGAGGTTAGACTTTGCTACTCTATTTTTATGGATTGAAAAGCCCCATCTAATAATCCCTTTACTCCCGTTTATAAACCGGCTTAGAAAGGGCAGAGAAGGGAACGTATTTTAAAAAAGAACACTCCCCTTTTCAGAAAAGGGGAGTGTTGACAAAAGAAAGTCTTACCGTGAAAGTTATGCTACCTGTTTTTCGAGATTATAGATGGGAACCAGGTGTCAAGGGGAAATACATTTCTTTATCATTATATTTATATTTAGGATTAGCCAATCCTCCAAGTGCAGGGGC
>NZ_FNNQ01000002.1 GCF_900106775.1 Marininema mesophilum
TTGATCCGTGCTTTGTGCCAATTGGAACCGCCTTTGGTTCGTTGGCTCATGATGCGCTGTGCTTTGGCTAGCTTCTTTTCGTACTGGCGGAAATACCGAGACGGTTTTACTTGGGTTCCGTCCGTTAGAATCGCAAAGTCTTTCAGCCCCAAATCAACACCGATTACTTTCTCTTTGGATACAGACACAACCGGACACGCGTTGATTTCACACAACACCGATACAAAGTACTTCCCCGTGGGATTACGCCGGATGGTTGCAGAAAGAATCCGTCCCTCTACTTCACGGGATTTGGCAACCTTCACCCATCCGAGTTTCGGGAGCCGGATCCGATTGGCTATCACCTCGATGGTGGCCTTTCCCTTTTTCGGATGGTTGCACTGACTAGTGTAGGATTGGACACGGTTTCGTTTACTTTTAAAGCGTGGACGGTCATTTTGCTTTTTGAAGAAGCGAGAGAAGGAATCTGCTAGGTGTTTCAAGGTATTTTGAAGCGAAGTAGAATCGACTTCCCGTAGCCAATCGATCTCTTTTTTTAAGGCAGTCAGTTGGGCAGAACAGGTTCCATAGGTCAGACCTTTTCCTGTGCTGTCATAGAATTCGTTCCATCTGGCTAGAAAGTGATTAAATGTGAAACGACTACATCCAATGGATTTATGGATGAGAATGGTTTGTTCCTTTGTTGGATACAAGCGAAATTTAAACGCTTTGTGCATGGGTTCACCTCCTTGCGAGAGGGAAGATCTCCCCTCTCTCGTCTGACGCTCGCTTTCATCCCAACCCTGAAGGGCTGGGTTTTCCCGCTCGCAATCTATAATCATATACGATGAAAGTAGAAAATAGTCACATAAAAACGTATTTAATGTTGATTTGTTTTATCATCGCTTTGAAAAAGTAGGAACCCAGCATCATCGCTGGGTTCCTAAGCGTTATGTATGTTAGAAACGAAGTGTAGGTGTTTCTTCTTAGGCCTGCCTCAAAAGGAAGTAGGACGAAGTAATGTAGCCTGTAGGCTATCCTCGGGAAACAGATCTGGTTGGATCATCTTTATGTATCGGTCAAAAAGAACAATCAGTGCAAGAATGATTGGTAGTGAGGCGAGGAGTATGGATGCAACTCCTCCCAATATGACACCGACAATCAGTGCAACTGTGCCATCCTTAAAAAATTGAAGGATGAACCAGGGAAATAGGATGAGAGCCCCGATAACTACCATCCCTAGTATAGTGGTGAATAACGTAATGAGATAAGTAGTGAGGGTGGGGATGAAGAGGCGAAAGAGGCTTTTAAAGCTGTAACTGAGGGAGCGGATGACTCCGATGTCTTCAGAAAAAAGGATGATGAGGGAGTAAGTTTTTATGATCAAGAGGAGAAGATATAGCAGCCCTCCGATGACCCCCACCGTGATTAAAACCCCCATACCTCTCCCTGTTAAGAATACGAATGCACCCACTATGGTAAAAAAGATTCCTGTCATAAAAATATGACAGATGAGCAATCCAAAAAGAGGAAACGTTTTGCGTAGCCCTTCTGAGAAGAAGCGACTCACCATCACGTGTTTGTTGACCACTGCGTCACGAGCCGTAGCAGTCAAACCAGCTAAGTAGAATGTTCCAACAAGGAAGGTTAGCCCACCAGCTAATAACGTGTAGCCGATAAGAAGAGCTCCCCCCTTGTTGAATAGCGAGAGTGGTTGTATAAGTTGATCAAAGGGTAAAACGGTTAGGGATGTTGCCCAATGTTTGAAAACTTCTTTGGTTGTGGCCCAGTTTGCCTTGATCATTGCACCGATAAACAAGTGCGGAATAAGTAAAAGGATCATAGCTATCAAACCGCCTGCCAAAGAACTAAGCCAACACTTCATACCAAAGCGATTAAATAAGCGTAGCGACTCCTGCAATAAAAATACCTCCAATCTACGTGGGTTACTTTTACTCTATGGTATCCTTTCATTGCGATAAGGACAATGTCTTGCTCATTCTTTTTGCCCTATTTCTAGGAGATTCCCTTTTCTGCTATGATAAAATGAAGGGAAGGAAGTGACAAAAATGAAAAAGGATATTAAGGAAAAGCTTTCCCTTCTCCCGGATCAACCGGGTTGTTATTTAATGAGAAATGAAAAAGGGACGATTATATATGTTGGAAAAGCTAAAAGGTTAAAAAGTCGTGTGCGTTCTTATTTTACAGGAAGTCATGATGGGAAGACACAACGATTGGTTTTAGAGATATCAGATTTTGAATACATCGTTACCGATAGTGCAATTGATGCCTTAATCCTTGAGGCGAACCTGATTAAGCGTCACCGCCCTTATTACAATGTTTTAATGAAGGATGATAAGTCCTATCCGTATATTCATCTGACAAAGGAAGAGCATCCACGTTTAGAAGTGACCCGTAAAATGAAAAAAGATGGCTCACGTTACTTTGGCCCCTATCCTAATGCATTAGCGGCACAAGAAACAAAAAAATTGCTGGATCGATTGTATCCCCTACGAAAATGTAAAACACTCCCGAAAAGAGTCTGTCTATATTATCACCTGGGGCAGTGTCTTGCGCCTTGTGAATACGATGTAGATGCTACGCAGTATGAGGAGATGACGCGACAGATTATCCGTTTTTTAAACGGAGGATATAAGGAAGTACAAAACGATCTCCGCAAAAAAATGGAGGTCGCATCGATAGAGTTGGATTTTGAACGGGCAAAGGAATTACGGGATCTGATTCGCCATATTGAGACCGTGATGGTAAAACAATCGATGACATTAAAGGATGAAACTGATCGTGACGTAATTGGGTACGCAGCAGACAAAGGAATGATGTGTGTTCAAGTGTTTTTTCTACGTCAAGGAAAGTTGATCGAGCGGGATGTAGCGATTTTTGCTCATTACAATGAGCCGGAGGAGGACTTTTTGTCCTATGTGACACAGTTTTATTTTGAGAAACCGGCATTACCCCGGGAGGTAGATTTAGCACCAGGGGTTGATATAGAGCTTCTTGGTGGGTTTCTCAAGGGCGTAGAGGTGCGAGTTCCTAAGCGGGGCTCAAAAAAGAAGCTTGTCGATATGGCAAGTCAAAACGCAAAGATTGCTTTAGAGGAACGGTTTCAATTAATAGACCGGGACAAAGGACGTACAGTCGAGGCGGCACGTGAACTTGGCGAAGCGATAGGAATTGGTTATCCTCAGCGTATCGAAGCCTTTGATAATTCCAATATACAGGGAGCTGATCCTGTATCGGCGTTAGTGGTCTTTAGCGATGGCGCACCTGATAAGAAGGAGTATCGCAAGTTTAAAATTCGGACCGTACAAGGGGCTAATGATACAGGGACAATGCGTGAAGTGATTCGCAGGCGTTATACAAGGGTGTTAAAGGAAGATCTACCTCTTCCCGAGCTAATCCTAGTAGATGGAGGACGTGGTCAAATGTCTGTAGCGATCGATGTACTTGAAAATGAACTCGGATTATTTATTCCTGTAGCGGGACTTGTCAAGGATGACAAACATAAAACCGCTAAACTACTTTTTGGTGATCCACCGATGGACGTCTTGCTCAGGAGAGGAAGTCAAGAGTTTTATTTATTACAACGGATTCAGGAGGAAGTTCACCGGTTTGCTATTACGTTCCACCGTCAAACAAGGGGTAAAGGGATGCTCCATTCTGCACTAGATGATATTCCGGGAGTGGGTCAAAAACGAAAGACGATGTTATACAAGCATTTTGGTTCGGTAGAGAAAATGAAGCAGGCCACAGTCGAAGAGTACCGTCAAGCAGGGATCGGAGATAAACTCGCTCGGGAAATTCTCGTGCACCTTGGGGAGAGTAGTAATGAATCTGAGGTGAATGCAGAGGAAGCAGGTAAGGAGGAATGACCGAACCACAGGTCCTTCCACAGGATATCATCATGCTTATGGGGGGGCGATCCCGGCGTATGGGCCGGGATAAAGCCTTGTTAGAGCTTGATGGGGAACCGATGGTTTATCGGATTCTCCGCCTTCTAAATGGAGTAGGTAGGCCCATCGCAGTATGTAATCCAGAGGGGGTACTACTCCCTCTTACGATACCGATGGTGATGGATCACTGGCAGGATTGTGGTCCTTTAGCAGGTATTCATGCTGGGTTGGCACATGGGAGAGAAGAAATGGCACTGGTAGTAGCTTGTGATATGCCTTTTGTATCGCCAGTTCTAGGTGAAACACTAATGAAGACAATGATTAAGGAAAAAAAAGATGCCGTTATTCCTCGTGTTGCAGGGAAAGAGCATCCGTTATTTGCTGTTTATCATCGACGAATACTGCCTTTGCTAGAGAGTATGCTGGCAGAGGGGAAGGATCGATCCGTTACCGGATTTTTGCAACAGATTGATACTCTCTATATCGAGGAAGTACAGGGGTGGGCACCCTGGCAGTTTGCTCATTCTTTGTTCAATATGAATAAGCCAGAGGATTATATGAAGGTGATCCACCAAAAATAATATCACCCCTTCTAGCATTTCTCCCTAAGGATACTTGGGTGGGAAAGCATAGAAGGGGTGATTTTCGTTATTCATTGAGAGAGGAATTCTCATTTTTAGGTGCATCTGCAGTCATCTGGATAGCGTTCTGTGGTTCGTCTGGTGGACTCGAAACAGAATCTTTAAACTCCCGGAGAGTACGCCCTGCCGCCCGTCCCAACTCGGGCAATTTTTTAGGACCAAAAAGAAGCAAAGCGACGAGGATGATCAAGATCAGACCCGGCATGCCCATTTGACTAAACAGGGGAATTCACTTCCTTTCTATGTTTTAGTCTATTAATGTTCCCGAGAGATCCCTCTAGCATACATCGGGAATTGACAAAAAGAAGAGGGGCGGGATACAAACGATGTCTACGCATGTGCTACTACAAACAATGACCCAACGGATGAATGAACAACCAGAGGGAATCCAAAATGTGAAAGCGGTTTATCAATTTGACCTAAAGGATGACGAGGGTGTTACTAGTCACCAAGTAGGCCTAGAAGATGGGACTGCTAAATATGCTGAGGGAACACCCTTTGAAACGGATTGTACTTTGCAATTGTCCGATGAAAATTTCATCAAATTGGCCGAGGGAAAATTAAACCCTGCGATGATGACTGATAAACTAAAATTAAAAGGTAACATGGTGCTTGCCGCTAAGTTGCAAAGTTTGTTGAAGCATTATCAGTAAGAGTGAAGTATTCCTATCCAGATGCTCTAATCAATGAAGAGTATCTGGATTTTTTTCGTTCAATCTCCTAATATTGCCGCTTAATTTGCGTTGTATCTCCCATCACAATGTGTTACGATCATAAACAAATTATGTGTAATAAAAAATCACATACCTCACGAACCACGTGTGTATGAGAGGCGCAATGGACCATCAGTATCCACCGCGAGGAAACGGTAACCGTTGACCGGTGGAGAAAGGGGCCATTGCCGAAGTCGATGATCCTGCCGTAGGAGATCGGCTGGGCCCGCAGCTGAACAAGGGCGGGACTGTCACGGATTTATCCGTGGAGCACTGATCACCGGAAGCTAAGTGAGGCTGGGCCATCATTAAAGGCAACAGCTGGACTTCCCGCTGTTGCCTGTCTTTTTACTAATCATTGTAGGGGCAAAAAGAGAGGAGACTCTAAAAGGATCATGGGACTTGTCGTACAGAAATTTGGTGGGACGTCTGTTGGTAGCGTAGAGCGCATTCAGAATGTAGCCGAGCGGGTGGCGAAAACACATGCTGAGGGGCATCAGGTCGTTGTCACGGTTTCCGCCATGGGAAAAACGACGGATGAACTGGTCTCCTTGGCAAAACAGATGAGTGATCAACCACCACAACGTGAGATGGACGTCCTTTTAACAACAGGAGAGCAGGTGACCGTTTCCCTGCTCAGCATGGCTTTATTGCAAAAAGGATTAAAAACACACCCCATGACAGGATGGCAAGCGGGGATTCATACTGATTCGATTCATGGGAAAGCACGGATCGATCGTATCGATACGAATAAAGTGAAAAAGTGTCTACATGCAGGAGAAATTGTTATCGTAGCCGGTTTCCAAGGGTTATCTCCTGATGGAGAAATTACGACGCTTGGTCGCGGTGGATCGGATACAACAGCCGTTGCCCTCGCCGCTGCATTAAATGCGGATCGCTGTGAGATTTTTACCGATGTGACAGGTGTCTATACAGCAGATCCAAGGATCGCACCCCAAGCAGACAAATTAAAGGAGATCTCCTACGAAGAGATGCTAGAGTTAGCCAATCTGGGAGCAGGGGTGTTGCATCCACGTTCAGTAGAGTGCGCGATGACTCATCGAGTTCAGCTAGTGGTACGCTCTAGTTTTAGCGATGAGGAGGGAACGACCGTGAAGGAGGCGGATCAAATGGAAGAAGAGATGAATGTACGGGGAGTCGCTCACGATCTCCATGTCGCTAGAATGAAGGTGATCGGCCTCCCTAATCAAGCAGAAACATTAAGCACTCTCTTTACTCGACTATCAGAAGCCTATATCAATGTAGATATGATTGTCACGAGTGAACATGAGGATGACCGGATTGATGTAGCCTTTAGTGTGCAGGATGAGGAAGGGGATTATGCACGACAGGTGATTGTTGACTTACGGGATGAGCTTGATTATCTAAAAGTATTATCCGAAACCGGACTTGCAAAGGTTTCTACGGTGGGAGCTGGAATGGTGACCAACTCTGGCGTAGCTGCACGAATGTTTTATTCATTATCTGAGGCAGGAATACGAATCAAGATGGTTTCCACCTCAGAAATTAAGATATCCTGTGTGATTCCACGCGACCAAGTGCAAATGGCAGTACGTATGTTGCATACAGCTTTTGGTTTAGATGCCAAAGAGGAGATTTTGGTAGAGGTATAATAAGAGGGTTAAAGAGACCGAAGGCATCCCCTTCGGTTTTTTTTGTGTGCAAAAAGAGTATTCATGATCCTAGAGTGTAAACTTTTTCAGAATAATACTAAAGAAATTGGTCAGATAAAAAAGATTAATGGTAAATATATCCTGCACCTTGCTCTTGATTAGACAATAAACTGAAAAATACACTTTATTTTTAATAGATAAAAACTTCAGCTTATTTTGCAGGACTTTTCTCACTATAAAGGAATATAAATAAATGGGCAGAGGCCCGTTCACACCTGGTCATTGGTTATTATTGATTCTAATTCGAGGAGGAAAACGAAGGCCCATGTGAATTATGCTCTCGTGAATGCCCATTTTTACCAAGGGGGTTGTATCCATGTCCAAGAGTTTTGTTAAATGGTTAGGTATCTGTATGGCTCTTTCGATGGTCCTGTTGACTGCTTGCACAGGGAATAATAGCGATGCAGGTACGGCTGGTGATGGAAAAGCGCTGGCCAAGGAACAGGTCTTGAATGTCGGTAGTATTCCCAGTGAGCCACCTGGCTTGGATCCATTAAAAGCTCGGGATAGTGCCTCAGGGCTTATTCTCTCACAATTGATGGAGGGACTTACTAAAACAGATACAGAAGGGAAAGCGCTTCCAGGGATTGCTACGAAGTGGGAGGCGAACAAAGATAGTAGTCAGTTTACCTTCCATCTTCGAGATGCAAAGTGGTCCAATGGAGATCCTGTAACCGCTGTGGACTTTGAATATGCATGGAAGCGGATGTTGGATCCGAAAAACGCAGCGATATATGCATACCAACTGTTTTATCTTAAAAACGGTGAGAAATATAATCAAGGTAAGGCGAAGGTAGATGACGTAGGGGTTAAGGCTGTTGATGATAAAACATTAAAAGTTACTTTGGAGAGACCCACGCCCTATTTCCCTAGTTTAGCGGCCTTCTATGCTTTGTTCCCTGTTAATAAAAAGGTGGCAGAGGCAGATAAGAAGTGGGCAGGGGACGCGAAAACCTTTGTCTCAAATGGTGCTTTTAAAATGAAAGAGTGGAAGCATAATGCTAAGATCGTCTTAGAGAAGAATGAAAAATACTACAATAAGAAAAAAACCAAGTTAACGCAAATCAATTTTCCCTTTGTAACCGACACAAAGACAGGATATCAACAGTTCCAATCCGGGGAATTGGATGAAGGGGATAGCAATCTCATTCCAACGGATTTAACAAAATCGCTTATTGAGAAGAAAGAAGCTAAAGGAGGACCCAACCCCGCATCGTATGGTATCGACTTTAACACAAAGAAGAAACCATTCACCAATGCGAATATTCGCCGGGCTTTTGCTTTAGCGATTGATCGTCAATCGATCGTGGAAAACGTGACACAAGCGGGACAGGAACCTGCAAATGGTTGGGTTCCTTGGGGAATGCCTGACTTCAGTACGAAGGATGATTGGGTAAAAAATCACGATAAATATTTAGATGCTAAAGCAAACGCTTCAGAAGCGAAAAAGTTGTTGGAAAAAGGACTGAAAGAGGAAAAAATTGATAAATTGCCGAAGGTAACCTTTAGCTACAACACCGATGATGGCCACAAAAAAATTGCGGAAGCTCTGCAACAAATGTGGAAAGATAATCTAGGTGTCGATGTGAAGTTGGCCAATATGGAATGGAAGGTTTTCTTGGAAAAGAAGTCCTCAGGGGATTATGATATGGCACGGACAGGTTGGTTGCCGGATTATATTGATCCAATGACCTTCATGGACCTATATATGACTGGATCAGGTCAGAATGATGCGAAGTTTAACAACAAAGAATTCGATAAGTTGATTAAAGAAGCAAAATCGACAGACAATCAGGATAAGCGGATGAAATCGATGCACAAAGCAGAGGATATTCTGATGAAGGAGATGCCAGTAGCTCCTCTTTATTGGTACACACGACTTCATATGCAAAAGGATTATGTAAAAAATGTAAAACGCAGTATTGACGGAACGGTGTATTATACCGAAGCTTATCTGACTGAACATTAAGCATTCTCAGCTAAGGTAAGCAAAGTCACTCCATATGGAGTGACTTTGCCATTCCTTGGTAAGAACATAGGAGGTGGGATCGTTGCTTCGATTTATAGGAAGACGAGTTGTGCTGATGTTGCTCTCATTATGGGTGATCGCTACACTGACATTTGTACTGATGAAGTGTATTCCAGGGGATCCCTTTACCTCGGAGAAAAAGTATCCACCTCAGACGATTGCTAACCTAAAGGCTGAGTATGGGCTGGACAAGTCTATCCCTGAACAGTACGTCACATATATCACGAATCTAGCTAAGTTTGATCTAGGATTTTCAATTAACAATACCTCTCGTACGGTGAACGAGATGCTTTCTGACAGCTTTCCGGTTTCAGCAGAGCTAGGTGCGTATTCCGTGCTTTTGGCATTATGTGCAGGCGTGCTTATGGGAATAACTGCAGCACTTTGGCAAAACCGCCTACCCGATTATGTCATGATGATTTTAGCGGTGATCGGGATTTCAGTACCTAGTTTTGTACTAGCCCCCTTTTTACAAAAGTACTTCGGATTGGAATGGAAGATACTTCCATTAGCTGGTTGGGGAGATCCTCCACAAATTATTTTGCCAGCGGCTGCGCTAGCTTTAGGTCAAGTAGCACTTATCGCGCGATTGATGCGTTCAAGTATGCTCGATGTAGTCACACAAGATTATATTCGAACCGCTCGTGCAAAGGGGCTGCCCCCATGGAGAGTAATCAGCCGTCATACGTTACGTAATGCGATTATTCCAGTGGTTACGATTATGGGGCCAGCGATTGCAGCTGTACTTACAGGTTCATTTGTTATTGAGAAAATATTCTCAATTCCTGGAATGGGAAAGTACTTCGTTGAGAGCATTACCAACCGAGACTATCCAGTGATTATGGGCACAACTATTTTCTATGCTAGCTTTTTGATTATGATGAATCTTCTTGTGGATCTCACCTACGGATGGATTGATCCTCGTATCAAGGTGGGCGGAAGGGAGGGGAGATAAAATGACGATGCCAGCAGAACGATTTGAGTCAGCTCCTAAACGACAAGCAGCGATGGAAGTGCTTCGACGTCCCAGTGTTACTTACTGGCAAGATGTTTGGCGGCGATTGCGGAAGAATCACCTGGCCATCATTGGCTTAATCGGGGTGGCGCTTCTTATCATCATGGCGATTATCGGTCCGTATCTTCAAGATTACAGCTACTATGAGCAAAATCTAGGCACAGGTAAAAACCTATCTCCCTCAGGAGAGCATCTATTTGGTACGGATGATTTGGGGCGGGATGTCTTTGTACGCGTTTGGTATGGAGCGCGAATTTCTCTCGTTGTGGGGTTTGCAGCAGCACTAATGGATTTATTGATCGGTGTTTTATGGGGTGGGATTGCAGGGTATAAAGGTGGGCGCATTGATGAGGTCATGATGCGAATTGTCGATGTATTATGGGGTCTACCCTATTTACTCATTGTCATTTTGATCTTAGTTGTGATGGATGACCCAGGGTTACTCCCGATCTTAATTGCGTTATCGATTACAGGTTGGTTGAATATGGCTCGTCTGGTTCGAGGACAGATCTTGCAACTAAAGGAACAGGAATTTGTGATGGCAGCTCAAACCCTAGGAGCGAGCACAAAGCGCCTCATGCTAAAGCACCTGATTCCGAATGTGATGGGTCCGATTATTGTGATGATTACTTTTACGGTACCTACTGCGATCTTTGCGGAAGCTTTTCTAAGCTTTCTCGGACTGGGTATCCAGGCCCCCTTTGCTAGCTGGGGTACGATGATTAACGATTCTCTCATCGTTATTCTGATGGATGATTGGTGGAGACTCTTCTTCCCTGCTTTTTTCTTAAGCATGACGTTGCTCGTTTTTAACTTTCTAGGGGATGGATTACGGGATGCACTGGATCCAAAAATGAGGAAGTGAGGAGGGAATCTGTAATGGGTAAACCGATACTAGAAATTAAAGATCTACATGTAGCCTTTAAAACCTATGCTGGTGAAGTCCAAGCAGTACGTGGAGTGGATCTCCAGTTAGAAAAAGGAGAGACCTTAGCCATTGTGGGGGAATCCGGGAGCGGAAAGAGTGTCACGGCTCAATCGGTAATGCGCCTGATTCCTTCCCCCCCTGGAAAAATAAAAAAAGGTGAGATTCTCTTTGAAGGAAAGGATCTCATCCAGATATCTGATAAGGAAATGTTTCGCATTCGTGGCTCAGAAATTGGGATGATTTTTCAAGATCCAATGACCTCCCTCAACCCGACGATGACAGTAGGTAAGCAGATTATGGAGGGGTTGATGTGGCATCAGAAGCTTTCAAAAGATGAGGCCTATCAACGAGCAGTGGAAATGCTACGCTTGGTGGGAATCCCCACTCCGGAAAAACGGGTCAATCAATTTCCCCATCAATTTAGCGGGGGGATGAGACAACGAGGGATGATCGCCATCGCCCTAGCCTGTAATCCAAAGATCTTGATCGCTGATGAACCGACTACAGCACTGGATGTAACGATTCAAGCTCAAATATTGGAATTGATGAAAGAGTTACAAGTGAAGACAGAAACGGCGATCATATTGATTACCCATGATTTGGGAGTCGTAGCTGAAACAGCGCATCGTGTAGCCGTGATGTATGGAGGAAAAGTAGTGGAAACAGGGAAAGTAGAAGATATCTTTTATCGATCACGCCACCCCTATACCTGGGGGCTATTGGGTTCGATGCCTCGCCTGGATATAAAACGGGAAGATGATCTATCTCCTATCCCTGGTTCTCCGCCAGATCTATTTGATCCACCAAAAGGATGCCCTTTTGCTGATCGTTGCCCCTATGCGATGCATATCTGCCACGATGAAATGCCAAAGGTTACCGAAGTAACATCAGGTACTCATCAAGTGGCCTGTTGGTTGGAAGATTCTCAGGCACCTTCTATCGAGAGTAGAGGAGCGAAAGTAAATATCGTTTCTCAGTAAATGGTTGACAACCGATTGGGTTCATCATATGATGAATCAAATGTAACCGTATAAGGAGATCTTCTTATCTAGAGCGGCGGAGGGACTGGCCCCATGATGCCGCGGCAACCCTGTTTCCCAGTAGGGGAGGGAGGGTGCTAATTCCTGCAGGGTATTTCCGCCCTGGAAGATGAGAAGAGGTCATCGGATTTGCTTCTATTTTTGTGCATATCCCCGCCCTCTTCGTAACTGCGAAGAGGGCCTTTATTTATATAGCCACGAGAAGGAAAGGAGGGAACTAAGCCCTATGCCACTTACTGCAAAATCGTTGGATGCGAAAACGGAGAAAAGAGAAGTAGAGGAATCGGTTCAGGTGGTGTCTATTGGCTCCATTACATTAGAATCGGGTGCCATTCTGCCAGAAGTGGATGTGGTTGTAGAAACCGTAGGTACTTTATCAACGAGAACGAATAATGCTGTCCTGGTGTGTCATGCGCTGACGGGGGATGCCCGTGCAGTAGGAGACATGGGGAATCAAGGATGGTGGAGAGGGTTAATTCATTCTGGAGGCTATGTCAATACAGAAGAGTGGTTTGTCATTACCATGAATGTTCTGGGAGGGTGTAGTGGGACAACAGGGCCTACATCCATCAATCCTGAGACGGGGGAAGCTTATCGGTCGTCATTTCCCTATGTGAGCGTGCGTGATATGGTCCATGTGCAAAAACGGTGCTTAGAGATACTTGGTATTGACTCCCTTCACGGGATTATTGGGGGATCTATGGGAGGCATGTTGGTATTGGAGTGGGGACTTCTCTATCCAGAATGCGTGGGGCGTATCATTCCGATTGCGACGGCTAGTTCATTGACCCCAACGGCGATTGCTTATAATGATATTGGTCGACAGGCCATTGTATCGGATCCCGCTTTTAAAGAGGGTGAGTATGATGCGAACTGTCCTCCTGTAAAAGGATTGGCCATTGCGCGCATGATGGGGATGGTTACGTATCGGACGAACTCTTTATTTGAAAAGCGTTTTAGTCGTGCATTACAAGAGGGAATAGAGGAGAATCCGTCCGACTCGGTGTTTCAGATTGAAAGTTACCTTCGTTACCAGGGGAAAAAATTAGCGGAGCGATTTGACGCCAATAGTTATTTAACTCTCCTTAAAGCGATGGATACCCATGATATCGGCCGGGGTCGAGGCGGGGTGAAAGCAGCATTGGCGCAATTACGTTGTCCCATTTTGGTAATCGGAATCCAGGAGGATATTTTGTTTCCGATTCACCAACAACGAGAAATTTATAAGCTAGTACAACATCGGGATGAAAATCAATTGTTGGAGGTATCATCAGAATACGGGCACGATGCTTTCCTTTTGGAGTTTGATGAAATAGGTCCGGCGATCCAAAAATTTTTAAGTTGAATTAGATGGCTACAGGCGTGTGAGATAACACAAGAGACTTGCCATTGGCTAGGATGCTATAATTGCTGGCCGCTGAGGCCGTGCAGGCAAATCCGGTGGAAGTTTCTCGGGAAGTAGACCATTGCCCCTTGTCTTGACGCGTCTTAAAACTTGGGAGTACAATAAACTATGAAACATCATGAAACTTTCTCTCATAGCGATATTTCCAAAGATTACCGGCCCTTTGCCGGTTACACTTTTGTGGGGAGAAGTTTTACGGTGAGGAATTTGGAGTAAAGTAAGTGCACAACCTTATAAGGGGCAATAGGGGGAAAAAAATGAGTACGCACCGTAGTTTCTTTAACCGGCGGCTACACTCCCTGTTGGGTGTCATCCCAGTCGGCTTTTTTTTGCTTGAGCACCTGTGGACCAATTATCATGCCACCCAAGGGGCAGCTGCCTTTGAAGAGAAAGTGAATTGGTTATGGGGCATTCCGTTCCTACCTGTGTTAGAAATCTTCTTCATTTTTTTGCCATTGATGTACCATGGCGTATACGGATTGTATATCGCATTTACAGCGCAAAATAACGTGGGTAACTTTGGTACTTTTCGTAATGTCATGTTTATGCTCCAACGGGTAACTGGAGTAATTACGCTGATATTTGTCGCGATACACGTGTGGCAGACCCGAGTACAAGTTGCTTTGGACGGAATGACAGCGTCTGAATTAAGTCGTCAGACAGCAGAAGTTCTAAGTAATCCCGTCAATGTTACCCTCTATTTAATCGGGATTGTGGCGGCGATTTTCCATTTCTCCAATGGAATGTGGTCTTTCCTTGTAAGCTGGGGGATTACAGTAGGCCCTCGTGCCCAGCGTGTTTCTACATGGGTATGGATGGGTGTTTTTGTCATCCTATCGTATATTGGCATCCGAGCGATGCTTGCCTTTACCAGTCCAGAATTCACTAGCGTGTTGGCTCGTTAAGAAAGGGGCACTGCCATCATGAAAGAGAAAGTCATCGTCGTCGGCGGCGGCCTCGCAGGCTTGATGGCCGCGATTAAAGTGGCTGAAGCGGGAGCCGACGTCGAACTCTTTTCCGTCGTACCTGTGAAGCGTTCCCATTCGGTCTGCGCCCAGGGCGGGATCAATGGGGCTGTTAATACGAAAGGAGAAGGCGATTCTCCTTGGGAACATTTTGATGATACCGTATATGGCGGGGACTTCCTTGCCAACCAACCACCGGTCAAAGCAATGACCGAAGCAGCACCTGGAGTTATTTATTTAATGGACCGGATGGGCGTGCCTTTTAACCGGACTCCAGAAGGTTTGCTTGATTTCCGTCGTTTCGGAGGGACTAAACACCACCGGACAGCTTTTGCAGGTGCTACAACAGGTCAGCAGCTTCTTTACGCATTGGATGAGCAAGTTCGTCGTTGGGAAGTTGCTGGTCGCGTTACCAAATATGAGATGTGGGAATTCCTCTCCATCATTCAAGATGACGAAGGACGTTGCCGTGGGATTATTGCCCAAGACCGCCGAAACATGGAAATTCACTCGTTCCAAGCAGATGCTGTGATCATGGCAACTGGTGGGCCAGGGATCGTCTTTGGTAAATCGACCAACTCGTTGATTAACACGGGTACAGCTGCTAGTGCAGTGTATCAACAAGGCGTTTACTATGCCAACGGAGAGTTTATCCAAGTGCACCCCACAGCCATTCCAGGGGATGATAAACTTCGCTTGATGTCCGAATCTGCTCGTGGCGAGGGTGGACGTGTTTGGACATATAAGGACGGGAAGCCTTGGTATTTCCTCGAAGAAATGTACCCTGCCTATGGAAATCTCGTACCGCGCGACATCGCTACACGGGCGATTTTCAAGGTATGTGTAGACATGAAGCTCGGTGTGAATGGTGAGAATATGGTTTATCTAGATCTTTCTCATAAAGACCCGAAAGAGCTAGATGTCAAATTGGGCGGTATTATTGAGATTTACGAGAAGTTTATGGGTGAAGATCCTCGTAAAGTTCCCATGAAGATTTTCCCGGCTGTTCATTACTCGATGGGCGGTATGTGGGTAGACTACAACCAGATGACTAATATCCCTGGTCTTTTTGCAGCGGGTGAATGTGAGTATCAATATCATGGTGCGAATCGTCTGGGTGCAAACTCTCTTCTCTCCTGTATCTACGGTGGTATGGTAGCAGGTCCTAACGCCTTGGAATACATCCGTGGATTGGATAAATCAGCTGATGATCTTTCTTCCAACATCTTTAATTCCCAGCGGTTAAACGAACAACAAAAATATGATGATATCTTGAAAATGGATGGGGATGAAAATCCCTATAAACTCCATAATGAACTTGGTGAGTGGATGACGGACAATGTGACAGTGGTTCGTTACAATGATCGTTTGAAAGAGACTGATAATAAGGTACAAGAGTTGATGGAGCGTTACAAACGAATTAATGTAACGGATACAGGCAAGTGGAACAACCAATCTGCTACCTTCATTCGTCAGTTGTGGAATATGCTTGAGCTTGCACGCGTAATTACGATTGGAGCTTATAACCGGAACGAAAGCCGTGGAGCTCACTATAAGCCGGACTTCCCAGATCGTAATGATGAGGAGTTCCTGAAAACAACGAAAGCGAAGTATACTCCTAATGGTCCAGTCTTTGAATACGAAGACGTGGATACTTCCCTGATCGAGCCTCGTGCACGCCGCTATGATGTGGCAAAGCAGGCTGAAGAGAAAGGGGCAAAACAAGCATGAGTGAAACAGCGACTGCGACGAAGCAAAAAACGGTGAAGTTTATTATCACCCGTCAAGATTCTCCAGACTCCAATCCCTTTATAGAAGAGTTTGAGTTGGAATGGCGCCCCAATATGACGGTCAACTCCTCCCTGATGGAGATTCAACGGAATCCTGTCAACTGTAAAGGGAAAACGGTTGACCCCGTCTCTTGGGAAGCAAACTGCCTCGAGGAAGTATGTGGTGCTTGCTCTATGGTGATCAATGGAACACCACGGCAAGCATGTACAGCACTTGTAGATAACCTCTCTCAACCTATTCATGTAGAACCGATGACAACCTTTCCGGTTATGCGGGACTTGGCAGTAGATCGTAGTCAAATGTTCGACGCACTGAAGCGAGTGAAGGCATGGGTTCCTATTGATGGGACCCATGATCTAGGACCTGGGCCGCGTATGCCGGAGGTTGATCGTCAGTGGCGGTATGAACTGTCCAAGTGCATGACCTGCGGTGTCTGTCTGCAAGCATGCCCCAACGTTAACGCCAATTCGAATTTTATCGGACCTTTTGCAGTCGCACAGGTGGATCTTTTCAATAACCATCCCTCTGGATCAATGAACAAGCAAGAGCGGACAGAGGCATTAATTGAAGATGGTGGCCTACAGGAATGTGGGAACTCACAAAACTGTGTGCAGGCTTGTCCCAAAGGCATCCCACTTACCACGGCAATTGGTCGGATGAATCGGGAGAGCACAAAACACCTCTTCCGTAAATGGTTGTCCATCTAAGATCAGTATGGGTAAGCCCCCTTACTTTTAACTGATGTGCATCCCCATTAAAGTGAATAGTGGAACCCTCTAGGAGTAGAGATTCCATACTATTTTAGGGGGGTATGGAATAAAAAGCCCAGTGCTATTAAGCACTGGGCTTTTTATTCTTTCCTTTACAAGCTAATTATTAACCGAATAAGTTGTTGAAGAAGTCTTTGATGTAGTTCAAGATTTTATCCAAAAATCCTTGAGCTTCTTGGGAATTAATGATGTTTTGGAAATTCTTCTGTAGGTCACCTTTTATATCTTCCAGTTGCCCTTGTAAAGAGTTCCAGTCGATGTTGTCTAGCTGGGAAAACTGGAACATGACATTGGTGATATTGTTGATGTCCTGGTTGTTCAAGTTGATATTTAAATCACGCCCCACATTGGTAACGATATTTTGCACATCTTCTTGACTTTTTGGTTGTTGCTGTGCGATTTGTTCTTTTACCTTGGTCATAAAGTCAGCCGCTTTATCTTGCCCTACTTTTTGTCCAAGGTCAGAAGTTTGTTTGATTTCATCGTTAGCTACTTGGCGTTGATCTTGGCTGATCTGTTGATTGGTTGCCTTTTCAAAGGCCATCATAATCCCGGTTAGAGCTGCAGTACCTGTAACTGGTTCAGGAGCGGTAACGTAGATTTGTGCATCCTTCACACCAGCAGTAACCAATGCGTTAGCATACATTTGTTCTGTTACTCGGGTTACATTTTTCGCTTTTACCTGAATTCCATTACCGCTATCCATTGTGGTAATGCGGGCTGAGGAATAGGCATTGTTGTTACTAGGGACTGGGCCATTGCCAGAACCGGTATTTAGATATTTACGAATGTCACTGATTCCAACATTGATGGTTTGTACATCGGAGTTGACACCCATCTCTTGCAATATAGATTGGCGTTGATCCTGACTTAAGTCAGCACCTAGTGTAACCACCGTTTTCCCAGTAGTTTCGGCTGAGGCCTTTCCAGCGGGAACTGCAACGGCAGCAAAAGCGAGCAATGCAATGAGGGCAATAGATGCCCATTTTTTAATCTTGATCATGGTGAAACCCCCTTTTTCACTTATATAGACGTTGAAAAGCATAAAGATGTTTCATTTTTACGAGTAAAAATTGTTTGGAAAGGTGGACAATTTTTTTACGGATAGCGCCCTTTTAGCATCTTCTTCACACCAGGGAAGAGGTAGTGACTGCCGCCGCGATTTTGTACTTCGTCCACATAGGCTACACAGACGATGTCTGGTTTTTTATCTTTCTCACGGTTAGCCATCCAAGCAAGCCAACCTAACTGACGTTGATCTTTATCATTCATGCTTGCTTTTAATTCCGCTGTTCCTGTTTTAGCTCCTAGTTCAACACCCGGTGTACGAAGAGTACGACCGGAACCCTTTGGTAGAGTAACGACTCCTTTAAGCAGCTCTCGTACTTGTTTTGCTACCTCTGGTGAGACGACATCCTTTTGCCAGTATTCGATGTCGTTCGTTTTTCCTTTTTTCATCGTGATGCGTGGTTTTAAAAGGTCCCCATCATTTGCAAAGGTGCTATACATAGTAGCAAGGTGTAGCGGGCTGATCAAGAGCTGACCTTGACCGTAGGAGGTATCCGCTAGTTGAATCTCTCCGCTTAATTTCCCATTGTTGGAAATCTGGGAGGGAGTAACATCGAGTGGGATATCCATGTTTTTTCCAAAGCCGTATTTTTGAAGATAGTCGATCATCGTTTCTCTGCCAACTTTTATGCCTACTCTAGCAAAGTAGATATTGTCTGACCAGGCTAAGCCCTTTGCTAAATTGATGGGGCCACCGGGATTATCTACTCGGCGAACATAGTAACCTCCCCAGGACGGGCTCTTTTGCCACTTACCAGATTCCGTATTGTAGGTGGTTTTTGGCGTGATTTTTTTTGAGTCGAGTCCGATGGAGGAGGTGATTGCCTTCATCGTAGAACCCGGAGCGTAAGGAATTTTAGCACGATTGGCGATAGGTTGATTAGAGCTATTGATGGTTGCCCAAGCTGATTTTGACATCCCATCGACAAAGAGATTAGGGTCATAGGAAGGAGAGCTGACTAAAGCAAGAAGGTCCCCATTTTTAGGGTCAATCGCTACCCCACCGCCCTTATCCGATGATTTCTGCTGGATGACGCGAAGCATTTGTTTTTGTGTTTTCAGATCGATGGTGGTTTGGATATCTTGTCCATCCGTTCCGGAACGAGATGCGATAAGGGACTTTTCTTTTCCATTGGACGAAGTCGTTGCAATCCGATATCCAGGCTTTCCTCTTAGCGTGTTGCCTTGATACTCCTCTAGCCCGGAATGTCCGAGCCAGTCCCCTTCTTGATAACCGTCTTTCTTCTTTTTAGCTAACTCATCCTTAGTGATGGGGCGGATATAACCGGTGAGGTGAGCGGTCAAACTCCCTTGCGGATAACGTCTTGTCGAGGCATCTCGAGCCGTAATCTCAGGGATGGACTTGGCTAGCTTTGTTGCTTTCTCCTGGTCTTTGCCCTTAAATGATTGGATAGTGATAAAAGCAGAAGGATTCTTTTCGTCTTTCACTTTGTTATAGACTTGGTCAAAGGGGATGGAAAGGGCTTTGGCTAACTTTGTACTGGTTTTACGTAGATCATGGACCTGGTTAGGGATGATTCCTATTGCTGTTTTTTCATCGTTAACAGCTAAAGGCTCACCATTCCGTGCGGTGATTTCTCCCCGTTTTCCTGGAGGAGTCTGTGTAACACGTACCCGATCTCCTTCTTTTAGACTAGGGAAGATCAAGGATGGTTTCCAATCGACCCGCCATCCCTCATCATCCTCCACCATGATAGCCTTATTCTTGAAGGTGACTTTGGGAACGATACTTGATTGAATCGTTGTGGTAAAAGGAATGGTTTCTGGTTCTTCTTCATTGGTTTTAGCCGAGGTAAAAGCAATTTTTTTCTGGCTGATTCCAGTCGCAATTGCCTTGTGACGCCGAATAAAAGTTTCTTGGCTTATTTTTTGTTTTGCATCGGTGCTGAGTAGGTGATACATCGATTTGTAATCACCCTTCTCCCAATCCTTTGCATAACGGGCCATCACAACTTGTGGAGGGGGTCCAGTGTCTCTGACAGCATAGTAAATGCCTAACCCTCCAACTAGAAAAATGACGCCAAGAAGGATGAAAGCGTTTCGCTGGCTTATCCCTAATTGACGCAACCAGGTGGAGATTCTTTCTTTTAGTTCCTGCATGGGTACAGCGTCACCTCTATTTCACTCTCTGATGGGTGCTCAATGAACATTCTCTATTCTATCGTTTATTAGGGTGCGTGTGAATGGATTTATTGTCCAAGTGGTCGGATTGCTTTTTAAACATAAAGAGGAACGGCTTATCATAGTGGATCTGCCGTTCCTTAATGAAGTAGCTACTTATTAGGAGAAAACAGGATCTTTAAATTTAGCCAAACGTTCCAGAGAGGTACTCTCGACATCACGATGGAGACTGTTTCCATGGGAGTCCATGGTGACGATAGCAGTAAATTTCTTGACGTTGAGGTGCCACATCGCCTCAGGAACACCAAATTCCATAAAATCTACACCATCCACACCGGTGATACAGTCCGCATAATACTGAGCGGCTCCACCAATAGCATTAAGATAAACGGCACCATGTTCCTTCAGGCCAGCAAGGGTTTTCGCGCCCATTCCACCTTTACCGATCACTGCACGGATGCCAAACTTTTTAATGATATCCGCTTGATAGGGCTCTTCTCGGATACTTGTTGTAGGTCCAGCTGCTTTTACCTCCCACTTGTCATCTTCATCTTTGAGCATGACCGGCCCACAATGGTAGATAACGCCTCCATCAAGGTTTACAGGAGATTCGTGATCCATCAGATATTTATGAAGGGCATCACGTCCGGTGTGGATTCTCCCATTAATGGTAACAACATCCCCTACTTTTAAGTTGCGAATGGCTTCCTCAGAAATCGGAGGAGTAAGGACGATTTCTCGGGTCCCTTGGGTGGAAGTCGTCGTTTCTTTTTCAATGGGTTCCTGAATCTTGATCTCGGGCTGATCTTTATATAGCCAGCCAGTAATCTCACCCGTCTCAGGGTTTAGGGTTACGCCCTGGCGGCGGAAAGCCCAGCAATTGTAAGCTACTGAGACATAGAAGCTAGCAGGAATTCGGTGCATGGCTCCTACTTTGCAACCGAGTAGGGTAGTGTTACCGCCAAAGCCCATCGTTCCGATGGATAGCTCATTGGCATGTTCCATAATATAGTCTTCGAGATCCGCAAGATCAGCATTAGGATTGGTATCGAAAACTTTCCGGAAGAGTTGTTTTTTCGCTAGTTCATAACCGGTTGTGCGGTCTCCACCGACACCTACACCAATAAAGCCAGCGCTACACCCTTGACCTTGCGCTTGGTATACACTGTGTAAAATACATTTGCGGATCCCATCCAAGTCACGACCCGCACGGCCAAGTCCTTCCAATTCACAAGGGAGGCTATATTGAATGTTTTTGTTTTCACAACCGCCACCCTTTAAGATCAGGCGAATATCGACCTCATCGCGCTCCCACTGTTCATAATGGATGACGGGTACGCCTTCGCCTAAGTTATCTCCACTGTTTGCCCCGGTTAGAGAGTCGACGGAATTAGGGCGAAGCTTTCCTGTTTTTGTGGCTTCAACAATCGCAGCCTTGATCTGTCGAGTAATCTCTAGTTGGTTAACACCTACAGGAACATGGACGTGAAAAGTAGGCATTCCCGTGTCTTGGCAGATAGGGGAGACATTCTCCTCTGCCATCGTTATGTTATGGGTAATCGTAGAGAGTGCCAACGCAGAGCGAGTTCCTGCGTCTTCCTTGGACTTTCCTTGTTGAACGGCTGCTCGTACATCGGGAGGCAGGTTCGTTGAGGTTTCTGTAATAAGCTCGAGAAGACTATTCTTTAATGCGTGCATCTGTCAATACTCCTTTTCGATGAGAGAGTCGACTGGTTTTAGTCAATTCACCATCTATTATACATCAATATAGTGGTTTCTTCAGGGGAAACCCATTGGAAAATAGAGTGGATTTGTCGATAATCGATTAAGAAAATCCCCTTGAGCTAACAGGAAGGGGCCAGTTAACTCAAGGGGATCATATCATTGAAAAAGGTATTTCTGAAACTCACTAGAGGGTGCTGATAAACGGATGGTTGGTTAAAGCGGTTAACTTGAAGTATTTCTAGTCAGTTTTTGTGGTTCTCGCTGGGCGGTTTTGATAAACCGTTCCTCCGCCTCTACAACACCACACACCCCACATTGAACACGGAGTGATTCGCCTCGATAAGGAACGTGTAAAGGGTCATTTGTAGCAACCTGTTCGAGAATGGCTCCATTGTTGGGGTCTTTTCGTACAGGGGTCACCACTTGTTCAATCAAATTAAAGCGACTGCGATTGGTTCCACATACAGGACAGAGATAGTTTGAATCCATCGAATTAAACACCTCCTGGTTTTATCATTCCCGAAGGGTGTAGCCTCATTCTTGTGCAGAGGTGGGAGAGGAATGAAAGCATAGGATCACGAATGAATGTTGGAGTGTGGAAATGGCTAATGAGGTTTGAAAATATCGCCTTTATTAAAAAGGGGAGGATGAAGGTTATGGAGATGAAGGCCGAACAATTGATTACAAAGCTGACCGCTCAAATTCGTGATGTAGAGAAGCAGATGGCTGAAGCATGGTGGCTCGTTGCTACTACAGGAGAGAAAAAGCACAAACATACCTATGCAAAGCACTTAACACATTTAAAAGAGATCCTTTCGGATCCAGATACATACCGAGAATTAGGAGAAATGAAGGGAAGAGAGATAAGCGATCCTCTATTGGCCCGCCAGCTCGAAATATTATCTCTTCAGTTTATGGGTAATCAAGCATCAAAAGAGGATATTGCGGAAATTGTCCGATTGGAAACGGAGATAGAGAGTGACTTCATCAACTTTCGAGCCGGTGATCAAGAAAGAAAGGTATCCGATAATGAATTGAGAGAACTGTATCGCACAGAGCGGGATACCTATAGACGGAAGGAGATATGGAAGGCGAGTAAACAAGTGGGACAAGTGGTAGCCGAGAAGATTCTGGAGCTTGTACGAAAAAGAAACGAAATCGCTCGTAAACAAGGTCTACGTGATTACTATCAGATGTCTCTACAACGTCAGGAAATTGATGAAACGGAACTCTTTGATTTATTAGCAGATCTAAAACAACAAACCGATCAGCCATTTTCTGAGTGCAAAAAAGAATTGGATCAAATAATTGCGGATCGATATGTCTATCTACGGCCAGAGGGACTTAGACCTTGGCATTATGAGGATCCTTTTTTTCAAGAGGCACCCGTTGTTTTCGATGTCGATCTGGATGGAATGTTTGCTGATAAAAAGTTAGAGGAGATAGCAGAGCGCACTTTTCAAGGAATCGGCTTTGATGTAAAGGATATTTATAAGAGAAGTGATCTCTATGAAAGGGATGGAAAATCTCAGCATGCATTTTGTATTGATGTCGATCGTGAAGGGGATACCCGTATCCTATGTAATTTACGTCCTGATACGTATTGGATGAGCGTACTCCTCCATGAGTTGGGTCATGCTGTATTTGATACCTGCCATGATTCTGAGTTACCTTACCTGTTACGTAAGCCAGCACACGATTCAAGTACAGAGGCCGTCGCTATTCTGATGGAATCCTTAAGCCAAAACCCGATGTGGTTGTCTCGAAGGGTTGGTGTGGATGCAACTACCTTCGATAAGATCACAGAACCTCTTGCTAAACAGACAAAGCTAAGCATGCTGATTTTTGTACGGTGGTGCTTGGTAATGATTCACTTTGAACGGGCGTTATATGCAGACCCTGAGCAGGACTTAAATCGACTGTGGTGGGACTTTGTAGAAGAATTTCAATTTCTACCTCGTCCAGAAGGACGAAATGAACCTGATTGGGCTGCAAAGATCCATCTAGGTACATCACCCGTTTATTATCAGAACTACCTCCTTGGAAAATTGACCGCTTCCCAAATTCTTGCGGCGATGGAAAGGGAATTTCCGACGAAGGAACATCCATTGGTTGATAATGAGGACGCTGGCTACTTTCTTCGCGAGTGTATATTTCGGCCAGGTGCGCGTTATCGCTGGAATGAATTATTGGAGCGGGCCACTGGGGAGAAGCTCTCTGCTCGCCACTTTGTTGCTCAATTTGTAGAGGACAGTCCTGAAAGTAAGGCTGAGACAGAAGAAGAGGCTAGTAAAAAGTAATGGGGAGTAAAACAGGAATCGTTGGTTAATTTAAAAAAACTGACCCGAATGGATTGATGGCCGGGGGTCAGTTTTTTGGTTTAGGTGATAAAATTATTCTTGTTCCGTTGAATCGGACTTGGTATTTGCGGGTTGTAGTTCTTGACAAGAACGACTGACTTGTTGGAAGTGATCGCGGATTTGCTGTTTACTCCAACCCTTATCCGTGTACAAAAGGAGATGATCTAACCATAAAGGATACCAAGGCAGTCCCATGACTTCCTGGGTAAATGAATGAGCCGCAATTTCACGTAACCGAGTAAGTCGTTCACGGATCTCGATGGGTCCCCATTTCTTTTTTACTACACGGGGTAAACGGCCGTCGGTTCTTCCCAGACGTGTGTTTTCTAGGTGGTGGAACCATTCATGAAAAAGATGGAGTGCGATGAGATCCTCCTCTTTTACATTAAAGCCTTCTTTTTTAAAAAAACTTTCCAATTGTTCTAATGATGCACGATAGATTTCAATGACGGCAGGTTTGGTTCGATACTGCGCACGCACCCAACCATCATGATCTTTTTTTCGCCGGAGGAAGGTCACACGAACTCCCGTATGTATGACACGATCCATCCAGTAGGCAAGGTTCCCATTGTAGGAGTAACTTGTTGCAGCAATTTTTCCAAAGGCTAAGGCTCCATTGAGGCATTCCGGAATTTTGTGCACGGGAAGATGAGAAAACATGTCATCTTGTTCCAGTTCAGTATAGGCCAGTTCAAAGGGAGTTAGCCTTGGCCATTTCTGTTCCAGAGGAGTTTCGCACAAGCTATTGGATGGCTGTGTGACTTTTTCCGGTGGGATAATCGATGTTTTCTTTCCCATGTCCTCCCCTCCCTGAGTACGAATCATATCGGGTTGTTTCCTAGGCTATGATTCAATCAGCTTGGCTCATTCTCTCCATTTGAAATAAAAAATTTATGGATTAAAACAAACCTACTTAGAGCAAGTTACGGATGAAAAGGAGGGAGCGGATTGTATCTACATGGGATCCCCTTTGTACATTTAAAGCGACATTATCCGGAGATTACTCCACAAAAAGAAACTGCCCGCAGAAGTCCATCCCACCTGGCGGATACACACCATCTTAAAGAATGTCTTGGCTTTGTGCCTGTTCATTTGCTACGTACATCCAAGAAGTATCCACTGGATACCTGTTTAAAGGAATGTCTTCGCTATGGAGATACAGTCATGGCATTCTCAGGTATTCCCACTACCTGCGTACAGCTAAGCCTCCATGAGTGGGGAGTAGACAGGTTGATGCTGAGAAAAGCCGTCTGGATTCTTACCCTACGGCCCTCTGCATTAAGGTGGTTAAAAGTCCACTTTCCATCGACTCCCTTGATTCTTACAGGATGGGATCGGGATGAGAAACGAAGACACCGTAGGCTAGGATTCCCCCTTAAGTAGAGAATCCTTCACTTCCTGAGGAAGTAATGCATAGGATACGGAAGTCGCAGATGTTTTAAGTAGCAGTGATGGACTCCTGCCTAAATTCATTTACGAAGGCACCACAAAATAAGCCCGTTCATACAATAACCTGACTGAGTCCCTTACCCTCGTGTTCCAAGAGTCCGAGCAAGGAGGGGTGGCGCAATTGAGCAACCAGAAAGGGAAGCCCTTGTTAACAAACAGGGAAAGGGAAGTATTCGAGCTATTAGTGCAGGACAAAACGACAAAAGAGATCGCCCAACAGCTCTTCATCAGTGAAAAGACCGTCCGGAATCATATTTCGAACGTGATGTGTACCCTCTCAGGAATGCTCTCCTTGTATCTAACTTGACCATCATTTCTTTAGACGTTGCCTACCATTTGGTTTCCTTTTCTTCTGGACATGCCCCTTTTTATCTTTACTTCTAGGAACTTATTTTATATATAATAATAGGTTTTTTACTTTTTTATTTATAATTTACATATATTCACATCCCCTTAATATGGAAAGTTGTTGTTTTGTATTGCATTATTAATATTGCGAGATTATTATATACCCAGAGGAGAGTGAACGGATTGAAACGAAATCTCTGGGTATTTTTTTTGCTTTTAACCGTTAGTATTAGCTGTATTTGGATATGGAATGCCACTTCAGCTTCGGAGGCTGAAAAAACGGCTACTAAACCAACAAAGAAAGTAGAGAAAAAGAAGAAGGAGAAGAAGAGAGATACTTCTAAGTCTGCAGATATTCAGGATCGAGATCAACAAGATAAGGATAAAAAGAAACAGTCAGAAAAAGGTTCAATGGATAAGGATAAGCTCCAACCAAACGACCCTGATCGCAGTAAGAAATCCAGTAAAAAAGAACCAATAACCCCCGCTGTTATCTATCAAGGGCCAAAAAATATTAAACAGATAGCTCTTACCTTTGATGATGGTCCAGATGGAACATACACGCCGGAAATTTTGGATATTCTTCGCAAAAAGAGGGTGTACGCTACTTTTTTTGTGATTGGTAAAGAAGTGCGGAAACATCCAAAAGTGGCGAAAAAAATAGTCAAGGAGAATCATGTGATCGCCAGTCACACGTGGGATCATCCTTTCTTGCCTAAACTTTCCAATGAGCGTATTAATGGAGAGCTCGACCGAAACTATCGAGAAGTATATAAGTATACAGGCAAGAAGATGTCGCTTTTGCGCCCCCCCTATGGAGCGACGAAGGGAATTGAAAAGAAGCTGGCCCAAAAGGGTTATCGTATCATCAACTGGAATGTGGATTCTCGAGATTGGACGCGGCCGTCTCCTTCTATGATCCAACAAACCGTCCTCAATGGGGGGAAAGCTGGAAGTATTATTTTGCTTCATTCAGGAGGGGGAGATCGTTCCCGTACCGTTGCTGCTTTACCAGGACTGATCGATAAATTGAGACAACAAGGGTACCAGTTTACGACAGTAGATCGTCTTATCGGAATTTCTCCCTATCGGAACTAAGTGAATATTTCAATAAGAAGTATCATTTTTAAAATAGACGAATATAAAAAGGAACCAACTTGTATACAAATTGGTTCCTTTTTATATTCTTAGTTATTGATATTGATTTGAAGTGGATGAAGTGAAAAGAGTTAATGTGGCTGGTACCAGGTAGAATAGAGTGCATTCTTTAGAGCATTAAATTGAGCAGGGACAGAATGATAGCCTGTGGCGTAAAAGCCATGTTTAGGATCATATTTAGCGTAGAAATCGATGCTTTTTTGAATGCGATTATATGCGATGCTGTTTTTCTTTACTTGAGAATAGTACCGCATCTTGGGAATTGTTTTTCCAGAGAGCCGATCCGTATAGATAGAGAGAAAGAAGCGAACTTGGTTAGCAGGTATCTTTTTCGTGCGGATCAAATGCTCTAAAGCTTTACCCATGGCGGCATGATCGGGGTGAATATCATAAGAAGACATTGTACGAAAATCAGCATCGGGAAATTTAGATATATATTTCTTTATTAATGCTTTTACTTGAGAAGGAGCAAAGTGGCCATTAGGAATCGCGTAGGTTTGCACGTGGCTACGGTGAATACCTAGGGCTTTTGCCACCCGGTAAAAATCCTTGACCCGAGCATTGCCAAACTCTTCGTGTGATAGGGTACCGTCAGCAAAATGCTCTTTCGTAGGAGAATGGACTCGCCAATGCCATTTGCAGAAAACCGGTTGTCCGATTTGATCCTTTTGAAAGGATTGACGATCATAGGTCCCATTCAGTACCTCTCGAGCGATGGACTCTTCCCCTTTAGAGAAAAGGATGAGGTAAATAGGTCGTCCTTGTTGCATTTCGTTTTGCATGTCTGGGCTATACGTAAGGACTTCGTCATCAGCATGGGGAACGAAATAGATTACGGGTCGGTGTGAAGGTTTCTTTGAAATAGTGGTGTTTGGTTGACTATGGACGTATAGGAACTCCCAATCAGTTAGTTCATAGGCTATGATGAGGATAAGGGTGAGGAAAAGAATTGTTCTTACTTTCATAGAATATTGTCACGTTCTTTCTTTGTCGAAATCTAAAATCTGAGAATAATAGTATAGGAAAGAAACGGATACGTCTACACCTTTTTATGCCTTAATAGTAATATTTAACCATCTGTAAACACGAAACAATGGCCTATCCAGTCTCACGCAAGTCAGTATGCCTTCTTTCGTTGAGCTAAAGCAAGCTTTATCGAACGTTCTGAGTATCCTATGCAAGTAAAGGGAATGGCGTATCAAACTCAGGTACTGTCCTGTCAAAGAGACAAAAGAAAAGACTGTTATCCATCAAAGGATAACAGTCTTTTCTTTTGTGTATCAAACCGCCTTTTTCAGCATTTCGATCAGTGACTTCAGGTGGGCTAGATTTCGGTTTTTCGTCTGGTACGCCAGATACAGGTCGTTATGAACTGTATAGGATGGATAGATAACCTTTACCTTGTTTCTAGACAAGTGGTCATCCAGCATGAAAGTGGGTAGCAGGCTGATGCCTGCGCCTTGCTCGATGGCAGTCAACACGCTGTGCAAATCGGGCACGACGTGTGTAGGATGCGTTTGAGGGCGCTTCTGGAAATGCTCGCGCCAAAAACGGCGGATGATCGGCAAATCAAAGTCGTAGCTAATCCAGGGCTGGCAGCATAACCAAGCTTCCAAGACATCCAGCTCGTCAAATGTCGGCTCGCTGTAATCGGGAGGTGTCACTAATGCAAATTCCTCCTGCATATAGGGGATATATTCTATGCCAGGCGTGGAAATCTTTTGCGACATGACGATGATGTCTACCTTTTCCTCTACTAGCAAATCGAGTAACTTGGAAGCGACACCCATATAAGCGAAAATTCGCATCTGGTAGCTGCCGATATGCGGAGCCAGTTTTTCCCTAAAAAACTCTTTTGCTGCTCCGATCCGAATTGCAGGCAAAGATGTAGCCGCGTTCGACTTGAGGTTTTGTGTGGTTTCTTCCAATGCTTCGATGAGAGGAACTACCTGTGTATAAAGCGCTTTGCCCCTCTCGGTAGGAATCATTTTTCGGGGAGCTCGTGTAAACAAAAGTTCACCTACCTCCGCTTCCAGAGAAGCCAAGTGCTGACTCATAGCTGGCTGGGTCATCATCCTCGTTCTGGCAGCCTCGGATACGGAGCTTTGCTTGAAGATGCTGATAAAGCTTCTGTACCACTCAAAGTCCACCATGTTCGCTATCCTTTCTTAATTAAGACGTTTTCTTTGTTGCTGCATTGCCCATATCGTAAATAAAACACCGATGATGGTCACGAGCGCAGCAGTCCAAGTTACGGTAGGGAGCCCACCTCCAATTTTCAAATCGATGGTGAGGCCTCCGACATAGGCACCAATCGCATTTCCCAGGTTGAAGGCTGCGATGTTAAGTGTTGAGGCCAGCGTAGGGGCTTCCTTTGCTGTGTTCAGCACATGGACCTGCAGACCAGGGACGGTACCAAAAGCTGCGATTCCAAATAAGAATACAGTTATCAGAGTGAGGATCTTATATTGATCCGTAAAGCTGAACACGGCGAGAATAACCGTTAAAAAGATAAGGATTCCTAGTAAGGAAGGAAGCAATTTGCGGTCTGCCAATTTTCCTCCGTAAACATTCCCGATAGTAATCCCCACGCCGAACAAGACGAGAATCCAAGGTACCGCATTAGAAGCGAAGCCGGTGATTTCCACCAGGATTGGAGAAATGTACGTAAAAGCGGTGAATACGCCGCCATATCCGAATACAGTCATCATAAGCGCAACAAGAACGGTCGGCCGTTTTACCACGGCGAGCTCCTGACGGAGTTTGTTTGTTTGGTTGGCGACTTTTGGGACGAGGAAGATTAGCCCAAGCAGAGCAATGATTCCAATTACAGCGATCGTCCCGAAAGTAGAGCGCCAGCCGTACGCCTGTCCTAAAAAGGTTCCAAAGGGTACCCCCAAAATATTGGCTAGTGTCAGCCCGATGAACATGATGGCGATGGCACCCGCGCGTTTCTCCTTAGGAACCAGACCTGCGGCAATGACCGAGCCAACTCCGAAGAACGATCCGTGGGTGAGAGCGGCTACGATGCGAGCCAGCATCAAAACGGAATAATTTGGTGCGACAGCAGCAAGCGCATTTCCTGCGATAAAAAGAATCATCAGAAACAGCAAAAGCGCCTTGCGTGGCATTTTGTTGGTAGCCAGCGTGATGATGGGAGCACTGATAGCGACGCCCAGTGCATAGCCGGTAATGAGGAATCCAGCCATCGGGGTGGAGACGTTTAGATCCGATGCCACCTCACGGAGTAGCCCCATAATGACGAATTCTGTCATCCCGATAGCAAATGCCCCGAGTGTCAGAGAATATAAGGCGAGAGTGGAGCTTCTTTGGTTCTGCCCAGAATGTTGAGCAATGCTTTCTGTTGACATAATGATATGGCCTCCTTTTTAAGATAAAGTGATAGGTTGTTTTAATCTTCTAATTGACTTAATACCGCTTCTGCTACAACGACGGTGGATTGAGGATTTTGTCCGGTAATCAGGTTTCCGTCGATCTCTACATGTGAGCTCCAATTGGGTGCTGCGACAAAGATGGCACCCAGATCACGGAGTTTGCTCTCTAGATGGAAGGGCATATAGGGCTCTACACCTGCCTCTAGTTCTTCCCTATCCGTGAAAGTATTCACGCGTTTGCCTGCGACCAGAGGCTGGCCGTTTGACAATGTCGCACCGACGAGACCGGCAGGACCATGGCAAACAGCGGAGACGATTTTTCCTGCTTCATAAAAATCTCGAAGCAATTGTTGAAGCCCTTCGCTTTTTGGTAGGTCAAACATCGTACCATGACCGCCCGGCAGGAAAATGGCATCGAATCCGTCTACTGTCACATCATCAACGTGTTTGGTGTTTTCCAGAAGCTTGGCAGCGTTCAAAAAGTCTTGCGGGGTTTGTTCATCTACGCTGCCTGGGTCAACCGGACTAACTCCCCCTGCTGTGCTTGCTACGGTGACTTCATAGCCTTTACTTTTGAAGGCCAGATAAGACTCTGCGAACTCCGACAGCCAGACTCCTGTCTTTTTGTCTTCCAAATTCGTCTTTGTGTCTTTCATATCCGCATGGCTGGTTACAACCATTAAGATTTTTTTAGTCATATATTATTGCCTCCTGTTTAGGGGGATTTGGGTTACAGTAGCTATTTTAAGTCTGGGCCATACATAAAACAAATTGTGTTTTATGTATGCATCCATAAATAAATTTATGGACTAAAAATATAAAAACCCCACCCTACGTATAATCCCCTTTCCACTCCCTTTCCGTCGCGTTTTCTCCACTGGATCATGACCGTATATACTTGGCGCTATCGTCTGATCGTGCTTAACAGGACGCTATGATTCACCATTCCTTGTTCCAGTAGGGTGTGTAAATGGGATGTTCTTATCCGCTACGCTTGTCTTTACAGAACAGATTATTTTCAGAAAATGGATTAGACCTTCTTCATTCGTGTGAAAAATATTTCCTTTTTAATAAGATAGAAAACCAATAAATGGACATTGACAATTAAAATATAACATTATAATGTTATAACAAGAGAATAAAGGAGAGGTTCCTAGACATTATTTTGAGAGCGCTTTCATCTCATCATCCTTTTGCACTTCTTATTCATGTTCAAGATTGAATTAAATGAATGTATATCATTAATGAAGATAATGCAATATAAAAGTCAACATATAAGAAGGAAGGGGGGTGATTTGATGAAAGAACGATTTATATTAAGTAATGTAAAGCGTGTGAATGAAGATCAAATAGATATCGTAGTTGAAGACGGTAAAATTATTGAGGTAACGCAGGCTGGTAGTAAAGATGAAGGATTACTATTGGACTGTTCAGGTATATACGTATCCAGTGGTTGGATTGATTTACACGTTCATGCTTTTCCGGAATTTAGCCCTTATGGAGATGAAATAGACGAAATAGGAGTAAAAACCGGTGTAACAACCATTGTGGATGCTGGAAGTTGTGGAGCAGATCGAATCGCCGATTTAGTTAAGAGTAAAGAGCAGGCCAAGACCAATCTATATGCGTTTTTAAATGTTTCAAGAATTGGGTTAAAAAGAGTCGATGAATTATCTAAAATTGAATGGATAGATAAAAAGAAAGTAAAACAAGCTGTTAATCAGTTTAAAGATCTTATTGTTGGATTAAAGGTACGTATGAGTAAAAGTGTTGTTCGCGATAAAGGTATTGAACCATTGCGTATTGCACGAACACTATCTGATGAAACATCGCTACCATTAATGGTTCACATAGGTTCTGCCCCGCCAAGTATTGAAGAAATTATTCCGCTTTTAGAGAAGGGTGATGTGATCACCCATTATCTCAATGGAAAGGAAAATAATCTCTTTGATAATGAAGAGAACTTACTTCAAGTAGTAATCGAGGCTATCGAACGAGGAGTGCATTTAGATGTTGGTCATGGGACTGCAAGCTTTTCATTTAAAGTGGCTGAGTTAGCAAAAAAATCTCAAATTGATGATTTAAATACAATAAGCACAGACATATATCGTAGTAACCGATTGAACGGTCCGGTTTATAGCATGTCAAATGTACTGTCCAAATTTCTCTATCTAGGATACTCGCTTGAGGAAGTGATCGAGGCAGTTACAACCAAAGCAGCAAACTGGCTTAAAAAGCCGGAACTCGGTCGAATACAGGTTGGAGATATCGCTAATTTAACATTATTTGATGTTCATCATGAGCCAGTTACATTGATTGACTCTGAAGGGGACAAACGCATAGGGAAAAGAAGAATAGCAGCAAAGGGAGTAGTTGTGAATGGAACGTACATTGAATGCTAAATATGGCTTAAAACGAGTAATTAATGCTAGTGGTCGAATGAGCATCTTAGGAGTATCAGCACCAACGGATACAGTGATGGATGCTATGAAACAAGGTGGACAAAACTATGTTGAAATGGCTGATTTAGTTGATAAGGCAGGAGATTATATTGCTAATAGTCTAGGATCAGAAGCAGCTGTGGTTGTTAACTCAGCTTCAAGCGGCATTGCTCTTTCTATTGCTGCCCTTGTTACACAAGGAAATCGTCGTAAAAGCGAGCGCCTTCATCAAGAACCTATTTCAAAAAATGAAGTTATTATGATGAAAGGTCATAACGTACAATACGGGGCACCCGTTGAAACGATGGTTTATTTAGGTGGTGGAAAGCTTGTTGAAGTGGGCTATGCAAATGAGGGCAAAGCAGCTCATATAGAAGAGGCTATCTCAGAAAATACAGCTGCTATTCTTTATGTGAAATCGCATCACGCTGTGCAAAAGAATATGATTTCTGTTGAAGAAGCGTGGGAAGTTGCACAGCAGAACAACATTCCATTCATTGTGGATGCTGCGGCAGAAGAAGATCTTCAAAAGTACGTAAAATACTCAGATCTTGCCATTTATAGTGGTTCAAAAGCAATTGCAGGGCCTACTTCTGGAATCGTTGCAGGTAAAAGCAACTATATCGAATCGTTAAAAGTTCAATTACATTGCATTGGAAGAAGTATGAAAGTAGGCAAGGAAACAACCTTTGGATTACTCCAAGCCCTTGATGAGTATCAAGAAAAAGAAGATAAAAGTGAACAAGAAAAAGAAAGTTTACAAACACTACTTTCGTTAAATGGGATGGAAGGTATTCATGTAACTATTGTACAAGATGAAGCAGGCCGATCGATTTTCCGTGCTCGAATTCAAATTATTCCAGATCAGGCCAATAAAACCGCTGAAGATGTTGTAAAAGAGTTACGGGAAGCTGAAATTGCAATCTATACACGAGATTATGGGATAAAACAAGGGTATTTTGATATCGACCCAAGACCTTTGAAAGGTGACGATATCCATGTAATTGAGTCGAGATTACGTGAAATTGTGGGGAGGGAATAAGAAATGTCAAATATAACAAAACGATTTTATAAAGAACGAGTTGCGTTAAATGTGTTAGCGAATAGTATTGAAAATGCCAAAGAAGTATTTGAAGCTGCAGAAGGATATGTACTAATCGGTGTGTTATCGAAAGACTATTCTACTGTCGAAGAAGCAGTAATAGCAATGAAAGGGTACGGAAAGGAAATAGATGAAGCAGTATCCATTGGTTTGGGAGCTGGAGATAACCGTCAGGCAGCTGTAGTAGCAGAAATTGCAAAGGTTTATGCAGGTAGCCATATCAATCAAGTATTTCCTGCTGTTGGAGCGACACGCGCTAATCTGGGTGAAAAGGATAGCTGGATTAATAGTTTAGTGTCTCCGACTGGAAAAGTTGGATATGTAAATATTTCTACTGGTCCAGTTAGTGCTGCCCAAGATGAACACGCTATCGTACCTATAAAAACGGCAATTGCATTGGTACGTGATATGGGAGGGAACGCATTAAAATACTTCCCAATGAAAGGACTGAGTAGAGTCGATGAATTTCGTGCCGTTGCCCAAGCATGTGGCGAAGAAGGGTTTGCATTAGAACCAACGGGTGGTATCGACAAAGAAAATTTTGAAGCAATCCTACTTAGTGCCCTAGAAGCAAATGTGCCACGAATCATCCCACATGTCTATTCATCGATCATTGATAAAGAAACCGGAAAGACAAATAGAGATGATGTACATGAGTTGTTTGTATCAATGAAGAAGTTAGTTGATCAACATGGCTAAGAATATTGCAGCATTTGGAGAAGTAATCATGCGTTTACAAGTGCCAGGACATGAACTATTATCTCAATCTAGTACATTAAACTATACCTTCTCAGGATCAGGAGTAAATGTTGTTTCGGCACTAGCTAGATATGGTCATACAGGGTATCTTGTGTCTAAATTGCCATCTAATGCACTGGGAGATGCTGCGCTATCATTTCTTTGGAAGCTAGGTATTACACATTCATTAATAACTCGAGGGGGTGAGTACATTGGAATGTATTTTTTAGAAAATGGATTTGGGGTACGATCCAGTCGCGTTACCTATTCCAATCGCTCTGAAAGTAGCTTTAATACGGCTTCTGAAGATACCTATGACTTTAAAGAAATAGCAAAGCAAATAGACACTATTCATTTTTGTGGAACTACATTAGCCATGAACGATTCTGTTCGTACCCAGATGAAAATTTTTGCTAAAGAGGTAAAAGAACGCGGAGGTACGGTCGTATTTGACTGTAACTATCGTCCATCACTTTGGGGAGATAATGGATATGTAAAAGCAAAATCACATTATGAAGAAATGCTTCATTTGGCTGATATTGTCATGATGAATGAAAAAGATGCGATGTTCATATTGAACATGCAAACAGAGAAGAAAGAGCGTACAGAACAACTGATGGAGCTGATTCCAACGGTCGCAAAAAAATTCGATATTTCTGGGATAGCAGGGACGCATCGCTCTATCAATGATACTAATATACATTCATTACGAGCATTTATCTTTAAAAATCAGAGGTTCACTTTTTCTAAAACGCTTACTTTTCCTGTTTATGACCGGGTAGGTGCAGGTGATGCTTATTCTAGTGGCATTATATATGGTGAGCTAGCAGGCTTTACTCCAGAAAAAACCGTCCTTTTCGCTGCCACAGCAGGCATGCTAGCCCATACAACGGTTGGAGATACTCCAATGTCTTCGAAAGAGGATGTACTTCGAGCTATGACAGAAGCAGTGAACGATATAGAAAGGTAGGTGATGGATTAGTGATAGGGAATTTATCTAGAAAAAAAGGACCGTTATATTTACAAATAAAGAGCATCTTGAAGGATAGGATTTTACACGGTATATATCCTATTGGAAATAATATACCTTCGGAATCCCAATTGGAAGTTGAATTTCATGTGAGTAAAATTACTGTTCGAAATGCAATTAAAGAACTTGTGAAAGATGGCTATCTGAAGACAAAGAGCGGCAAAGGAACAAAAGTAATTCGAAACAAGTCCATTTCAAAACTACCAAAGGGTAAACGCTTTACAGAGGTATTGGTTGAATACGGATACAAAATCCGTAAACAATTGGTAGGGGCAGAAGTGATTTTTAACCAAGAAAGTACAGAAGAATATCAATTATTCGGGGATCAATGTTTTCAAATTGAGCGTCTGTATTATCTAGATGATGTGCCTTACATTTATTTTAAACATTATCTAACGATAAAACTTATGAATATTGATTTATCAGATTTGAGTACTCAATCCTTGTATGATTTGATAGAAGAACAGGGTTTTTATTTAGATAATTTCCGAGATCAATTTACTGTTACGATTGCTCCTTCTCTTGTAGAAAAGAAACTATGCTTAAACAAGGGAACGCATTTATTAAAACGATTACGCTGCTCCTATAACGAAATGGGAGATGTAATTGAGTATAGTAAAGGGTATTACAATACGGAAATACAAGACTATGTTGTCAAATATGACACTTAAAACTTAATAAGAACTAATTAGAGGCATCTTGTAAGCGGTTACTTTTTGAGAGAAGGTGGAACCTATGGGGACAGATATCTATCTATTGGTAATAACATTGTTAGCAATTGTGATTGTCATTTTAGGAGTATCATGGTGGAAATGGCATGCATTTATTAGCTTGGCAGTGGCAAGCATGTTCTTAGCCATTATGTCAGGACTATCGATGGATAAAATCGTTGACGCCTATGAAACTGGAGTAGGAAGCGTTTTAGGCCATCTAGTTGGCATTCTAGCTTTAGGTACAATTTTAGGAAAATTGATGTCAGATTCTGGTGCTGGTAAGCAAGTGGCAGATTACTTTATTAGATTTTTTGGCGTTAAGAAATTACCATGGGCTATGTTGTTCTCAGGGTTTATTATTGGCATTCCTGTATTTTTTGAAGTGGGTATTGTCATCTTATTACCTTTAGTTATTTTAATCTATAAGAGAACACAGCAAAATATATTACTTATTGGATTACCAGTGATTGCTGGGTTATCCATTGTACATGGAATTGTACCACCCCATCCAGGCGCGATGACTGCGATAGGGATTTATGATGCTAATATAGGAAAAGTCCTTCTCTATTCATTGATCATTGCATTACCAGCAGCTATTATTGCAGGGCCAGTATTTGCAAAATGGGTCCATAAACGGGTAGTTCCTAAAGGGGAGCCGGAATTAATTCGTGTTAATACAGTGTCAGAAAAACTACCGGGAACAGGAATTTCATTTTTTATTATCTTATTACCTGTTATCTTAATAATATTATCAGTGGTCGTACCACATATGTCCTTGCCTAGTGGTTTAACAAAATTCCTTGTATTTATCGGTAATCCTGTGATTGCCCTTCTCATTTCCTGTTTTGCAGCATTTTATCTACTTGGAGTTCGGCAAGGCATGAATAAAAATATCATTAAAAAGATAACAGAAGAAAGCTTACTGCCAGTTGGATCCATTATTTTAATTATTGGTGCTGGTGGCGGCTTCAAACAAATTCTCATTGATAGTGGTGTAGGTGCATCAATTGCTCAAATGTCTGAGAACCTATCTCTTTCTCCAATGGTCCTAGCATTTATGGTAGCCGGATTGATACGAATTGCAACAGGATCGGCAACCGTAGCATTAACAACAGCAGCAGGCATTGTATCGCCAATTATTGAGAATATGTCTGGTGTAAACGTGGAATTATTAGTGATTGCAACCGGTGCAGGTTCACTTATGTTTTCACATGTAAATGATGCAGGTTTCTGGTTAGTAAAAGAATATCTAGGATTAACAGTAAAAGAAACTTTTAAGACCTGGACGATATTAGAAACATTACTTTCGTTTATCGCTTTCGGAGGAGCTTTGCTATTCGATATCTTTGTTTAAAAATAAAACCCTTTCTACATGGGTTCATAGAGAGAGAATAATCGATAAACAGTGGAAGTGGGTACAATATATCCAATAGGTAGTTACGGGGAGGGAATTAAATGGGGGAAGCTTGTATTATCGGTGTTGATATTGGAACGACAAGTACAAAAGCAGTGTTGTATAAAAAAAATGGTCAGTTAATGGAGAGCCACAAGGTTAAATATCCACTAGAAACACCAGTTGTTGGTGCGGTAGAACAAGATCCAGAAAAAATTTATAACGCTGTTGTTGAGGTTATCCAAAGCGTTGTAAAAAAAAGTAAAGTAGCATCAAGAGACATTCTTACTGTTTCATTTAGTTCAGCAATGCATAGTGTTATTGCTGTAGATGGTGAAGGTCAGGCAATTACAAAATCCATCACATGGGCAGATAGTAGAAGTGAAAAATGGATAGAAAAAATTAAAAAGGATTGGAATGGGCATGAAATATATCTACGTACAGGCACACCCATTCATCCTATGACCCCTCTCTCGAAACTTATATGGATGAGGTATGAACACCCTGATATCTTTGCTAAGAGCACCATGTTTATATCTATTAAAGAATATATATTTTACCGCTTTTTCGGGGAATATATAGTCGATTATTCTATTGCATCAGGAACAGGTATGTTCCATCTAAAGAATTTAACTTGGGACGAGGAGGCTCTCCGTGTTGCCGGGGTCTCTACAGAACAACTTTCAAAGCCAGTATCTACTACTTATCAAGTAGAGGGGTTAAATGAAGAAATTGCAAGTCAGTTAGGACTCTTACCTTCCACGCCTTTTGTGATCGGTGCAAGTGATGGTATGCTATCGAATCTTGGTGTTGGTGCGATAGAGCCAGGAGTAATTGCTGCTACGATAGGCACAAGTGGAGCGATTCGTACCGTGGTAGATCGTCCTATAGTTGATCCAAAAGGAAGGATATTCTGCTACGCTTTAACAGAGGATCACTGGGTTATAGGTGGTGCGTCTAATAATGGTGGCATAGCCCTCCAATGGGCGCTTGATCAATTTGGACAAGAAGAGGAGCAAGGAAAACAAAATAGTTCCGATGCATTTGATTTATTCGCTGAAACGGCTGCTAAGGCAACTTCTGGTTCGAGAGGCCTTCTTTTCTTCCCTTATCTTACAGGCGAACGCGCTCCTTTGTGGAATGCCGATGCAAGAGGTTCATATGTAGGATTAAGTATTCAACATAGACGCGAACATATTATACGTGCAACATTTGAGGGAATTTTATTAAATTTATATTCAATAGTAGAAGTATTGGAAGACATAACCGGAGAAACAAGTGTTATTTATGCAACTGGTGGCTTTTCACGTTCCCCATTTTGGCGTCAAATGATGGCGGATATTTTTGACAAGGATGTATTCATACCAGAGAATTACGAGAGTTCGTGTCTAGGAGCTATGGTACTTGGTTTGTATAGTTTCGAGGAAATAAATAGTCTCTCAGCTGTGTCCACAATGATTGGCAATAACCACCATCATCAACCAAATAAAGAGGAAGTGGCCCATTACAATGAATTGAAGCGGATTTATTCACGTATAGCACAGAACATTACTAAAGAATACGAGGAGTTAGCAAGCCTTCAGAAAAAGTGGACTTGAAATTATGGGATATCATTATTGCGGAGATGGATGTAACCAAGGCGTTGGTCGATGAATTTTTTTCCATAATGAAGAGCACTCGGAAATGTCCGGGTGTTCTTTTTTGTGTTGTCCTGCTGTCCCACCATCATAGCCTTGGAAGTGAGGTGATCATCATGAGAAAGGCAATTCAAAAGGAGTACCAATTGAGGATTGTTAGGGAAACGTTTGGTAATAAGGAAATTAAAGATGCATTTAAAAAAGCACTTGAACCCTACTTTCTATCCAATGATGACCTCGAGATAGAAACTAAACACTCTAAGGTTGCCGTCCAATAAATGGACGGCAACTTTTATAAATGAATGAAAGGAGCGTTACATGAGTATTAAATATGCGGTTTATGTAAGGGTATCTACTGATAGGGAAGAGCAAATATCTTCTGTTGGCAATCAGATTGATATTTGTAGAAACTGGCTCGAAAGAAATGGCTATGATTGGGATGAGAATCAGGTGTTTAAGGATGAAGGTATTAGCGGAACTCTTTTTTTGGAGAGACCTTCTATTCAATTGATATTGAAAAAAGCAAAAGGAAAAGAAATCAATATGGTGGTGTTTAAATCCATCAGTCGCTTGGCTAGAGACCTGAAGGATTCTCTAGAGATTAGAGAGGTATTTATTTCTCATAATGTAAGGATTATTTCTGTCGAGGAAGGCTATGACTCTCATAAGGTGGGTAAAAATGACATGGCCTTTGAACTGTGGTCTTTATTTTCGGCTCAGTATAGTCGAACTCTTTCTTCTGGGGTATCAGCAGCATTGGCGGCTAAAGTTAGACGAGGAGAGCATATTGGAAAAACTCCCTATGGATATGTCAAAGAAGATGGCTTTCTCAAAATTAAAGAAGAAGAGGCGAAGGTAGTCAGGCGAATCTTCGACTGGTACAACCAAGGCTGGGGTTATAAACGAATTATGAAAGAATTAAATTTAAAGAGAATCAAGCCAAAGGAAATTAATAAATGGCAGATTACTTCTGTGCAACGTTTGATCAGAAACCCCTTATATTGCGGAGATTTTATTTTTAATCAGTACACAGTGATAAAAGTGAATGGTCGCCGAAAACAAATTAAAAATCCGCGTGAGAAATGGATGTACTATAAAGACCATCATGTTCCCATCGTTTCTAAAGAAGTTTGGAAGCGTGCTAACAATGTCAAGGTTAAAAGAACAACCTTTACGCCATGGAATGAATTTCGAGGGATTATGAAGTGCAAAATTTGTGGGTCAAATATGATTATCAATCGCTCAGTAAGGAAGAGAAAAGATGGCTTTAAAACGAACTGGGATTACCTAAAGTGTAGCAAATTTCGCCGTAGTGGAGAGTATGGATGTGTGAATCATGCACCGATTTTGTATGAGGATTTTAGAACAATCGTTGTAGAGACACTGCTCACAAAGGGAGAATCAGTATCCATCTATTTTCAAGACAATTTACAAAAAAAGAGGACGTCAGAATTAAATCAACTGGTAGCAAGCAAAGAACAGTGGCTGAGCAGGAAAGACAAATTGCTCGATCTGTATTTAGATCAGTTGATCAATAAGGATGAGTTTGAAGAGAGACGCAGAGAAATTGAAAAGGATATTCTCATGATAGAGGATAAAGTTTTTCATTTGAAGAAAAACAAAGGGTTAAAAACAGATATTGATTCGATCCGAGAGGCTTTTAAACAGTTGAACGATCATGAGCAAGATCTATATAAAGCGTTTAACTCGTTGATTGATGAAATTCGTATCCACCCGGATAAAGCGATCGAGGTCGACTATACCTTTGCAGATCCTAAAAATGCTTGAGAGCATTCCTGAAAGGGTACACATCACAAACGTGATGCAAAAACTGAACGTGAGGGGACGGTCTCAAGCCGTGGTTGAATTAGTGAGACTAGGAGATCTGAAAATCTGAAACATTGAAACACCCCTGTAGATACCCTACCCATCGCGTAGGGTTTCTTTGCATTTTCAGAGGGAGGTGTGGATCGAAACTTGTATCCTATCCATTGATCGTTTAACATAAAGGTTAGATTCGCTAGACGCATGGCTTGAGAGTATGGGGTCATGCGTTTAGCTGGGGACTTTCTAGATGGTTAAGGAGCTCACACCAATGGAGACCAAATCTAGTTTGCCACAAGGATTGGTAATGGAGATTGAACGTTTCGTACGGGAAATTAGCGTTGTTATCAAACGAAAAGGACGCGAAATCCTCAATGAATTCCCGATTACCCCACCACAGTTTACTGCCTTGCTATGGTTGAATGAACAGGGGGATATGACCATCGGGGAACTATCGCAAAAGATGTTTCTCGCTTGTAGTACCATGACAGACTTAGTAGATCGGATGGAGAAAAATGGTGTGGTTGAACGGGTTCGTGATGAAAAGGACCGACGAGTAGTACGCATCCATTTATTGGACAAAGGTACATCCATCATTATGGAAGTAATGGAAGCACGGCAGAATTATTTGTCTGAAATGCTGTCCCATTTACCCGAGGATGAAGTAAAGGAGATGGCAAAACATTTGGGCACTCTCCACCGTGAGATGCATCAATAAACTCCCTCAGCATTATGGGGAGTCGTTTTTTTTAGACAAGTCAGATGAAGACCGTCCTGCTTCTTCTCTCCATATAATGATCTGTAGAAATAATCGACGATAACGAAATGCGCTATGCATGAACTGGAGGCAACAGAAGACCGATGGATCAGCATTTACCACAGAGTGCGATTGGCATATTAGATTCAGGAGTCGGTGGGTTGACGGTAGCACGAGAAGTCTTCCGTCAATTGCCTAAGGAAAGGGTCCTTTATTTTGGAGATACTCTTCGGTGCCCTTATGGTCCTCGAACTCCTCAAGAAGTCAGGCAATTTACTCTCGAAATCGTCCATTTTTTATCTCGTCTTCCATTAAAGGCGCTTGTAATCGCTTGTAATACGGCTACCGCCGCTGCGCTACAAGAGGCACGTGAACAATTCTCCATTCCTGTATTGGGTGTGATCGAGCCCGGTGCTCGAGCAGCGATAAAAGTATCTCGTCGGGGACGGATCGGTGTGATTGGAACTCAAGGAACCATTCATAGTGCAGCGTATGAGCAGGCATTGAAGCGAATAGACTCTGAACTATTTGTTTTCAGCCACGCATGTCCGACATTGGTTCCCCTTGTAGAGAGTGGGAATGGACACAGTGAGGAGGCCCGACGTATTGTACACAATGCCCTTGCTCCATTAAAAGCCCATCGACTCGATTCACTTATTTTAGGATGCACCCATTATCCACTTATTACAGAGGCGATTGGAGAGGTGGTGGGGGAGGAGACTACCTTGATTAGCTCTGCAGAAGAGACGGCAAGGGAGTTATCTACGGTGCTTCATCATAAAGGGTTATTAGCTGACGGCCGTCGTTTTCCTACTGGAGATCATCACTTTTTTATTAGTGGTCAACCTGCTTCCTTTCGACGAATCGCTGAAACATGGTTGGGTCGTCCCCTTGAGGTGGAACAGGTATCCCTGCAATCAATTATTAATCAGAGTAGGACGGTAGGTTGAAAAAAGGGAGAATGAAGGGTGACCCTTCATTCTCCCTTTTTGGGTTTGCAACCTAAAGCTAATTCCCTCTCACGATGGATTTTTTCTATCTTTCTTTAATCTAGAAGAAACAAGTGGGGATATTTTCGCCCGGGGCTCGTATATATGTATCAGAAACCTTGTCCCGGGAGGGGATCGTATGCGGAAGAAGTGGCTAACAGGGGCGATAACCCTTATCGTATTTCCTTTGCTAATCACAGGTTGTATGTTTGGCCCAGATCAAGAAGGGTCTGCTCCAATAGACCCACCCCCTAAAAAATCGGATCTTCCTGAAAAAAGCAAGCCAGATCCATCAGGGATGACAAATCAAAAGAAATCGACTACTCAAGCTGCGAAAAAAAATGAATTGGAACTTTACTTCATGACGGATTCAGGCTATATCGCTCCCTATGCTCTCAATGTCCCCAAAGTAGAAGGAATTGCCAAGGAAGCAGTAAAGTATATGGTGAAAGACGGTCCTGGGGAAGCAACGCTACCGAAAGGGTTTAGCGGCATCCTGCCCAAAAATACACAGGTAAAAGGGTTAAGCATTCGAGATGGTATAGCTACAGTCAACTTCTCTAAAGAGTTCCTCTCTTATGATAAAGGGATGGAGGAGGATATCTTAGCGGCCCTCACCTGGACATTAACTGGATTTGACTCTGTAAAAAAGGTGAACATTAAAGTGGATGGGAAGGCATTAAAAGAGATGCCGAAAGGAAAAAGTGTAGCACAAAACCTGTCTCGAGCAAGTGGGATCAATGTAGAACTCGCTCAGGGAATCGATGCGGCTCATAGCATGCCAGTAACCCTTTACTTTTTAGGGCAGACACCAAATAATGAGATTTACTACGTACCTGTGACGAGAATGATCAATCGGAGGAGTAATGTCGCAGAGGCCACCTTGAAAGAGCTCGTCAAAGGGCCACAGACAGGATCAGACCTGGTGACAGCCCTTGGAGAAACAACGAAGGTGAACGGGGTCAAGGTGCAAGGAGATACAGCCATTGCTGACTTTGGCAAGCAACTCCTTCAGTATAGTGACAAACATGAAGCATCTAAAGATGCCCTAAAGACGATTATTCTCTCTCTCACAGAGAATAGTGCTGTAAAGAAAGTGAAAATCACCGTGGATGGAAAATCGGATGCATTATCTGGTGATGATAGCTATGAGAAGCCTGTTAATCGACCTGAAAAAGTAAATCCAGGTGGATTCTGATCGATGATTGGAATGAGATTGGTGTTAACTGGCAAGATAGAAGAGGCGGGATAGGAACCGCCTCTTTTTTCTTAATCGCTTTTCTGTGTTCGTTTAGAGGTGCTGTGGTATAATGATGAAACCTGAATTGGTTGGAGGGAATTGGATTGAGAGTAGACGGACGGATGCAAAATGAACTGAGAAAAGTCGAGATGATTCCCGATTATATAAAGCACGCGGAAGGTTCCGTCTACATATCGGTCGGGGATACGAAGGTGCTCTGTACGGCTTCCGTCGAAGAGCGGGTTCCCCCGTTTTTACGTGGTTCAGGGAAAGGATGGATCACAGCGGAATATTCGATGTTACCCCGTGCCACACAATCACGGACCATCCGCGAATCGAGCAAAGGGAAATTGGGCGGGCGTACGATGGAAATCCAGCGTCTGATCGGACGCGCCCTACGCTCGGTGATTCAACTGGATAAATTGGGCGAGCGTACACTATGGATGGATTGCGATGTTATCCAAGCCGATGGTGGAACACGAACAACCTCCATCACGGGTGCATATGTAGCGATGATTTTTGCTCTGCATCGTTTGGTTAAGGCGGGCTCCTTACCACGGATACCTGTGACGGATTTTCTCGCCGCTACAAGTGTGGGAATAGTCAATGGAGTTCCAAGTCTTGACCTTTGTTATGCAGAGGATTCCCAAGCCCATGTGGATATGAACGTGGTGATGACAGGTGCCGGTAAATATGTTGAAATACAAGGTACTGGTGAGGAATCCCCCTTTAGCCCAGATGAGCTGAATCAATTGCTTGTACTAGCTAAAGAAGGCACCGATCAACTAGTGCAATTGCAAAAAGGTGTATTAAAGGATGCGGCTTATGGAATCGGGGGAAATAAAGATGCAGGGTACCAAAAAGAAATGGGTGTGGAACGAGCTAGTATTCGCAACGGGAAACGCCCATAAAGTAGAAGAGTTAGACGCGATTTTTCGGCAAGCTCTGGGCATTCGGGTGATCGGATTAAATGGGTTGTCAGACTTACCAGAGATTGTCGAGGATCAGGATACCTTTGAAGGGAATGCCATCAAGAAGGCGGAGACCATCGCTCGGTTGCATAATCGCCCAGTTGCTGCTGATGATTCAGGGCTAGCGGTAGAGGCTCTAGAAGGGGCACCCGGTGTCTACTCTGCACGGTATGCTGGAGAAAATGCGACAGATAGGGAGAATAATCGCAAACTGCTTAGGGAGATGGAAAAGGTGGGGGCAAAAGAAAGAGAGTGTGCCTTTGTCTGCGCCCTTGCACTAGCGATACCTGGTGAACCGACTCAGACCGTACGTGGAGAGGTAACAGGAGAAATTACTCTTGAGCCGCGTGGTAACTATGGATTTGGCTATGATCCAATGGTTTATCTTCCCGAACTCGATCGGACGGTTGCAGAACTCCTTCCAGAAGAGAAGAACCAGATTAGTCACCGAGCAACTGCCGCCAAAAAGTTGATCCCATTATTATTGAAAGCTTATTCGTTTCCAACGTCGATTTGAGGAAGGAGGGGAATGTGATGCGGATTCTAATCATTAGTGATTCACATGGTGAAGGAGACTTGTTGCATGAAATATGTGCCCGTGTCGATGCGGATCATGTTATTCATTGTGGCGACTTTACTACCGATCGTTCTGAACTGCCCACTGTTCCCCTCACTGTTGTCCAAGGGAATTGTGATTGGGAAGAGGTACCGGTGGATGCCTTATGGAATGCAGAAGAGATTCGTTTCTATGTGACCCATGGTCACCGGCATCAGGTGAACTCCTCCCTTTTACCTATTCGCTATCGAGCAGAGGAAGTGGGTGCCCAAGTGGCGTGCTTTGGGCATTCACATTTTCCTGTCTGTGAGCAGGATGGTGAAGTTTTATTGCTCAACCCCGGGAGTATTACATCTCCACGAGGATATCGAATCCCTACATATGCTGTACTAGAGCCTTTGGGGGATGGTTGGGTGGAAGTTTCCTTTTATGATCCATTGGGTCGATCCGTAACGGATCGCGGAGGAAGGTATTGCTTGACGGGTGGCGAATCCGTGTTATAATTATTCTGCATTGTGCAAGCTCATGATAAGTCCCAGTAGCTCAGCTGGATAGAGCAACGGCCTTCTAAGCCGTTGGCCGGGGGTTCGAATCCCTCCTGGGACGCCAAGGATAACTAACAACTGTCGTAAAGGGTGCCATCCTTTTCCTGTAGTCGACCAAAAACCCCAACGGGGTTTTTTGCTGTTTTTCGCACGCTTGCAACCACTAGCTTCTGTGTTATAATGAAGTGGTTGTAAAAGGGCCGGAAATTATAGGTTAACGTTCATTTATACTTTGAATAGTGTTTGTAGGAGGGAATCGTTGATGAAGGTAAGCTGGGAAAAAACTGAAACGAACCGTGGGGTACTTACGGTTGAAGTAGATGAAAAACAACTAGCTGGTGCTTTGGATCGCGCCTTTAAAAAAGTTGCTAAAGATGTAAACTTGCCAGGGTTCCGTAAAGGTAAAATTCCACGTCCGATTTTTGAAAAGCGCTTTGGAGTAGAAAGCCTTTATCAAGATGCACTGGATATCCTGTTGCCTGAAGTTTATCCACAAGCAATCGAGGAAGCAGCGATTGAGCCAGTAGACCAACCTGAGATTGATATCGATCAATTGGAAAAAGGGAAACCCTTCACCTTTAAAGCAACCGTTACAGTGAAGCCAGAAGTGAAGCTCGGTGAATACAAAGGCCTTGAAATCGAGGAGAAAGACTTTTCCGTCAGCCAGGAAGATGTAGAGGCTGATTTAAAGCAAATGCAAGAGCGTCAAGGTCAGTTGATCGCGATTGAAGAGGGTGCCATTGAAGAAGGTGACCGTGCAATTCTTGACTTTGAAGGTTTCGTAGATGGTGAAGCATTTGAAGGTGGAAAAGGCGAGCAATTCACTTTGGAAATCGGTTCTGGACAATTTATCCCTGGTTTTGAAGAGCAACTCATTGGTATGGCTCCAGGAGAAGAAAAAGATATTACCGTTACTTTCCCTGAAGAGTACCAGGAAGAAAACCTCAAGGGAAAAGAAGCTGTGTTCAAAGTGAAAATTCATGAAATAAAGCGGACAGAGCTTCCTGAACTAGATGATGAATTTGCACAGGATGTAAGTGAATTCGATACACTCGCGGAACTGAAAAGCGATGTTGAGAATAAGTTGGAAGAACAAAAGAAAAATGAAGAAGAGAGTTATAAGCGGAATCAGCTGGTTGAAAAAGCAGCGGAAAACGCTGAGGTGGAAATCCCGGATGTAATGATCGAGCGTGAGATTGATCATATGGTAAGCCACTTCGAACAGCAACTTTCTATGCAGGGAGTCAACTTGGAGCAGTACAGCCAGTTCACTGGTCAAACAAAAGAAGATATCCGTGCGCAGTTCAAGGAAGACGCTGGGAAGAAAACTCGTAATGACTTAGTATTGGAAGCAATCGCTAACACTGAAAAAGTGGAAGTTAGCACAGAAGATATTGAAGAAGAACTGAAAAAATTGGCAGAGCAAATGAACCGCGAATTGGATGAAATCAAGCGATTGGTTGATCTTCAAGGCGGACGTGCTCAAATTGAAGGCGATTTGAAGATCCGAAAAACAGTGGATCTACTTGTATCCAATAGTAAAAATGCGGCATAATGAGAATAGGACGGAAAACAGGGCACGTGAAAAAACGTGCCTTGTTTTTAAACAATCACTCGGAAGGGAGGCGAAACTTTGAATCTAGTCCCAATGGTCGTCGAGCAGACGCATCGTGGAGAGAGATCCTATGATTTATTCTCTCGTTTGCTCAAGGACCGCATCATCTTTATTGGAAGTGCGATTGATGATCAAGTTGCGAACGTCGTTACAGCACAGCTATTGTTTTTAGCAGCAGAAGATCAAAACAAAGATATATCTTTGTACATAAACTCACCAGGTGGTTCAATTACATCTGGGATGGCGATTTTTGATACCATGCAATACATAAAACCAGACGTTTCCACGATTTGTGTTGGGATGGCTGCGAGTATGGGTGCATTCCTACTGGCGGCCGGAGCAAAAGGGAAGCGTTATGCTTTACCCAACAGTGAGGTGATGATTCACCAACCATTGGGTGGTGTACGAGGCCAGGCTGCGGACATACAAATTCACGCAGAATGGATACTTCGTACCCGTAAGAAGATTTATCAGATCCTGGCAAAACGTACAGGACAAACACAAAAGAAGATCGAGCGCGATTCTGATCGCGATCATTTCATGGGTGCTCAGGAAGCCAAAGAGTATGGTTTGGTGGACGAAGTGATCACCTGATAAACCTTTGAGAGGGGTGAATCGCATGTTTAAGTTCAACGAGGAAAAAGGACAGTTGAAATGCTCGTTTTGCGGGAAGTCCCAGGATCAGGTGAGGAAACTGGTAGCTGGACCTGGGGTATATATTTGTGATGAGTGTATCGATCTCTGTAATGAAATCGTTGAGGAAGAACTAGGTGGAGAAGAGGATATCGATCTTCAGAACCTTCCTAAGCCTCAAGAAATCAACGAGACTCTTGATTCCTACGTCATTGGACAGGAACAGGCGAAGAAATCATTGGCTGTAGCGGTATATAACCACTACAAACGGATTAATTCTTCCCAGAAGATGGACGATGTTGAATTGCAAAAATCGAATATCGTCATGGTTGGACCGACAGGGAGTGGGAAAACCCTTCTAGCGCAAACGATGGCGAAGATTTTGAACGTGCCCTTTGCCATTGCTGACGCGACGAGCCTTACTGAGGCGGGTTATGTAGGAGAAGATGTGGAGAACATTCTCCTCAAATTGATTCAAGCAGCAGACTATGATGTAGAGAAGGCAGAACGTGGCATTATCTATATCGATGAGATTGATAAAGTAGCCCGTAAGTCGGAAAATCCATCGATTACACGGGATGTATCCGGTGAAGGGGTGCAGCAAGCGCTCTTGAAAATCCTTGAGGGAACCGTTGCCTCCGTTCCACCTCAAGGTGGGCGCAAGCACCCCCATCAGGAATTCATTCAAATCGATACGAGTAATGTTCTCTTTATCTGCGGAGGTGCTTTTGATGGGCTAGAGCCGATTATCAAACGCCGTCTAGGTAAAAAAGTAATCGGATTTGGTTCAGACAGTAGCAGAACCGATTTGAACCCTGGAGAGTATCTGAAAATGGTATTGCCTGAGGATCTCTTGCGTTTTGGGTTGATCCCAGAATTCGTCGGTCGGCTCCCGGTGATCTCTACATTGGAGCCGCTGGATCGGGAAGCGTTGGTACGGATCCTCACAGAACCAAAGAACGCGCTGGCGAAGCAGTATCAGAAGCTCTTAGAGATGGATAATGTGGAGCTAACCTTTGAAACGGATTCCCTCGAAGCTATCGCAGATGAAGCGATCAAACGGAATACCGGTGCTCGTGGATTGAGGGCGATTATCGAATCCATCATGCTGGATGTAATGTTCGATCTACCCTCCCGAGAAGATGTGACTGAATGCATTGTTACGAAAGAAACAGTGAAGGAGAAAGTAGCTCCTCGTCTCACCACACACGATGGCCGATCTGTTGATAAAAAAGAAGAGAGTGCTTGATCAGATAATAGTCTACAGATAAACGAACCGCATCCTTATCGGATGTGGTTCGTTTCATTTTTTGTATAAGGAAAATGGATGTGTTATAGAACTGTAGGGAGTTATTACTCGCATGACCAGTGATTTGTGGTAGAATACAGGGGGTAAAAGGTTCAAATGAATGTGATATCCAACCAAGAATCAAACACTGCAGAACTGGAGTTGTGTTTTCATGATGCACGTGGAAGTGGTTAGCCCGAAGGATTATTATTCGTTTATTGAAGGTCAGCAGCTAGGAAATTTTATGCAATACCCTTCCTGGGGTCAGGTAAAAACAGAATGGCAACATGATCTTTTAGGATGGTTTGATCAGGATCAGAGTATGGTGGGCTGTGGCCTGGTTCTATATCGTAAACTCCCTGGTTTAAACAAATATTTAGCGTACATTCCGCGTGGCCCTGTGATCGATTGGGGCTCAAAGCGGTTAAGTGATTGGTTTGAACCACTTTTTGAGTTTCTGCGTCGTAAAAATGTGTTTTCCATTAAAATGGAGCCGCCTTTGGTACGTGCTAAGTGGAATACCCCGAAGATTAAAAACTACCTGAGTGAAATACGAAATTTTGGCCTGAAGGGGAAGCGTTTGAAAGATTTGGGTCCTGATTATGTAGATGGTAAGACAGAATTTGTTCAGCAGGAATTGACCGCGATGGGTTGGAAGAAGGGCGAGAGTGAAGGTGGATTCTCGGCGATTCAACCTGAATATGTTTTTCGGCTTCCCCTAGAAAACCGTTCCCTTGATGAAATTTTTGCGGATTTGCATACCAACTGGCGTCGTAATGTCCGCAAATCTGAAAAGCAAGGAGTTGTTGTCACTGAGGGTGGCGAGGAAGATTTGCGAGAGTTTTATGATCTTCTTAAAGTAACCGCTACTCGGGACAAGTTTGGCATTCGTTCTTATAGTTATTTTGAGACGATGTATCGTACCATGAAAAAGGAAGATCCGAACCGTGTTCGTCTATACTTAGCCAAATATGAAGATCGTCTGTTAGCTTCTACGATCGCTATACAAACGAATGGTCATGTTTGGTATCTTTATGGAGCAAGCGATAATGAGATGCGTGAGAAGATGCCAAACCATGCGATTCAATGGAAGATGATTCAAGATGCCCATGCAATGGGAGCGCATACTTACGATTTCCGAGGAATTAGTGATACCCTGGATGAAGAGGACCATCTATATGGACTACTGCGTTTTAAGCTTGGATTTGGCGGTGAAGCCTGTCAGTTGATCGGTGAATGGGATTATCCGCTTCAACCGCTTCTGCATTGGGCTTTTGAAATGTATATGAAGAAGCGATGAGGTGGTAACAGATGAGTCTCACTCTTTATTTGGACGAGCGAAGTTGGTTGCGTCATTTTGACGAAATGGAAGAACGATATCCAGGATACCTTCCTGTGATTAAAGGGAATGGGTATGGCTTTGGTAATGACATGTTGACCCAAACAGCTCTACGGATAAATAAGACCACTATCTGCACAGGAACAGTAGAAGAGGCTCGTGCATTGGAGAAATTGGATGCTGTATCAGAGATGATGGTGTTAACTCCTGTTCTCACTCCGCTGACGGATGCGGATCGAGTAGAGGGTAGGATATATACCGTCGGTAGCTTTGCTCATTTAGATTATCTGGCAAGCTCCTTTGAAGCTCTTCAACAAGAAATAGCTACTTCGACCGACGGTCATCATGTACCTACTCCGCTTTCCATCGTGATTAAATGCCAATCACCGATGAAGCGATATGGCTTTACCATGGCCCAACTAGATGAACTTCGCCGAACTCTAAACAAATGGAATGAGTCGGCGAAGATCCAAATCAAAATCGTTGGGTTATCTGTCCATTTTCCTCAACTAGGGATGACTGATGAACAAAAAGAGCGCTGGATAGCAGAGTGGATGAAAGCGATTCAAGGGTGGGATTCGGTACCCAAGCAATTTTATATTAGCCACGTTGACTCACCCCTGTATCAAAAATTAACCAGTCAGTATCCCGATTATCGCTTTGTTATGCGACTGGGTACAGATTTATGGTTAGCAGATAAATCCTTTATCTCAACGAAAAGTACAGTACTCGATGTTAAACCTGTACAAAAAGGTGAGGGGTACGGATATAAACAAGAAAAAGCGCGCAGGAATGGTACGCTTGTATTTTTAGCGGGTGGGACCGCAAATGGGGTTGGGTTGGAAGCACCTACGATTGCACAAAGCTGGCGGGATCGGTTCAAGTTAACTGCTTTTTGGCTCTTATCCTTGGCCAATCGTCACTTAAGCCCTTTTACATTTCAGGGCCGACGGACGTGGTTTGCTGAACCCCCCCATATGCAGACAAGTGTGCTCTTTTTTCCAAGTGGGGAAAATTACCCTGAGGTAGGGGATGAATTAGCTGTTAAGGTTCGGATGACAACGGCTCATTTTGATCGCTGTGTTGTGCAAGAGACAGTGGATGGGGCAGAACAAGTCTCCCCTGCTGTGGAAGGAACGAATGAGGGAGTCCGAGCGTTGAATTAAGATAATGGATAAAAAACCCGTCAGTAAGGGATCTGGCGGGTTTTTTGTGACTACTGATTATCCCTTTCAGACGAAGGTCATACTAAGGCCGAGAAGAGGCCAGTGAGTTTTTGGATCTGATGAAGGGGAGGAGTTCTTTTTATGAATTGGAATGTGTTAATCATGTTATTACAGGTATTTTTCTCGGTTGTGATCGGCCTTTATTTTTGGAACTTGTTACGGAATCAACAGACAAGCCGTACAGCAGTGGATCGCGAGTCAAAGAAGGAAATGGATAAACTTCGTAAGATGAGAAGTATCTCTTTGACGGAGCCACTATCTGAAAAGACACGTCCATCTTCCTTTGAAGAGATCGTGGGTCAGACAGAAGGGCTTCGGGCATTGAAAGCCGCTCTATGTGGCCCTAATCCGCAACATGTATTAATTTATGGGCCGCCTGGGGTGGGAAAAACAGCGGCGGCGAGGGTTGTCCTAGAAGAGGCGAAGAAGAATGTTAGTTCACCCTTTAAACGACAGTCCCGTTTTGTAGAAATTGATGCAACAACAGCTAGGTTTGACGAACGTGGAATTGCGGACCCGTTGATCGGTTCTGTTCATGATCCCATTTATCAAGGAGCAGGGGCGATGGGGATGGCAGGTATTCCCCAGCCCAAACCAGGAGCAGTTTCTAAGGCTCATGGAGGTCTTCTTTTTATCGATGAGATCGGTGAGCTTCATCCGATCCAAATGAATAAGCTTTTGAAAGTGCTCGAGGATCGCAAGGTTATTTTTGAATCGGCTTATTATAGTGCCGAGGATAATAATACCCCGACTCATATCCACGATATCTTTCAAAATGGGATGCCTGCTGACTTTCGGATGGTGGGGGCTACTACCCGTACACCGGAGGAGATTCCTGCTGCTATTCGTTCTCGGTGTATGGAGATTTTCTTTCGTCCACTACTTTCCGAAGAGATTAGTCAAATTGCTCGGCAAGCAATTGAGCGGATGGATTTTCAATATGAAGAAGAGGCGATTCGTGTAATCCAAAAGTACGCTTCTAATGGCCGGGAAGCGGTGAATATTGTCCAAACTGCAGGAGGACTCGCATTGACAGAGGATCGACAAAGGATTCGCTCAGAGGATGTGGAGTGGGTGGTTCATAGTAGCCAGCTTACTCCTCGCCCAGATAAAAAAGTTCCAGAAAAACCGCAAGCTGGTCTAGTCAATGGACTCGCCGTGTATGGCCCGAACTTAGGGATGCTACTCGAACTAGAGGTGACAGCGCTCCCTGCTGAACCGGGTGTAGATGGCTCGATCCGTATCACGGGAATGGTGGATGAAGAAGAATTGGGCGGGAGAAGTCGTACGCTTCGGCGGAAAAGTATGGCGCGTAGTTCTTTAGAAAACGTCCTGACTGTATTGCAGAAAACCGATATTAACCCTTATGCATGGCATGTTCATGTCAATTTTCCGGGTGGTGTCCCCATGGATGGGCCTTCTGCGGGGGTGACAATGGCAACTGCTGTATACTCAGCAATCAAAGGGATCAAAGTGGACAACAAACTAGCTATGACTGGGGAATTGTCCATTCATGGCCGGGTGATGCCGGTAGGTGGTGTTGTAGCGAAGGTGGCGGCTGCAAAACAAGCAGGGGCTAATCAAGTCCTTATTCCCAAGGATAATATGCAGGCGATATTTCATGAAATGGAGGGTATCACGGTTGTTCCAGTGGCCCATATCGAGGAAGTTCTTCGGTTGGCTTGTCCTACAGAAGAAAAGGTGGAAACAGAAACCGCGTTACCTCCTACGACAGTAATAACAGCTACATCTGCACCCATTGCCTAATCGATTTGTTCCCACCCCCTCGTACCTTTAGTGTGGGTGGGACTGTCATGGACAAAAGGCATTGAATAGGATAAAATCGTACGCAGTCATCAAATGTATATCAAGTGAATCATCCTAAAAAAGCATGGCACGAGTTGTTATCGGAGGTGCATACATGGCTGTTAAAGAGGAGGAGCGCGTAATCCCGTTGCTACCCCTTCGCGGATTGTTGGTTTACCCTAACATGGTTTTGCACCTGGATGTTGGCCGCGAACGTTCCGTCAAAGCATTGGAACAGGCAATGGTGGACAATGACCTTATCCTTCTTGCTTCGCAGCATGAAGTTCAGATCGAAGAGCCTGATCCAGAAGATATTTATCATATGGGTACCGTTGCTCGTGTTCGGCAGATGTTAAAGTTGCCTAATGGCACGATTCGGGTGTTGGTAGAGGGTCTTCACCGGGCAAAGCTAATCGAATTTATAGAGGATGAACCTTTTTATACAGTGCGCGTAAATGAACTTATTCAGGATGAGGTGCAAGATATCAATGTGGAGGCATTGATGCGCTCAGTACTGGATCACTTTGAGCAATACCTGCGACTATCGAAGAAGGTTTCCCCAGAGACGTTATCCTCTGTGTCCGATATTGGGGAACCAGGCCGCTTAGCGGATGTGATCGCCTCTCATCTTCCATTGAAGGTGGAGGATAAGCAAAAAATCCTGGAGACCATCGATATTCATGAACGATTGGAAACGCTTCTTACTATCTTAAATGATGAACGGGAAGTGCTTGAGCTTGAAAAGACCATCTCGCAACGTGTGAAAAAGCAGATGGAAAAGACGCAAAAAGAGTACTACCTCAGGGAGCAGATGAAAGCGATTCAACGTGAACTAGGGGAAAAAGAAGGGCGCATGGGCGAAGTAGAAGAGCTGCGCAATCGTCTGGAAAAATTATCCGCACCAGATGTAGTTAGAGAAAAGATCGAGAAAGAGATCCATAGAATGGAGAAGACCCCTACCTCCTCTGCAGAGGGTGGAGTCATCCGCACATATGTAGAGTGGTTACTCGATCTTCCTTGGCATAAAGAGACCGAGGATGATTTGGATATTAGTAAAGCGGAAAAAATCCTTAATCAAGATCACTATGGCTTGGAAAAAGCAAAGGAGCGGGTGCTCGAGTATCTGGCTGTCCAACAGATGGTCAAGAAACTCAAAGGCCCTATACTCTGTCTTGTAGGACCACCTGGCGTGGGGAAAACCTCCATGGCTCGATCTATTGCGCGAGCGCTTGGACGCAAATTTGTCCGAGTCTCCTTGGGTGGTGTACGGGATGAAGCAGAGATTCGTGGTCATCGCCGCACCTATGTAGGAGCAATGCCCGGACGAATTATCCAAGGGATGAAAACGGCATCCACTGCTAACCCTGTCTTTTTGTTAGATGAGATTGATAAGATGGCAATGGATTTCCGCGGAGACCCATCAGCGGCCCTCCTTGAAGTACTTGATCCAGAACAAAACTCCAACTTTAGTGACCACTATATTGAAACACCCTATGATTTATCCAAAGTGATGTTTATCACTACGGCTAACGCTGTTCATAGTATCCCAAGACCTTTGCTGGACCGGATGGAGATGCTAAATATTGCTGGCTACACGGAGATTGAGAAGGAGAGTATCACCCGTGAGTACCTGATTCCTCGTCAATTGAAAGAGCACGGGTTAACTAAAGAGAAGCTCCAAATTCACGGTGATGCCATCGTAAAATTGATTCGTCGCTATACAAGAGAAGCCGGAGTGCGTAACCTAGAGCGCACGATTGGTACACTCTGTCGTAAAGCCGTAAAGCAACTAGTTTCCAGTGAAAAGAAAAAAGTGATTGTGACAACGAAAAATCTCCCGCAATTCCTAGGGGCAGAAAAGTTCCGTTATGGTCGTGCTGAGGAAACGGACCAAGTAGGGGCTGTCACTGGGCTTGCTTGGACAGCAGCAGGTGGAGATACCTTGACCATAGAGGTTACCATCTTACCTGGCAAAGGGAAGTTGACCTTAACTGGGAAGCTAGGGGATGTGATGAAAGAATCCGCGCAAGCGGCTTTCAGCTACATTCGTTCCCGAGCCAAGGAGCTTGATATTGATCCTGAGTTCCATGAGAAACAAGATATCCATATCCATGTGCCAGAAGGGGCCATACCAAAAGATGGCCCCTCAGCGGGGATCGCGATGGCGACCTCCCTTGTCTCGGCTCTGACTGGTAGAGCGGTTTCCCGGGAAGTAGGGATGACTGGTGAGGTTACATTACGTGGACGGGTATTGCCAATTGGTGGGTTGAAGGAGAAATCTTTGGCTGCTCATCGCGCAGGTCTCACACACATCCTCATCCCTTATGAGAATGAGAAAGACCTCGAGGAGATTCCTGAAAGTGTACGTAAGGAGTTAAAGGTTACCCCGGTACGACATATGGATCAGGTGTTGGAGTTAGCCCTAGTCCCTGAAGCGGAGAGAGATACCTAATGAAAGTCACTCAGTCTGAAATCGTCATTAGTGCTGTACAACCCCGCCAATACCCTGCGGACGCCCTGCCAGAAATCGCTCTGGCTGGGCGTTCCAATGTCGGCAAATCTTCGTTGATCAATCGGATGATCCATCGAAAAAACCTGGCGCGCACAAGTTCAAAGCCCGGAAAAACCCAGACGATTAACTTTTATCGCATTAATAATGTGTTGATGTTTGCCGATATGCCGGGATACGGATTTGCTAAAGTATCCAAAGCCATTCGTGCAGAATGGGGTCGTATGGCAGAGACATACTTTACAAAGCGTGAAACTCTCAAGGGAATTATTCAGGTAATCGACTTGAGGCATCCACCTAGTAAAGATGATATAGCGATATATCAATGGTTCAAAGAGCATGGACTTGAGGTTTTGATCGCAGCGACAAAGGCAGATAAAGTAAAGCGCGGTCAATGGCCAAAACATTTGAAGCAAGTAAAAGAAGGATTAGGAATTGTTCCGACGGATCGAATGGTTCTCTTCTCTTCCCAAACAGGGCAAGGGAAAGATGAACTATGGTCAGAGATTGGCCGACTAACCCAGCCGCAAATGAATCAGTTGCAAGAAGATGATACACAAGGCACTGATACAGATACACTAATATGATTATCCATATTCATTCATAGAGAGAATCGGGGGAGACGTGAGAGAATGGATAAAAAAATTCGGGTTGCAGTTCTGTATGGAGGGAAATCAGGGGAACATGAAGTTTCTCTCCACTCTGCGGCGTCCGTTATTCAGGCGATGGACCCGGAAATGTTTGAAGTTTTTCCTGTTTGGATTGATAAACATGGCCAATGGCAGTCAGGTAAAGAGGCCTTACCTGAGTTGACAGATAAATTAAAGCCTGAACAACTGGAAAGACTCTCGAAACAACTTCCTGCTGATACAACAAAAGCTGGAGTGTCTCCTCAAGAAAAAACATCCCTACCTATGTTTAGTTGGCGAGACATCGATGTGGTTTTCCCGGTTCTCCACGGTACTTTTGGTGAAGATGGTACCATCCAAGGGTTGCTTGAAATTGCAGATATCCCTTATGTCGGAGCTGGCGTGTTGGCTTCAGCGGTAGGGATGGATAAAGTGATGACCAAGAAGATTTTTGCTAATGAAGGCTTACCCCAAGGTGATTTTGTGCAAGTCTTACGTAGTCGCCTAGAACATTCGCTTAGCGAAGTGATTACCGAGTTGGAAGAACGCTTTGTCTATCCTATGTTTATCAAACCAGCCAACCTTGGCTCCAGTGTAGGCATCTCTAAAGCGAAGGATAGCGTGTCTTTGGAGGCAGCTTTACACCTAGCGGCTCGCTATGACCGAAAGTTGATTGTTGAAGAGTTCATCGATGCACAGGAAGTAGAAGTAGCTGTGCTTGGAAACGATGAGCCAGAAGCATCACTTCCAGGTGAGATCATCTCAAGTAACGAATATTATGATTATAAGGCGAAATATATCGATGGCAAAGCGGTTATGAAACTTCCAGCGGAACTCCCTGAGGAAACCTTGGAAGAGATTAGCGAGCTGGCATTACGAGCCTATAAAGCCATTGATGCTTCTGGTTTATCCCGAGTCGACTTTTTTGTCACCAACAAGGATCAGCGCATCCTGATCAATGAGATTAATACCATGCCTGGTTTTACCCCCTACAGTATGTACGCCAACCTTTGGAAACACTCTGGGGTAAGTTACCCTGAACTCATTAAAAAATTAATCGATCTAGCCATCAAGCGCTATACAGAAAAAAAGAAAACCTCAACAGAATTTGAGGTTGAGTAACGTATCAATTTAAAATAATTCCTTCACCATAAAACCAGTCCTCTGCGGGCTGGTTTTATATTGAAACCATTACTTCTTACGGATAAAAAGAATGAGGCCTAGCGATATGAGTAATATTGGCCAATACGTATTAAGTGTTTGCTCTAGATCTTCAAGACCAGGAATTCCACCAACTCCAGGCCAGGCAAATAGACCAAGGAGACAGAGGAGGGTGCCAATCACTCCATAGAAGCGATTTTTTTGATAAAGGCCTCCCATAAGAAGAAAAGAAGCACCAATGATGATCGGGAACAGGCTCCAATGGTCGGGCCATTTTTCAATCTGAGCCAGCCCCCATGCATGGATGCCTAACCCGATTAATGTCATTGCTACTATCGATAGCCGTGGACGGACAGGTTTTCGCATCGCTAGGATGAGGAGAATGAAACCCGCAATGACCAATAGGAATTCCCAGTTCGATATCGTTTGAGCGATAGACCATCCTAGTTGTCTGAGAAGAAGTAAGGTTCCTGCGGCGATGATAAAGAGCCCCATTATTTTTCCGCGCATGTTGTGACCTCCTCCTGGATTAGTTTTGATGAACGCTTTAGACTTCCTGTCTCAGCGAGGATCATACCACTAAGGATGAAGAGGCACCCTGTTATCGTAGCGATATTCATGGGTGTACCTAACCATGCCCAATCCGTCCATGCTGCAAATACCGGCTCCATTGCAAAGATGAGGGCGACTCGTGTGGGGTAGGTGTGACGTTGAAAATAGGTCTGCCCCCAATAAGCCAACACAGTTGCAAAGAGAACCGTAACAACAAGTGCAATAGCTACCTCAGGGAGAATGAAAAGGTCCCATGAGAAGAGTGTGGAGGATGATTCAAAGATAAGAGAGGAGAGAAAGCTTAACAAAGCGACCATTCCCACTTGAATGGTAGCTAAGGGGATGGCTTCTGCCCACTGGGCATATTTACCTGTATAGACAATTTGTAACCCAAATCCGATTGCGCATAAAAAGGCAAGGATATCCCCTGGATTAAGCTGAGAGAAATCGACAAAGGCCAATAGATATAGGCCAATTAATGCAAATCCTACACCGATAATGGCATTTCGACTGGGTCGCGTGCCCAAGACCAAGAAACTGAATAATGGGACGAGTGCAACGGATACCCCGGTGAGAAAACCGGACTTTCCTGAAGTTGTATACAAAAGGCTAAAGGTTTGTAAAGCATATCCTAGAAAAAGCCATATGCCTAAGAATCCCCCAGCCAATAAATAACGAGGATTACGAAGCGCCGCTATTTGCCCACGAAAGGCAAGTAGGCCCACTAATAAGATAGTTGCCATTCCAAAGCGGACTGCTAAAAATAGTAAGGGGGGTAATGATTGGATCGCGCTTTGCACAAGGATGAACGTAGCTCCCCAAACGAAGGCGATGCAGAGTAGAGAGAACTCAGCGATCCACGGTTTTCTGGACAATCCTATCGCTCCTTATCGATGTTCAGGTATCTTAATTATCGTAACACAACTTTATATAAAGGAGTTGGATACGAAAGGGATCTTTAACAGTCAACGGTTGGGTAATAACGAAACATATGGATTAGATGTAATTCATAATTGAAACTATGTTACAAGTCACAAAACATGGTAGATATGTGGTAGGATTATAAAGATGAAGGAATAAAGAGGCACAATGCAACGCCCACCATGACTGAGACATCAATGCATCCAAAAGTATCAATAAGGACTTCGCGTACTTGCAGTTGGGCGATGAAGAATACAGAAAGGGTGATAGGTGTTTTACAGGGGGAGAGTAAGAAAGAAAATAGAGATAGGCGGGTTGTGATCAATGAATAGAGAGTATTGGTTAGAGAGAATGTGTCGGTGGTCCGTCGTGTTTACGGCGTGGTTTTTATCATCATATTCGCTTATTAACTCCTGGGAAAAGAGCGAGTGGACCTTGTTACACCTTCTTGCCTTGGCTATGCTCATTCTTGTCATAGAATGCTTTCCTGTTCCTGGACATGATGGGAGAGTATCCGTCCATTTTCCCGTACTATTTACCTTAGGAACTATGTTCTCTGCTGGGATATCTGGATTTGTCTACATAGTGATCGTCATGGTAGTGACAGCTGTTCGTGGTCATTCACTTTCCCGGGCAGCCTTTCGGACAGGTTATACGATTTTTGGTCTATTTATGGTCCAAATTTATTTAGATACTTTCGAACAGGAACTTATGGCGAGTGGTGTCTGGTTATCAGCACTTATCCTTCTTGGTTGTGTGATTGTCTATGAAGGGACAAGTAAGGGAATTCGTGATGGTCTAGAGATGTTGCGCAGCCGTCCGCGGGTTCATCGCCTATGGGTGAAAAACAAAGTTCTGGAGACTGGGATTGCGATTTTTTGTTGGGCATACATTTGTACATATTATGGAATGTTGCATGATGGGCGGGAGACAGCCCCTTTAGCGTTTCTATTTTTTTTCTCTCCATTAGCTGCCTTTTCAATATTAACTCACGTGATTTCAAAACTAATTCGAAAAAAGAAAAAATTAGAATTTCTATTTCTGATTACACGGGAGTTAAACAGGAGTCTGGATCTAACGAGGGTGATGAAACAGACGATTTTACCCTTGTCCAAGGTAGTACGGTACAATTTTGGAGCAGTTTACTTATTACAAAATGATCGACTTAGACCCTTTGTTACTGCGGGGGAATTCCCAGAGGAGTTACGGGGACGTACGCTCCCACTCAATCGTGGAATCTCTGGTTGGACTGCCTCCCATGCCCGTCCTGCTTTGGTTCATCAGGCACGTTTAGACCCTCGATGCCAACAAGATCGAGAAGACTTTGAGGGTGTACGGTCCCTCTTGTCAGTGCCTTTGGAGATGGATGGTGAAGTACTCGGAGTCATTACTTTGGGTCGAACGGAAGGAGACAGCTTTGAGGAGGCGGACCGATCTTTCCTGCAAGTATTGTCTTGTCAATCTGTTGTCACGATCCGTAATATCCGACTTGGGGAAGAGCGTGAACGCCGCTCTGTAGCCGAGGAGAGAAATCGTCTTGCAAGGGAGATCCACGATGGAATTGCGCAATCCTTTGCTGGAGTATTGATGAAGGTAGAATCTTCGATCAAAGCCTTTGATTCCCATCCCGATAAAGTAAAGGTGTGGCTAGGAGAGAGTCAGGTGAAATTACGGGAAGGACTGAAGGAAGTCCGGTACTCCATCACTGCACTTCGTCCATCCCCGGCACAAAAAATTGGCTTGGCGCCTGCGCTAAATCGGCGAGTGGAAGCGTTTTGTAATGAAACAGGTAGTGATGGGTTTTTTGAGACCGTAGGGGATCAAGTGCCCTTGCAAAGCGATGCAGAAGAAACGATCTACATGGTTTGCCACGAAGCTCTCTCCAATGCGGCTAAACATGCTCAGGCGGATGAAGTAAAGGTGACCCTTGTGTTTGCATCGGATGAAGTAAGATTGGTGGTGCAGGATAACGGCGTTGGTTTTTCCCTTGCCAAAGCGGTATATAAAGCAGAGGCGCAGAAACGTTATGGAATTGTTGGGATGAACGAACGAGCGCAGTCTCTCAATGCTTCTCTGCAATTCGATAGTGAGGAGGGAGATGGGACGACAGTAACCCTAACCATCCCAATCGGAGAAAAGGAGGAGGTAGCCGTTCATGCCTATTAACGTACTATTAGTAGACGATCATGCTGTATTGCGAGATGGATTGTCCAATATCATCAGTTTGGAATCAGATATGGAAGTGTTAGGTCAAGCGAACAACGGGGAAGAGGCATTAGAGATGATCGAGCTACTGTCACCCGATGTGGTTCTGATGGATATCAATATGCCGGGGATGAGTGGCGTCGAGGCGATCCGCCAAATTAAAGAACGAAAACTAAAGTCTGCAGTCCTCGTGCTGACCATGTTTGACCGCGACGAGTATCTATATGAATCGATTCGAGCAGGAGCTGTGGGTTATTTATTAAAAGATGCTCCTTCCGCCGATGTTGTTGGGGCCATCCGTGCGGCTTACCGCGGGGAGTCTGCTCTCCACCCAGTCATGGCTCGCAAGCTCCTCGATAATATCAGTGGGGAGAAAAAGACAGACAAAGGTGCTGGAGAGGATGCGTTAACCCCTCGAGAGCTAGACGTCCTTGGTTTCATGGTAAAAGGGTTATCCAACAAAGAAATCGCCAAGCAGCTATACATCAGTGATAAGACAGTCAAGATCCATGTGAGCAGTATTTTGAAGAAACTACGGGTGAAAAGCCGTTCACAGGTGATTATCTATGCGATACAGCATGAGCTGGTGAAGATGGATTCATAATATTTTTAGTTTAAAGAAGGTGGGAGGGCGGCTGGATGCGCAAGAGACTTTCGCTAGCAAGTCTGTACTGTGTCTAGCCGCTTTCTTATGGCTAGCAACATTTCAACTAGCAGGGAGTAGTCCTCAAAAGACAGACCCTAAGGGAACATTAATTCTACTATACCTCCAACCGTCAATATCGATATAGACGGTTTTTTACTTTTACCACTACTTCAAAATTCCGATAACGCAACAACTGTTTTTCCAGCTTTGCTACCCAAGAGAAAAAGGGTCAATTTAATAGATGCCTTGATTATCCGACTATATGTAAGTTAATGGAACATTTTATGTAATATAACCTAACATTTTAAAGCCGATGAGAATTTACATGTTATAATAGTTGACATCTCTGCGAACTCTTCTGTATAATTCCACTATGAAATTGTTACTCGATCCATCACAACGATGTGATAGGTATCGGCGGTCCATCACAATGACGTGATAGGTATCGGATCAAGACGAAGTGGATTGTGTCGATGGTAGTTATGAGCAACGGAGCTCATCCAGATGACGGGTGGGCTCCTTCTGTATTTTTTACTTAATCAAATTGAAGGGGGAAGGACATTGTCATTGCGTGGATTTCTTAAAAGTGGGCATTGGCCGACTTTGTTAGGTTCCTTTCTCTATTTCGATACTAGCTTTATGGTCTGGGTATTGATGGGGGCGACTTCTGTTTTTGTGGCAGAGGATTTTGGGCTTTCAGCATCGCAGAAAGGGATACTTGTGGCCCTACCCATCTTAGGTGGCGCCTTTTTCCGGTTATTTCTTGGCGTGATGGCAGACAGGATAGGCGCGCGTAAGGCATCGATTATGGGTATGGTGCTTAGTATGATTCCCTTGTTGTTGCTATGGTTAGCTGGGCGGACTCTACCGGAAGTGTATGCTTACGGTTTTCTGCTTGGGATTGCGGGGGCTAGTTTTGCAGCGGCGCTTCCGCTCACTAGTCGATGGTATCCGAAAAAGTATCAGGGGCTGGCGATGGGGATCGCTGGAGCAGGGAATAGTGGCACACTACTTTCGACGCTGTTTGCGCCGCGGTTGGCGGAAGCCTTCGGCTGGCATGCAGTCTTTGGAATTGCGATGCTTCCGATGGCACTTGTCTTAGGTACATTTATGATCATCGCGAAGGCTCCACCGCAGCAGGCGGAGGTAAAAAAGACGGCATCCTATTTGACTGTACTGAAAGTACCGGAGGCGTGGCTGTTCTGTTTTTTTTATAGCATTACCTTTGGTGGTTTTGTGGGGATGTCGAGCTTTTTGCCCGTATTCTTTCGTGACCAGTATGGGTTAGCTCCGATTACAGTTGGCGATTACGTCACGATATGTGTGCTAGCTGGTAGTTTTGTCCGTCCCTTTGGAGGGTGGATCGCGGATCGGGTAGGCGGGATCTCCGTCCTTAAAGTGCTATTTGGTTGCATTGCCTTGCTATTTGTCGGTGTGGCGTTGCTTATGCCCTTTTATGCAGAGATGATCGTTCTTTTTCTCGTGATGGCGGCTCTTGGACTGGGTAATGGAGCGGTTTTTCAATTGGTTCCGCAACGCTTCGGACACGAGATCGGTGTTATGACAGGTCTAGTCGGGGCGGCTGGTGGCGTTGGCGGATTTCTCCTTCCAACCCTTCTCGGTGTGTTGAAAGGTTGGAGTGGAACGTTTGCTTCTGGGTACGTACTAGTGGGTGGAATTGCACTGGTCGCAGGCGTCGTCATCCATCTGATGGGTAAGCAATGGCAGCGTAAGAACAAGGACTCTATGGAAAAGGTGACTTCATCACCATTGGCGGCCCTCCGGAACAGTTGAAAGGAGAAGTAAATGGAAGACTTCCTGCGGAATCATCGTAATCGCGAACAATCGCAGCCAACGGAACACACCGCACTCAGTCGGTGCCCCTACTGTAGTATGCAGTGCACGATGTGGGTTCATGAGGAAAAAAGTGTACAGGGGAAGAAGCGGGTATCGATTTCACCCAATGAGGAGGACCCTGTTGTAAAAGGACGACTGTGTGTCAAGGGGATGAATGCCCATACCCACGTCTTAGGTGAAGACCGCTTGAAGAAACCACTCCTGCGTAAGGAAGGTCAGTTGGAGCCGGTAACCTGGGCAGAGGCACTGACATGGTTTAAGGAGCGAGTGATAGCGACGCAAGAAAAATATGGTCATGATGCGGTAGCAATGTTTGGCGGAGGTTCGCTGACGAATGAGGAGTCATACCTGCTTGGCAAATTTGCCCGCGTGGCTCTGCGTACACGTTATATCGATTACAACGGGCGGTACTGTATGTCGTCGGCGGCAACAGCGGCCAATCAGGCATTTGGTGTCGATCGTGGTCTGACGCAGCCCCTTGCGGATCTTCCGCAGACGGACTGCTTAATTCTTGCAGGGACCAATATTTCTGAATGTCAGCCAACCATGATGCCCTATATTCACGAAGCCAAGAAGAATGGAGCGACGATTATTGTCATCGATCCACGTGAGACAGCGACTTCCCGCGTGGCGGATATCCATCTCCAAGTTCATCCAGGTGGGGATAGTGCGCTGGTAAATGGGATGTTAAAAGTGATCGTGGATGAGGGGTACACGGATGAAAATTTTATTCGCAACCATACACGAGGTTTTAACGATTTGAAAGCCTATCTGCAAACAATCTCATTATCGGAGGTAGCTTCTATCGCAGGTGTTAGTGAGGAGAACATTCGTGTCGCTGCACGCGCCTTTGGAAAAGCAAGAGCGGGTATGGTCCTTACAGCACGAGGGGTGGAGCAACATACCAATGGCGTACGCAATGTTCGTAACTTTATTAATATCGCCTTGGCAACCGGCAACATGGGGCGGGTAGGCAGTGGTTATGGTGCTGTCACAGGTCAAGGGAATGGTCAAGGCGGCCGTGAACATGGGCAGAAAGCGGATCAACTACCAGGGTACAGACAGATTGAAAATCAACAACACCGGCGTGAAGTGGCAGAGGTATGGGGGATAGAGGAGGAGCAATTACCACGGGCGGGTGTCTCCGCCCATGAAATGTTTGCCCGGATGCATGAGCAATTGATTCGGGGCTTGGTCGTATTCTCCTCGAATCCACTCAATTCGAATCCCGATAGCCATTACGTGGAAGAAGCGCTGGAGCAGCTTGATTTTCTCGTTGTCGTGGATATGTTCCTCTCCGAGACCGCTTCAAAGGCAGACTTAGTTCTACCCAGTGCGACGTTTTTAGAGGATGAAGGGACTGTCACCAATCTAGAAGGACGGGTTAGTCTGCGGCGAGCGGTACGTAAGCTACCGGCAGAGGTAAAAACGGATTGGATGATTCTAATGGAGATGGCCCAGGCGCTCAATCAAGCGAAGTACTTTTCTTACTCCAATGTCGAGGATATTTTTAATGAGCTATGTCGCGCCAGCAAAGGTGGGATTGCCGATTATAACGGGATGAGTTATCAGCGAATCGACGAGGAGGATGGGGTGTTCTGGCCCTGTCCGGACAAAGATGAGGCGGGGGTTAAGCGTCTTTTTACAGGGGGGAGATTTTTTCATCCTGATGGCAGGGCCCGTTTTCTTACGGTCCCCCATGAAACTCCCGCTGAGGCAACCGATGATACTTATCCGCTGACGCTGACGACGGGACGCTTGATGCATCACTATCTGACGGGGGTACAGACGCGGCGTACACCCATCCATAATCAGCGTGCGCCAGAGCCCTTGCTCTACATTCATCCGAATACAGCGGAGGAATGGATGGTAGAGGAGGGACAGTTGGCCAGTGTGAAATCCCGTCGCGGGGAGATAAAGCTCAAAGTGAAACGAACGACTCAGATCAGACCAGATACGGTGTTTATTCCGATGCATTGGGGCGGGGATGGTGGGGTGAACCGCTTGACGTTGCCTGAACTTGACCCAGAAAGTAAAATGCCCGCCTTCAAAGCGTGTGCTGTCCGCGTCGGTCCACCTCGCACCAGAAGACAAAAGGAAGATTATCGGGAAGGGGAGAAAGGAAGGATGAAAAAAAAGAAATTGGTATTGGTAGGGAACGGGATGGCTGGGGTGCAGGTGATTGAACATGTGCTGAAACTTGCGAAGGATGACTATGACGTGACGATATTTGGTAAAGAACCGTATCCCAATTACAACCGAATCCTTTTATCATCGGTGTTGTCAGGGGAGACGGAGATGGAGGATATCACCCTCAATGATTGGGACTGGTATCAGAAAAATGATATCCAGCTTCATGTGAATTGTGAGGTGACACGGATCGATACGGAGCAGAAAGTGGTATATGGTACGGATGGGGTGACGGCGTCTTACGATCAGCTAATTCTTGCGACGGGTTCCCTACCGTTTATGCTGCCGCTACCAGGAGTCGATAAAAAAGGTGTCATCGCCTTTCGTGATATCAAAGATTGTGAAGCGATGATGGAAGCTTCCAAACAAACGAAGAAAGCCGCAGTGATCGGCGGTGGGTTGCTTGGTCTGGAAGCGGCCCGGGGACTGTTAAACCTCGGGATGGAGGTGGATGTGGTTCATATTTATGAGGATCTGATGGAACGCCAGTTAGATCCGGTGGCATCCACGATGTTAAAAGAGAAACTGGAACAGCAAGGGATGAATTTTCTAACCAATAAACACACAGAAAAAATCCTTGGGAATCAACGCGTGAAAGGGCTGCGATTTAAGGATGGAACACAAATACAAGCGGATCTGGTAGTGATGGCAGTCGGCAGTCGGAATCAAGCCCAATGTGGAGGTGGCGAAAGAGGCTGGGATAGAGGTGAACCGGGGTATCGTTGTTAATGACTATATGGAAACGAGCATTCCTGATGTATATGCGGTAGGTGAATGTGCTGAACACCGCGGTACCGTCTATGGATTAGTTGCCCCTCACCGCGATCAGGGGACGGTGCTCGCTAAGCACCTGTGTGGAGTGGAAACGCAAGCATATACGGGTTCGATTTTATCGACTAAGTTAAAAGTGTCAGAAGTGGATGTATTTTCGGCGGGTGCGTTTCGCGATACCGAAGATACCCGCGCTCTTCGCGTTCAGGATGAGTGGAATGGAATCTATAAGAAGATGGTTCTGCAGGACGATCAAGTTGTGGGGGGCGTACTGTTTGGCGACACCTCAGACGCAGCTTTTATGCAGAAACTCATCAAAGAAAAGAGTCCGATGACCGAGGAAATCTACCAAAAGTGGACAGGGCATGGGGGTAGTGGAAGTTCATCGGGTGTCGAACAGCTGACAGCAGAGGACCAGGTTTGCGATTGTAATGGAGTTACCAAGGGGACGATTCTGGCGACGATGCAAGAGAAGGGTCTTACTTCATTTAACGAGGTAAAACGACATACCAAAGCAGGCGGTTCCTGTGGCGGTTGTAAGCCACTGGTCGAACAAATTATACAAGGGGAAATGGGAGACAATTATGACCCTGATGCGGAATCTCATACACCGATCTGTGATTGTACGGAGCTGTCGCGGGATGAGGTGGTAGAAGCTATTCGATCGAAGCACTTGACGATGGTGCGGGAAACGATGAATGTGTTGGATTGGAAAAATGACGAGGGGTGTCCTAAATGTCGACCTGCGCTTAATTATTACCTAGGTATGGTATGGCCGAAGGAACATGAGGATGAACGCGTATCACGTGTGGTGAACGAACAGCGCAATGCCAATATTCAAAACGATGGCACTTACTCTGTCATCCCACGCATGTATGGTGGAGTAACTTCGCCGGAGGAACTGCGTAAAATTGCCGAAGTCGCTGAGAAATACAACGTACGGATGGTGAAGATGACCGGTGGCCAGCGAATTAATTTGCTAGGGGTTCAGAAATCGGATTTACCTAAAATATGGGAGGAATTAGGGATGCCATCAGGGCATGCCTACGCGAAAGCGTTACGGACGGTAAAAACATGTGTCGGATCCGACTTCTGCCGCTTTGGAACGCAAGACTCGATCCAACTCGGAATCGATATGGAAAAAGCATATGAAGGATTAAGTACACCACATAAAGTGAAAATGTCGGTCTCCGCCTGTCCGCGCAATTGTGCTGAATCGGGAATTAAAGACGTGGGTGTCGTTGGCGTAGAAGGCGGTTGGGAGCTGTATGTAGGTGGAAATGCAGGCGTTAACTTACGTGGAGGCGACTTGTTGTGCAAAGTGGATACAGAAGCTGAAGTCTTGGAAGTGACGAGTGCGTTTTTACAATTCTATCGGGAGACGGCGGCCTACTGGGAGCGAACCTCGATGTGGATTGAAAACATCGGTTTGGAAAAGGTGAAAGCGGCTGTCGTAGAGGATCTAGAAAATCGTAAACGCCTAGTCAATCGCTTGGAAGAGGCGCTCGAGAAACGCGAAGAGCCCTGGGGCAAAGATGTTAATGACGCTAAAACACGTACAACATGGTATAAAGAACCTGAGCTGGAAACAACAACAAAACAGTAAAGGGGTAGAAAAATGGAAGCCATCACTATTGGTAAGATAGCTGACTTCCCCAAACAAATGGGGCGCGTGGTGCATGTGGCAGGGATGGAATTGGCCGTTTTTCGCCTCAGTACAGACCAATTCCGCATCCTAGAAAATCGTTGCCCCCATCGGGGAGGACCCTTAGCTGAAGGGATCGTTTCTGGCAAGTATGTTTTTTGCCCCCTGCACGAATGGAAAATATCGACGCTAGATGGAAATGTGCAGGAGCCGGACGAAGGGTGTGTACAGGTATTTCAGGCAAAAGTCGAAGGGGAAAACGTCCAGATTATGCTGGATAAGACTACACCAATGACCCAGTGAGGAGGGATCTTGTGACAGGGAAAGTCTATTTAGTAGGGACGGGACCTGGCGATCCCGGATTAATCACGGTGCGTGCACTGGAGTTGATTCAACAGGCGGATGTCATTCTTTATGACCGACTCGTCAATCCGGAATTGTTACACCATGCTACCTACCCCGTACAGCTGATCTATTGTGGAAAACAAGCGGGTAATCATACCCTATCGCAAACAGAAATCCAGCAAGTACTTGTGGAACAAGCGCGAAAAAAACGGACAGTGGTGAGACTGAAGGGCGGGGACCCTGGAATCTTTGGTCGTGTGGGAGAAGAGGCGGCCTACTGTGCACAGCATCACATTCCATTTGAAATCGTACCGGGGGTGACCTCTGGCGCCGCGGCTTCCCTCTACGCAGGTATCCCGCTAACCCACCGGGGAATCAGTGGTTCGGTTGCTTTTGTCACGGGGCATCGCTGTGGTAAGGAAGAACAAGAGCAAGATTGGATAGGCTTACTAAAACAAGTGGATACCGTAGTCATTTATATGGGGATGGAGAAGTTGCCCTCGATCCAGCAACAGATGCTAATACAAGGATGTGACAATAGTACACCCGTTGCCATTATCGAATGGGGTACGATGGCGGCACGTCAGCTTTCAGTGACGGGAACCCTTGATGATATCGTGGGAAAAGTAAAGCAATACGCGATTCAGTCCCCGGCGATCATCGTGCTAGGTGAAGTGGTACATCTACGAGAAAAACTGGCTTGGTTTGAAGCGGAACAGGAAGCGGTGAGTCGATCGATGGGAAAAACCAACTGATTATCCCCGAGGGGAATCAGTTGGTTTTTTTCATACCCATTCTTTTCGTCAACACTCTAAATTCCGATGGCGCATCAGGCGTCTCTCCAAATAATTAACAATAAGATACATCACTGTAGCACAGAGGGCGATCAGCAAAAGAGAGAGCATCACCAGATTCAGGTTAAACACCTGAAAACCGTAGATGATCAAATACCCAAGCCCTTCCTTAGCAACAAGAAATTCACCAACGATGACGCCTACCCAGGCGAGACCCACATTTACTTTTAGGGCGGCGATCATATCGGGGATACAGGCGGGGAAGATGATGGTGGTAAAGAGTTGCCGCCTCGATGCACCGAAGGATCGGGCGAGACGGTGATAGTCGGAGGAAACGTTTTGGTATGCAGTATGGATGACTAGGGTTGTGATGACGATGGTGATCGCCACAGCCATGGCTAAGATGGAGGCGAAACCTGCACCGATGGTGACGATAAAGAGAGGACCGAGGGCTACCTTTGGCATGCTGTTGAGCACGACTAGATAGGGATCGAGAACACGGGAGAGAAAGGGAGAAGCCCAGATTAGACTGGCGAGGGAAACTCCAGCGGTGGTTCCGAGAATAAATCCACCGATGGTTTCTAACGTAGTGATCCCCATGTCACGAAAAAGATCTCCCGTGGAGGCCATTTGTAAAAATAATTCGTAGATTCTACCTGGGCTACCAAAAAGGAAAGGGTCGAGCCAGCCTACTTTTGTCGCCCATTCCCATCCGATTAATATAAACAAGAGAAGTGCGATTCGAGTGATTATCACCCAGCAATCTCGAATCCGTAGCTTGGCGAGGTATGTAGCATGGATGGGGGAATGCGCTCCACGCGAAAGCCAGTGTGTCCATCGTTGGTTCATGGGGATTCAATCTCCTTCCACAGTTCTATAAAAAGGGAGCGGAAGGTAGGCATGCTACGAGCAGCAAGGGGAGAAGCATCGCGAATCTCCGTGGGTACTTCTATGATTCGACGCAGGGTTCCTGGGCGTCCACCCATGACATAAATGGTATCCGAGAGTGCGATGGCTTCTTCGAGATCATGGGTAACGAGAAGGGCGGTCATTTTTCGTCCATGGAGCACATCGACGAGTAGTTCTTCGAGGTGAAGCTTATTCTGATAATCCAAGGCGGAGAAGGGTTCATCTAATAAGAGGAGCTCAGGTTGAACGGCTAGTGTACGGACGAGAGCTACCCGTTGTCGCATCCCGCCAGAAAGTTGGGAGGGGTATTGATGCAGTGTATGAGAGAGGCCTAACTCTGCCAATAGGTAACGGGCGTGGGCAGCTGTTTTAGATCCATGTGAGCCACGAAAGGATAGCCCTAGGGTTATATTTTGTTCTACCGTACGCCAATCTAATAGACAATCTTGTTGGAGCATGTAACTAATTCGCTGAGAGGGACCCTTGATCGGTTCACCGAAAAGCCGAAGTTCTCCAGCTGTGGGTGATATTAAGCCTGCGACAAGGGAGAGGACGGTGCTTTTACCACAACCACTTGCCCCAACGAAACTCACAAAGGCCCCCGGTTGAATGCGAAAGGAGATTGGCGCAAGGGCGTTTACCTGATCGTGACGACTGAGGTAGACTTTACTTACTTGATCGGCTTCAAGTACACCGATTGCCATCTCCTTCCCTCCTTTCACAGGAAATCTATGGCTGATTATTTATGGCCTTTTGTGCAATATCCATCTGAATCACTTTTTCGTATGGGATCCGTTTGGGTAACTCATTGGATTCCGCCATCACATCCAACATCCGGTTGTATTCCTCTTTATCGATGATGGGATCAGTTGCCCAGGATTTTTGGGACTGGTAACGGGATAGAACACGGGTGAGAATTTTATCGTCAGTTTGCGGGAAAAGCGGCTTTACCACCTTCGCGATTTCCTCTGCAGAGTGGGTTGCACACCATTTCTGTGCTTTATAAAGGGCGCGGATATAACGCTTGTAACGATCGGGGTCTTTATTGAGTGCACTTGAGCGGGTAAGGTAGATGGTATAAGGGAGACGCCCGCTGTCCTTGCCAAAGGAGGCAACCACCGTACCTTTCCCTTCCTTCTCTAATTGAGAGGCAAAGGGTTCAAAAAGCTGGACGTAATCCCCTGTGCCAGAAGCGAAAGCAGCGGGAAGGTTTTTATAGTCTACATTTTGGATGATAGTAACATCCTTAAAGGGAGTTAATCCGTTTTTTCGTTGGACGTGTTCACTCACCATTTCAGGCATTCCACCCTTACGTTGGCCGAGGAGCTTTTTTCCCTTTAAGTCGGACCACTTAAAATCCTTAGTCGGTTTGCGGGCAACGAGAAAACTTCCATCCGTCTGGGTGAGCTGAGCGATACCGACTACTGGATTTTGGGTTTCACCAGCAGTTACGTATACCCCCGTTTCAGCACCGACAAGAACGATGTCCGCATCGCCAGAAAGGAGAGCAGCCATGGTTTTATCGCCGCCCAATCCATCTCGCAGATTAACCTGGATTCCCTCTTTTTTGAAGAATTCTTTCTGGATTGCTACATATTGCGGGGCATAAAAGAGGGAGTGGGTCACTTCCACAACATTAACCTTATCCAGGTTTTTGGTAGATTGTTCGGTGTTACAGGCGGTGGCAAGAAGGATAAGGGAGAACATCAGCAGGATGGTAACGCCTATGCGGGTCAGTTTCATCGGATCGAAGCTCCTTTCTCCCGAATGGGGGTTCCAAAAATAGGCCCATGTGCTATCGTATGCCTCTGCTTCAAAATCTGTTCACAACCCTTTTTTCAACATGGAATAGCCTATGCTATAATAGGGTATGAATACATGCGATCGATGTAGGCACTAATTTGAAATAGGTGCTCGATAAAAATGCATGCAGGAGTTAACGAAGGCATGGATAACCGAGAATCCATGAGGGTTTTCTGGTAGATTCGGAGTGGAGTCTATGCATATCATTGTAACGGGATTTAATCACAAAACTGCGCCGGTGGAATTACGGGAGCAAATGACCTTTACTGAATCGGAGTTAGGGCCTGCTCTTCATCGGTTGCGTCATATGAAAAGCATCTTGGAATGCGTGATGATCAGCACATGCAATCGCCTAGAATTGTATGTGGTAAGTGATCAACCCCACACTGGATCGTATTACTCGAAGTCTTTTTTGGCAAAAGAATTCGGAATCCCCATGGGGGATTTTGTTGACCACTTGTATGTAAAACGAGATGAGCAAGCCATACGCCAACTCTTTACTGTTACATGTGGCTTAGATTCGATGGTGTTGGGAGAGACGCAAATCCTTGGCCAAGTGAAAAATGATTTCCGTGTGGCCCATGAAGAAGGGGTTACTGGAACATTTCTAAATCAGTTGTTTAAGCAAGCTGTTACTTTAGGTAAAAAGGTGCAGTCGGAGACGGAGATCGGGCAGAATGCAGTATCTGTCAGTTATGCTGCTGTGCAACTAGGTCGAAAAATGTTTAGTACCTTTACAGGGAAAACCGTCCTTCTTTTAGGTGCAGGGGAAACAGGGGAATTGACGGCGAAGCATCTTTTTGAAGCGGGTGCAAAACAAGTCATTGTTTTAAACCGTACCTTGGAAAAGGCACGGGAAGTGGCGCATCGCTTCAACGGGGAAGCACGTCCTTTATCAAGGTTGGTGGAATCGATCCGTGAAGCTGATATCGTCGTTAGTTCCACAGGGGCCCCCACCGCTGTGATTGATAAGGATGTAGTGCAGTCGGCAGTGGCAAAGCGAATTCAACCATTATACCTTATTGATATTGCAGTACCAAGGGATATTGATCCTGCTATTCATGATTTAGATAATGTGTATCTCTTTGATATCGATGATTTGAATGGAATCGTGGAGACCAATATTTATCTTCGTGAGCAAGAATCGGATAAAGTGGGTGTGATGATCGAAGAACAGATGCTCCGTTTTAATGAGTGGTTACAAACCCTTGGGGTTGTACCTGTCATTACGGCTCTTCGTGAGAAAGCACTCGATATCCACGAGGAAACCATGCTCCGCATTGAACGGAAACTCCCTGACTTAACGGAGCGGGAGAAGCGTATTTTGCGCAAACATACCAAAAGCATTGTTAACCAGCTCTTGCGGGATCCACTCTCACGTATTAAGGAGTTATCCGCAACTTCTGAACGAGAGCAGGCACTCGATATGTTTGTGCAGATTTTTGCCCTAGAAGAGAAACTGGCCAAAGAGAAAGAGAGTCAAGAAGAATCGGTCAGATCTGAACGCTGTAGGCCGTCGATATTACAACCGGCCTTAGCAGGAGAGGCTGCCATCCGTTCCTGAGATAGGGGGAGAACGATGTGTTCGCCGAGCATTGGTTCTATCATTTCATTATCTATATGTATGCCTTAAGCTTATTGTTTGCTTTTTCGGATCTAATGCAGCCCAATCGGCAAGGTCGCCGATTGGCGCTCCTTTTTCTTGTCGCCGTTTGGTTGTGTCAGACGGCTTTTTTCATATGGAAAGCAAGTTTAGGAGCGATTCCGGTACTTACAGGATACGATTCATTAATGTTTTATTCCTGGGCACTTGTTACCGTAACCTTAGTCATTGATTGGCTCTATGAGATGCACATATTTGTTTTTGCCGCCAACCTGATGGGATTTGCGATTTCGGCGGTCAATCTGTTTATCCCTCCCCACGCTGGGGAAGAAATTGCGTCACCTTTGTTGTCAGAGTTGGTATTTATCCATGTGGTGATGGCCTTTATCGCCTACGCTTTCTTTACCTTGGCTACGGTGTTCTCCATTCTCTATTTAATTGGAAACCATTTATTAAAGCGAAAGAAATGGAACCAAACGCTACGTCGTTTTCCAAGTCTAGGGAGACTCGAAGCCTTTTCCTACCGCTTAACCATGATAGCTGTGCCTTTACTGATGCTAGCTATTATTTTGGGTTTGATCTGGGCTAATCAGAAAGTAGGAGGAAGCTTTTGGTTTGACCCCAAAATTATTGGCTCATTTGTAGTGCTGGTTGTTTATTCTGTGTACCTCTATAAGAGATCGGTAGGTGGATGGAACGGATGCCAACTCGCATGGTGGAGTGTGATTTCATTTCTTATGATTTTGGCGAATTACATGATTTCTAACGCGGGACTTTCCTTTCATCGTTGGCTTTGATATTGGGGAAGAGAGAGTCGGTGCGATTGCCACCACCGCCTGTGCTAAGGGTGGTTTTTTCAAACTAGGAAGAAGGATGAGAGAGGAGTATCGGTATGCGCACAGTGGTGATAGGAACCAGACGGAGTGAACTGGCAGTTACTCAAACCCAATGGGTGATGAAACAAATAAAAGGGGTCCTTCCCTCCTCCTGGGAAATGAAGCAAGAACGTATTGTGACCAAGGGGGATCAGATTCTTAATGTCACATTATCCAAAGTGGGTGGGAAAGGGCTATTTGTGAAAGAAATCGAACAAGCCCTATTAGAAGGTCGCATTGATCTGGCCGTTCACAGTATGAAAGATATGCCGGCTGAGATGCCGGAGGGGTTGACGATTGGTGCGGTAACTGTGCGTGAAGATGCTAGGGATTGTCTTATTTCCCGTACAGGAGCGAAGGTGGAGGAGCTGCCTGAAGGGGCGATTGTTGGGACCAGTAGCCTGCGACGCCAAGCGCAAATTCTTGCAATGCGTCCTGATGTGCAGGTAAAACCCGTACGCGGCAATTTGCAGACTCGCATGAAAAAATTGATGGAAGAAAAGCAATTTGATGCTCTTGTGTTAGCTCAAGCTGGGATTAATCGTCTGGGTTGGGAGGAGAAAGTGACGCAGATTATTCCCGAAGAGAAGATGCTTCCGGCAGTAGGACAAGGGGCTTTAGCAGTACAGTGCCGTGTAGATGATCGGGAAATGCTAGAGATACTTCGTGGCGTTCATGATGAAAAGTCGGCGATGGCCATCCGAGCAGAGCGGGTCTTCCTCCATGCCTTTGAGGGAGGGTGTCATTTACCGATTGCAGGATATGCAACTATCGATGGTGAGCGTATTCACTTACGAGGCCTTGTGGTTGATCCTATAGGGAAACCCTTGCTTCAAGGGGAGGCAGTGGGGACGGATCCGGAGGAAGTAGGTCAAACGCTCACCTCTGAACTGATGGAAAAAGGTGCCCGCCAATTGTTGAACAAAGTGAAGGAAGGGATAGAGTGATGAATCCAGGGAGTGTCACCTTCGTCGGGGCGGGACCCCGAGCTCCCGATTTGCTAACCCTGCGTGGAAGAGAAGCCCTGCTAGATGCAGATGTGATTCTATATGATGAAAAGGTTAATCCATCTCTTTTAGAAGGAAGAAGTGACAAAGCGAAAAAAATCCCTGCTAAAGTTGGTTCAGAGGAAATTCTAGTAACCCTTGCTAAGGCTGGGAAAACCATTGTCCGCCTCGTTGCGGGAGAGGCTTTGTTAATCGGGGAAATGCATCGCGAGGCGGCTGCTCTCTCTCAAGCGACCATCCCCTTTACGATTATTCCAGGTGTTTCAGAGCTGACTGCCTGGACAACCTATGCGGGTATATCCCTCCCTTCTCCACAGGAGTGGTTGTTATCTGGAGAAGATGGCACGGGTCTGATCCTTCATCTGGATCAATCCGTCGCCAAAACAGCCAGTCAGCTTATCGACCGTGGATGGTCTCCAGATACCCTCGCTTCTGTGATTACATCGGGGACAGAGATGGATCAACAGGTTGTGACAGAGCGGTTGGCAGAATGGGTGAATAGAGAAGAAGACTCCTTTACTGAGGCAAGTTCCTTCTTCGTATTAAGTGATCAGAAGCAGGGTCGACTCAAGTGGTTTGAGTCTAAACCGATATTTGGAACCCGGGTGCTTGTCACACGGACAGCGACACAGGGGAGGGGACTCGCGCAAAAAATCGCCTCCCTAGGTGGAGAGGCGATTACCATTCCCACGATCCATCTAGTTGTGCCAGAGAATACAAAGGTGTTGGATGAAGCATTGGCACGGCTGGATTCCTTTTCCTGGGTGGTTTTTACGAGTGTGAATGGGGTGGAGTTCTTCTTGCGTAGACTGCGCCAACAACAGGTGGACATTCGCCGTATGCACCGAGCAAAAATTGCCGCAGTAGGGCCCAAGACAGCCGCGGCATTGGCAAAAGTGGGGTTAACGGTGGATGTAGTTGCTAAGGAATTTGTAGGAGAAGGGTTGGTGACGGCCCTGACCCCTCTTGTGAAAGCTGGGGAGGAGGTATTATTACCACGGGCAGCGATTGCACGGTCCATGCTCCCAGATGAACTGCGTCAGCTAGGGTGTTGTGTGACAGATGCTCCTACCTATGATACGTTACCAGATGACCGTGGCGCCCAGAAGATTGCTGCGTTGTTACGTGAACAACAACTACATATTTTAACCTTTACAAGCGCGTCCACTGTACGTTACTTTGCTCAGACGATGGATCATTTGGGGGAAGAGTGGCGTTCCTATCTTCATGGTGTAAAGGTGGCTTGTATCGGCCCTGTCACAGCAAACGCGGCCATGGAGTGTGGATTACAAGTGGATAGGATCGCTGAGCCTTATACGATCGATGCTTTGCTTGAGGGTATAACACAGTTAGTGCAAAACGAGGAGCATTGAAGGAGGAACCATTATGCTGTCATTTAACCGTCATCGTCGTTTACGACAAAATGGAACGATTCGTCGCATGATGCGTGAAAATCATTTATCCCCGGCAGATTTTATCTATCCTCTTTTTGTTTTAGAAGGGGAGGGAATAATAAAAGAGATCCCATCGATGCCCAAGGTCTTCCACTATTCACTGGATCAGTTGGGCGCAGAGTTGGACGAAGTAGTGGAGCTTGGTATCCCATCGATTATTCTCTTTGGTGTACCTAATGATAAGGATGCCTGTGGTAGTGAAGCTTATGCGGAGAATGGAATTGTGCAACAGGCGATCCGTTTTGCCAAGGAACGCTACCCCGATTTATATGTCATGGCAGATACCTGCCTCTGTCAATATACCGACCATGGTCATTGTGGGATTGTTGAAAATGGTCATATTCACAATGACCATTCCCTAGAGGTACTCGTCAAAACAGCGGTATCCCAAGCGAAGGCAGGTGCAGATATGATCGCACCTTCTAATATGATGGATGGCTTTGTGACAGCTATACGGCAGGGACTGGATGAAGCTGGCTTTGAGGATGTACCCATCCTTTCCTACGCTGTGAAGTATGCCTCTGCCTTTTATGGACCTTTTCGCGAAGCAGTGGATTCAACGCCCCAGTTTGGTGATCGCCGTACGTATCAAATGGACCCTGCCAATAGCCGGGAAGCCTTACGCGAAGCGGCTTCCGATGTAGCCGAGGGTGCGGATGTATTGATGGTCAAACCAGGACTTGCTTACATGGATATCATCCGGCAGCTTCATGACCGCTTCGATCTTCCTGTGACAGCATACAACGTGAGCGGAGAATATTCGATGGTGAAGGCTGCGGCTGAGCAAGGCTGGATCAATGAGCGAAGGGTTGTTCTTGAGTTGCTGACAGGAATGAAACGAGCAGGAGCAGAACTCATTTTGACCTATCATGCAAAGGATGCCTCCCGCTGGTTGAAAGAAGAGAATAAATGATCCTATTTTATCTCAACAAGGGATACCTCATAACGTTTAGTAACTTTATGGGTAGTCAGGAGGTGCGAGAATGTCCGAGCCATATGATCTACGCTATATTCGGGCAGAATCATCCGATGGAGCTTTTGAACTAAAATTTGAAAATGCGCAAATCATTCTCGATGCTCCCAGTCCGTGGAATCTAAAAAGTTGGTCGGTCCTCATTTACGGAGTGGATGCGTCGGGTGCTGATCAATTGGATGACTGTTATTATCATGGTCGTAGCCAATTAAATTTGGTGATGGAGACGGAGGGCGGTAAATCCCTCCAAGGTCGAGTTATTTTGGAAGAGATCGCAGTGGGTCCGCGTTCACGAGCCCTATTTGATGGATTAGATACATTAGAAGGTTTTACTGCCTTGTGAATCAGTCCTTGGAGGAGATATAGATGTCCCAAAAACACGAGCGTTCAGAAGCCTATTTCCTTGAGGCACAGAAGTATATTCCTGGTGGAGTGAATAGTCCGGTCCGAGCTTTTAAAAATGTAGATCGTTCTCCTATCTATATTGAGCGTGGAAAGGGTTCTCGGGTTTATGATGCCGATGGGAATGAATATATCGATTATATTGGTTCCTGGGGTCCACTCATCCTTGGCCATGCCCATTCAGCGGTTACCGCAGCAGTACAAGCAACGGCTGAGCGGGGAACTAGCTTTGGACTTCCAACAACAGAAGAGACCGCGATAGCAAAGCTAGTGACGGAGGTTGTCCCTTCGATCGATGTGGTACGGATGGTGAATTCAGGTACCGAGGCGACGATGAGTGCTCTGCGTTTGGCTCGAGCCTATACGAAGAGAAATAAGATTTTAAAGTTTGAAGGCTGCTACCATGGTCACTCGGATAGTTTGTTGATTAAGGCGGGATCAGGTGTTGCTACGTTAGGTCTTCCTGATAGCCCAGGCGTTCTAGAGAGCACAGGTCAACATACGTTAACAGTTCCTTATAATGACCTAGACAGTGCCCGTGTGGCTTTCCAAAAGTTTGGTCATGATATCGCCGCAGTGATCGTCGAGCCAGTGGCAGGTAATATGGGTGTTGTCCCTCCTAACCCCGACTTTCTTGAGGGACTCCGGCGCCTGACTTCTCACTATGGTGGGCTTCTGATTTTCGATGAGGTGATGACAGGTTTCCGAGTCGATTATCACTGTGCACAAGGCAAATTTGGCGTAATTCCCGATTTGACCACGTTAGGTAAAGTGATCGGTGGTGGGCTACCTGTAGGGGCTTACGGTGGAAAACGGGAGATCATGGAGTTGATCGCTCCAGCGGGGCCTGTTTATCAAGCAGGTACCCTCTCAGGTAATCCGCTTGCGATGGCAGCGGGTCTTGTTACGCTAAACGAACTAGGTAGAGACGGTAACTATGAACTCTTGGAGGAACGAGGAGCTCGTCTTGCAGAGGGAATTGCAACGAATGCTGATGAAGCAGGAGTCCCCTATACGATAAATCGAGTGGGATCGATGGTATGTATGTTCTTTACGGATGAGAAGGTAGAAAGCTATGAGCAAGCGAAGAAAGCGGATACCAAGCTCTTCTCTCGATATTTCAACGAAATGTTGGATCGTGGAATCGTCATTCCCCCTTCTCAATTTGAAGGGATGTTTATTTCAACAGCCCATACAGCTGAGGATATTGAGCGGACGATTGAAGGTAATAGAGAAGCATTGCTGGCGCTTTAAAGCCGAAAAAAGGACGGATGGGGAAACCTATCCCGTCCTTTTTTTGCTTGTAACTAAATGACAAGCACCTATGATTAGGATCACTGCATCCTGGACTCGCCCGGGTACTATCCGTCCATGCGATGGCATAAGGTTACAGTACAGTTGTAAACCTATGACTTCCCTCTCACGCCCCCGCCGGCGTGAATCGCACCCCGGATCGGCGGAGGCGAAGGGAGGAACCAGCGAGGTCACGCCTGCCGGAGGTTTCGGGAAGTTAGGGTTTCTTCGGTACATGAGTCCTAAGGGGGGATCTTTGTTGACGGCGAATTTTAATCAACTCCGGTTTGACATTCTGGAGAAGGTCCGTCTCCATCCCCAAAAACCGGGGATCGGGACATTGTTAGAATTGGACCTGTATCCAGATGTGGAGATTGAAGATCAGGGAAGCCATCTCAAAATTGAAGGGTATCTTCGCTTGAATGGCACCTATGTACCTGGGCAGGGATATCTCCTTCCAGAAGAAGGTGAGGAGTCTGCTTCCCAAGGGGAAGAGTTTGTTTCTGCCCCACCACCAAGGGAAGAGGAGATTGCTTATGTCATTCCGGTAGAGATCACTTTACCAGCAGAACGAGTGGATATTGATCATATCGCTTCTGAGATTGAGTCCTTTGATTATAAAGTGCTCTCTCCTTTTGAACTGCATATTGAAGCGATTCTCTCGATTGATGGCCTTCTCAATGAAGAGAAGGCAGAGGAAAATTCTGAATACGAATTAGTTGATCCCAATAGTGAAGAAGAGCCGCTTTTACCAGCAGAACATGGATCAGAGGAAAGTTCAGAACCGATCTTCCTTAGAGAAGAAGAGGCACATGAAGAGCAGTCTATTATGGCGGATGAAGGTCACAGGGCGATCGAGGAGCAAGAGCAGGATATGGTGGCGCGCAGCCATGAGCCTGAAACGGAAAATTATGATTTTGTCCATGTCGCTCGTTATGATGGCATCCATGGGGTGTTAAGCCGCGACCCTTCAGACACCGATGGGAACGAAGACCCGGCAGAAAGTAAATTCCAAACGAATGAAATAAAGAGCTCAGAATCGCCCCAGTTCTCAACTGAAGAATCGGAGACGGAAGCTTTTTCAGAGAATCAAGAAGAAAAGCCTCAACTATTTACTAGAGATCGAGAAGGATGGAATGAATCCAATAGCTATCTGCGTCAACCCCATATCGGAGAATTTGATTTTCAGGAGCTTGGAGAGGATGAGCGGAGAAAGCTTGGTATCGAGCACTTGTCTGATCTAGCTCATGAAGAAGAGCCGATAGCAGCAAGAGGTGGCGAAGAAAACCAATTAAGCGAAGAATCCGAGCCAGTTGCTGAAGCCATCCAGAAGAGTGAAGAGTCAAGTAGTGGATTAGACTGGGCTCGTTGGATACTACAGGAGGAAAAAGAGGAGTTTGTAAAGGTGCGGATGGTGATTGTACAGAAAGAAGACTCCTTGGATACGCTTGCTGAACGATATGAAGTACCAGTCAATAAGATCCTTCACCTTAATCACTTAGAGAGCAACGTACTAGAACAAGGGCAAGTTGTGTATATCCCCAGGGATTAAGATGTAGAGGTCGGAGATGAAAGGAGATGATACGATGAAGTTAGATCCTACTATCGATGGTCCAGCTCTACCAGAGGTTTTTGATCGGTATGGATGGGCTCCAAATCGGGTTCGTCATACCCTTGGAGTGCTCCAGGTTCGAACAGAGGAAGGAGAATTTTCACTTAAAAAAACAGAAGCTCCTGTGTCAAAGCTTCGCCTTCTTAATCGTGTGAGCGAAGCTTTGACAGAAGAGGGGTATGAACACCTCCTTCCCTTTGTAAAAACAAAGGCGGGGGAAGCATTCGCTGAGATGGAGCAGGGAAACTGGTACGCATATCCTTGGTATGGGGAGCCTTTGAAAACAGGGGAGCAGATCTCTGCTACTGAGCTGATTAGCCAACTGGCCCGTTTTCATCGAATGAGTCATTCCCTCGTGAAGGATGAACCTTTAGAGGCGGATTTATCTCTATCTAGCCAGTGTGAGCGTTGGACGAAGTGGCGTAGCTATCTGCCTGAATGGCGAGGAATCGCAGATGAGCGTGAATTTACATCCCCTTTTGATCGTACTTTTAAAGAAAATTATGATCTTCTAGATAAGTCATTTCAGTTTTCTCTACAAGGAATGGAGAAGATCGCTGCTATCAGTGGCGGAGAAACCCCTCGACGAACATTGACTCATCGGCGTCTCCACCCTCAAAACCTATTAGTTGGGGAGGAAGGGTGGCGCTTGATTGATTGGGATGATTCCGCAGTGGATAATCCTGTCGCAGATATTGCTACTTATCTTCGCCGCTTCCTTGAAGTGGAGGAGAGGGAAGTGGTCGATCCTGCTACTCTTCTTGAGGCATACGACAAAGAGTGGACCTTGTCAGGGCGGGAGAAGAAGGTGCTAGCTTTAACCCTTGCGTGTCCAGAAAGACCCCTTCGCTTACTTCACACCTATTATCAGAAGCCACGTAATTTCGAGGAATCTGTGGCTGTACGCCGCTTAGAGGAGGAAATAGATCGTTTGCAGGTGTTTCAAGATTGGATTCGTTCTGAGTGGAAGCCAACTAAGCCTCGGCAGGCGGGAGGAAAGAGAGCTGAAAAAACAGGCACACGCTCCACTAAGAGCAAGGGGACTCGCCGCCGCCCCAAAGCAAAGAAACAAAAAACTTAATTAGACAAACGCCGGTGCTAGCCGGTGTTTTTATTTTTTACGATAACCCCCTAACCATGTTCCGATGGCTTTTATTGGGAGATAAAGGGCAGCGGAGAAACATAACGCGCGTAGCCATTCCATTCAAATGTCCCCTTTATTAAGGATTCAGTATTTGCTCATACGCAACATATTTGCTATTGATCAAATTGTATGTGTAAGTGATAGGTCTTGTGTAAGCAAATGCCTGAAAATAATCCATAAAAAAATGGGTGTATTGAACAACTGTGATAATAAAAAAGAGAAAAGGGGTAGACAAGTCGAAGATTAAGGAGCAAAATATACGAGAGAGATTGCGCGGAACGTAAGGAGGTCGTTAGAATCATGGTGAGATCGACGGCGAGAAGTATGTATCGTGGACTACTGATTATTTTTATCCTCAGTTTCCTACTTTTGAGCACTGTGCTATTGTTGGCTTTCTTGGCTGATCCACAACTGATGTGGGATAGTGTGCAACAGGCTTTTGGAATGATCCGCTAATCAAACCATAACCAGCAGTGAACTACTTTATATTCTTCTTATCTAGCGCGCTTGCCAATATTCAATCAGTTAGGCGAACCTATAGGGGTTCGCCTTTTTTGTGAACAAGATTTGACTCTTGGGGTTTTGCAGTATAAAATGGGAACACAATTGATTGTCAAGCGATGATAGGAAGAGTAGACAGGTTTCGGTTTGTTTAGAGAGAAGCTTCTTGGCTGAAAGAGCTTTCTTACCGATCTGTTGAAGGTCCTCCTTGAGCTTTTTGCCTGAAGAGTTAGTAAGGTAGAACGCGTCCCGGCGTTATTGGGAATCCAAGAGCATCGATTTGCCCTTACGGGCGCGATGAATAAAGGTGGTACCGCGGAAGCCCATCCGTCCTTTGGATGAAAGGCTTTTTTTGTTTTTTTATGGAAGATGATAAAGGAGGAGCACTATGGCTGATAAACAAAAAGAAGGACTGCCCACTTCTTATGATCCAAAGCAGTCCGAAGAAAAATGGTATCCATATTGGTTAGAGGGAGAATTTTTCCGTGCAGGTAAAGATCCCGGGAAAGAACCTTTTACCATCGTGATCCCCCCTCCTAATGTGACAGGAAATCTCCATATTGGTCACGCTTTGAACGGTACCTTGCAGGATATTATGATACGGAGTAAGCGGATGCAGGGTTTTGACACCTTGTGGTTACCAGGGATGGACCACGCAGGGATTGCTACCCAGTCTCGAGTGGAAGCGCGTCTCCGGGAGGATGGGATTAGTCGTCACGATCTTGGTCGGGAGAAGTTTCTTAACCAGGTATGGGAATGGAAAGAGAACTATGCTGATGTTATTCGTGAACAATGGCGGAAGATCGGTTTATCCCTTGACTATTCTCGGGAACGTTTCACGATGGATAAAGGTTTATCCCAGGCGGTTCGTGAAACCTTTGTGCGCTTGTATAAAAAAGGGCTAATCTATCGTGGTAAGTATATTATCAACTGGGATCCAGCTGCACGAACAGCGCTGTCTGATATTGAAGTGATCCATAAAGAGGTGCAAGGAAAACTATATCATATGGAGTATCCTCTGACGGCTGGAGGCGGAAAAATCCGCATCGCCACGACTCGTCCAGAGACGATGATGGGGGATACTGGGGTAGCGGTTCATCCTGATGATGAACGGTATCAAGATCTCATCGGTAAAACCGTCACCTTGCCTGTAGTGGGTAGAGAGATCCCTATCGTAGCAGATGACCATGTAGATCCTACATTTGGTAGCGGAGCTGTAAAAATTACTCCAGCCCATGACCCCAATGACTTTGAAATAGGTGGACGTCACGATTTGCCCCAAGTATTGGTCATGGATGAGTCAGGCACGATGAATGAAGAAGCAGGGATCTATCAGGGGATGGACCGTTTTGAGTGCCGTAAACAACTGGTGAAGGATCTTCAGGAAGCCGGAATCCTAGTAGAGATTGAAGATCATGTTCACTCGGTTGGGCACAGTGAACGCTCAGGTGCAGTTGTAGAGCCTTATCTTTCGACCCAATGGTTTGTAGCGATGAAACCTTTAGCGGAGGCAGCGATTAAACAGACGCGCTCCGGTGAAGGGGCTCGCTTTGTACCTGATCGTTTTGAAAAGACCTATCTTCATTGGATCGAAAATATTCGTGATTGGTGTATTTCCCGTCAACTTTGGTGGGGGCATCGCATTCCCGCTTGGACATGTGAACAGTGTCAAGAGATCGTAGTGGCAGCAGAAGATCCCACTACCTGTCCTTCCTGTGATGGGCACCATCTAGTTCAGGATGAGGATGTGCTCGATACATGGTTTAGCTCTGCATTATGGCCCTTCTCTACTCTTGGCTGGCCAGCTGATACCGAGGATCTAAAACGGTACTTCCCAACTAGCGTGTTAGTAACAGGTTACGATATTATCTACTTCTGGGTTGCTCGCATGATCTTTACAGCCTTGGAGTTTACAGGAGAGAAACCCTTTAAAGACGTACTCATCACTGGATTAATCCGGGATGCTGAAGGACGTAAAATGTCAAAATCCCTTGGCAATGGTGTCGATCCAATGGAGGTAATCGATAAATACGGCTCAGATGCAATGCGTTTTATGCTCTCTACGGGTTATACCCCTGGTAACGACCAACGTTTCCGCTGGGAACGGGTAGAGTCTGCACGAAACTTTGCCAATAAAATCTGGAATGCTTCTCGGTTTGCCCTTATGCATTTAGAGGACGTACCGACTCAAGAGCTCCAGTTTTCTTTAACGGATAATTTCTCCACGGCGGATCGGTGGATTCTTCATCGTCTCAATGAAACCGTGGGGAGTGTGACACGTAGCTTAGACCGGTATGATTTTGGAGATGCGGGACAAACCCTGTACCAATTCATCTGGAATGAACTGTGTGATTGGTATATCGAATTTGCCAAGCTTCCGCTCTATGGAGAAGATGAAGTAGCGAAAGGGACGACACGTAGAGTGCTCGCTTATGTTTTGGATCAGTCCATGCGATTATTGCACCCCTATATGCCATTTATCACAGAAGAGATTTGGCAACAGCTCCCCAGTGTAGGAGAGAGCATCACCGTTGCGAAATGGCCAGAGGTGAATGAGGCATTTGTGGCGAAGGAAGCAATGCAAGGGATGGAAGTACTGATTGCAACGATCCGTGCTGTTCGCAATATCCGTGCAGAAATGGAAGTCCCTCCGAAAAAAGAAATCGAACTTCTCATTCGGGCGGAGGAAGCAACCCTCAAAGCCTTTACCAATAATGAACCTGCTATCCGTCGTCTGTGTGGAGTAGGTAGTCTATCCGTAAATAACGATTTAGAGCGACCTGCAAGAGCGATGACCGCAATTGTCTCAGGTGCGGAGATCTTCCTCCCCTTAGAGGGGTTGATCGATATTGAGCAGACGATTGCTCGCCTGGTTGCTGAGAAGAAGAAATTGGATCAAGAAGTGACACGGGTAGAAAAGAAGCTGGCTAATCAAGGATTTATCGCAAAGGCACCTGCCCATGTGATCGAGGAAGAGAAGAGTAAAGGGGACGATTACCGCGAAAAGCGGGCCAAAGTAGAGAATCGTCTCAAGGAGCTGCAAGGGAGTTAAAAGATACAAGGGACGGGCTATAAGCCCGTCCCCCCTTTTGACTAATATGATAAGATGGTGGATGTGAATGGTCTGTAGTGGAGAAAGGGACGAAAGTATGGCTGAATCGTTACATTTAAAAACGGCAGAAGACGTCTTCCAATGGATGAAACAAGGTTGTACCCAAGGAGTCCATCCAGGACTTGAGCGGATGGAGTGGATGTGTAAACGCCTAGGTCATCCAGAGCGTCGATTAAAAACCATTCATATTGCTGGAACCAATGGTAAAGGATCTACCTCGGCTATGGTCGCTTCAATACTAAAGGAAGCTGGTTACCCGACGGGCATGTTTACTTCTCCGTATCTCCAGCATTGGAGTGAGCGGATCACCATGGATGGAGAGCCCATTCCGGAAAGTGAGTTTGTTCGTTGGGCTACGGAAGTGATTACGCTAACGGAGGAACGAGCAGGACAAGGCAAAGATCGAGTGACCGAATTTGAGTTTTGGACGCTCCTCGCTCTCCTATACTTTGCTCGTGAAGCCGTGCCCTGGTTTGTCGTCTGGGAAACCGGTCTTGGCGGTCGTCTCGATTCTACGAATGTAGTGATTCCACTAATATCTGTGATCACCAACGTAGGACATGACCACCAAGGATTCCTCGGAGAGACTCTTTTAGAAATCGCTAGGGAGAAGGCAGGAATTATCAAACCTGGCGTTCCAGTGATATGTTCTTCTGAAGATGAAAGCGTTCTGGCAGTTATAGAGGAGCAGGCAAAGGAAAAACGGAGCCGCTTCTACCGACTCGAACAGGATTTTAGGGCAATCCCGCGCCCTCGTGAAAGAGAAGACGGGGAGTCGATTCATTTTGAAGGACCCTACCGACAACTAAACAATCTTTTTATCCCCTTGGTCGGGGAACATCAGGTGAAAAATGGAGCGACAGCTCTGATGGTGTGTGAGGTATTGCGTCAATTTTATGCCACCGTGATGGAGGAAGAGGAAGTGCGTGCAGGGTTAGCTCGTGCAGTATGGCCCGGTCGTTTAGAAACCATCGCCGTACAACCTCGAATTCTCCTTGATGGTGCCCATAATCGGGAAGGGGCCCGGGCACTTGCCAAGGCACTTGCATCCTATAAGTATGAAAAGTTGCATCTTTTGTTAGGGGTAGGGATAGACAAGGAGGCAGAGGAAATTTTAGTTCCCTTGTTGCCCTTTGTAGATACGATGATTGTGTCACAGAGCGACGATCCTCGGTCTCTACCAGCTGAGTCCTTAGTGGACATGGTGAGATCAATCCATCCTGAGGTGGAGCTACGTCTCATAGAGGATCCTGTAAAAGGGGTCTCCCTTCTGCGGGAGGAAGCGGATAAACAGGATATGATTGTTGTAGCAGGTAGCCTGTTTTTGGTCGCGGAAGTTCGGCGCGGATTAACAACGTGAAATGGATAAAGGTAGGTGTGTGGGTTGCATAAACAAGAGCACGTACATTTTGTTGGCATCGGTGGATACGGGATGAGTGCAATTGCTTGCGTGATTTTGGAAATGGGTCTTCGGGTGACTGGCTCAGATGTTGCGGCTAATAAACTGACAGAGAGTTTAGCCGCACGGGGAGCAGAGATTTATCTCGGTCATGAAGCTTCGCTAGTCAGTGGAGCAGACCGCGTTGTGTACTCATCTAGTATCCATCAAGGCAACGTCGAACTGGTAGCGGCGCGAGAAGCAGGGATTCCTGTCTTGCATCGATCCGAGATGTTGGCCACTCTTCTAAATGATAAGAAGGGAATTGCCGTTGCAGGTGCCCATGGGAAAACGACGACTTCTTCGATGATTGCACAAACCATGGAGGAGAATAACGTGGATCCCACGTACGTGATCGGTGGCGAAGTCGTCGGACTTGGAAGGAATGCGAAAGCGGGTCAAAGTGACTTCGTCGTGGCAGAGGCAGATGAAAGTGATGGTACCTTTCTCGAATACTACCCTCAAGTCGCTGTGGTTACTAATATAGAGCCGGATCATCTGGAAAACTACGATGGTGATTTTGAAAATCTGAAAAAGGCTTACCGTCAGTTTTTACGACAGGTGAAAGAGGATGGAGCCGTGGTCCTCGGTTGGGATGATGCTTATTTACGTGAAATCGCGGGAGAATCCAAGGCGAAGGTGATTACTTATGCGCTGGATCGTGAGGCAGATTATCGAGCAGTAGACATTCGTACACAACTTAATCAGACGCGGTTTTCCGTGATGAAGGGTCAAGAGAGCCTAGGGGAAGTGCTAATCCAAGTTCCTGGACGGCACAATGTAGCCAATGCCTTGGCGACGCTTATTGTATGCCTAGAAGCAGGGCTCACCTTTAAAGAAGCAGCCTATGGCTTATCTCGTTTTCAAGGAGCAAAGCGCCGCTTTCAGATTATCGGCGAAGTGAATGATATCCTCGTTGTGGACGATTATGCTCATCACCCTACGGAAATTCGTACAACCATTGATGGGCTAAAAGCGATGGAGCGTCGAATTGTAGCCGTTTTTCAACCGCAACGATACTCCCGTACCTATCATTTGATGGAAGAATTTAGCCGTGCCTTTGGTGAAGTAGATCACCTAATCATCACGAGTATCTATTCACCACCTGGGGAAGCTCCAATCGAGGGCGTTACCTCTGAACGATTGGTGGAAATGGTTAAAGAAAATAGTAACCCAAGTACCCTCTTCCTTAGCACCAAGGAAGAGGCAGAGGAGTATCTATTGCAAAACGCTGAGCCAGGCGATCTCGTAATTACGATGGGTGCAGGGGATATTTGGCGTCTATCTCATAACCTTGTTCCAGCACTGGAAAAAAAGGTACAGGGACAAGCGAATTATTAACCGCTCATTATAAGGCCTAAATTCCATACCATCTTTTATGAGTGAAAATCATTGAAACCCCTATTTTAGGGGTTTTTCTGTTGATTTTTTTACTTTGTGTTATGTATAATGAGAAAATTATATAAGTGAGGTGAGTTGCGTGGCCATACGAAAATTAGGTGAGGATGATCGTGCTAAAACACTAGCTTTTTTAGAAAAAGAAAGTGCCCTTAACCTCTTTTTTATTGGCAATATTCACAATGGCGGTATGGAGACCAATTTTCAAGATTTTTGGGGAGATTTTGCAGAGGAAGGTGAGTTAAAAGGGGTTCTACTCCGCTATTTTGGTAGCTGGATTTCCTATGCTCCAGGGGATTTTGATGTAGATGGTTTTGTAGCAATTATGGCCGCTCATAAAGACCGGGATGTATTATCGGGTATCGATTATGTGACGGAGAAGTTTCGTAACTATAAGGAACTTTCCTTTGACTGGGGGAAGAAGCGGCAGACCTACTTTGCTGAGTTGACAGAGGAAAGTTTTCAACCGCCAATTTGTGCACCCACTAGCTTTACGATCAAGAAAATGACTATGCAGGATGTAGAGGAGATTATAAGGTTAACTCGGGGAATTAAAGAATTTAACCTTGGTTCGCGGGCGGAAGAAAGCCTTCAAAAATCCTTAGCTTCAAGAGCAGGCCGAGGGTATATTGCAGAAGAGAACGGTCGATTGGTATGCATGGCACGGACTACAGCGGAGAATCCAAAGTCGGCGATGGTGATCGGGGTAGGGACACTATCTGAGTATCGCGGGCAAGGGTTGGCTACGTTATTGATGGATCGCCTTTGCAGAGAGGTATTAGCTGATGGAAAGAAGTTGTGTCTATTTTATGATAATCCTAAGGCTGGTCTGATTTATAAGGGCCTTGGCTTTTATGATATTGGTAAATGGAATATGATAAATGTTAGTAGTAGGTTGTAGAATGTGCTTTACTGTACTGTATGTATCAAGGGAGAAGGAGATTATTTATACCATAGCAGGGGAGAATGGTGGCATCACCTTTATGTTTATCACTGGTTTTGTAAGAGTGTTCATTTTAGATAGCGAAGAAAGGGAGATTAATAGATGAGACAGCACAACCGATACATTATTGTGATGATGGCGATAATTTTTCTCTTGAGTATGGTTTTGACAGGGTGTGCAATGGGGGGGGAGCAAAAGGATGAGAAGGTATCCAGTACACCAAAAAAGCAGCAGCCCTTAGGGTGGAAGGTTCCTTACTTTACTTATACGGATCAGGATGGCAAATCCTTTGACTCCAAGAAGTTAGCAGGTAAACCATACTTAGTGGATATGATTTTTACCCGTTGTCCAGATGTTTGCCCTCCCATGACAGCGAACATGGTGAGGCTTCAAAAGCAGATGAAAGAGAAGGGACTTGAGGTGGATATTGTCTCTTTCAGTGTCGATCCAGCCTATGATAAACCAAAAAAATTAAAAGAATTTGCAAAAAGCCATGATGCGGACCTTAATCGGTGGCATTTCCTTACCGGATACAAACAAAAAGAGATTGAAGAGTTTGCCCTTAAAGGGTTTAAGAGCACCGTTATGAAACCGAAAAAACCGTCAAAGGGTAGTCCGATGATGGTCAATCATCCGGTCTCCTTTTTCCTTATTGATGGAAATGGAAAGGTATATGAGCGTTATGATGGGATGAAACCCGCCTATAACCAAATCTTGAACGATCTTGGTAAATTGCAAGGGAAATAAAATGGTTGATCAATAAAAATGAACCTCCCCTCTTTAATAGTAGGGAGGTTTCTTTTTATTAGTGAGAAGATTTGATTGATAGAAAGAACAGCCTTGGTGGATCTCCCGTTTGAAAGTAGCTAGAGAAGGGTTATCCAAAGAATACTAATTCCTCCGGGGAAGCCATACTCCAGCTATTAACCAGGAGAAACCAAAGCCAAAGAGGAGAAGGGGGATTCCCCAGGTGGTGGGGGTACTCCAGAACTGGGGTTGGATGATGAGTGCCAAGGTAGTTTGGATCATCAGGATTTTAATCATTAAGCCAGTGAGGTCGGTCTTCTTCTGCTTCTCTGGACGTGGATAAAGACGAAACCAGGGCTGAAAGCGATGATGTTGCCGAATCCAGGGAAGTTGTATACCCGTTGCTAGGATCACGGCTAGGATGAGGATCGAAGCAACTAGCAAAGATGGCTGGAAAATGAGAAGGATGACAGCCCCTATAATTGTGAGTCGTAAGCTTGCTCCGAAGGGGTCACGATATCGTAAAAAGGTACGTAGATAGAGAAAGAGGTAGGTATTCTTAGGTTTTTTAGACACCGTTTTTTCCAAGAAAGATAGCCATCGTCGTGGCCTCACATCATTGCCCACTTGTGGCACCTCAATAAATTGACTAGCAAAGCGGTAGTAAGTAGAGACGGTCTGCCGCTCTCTTCGAACCCAACTCTCCCATGCAATATGATATCCGGGTGGTGCATTTCTTCGATAATAGTAAAAGAGGATGCCCAACCAGAGAAGTGCAAAGGGGAGCAAGAACAGGAGGTTTTGACCATCGAAGAGCCACATCAATAATAAGAGGTTACTCCCTCCCCGTATCCAGATTGAGAGGGGAGCTGAACCGCTATTGATTGCTATGCGGAAAATGATTAAGTTCCACCCTTTTAACAGGACGACCAGGGTCATTGAGGTGAGAAAGGCGGACACTTCCCCGACTTTTACTAAAAAGAGGGGACAGAGGAAGAGCATCCATAGAGAAATCTTGACGATTTCCAGGATCAGGTTGTACCGAAAAGCGTCGCGAAAATATTTCTGAATAGATGCGTCTGCCGGGAAGAGAAAGTAGGGGTCTGCAGGCTGAACGAAGGTACGATATTTCGTTCGAGTGACTTCAATGAGAATGACTGCTAGTAGAATGACCACAGCGATATCAGTAGGCACCCATTGGAGAAAGCTTTTATAGCCAAAATAGAGAAACAAGAGAGCAAAAAGCGGAAATATCTGCAATGTCTTGGCGATCAAGCTAGCATATCGAACTCCCTTTTGCCAGGCATGTCGTCGTCTACGGGTAAAGAGGTTGTCTAGCGTGCTCATAATATATGTTCCTTTGCAACATGGACGAAAAGATCATCTAAGGAGGCTTGCAAGAGTCCTGCTTGCTGTTGCATTTCAGCGAGGGTTCCCTTAAGAGCGATCCGTCCGTCTTTCAATAGGACGTATCGGTCACCATGTTTTTCAGCCGTGGCTAGGACATGGGTGCATAGAAGGATTCCTGTTCCCTTTTTCTTTAACTCCAACATGTGGTTCAGCAAAGAGTGAATGGCCAAGGGATCAAGACCGACAAAGGGCTCGTCCACAATTAATAGTCTTGGTTGAATGAGAAAGGCACACATGACCATCACTTTCTGCCGCATGCCCTTAGAGAAGGTCGTAGGGTACCATGCTAGACGCTTTGTCATTTGAAATTCTTCAAGTAAGCTATCCATCCGCGGACGCCACTCGGACTCCTGTAGACCATAGGCCATCGCAGTTAATTCCAGATGTTCTCGTAAGGTTAGTTCGGGATAAAGATATGGAGTTTCTGGTATATAAGCCAGATGCTTTTTAAAGCGATCTGGATCGTCGTCCATAGTGAGACCATCCACTGAAATTTTACCAGAAGTGGGTCGAAGAAAGCCGAGGATTTCCTTGATCGTTGTACTTTTTCCAGCGCCATTTAATCCTATCAAACCGACAATCTCACCAGGCTTAACCGTGAAGGAGATGTCATGAATCACAGGTTGATGTGGAGAGTATCCACCGGTTAAGTGTTTGATTTCCAGCAAGTAAAAACCCTCACTTTCGCCTTAATTTCCATTCTTTTTATGACATCTTATCCCAGGTCACGCCTGCTGTCCAGGAAGGTAGAGACACATATGGGTCCATGAAGGACCATATGGTAGAAAGAGGGAGAGTGGGGAGGGATGACCGGTGGCTGAAGGTGGATGGATGGAAGCAGTGAAGAAGGAGATCGGACGCTTGACAGAGATCCTGATACAAAGCCAGCAACCGGATGGACGGTGGTCTTTTTGTTTTGAGACGGGGGTGATGACGGATGCCTATGCGATTATACTGTACCGCTTCTTTGGTCGACGGGAAGATTATGTGCAGGAGCAAGCTGAGAGATTGATGCGGTTAAGAGGTAGCGATGGTTTATGGCGACTTTATCCGGATGAGAAAGAAGGCAATCTCTCATCGACGATAGAAGCCTCTCTCAGTTTGATGGTAGCAGGGAGAATCGATCCGAATGGACAAGACATCCGCCAGATACAAGAGTGGGTTCGATCGCGAGGGGGGCTTTCCCAAGCGGGGTCTCTTACCAAGGTTGTACTTGCCCTTTTGAAGTTAAAAAAATGGTCGGATCTACAATCCGTACCGATTGAACTCCTTCTCTTACCGCGATGGTTTCCTGTGAACTTCTGGGATTTGGTTGGATATGCCCGGGTGCATGCTGCTCCTGTGATGGTAGCAGCTGAGCAACAATTTACGGTACAAATTCCAGGATTACCGACCAACATGGCAGATTGGGGTGAGGCTGCTCGCACAGCGGATGAAAATAAACGGACAATGGCTCTAGCTGGAATTGTAGGAGATTGGCTTCGTCCTCATGGACCCCGTTCACGGTTATCGAAATTAGCACTCGGTTATGGAGAAAAATTTATGTTGGAGCGACTAGAGTCGGATGGTACGCTGTACAGCTACTTCTCAACTACATTTTTGATGATGTTTGGACTGATGTCCCTCGGGTACCCAAAGAAGCACCCGGTGCTTCAAAAAGCATTACAAGGAGTAGAGGGATTCTTGTATAAGACCCCAAGTGGACTTCATATGCAGGAGAATACCTCTACCATTTGGGATACGGCTCTAATCGCAGGTGCATTACAAGAAAGTGGTGTACCATCTGGTCATCCCGCCTTATGTAAGGCGGCGACATACCTTCTATCTCGTCAACAAGATCGTATAGGGGATTGGGCGCTTAAAAATCCTGGGGTGCCACCAGGAGGGTGGGGGTTTTCTGATATTAATACTATCAACCCCGATTGCGATGATACAGCCGCCGTATTACGAGTACTGTCTCCCTTCGTCACCACAAATTTTTCGACCATAGGCGACAGTTGGTATCGAGGAACCACTTGGCTCCTTTCGATGCAAAACCGAGATGGAGGTTGGCCTGCCTTTGAAAAGAATACGGCTAAGCGTTGGCCATTGAAATTTATGCATAAAGATGCTGCCTCTGCGTGGACAGATCCCTCTACGGCAGATCTGACAGGACGCATTCTCTATTTCCTGGGAAAAACTCATTGTAATTATACCAATCCGGCTGTATCACGAGCCCTTAACTTTTTGTATCGTGATCAAGAAAAGGAGGGCTATTGGTTCGGACGTTGGGGCATTGCTTATCTGTATGGTACTTGGGCGGCTTTGACAGGGATGTCAGCAGTGGGTATCAGCAAGGAGCATCCATCGGTTGCTCGTGCAGTAAAATGGCTACTGTCAGTACAAAATGAAGATGGCGGGTGGGGAGAATCCTGCCGTAGTGATGTGGAGCAACGTTTTGTACCATTAAGCGCAAGTACACCTTCCCAAACAGCTTGGGCACTGGATGCTTTGATCGCTGTCTCGAATACCCCTACACCTGCAATTCAAGCAGGTGTTCGTCGACTGCTAGCGTTTTTTTCTAAGGAGAAAAGTGAGTCATCAGAGTACCCTACAGGAGCTGGACTTGCTGGGCAATTTTATATTCATTACCACAGTTATCGTTATGCTTGGCCGTTAATGGCATTGGCTCACTATCGACAAAAGTTTGGCGGGAATAAGGACTAATAAAAATTGAAATGATCACAACTTCCTTTCATGTGATGAATTTCCTTTTTGTGTATAATGGGAATAGTCGATGATTTAAATAGATTCCCCCTTATTAAGGGGTGATCCTAAACTATCCTGAGTAATAAAGAAGGGTGGGGGTTGATGAGTGAGGTGTTGTGGTCTTTTATTTTGGGTTGGATTTTAGGGTGGTGGTTGGATAAGATTGCGGTTTTTGTATTAGGAAGTAGGGGAAAACATTCGAGCTCGCTCCTTTGTTCATGGTTGTCAATGCTCTATATGGCCGTGAGTTTCGCTGGAGTTTCGTGGATGACCTCAGATATTTGGGATCAAATTACAGGCAGTTTATTGTTCCTCGTTTTGGGGGTAGCGTTATGGACGGACCTTTCTACAAGGTTGATTCCTGACCGACTAACGTTACCCGCAGGGGGGATTTTTCTATTGTTGGGTTTAGTTAAAGGGGATGGTTGGATCTCCCTGATAGGGTTCTTTGTTTGTGGTGGATTGCTCTTATTAATCGCTCTTCTTTCCCAGGGAGGGATGGGTGGCGGGGATATGAAGTTAGCAGCCGCTGCTGGCGCAGCATTGGGCTGGCCGACCGCTATAGCAGGGCTTATCGGTGGAATTTTCCTGGGTGGTGTGGCTGGGGGGATTTTGCTCCTTACAGGTAAAGCTGGACGAGGGTTTGCTCTTCCCTTTGCGCCATTTTTGCTCATTGGTTTTGGTGGGGGTTTCTTTGTCGGAGATTGGTTGATCCAGTGGTATCTCTCTTTTTTTGCGTAAATCTATCAGGTCGTCTCTAGTAATCCTAGGTTCTACTTTAATCTAGTAGGACATATCCTTGATAGTAACTGATGGGAGAAGGAGACGATAGATAATGGAGAAAAGCCGGATCACTGTTCGACTGAATGGTACTGTAACGGGTCCGAAATCGGAGCAGATGTCTACAAAACTTCCTAACTCCCTCACAAATAGTAGCGTAATAGCTGCTGATAAGGGTGAACAGAGGGTCAATCCATGGACCGTTCGTGAGGTAGATGAGGACGGAGTAGAATGGGGGACTCCTTACTCACGTAAACGGACTCCTTCCGGGAAGAGGGGCAAAGGTGCACTAGCTCTCTCTATAGGGGCGGCTGTCATTATTGGTACACTAATGGGGATTGTTGTCCTGTCGCTCTTTTTTCCTGATGATAAAAATCCCACCACAGGCACGATTGACTCCCATGTAAAAACGGTTCCCAGTCAACAAGAAGGGGCTACTACCTCTAAGCTTAAACCGTCTAAAGTACCGATCAAAAAAACTGAGGCGAAGATATCCCTTCCACAATTGAAGGCAGTGCTTATTCAACGAGGGATCTTTCAAAAAAAATCGGGAGCGAGCAAAACCGTGATGAGTCAGCGTACACAAGGTCGGGCAGCCGTGATGACGGATAAAGCTCCTTATCGCATTTATCAAGCAGTAGCACAGGACAAGGAGAATGCTAACAAAGTTTTTGCTAGTTTAAAGGAAAAGAGTGGACAGATTACCTATAAGAATACGACGATTGGCCAATCAGTCCCTCTCCCCAAGGAGAGCTCTACAAAGTGGAACAAGGTCCTTATCCTTGCTGTAAAAGAAGGAAATCATATATTTTCTACTATGGTTGCTACTACGGTAAAGGGTGTATCCTCACCTACGGATCTTAAAAATTTTAAAGATTCTCGTATAAAGGTAAATGCATCATATACCCGATTTACAAAAGTGCGAGATGATGTAGAAGCAGAGTTGCCTTCGTCAGTAAAATCGGAGTGGAGTGAAATGGTTCGTGCGATGGACCTCGTCGTACAAAGTTGTCAGACAGATCAGCCTAATAAAGCGATGTATTGGCAAATACAAGAAGGGCTTGTTCGCTATGTCCTAGCCTATGAGAAATTTTTAGAAGCTTTAAGTTGACAGGGATTGTTCTTGTGGCGGAGTTTTGATTTTGCTAAACTGGAAACTATCGAGGGTTATGGCCACTTGGATGGATAGGGAATCGCATCCTTTATAGGGTTTTTTTCTCTTCCCTTCATTTAATGAAGTAGGATTTTTTTGAACGAACATAATATAACTATTTATAAAACGTTGCCTTTATCATGAAGGAGGTTGGGGCCCTTGCATCCGGAACTAGTACTCGCTTCCGGGTCCCCGCGTCGGAGTGAACTCTTGCGGTCGCTGGGTATTCCCTTTTCTGTTCACCCTAGCTTAGTGGCGGAAGATGTTCCAGGTCAGCCTTTTCCCGGCGAACTGGTAGAAATCCTTGCTGCCAAAAAAGCACTAGCGGTGGCTCATACCAAACGGAATGCCCTGGTAATCGGATCGGATACCGTTGTTGCTCTCGGCGGAGAAGTCATGGGGAAACCTGTGGATGATGCTGATGCGATACGAATTTTAGAGCGACTTGCTGGCCAAGTCCACCAAGTGTATACAGGAATCGCTTTGGTGGAAGTAGACGAGGACGGAAAAGTAAGACGGCGATTGGTTCGCCATCGTATGACAGAAGTAATGGTGCGCGATCTAGACCGCGCTGAGATTGAATGGTATGTCGCAACACGAGAACCAATGGACAAGGCTGGAGCATATGGTCTTCAAGGAATTGGATCGCTCTGGGTAGATTGGATTGATGGTTGTTATACCAATGTAGTGGGTATGTCGTTACCACTTCTCTATGACATGTTACAGACGATGGATTATCCGATGTTGCATCCATTACCTTTTCCCGAATAATAAGGTACATCCAATGTAACAACAGCTAGACCTCCTTATGACGCCGGGATCACCAGGAGGTTGTTATGGCACTTACTTATGAACCGATGATGATTCGAGATCTACCCAAGGAAGAACGCCCACGCGAGAGATTAACCCAACTCGGCGCTTCTTCGTTGTCCAATGCAGAATTAGTAGCAATTCTTTTACGAACAGGTACAAAGGCTGAATCCGCGGTTTCCCTTGCTCAGCGTATTCTTGCCGAGTGTAGCGGTTTACGAGGGTTAGCATCTGCTGATTACAGGGATCTAGTGAGGGTTCATGGTGTAGGAGTTGCAAAGGCCCTACAAATTATCGCAGGGATTGAATTAGGAAGACGAATTTTCCGGATTATTCCTGAAGAGCGAGTGGGGGTTTGCTCACCCCAGGATGCGGCTGATTATGTCATGGATGAATTGAGTTGTTTATCCCAAGAGCATTTTGTCTGTTTGTTTCTCAATACGAAAAATAGGGTAATCGATAAGCAGTGCCTATTTGTAGGTACACTGAACTCCTCCGTTGTTCACCCTCGGGAAGTTTTCCGAGAAGCGATTCGACGTAGTTGTGCGGCCATTATTTGTCTACATAATCACCCGAGTGGGGATCCTACACCCAGTAAGGAAGATATCCTTGTTACAGAACGATTGTATGAAGTGGGTCGCATCGTCGGTATTGAATTATTAGACCATATTATCATTGGTGACCAATGCTTTGTCAGCTTGAAAGAAAAGGGATTTTTCCCTCGCTTATAACCATATTTTTATGCAGAAGGGCTGAGACGGAAGATGCGACTCTGGTTTGGAAGTAAAGGAAAAGAAGCGGAAAGTGAAACGATATTCCAAAAATTTGGTGGATTTATTAGGGATATGGGTATCGATCTAGGAACCGCTAATACATTAGTTTACTTAAAAGGTCAAGGAATTGTCGTTCGGGAGCCATCTGTGGTTGCCCTGGAGACAGGATCCCAGGAGATAAAAGCCGTTGGAGAAGAGGCTAAACGGATGATTGGCCGAACACCCGGCAACATTGTGGCGATCCGGCCTATGAAGGATGGTGTGATTGCCGACTACAATACCACAGCGACGATGTTGGAATACTTTATTAAAAAAGCCCAAACCCAACGAGTCTATTTTCCGCGTCGCCCTAACGTGATGGTATGTGTACCTTCTGGTGTTACAGCCGTGGAAAAGCGAGCAGTGGAGGAGGCTACTCGTGCGGCGGGAGCAAAAGAAGCACATACGATTGAAGAGCCCTTTGCAGCTGCTATTGGTGCTGGACTTCCAGTCTGGGAACCAATGGGTAGCATGGTGGTCGATATTGGCGGTGGGACGACAGAAGTGGCTGTCATCTCTCTGGGTGGTATTGTAACAGCCAAATCCTTACGGATTGCAGGGGATGAGATGGATGAGGCAATTATTCAATATATTAAACGTCAGTACAACCTCATGATCGGAGAGCGGTCTGCTGAAAACTTAAAGTTAGAAATCGGTTCGGCAAAGGTGTCGGATGATGAAGAGGAGATCACTCGTCAACTTCGCGGACGTGATCTGATTTCTGGGCTACCCAAAACGATTCAAGTCACAGCGAGAGAGATTGCGGAAGCGCTGAATGATACAGTGCAATCGATCATCGATTCAGTAAAAATAACATTGGAACAGACGCCCCCTGAGTTAGCCGCCGATATTATGGATCGTGGGATTGTTGTCACTGGCGGTGGTGCCTTATTGCGCCATCTGGATCAACGCCTTTCAGAAGAGGTAGATATGCCCGTGATTATTGCAGACAATGCTCTTGATTGTGTCGCTATTGGAACTGGACAATCTCTAGAAAATATTCACTTATTCACTTCTGGTGTAGGGATTTCTTCCTCCAATCGCTTTGGTCGACGGATGTAAGGAGGGGGAGTGAGGAATGTTTTTTCGTCTATTTGCCAATCGGCGTCTCTTTGTCTTGTTGATTGCTGTCATTCTTCTTATTGTGACAGTAGGAATGACCCGTGGTGAACGCGACTCCTTGACGTGGCCAGAGGCAGGGGTGAAAAATGGATTTGCTTGGATTAATGGTCTTTTTTCTGCGCCAACCTATGCCATCACCAATTGGTTTTCTGAATGGGGTAAAGTCGGAGAGCTCAGCGATGAGAATCGTCAATTAAAAAAGAAAGCCAATAGCTACTTACAAATAAAATCCAAGATGGCAACATTAAAGCGGGAGAATGAACAGCTAAAAGGTCAAGTGAATTATGTAAATGGGACTCGGGCCAAAACGATTACAGCAAAAGCGGTAGCAAGAACACCGGATCGGTGGAATGATCGCATTGTGATCGACCGTGGCACAACGGATGGTGTAGCAAAGGACATGCCAGTCATCACCCATGAGGGGCTGATTGGACGGGTGAAAGTAGCCACGGGTCATATGGCAGATGTACAACTCTTGACCGATACGGGAAGTGGTCCTGGGATCGCAGCTCATGTGAAATCGGGTAATGAGGAGTCCTTTGGTTTGATTGAAGGGTACGATCCTGATAAAAAACGCTTACTGCTAAAAAAAGTATCTCCAAAAGCAAAGCTTAAGAAAGGGCAAACGGTGGTAACATCAGGATTGTCTGATATTTATTCAGAGGATCTGTTGATCGGAACAGTAGATAAGGTGACCTCTGGAGAATTTGGGGTAGATCAGATGGCATATGTAAAACCCGCCGCTGGAATTGAACACCTCAACTATGTGATGGTTGTAAAAAATCCGACAAAATTACAGTTAAAAGACCACCGTCAGAAAGTAGATTCAAAAGAAGAGAACGAGGGGGAATAAGCGATGTCAACATGGATTCTCATCGGTTTCCTCTCCTTTCTTTTTTTGTTGGATGGGACGATTCTTCCCCCCTTTTTGCCCCAAGATTGGGGAAGCGATGTCGTGTTAATTCCACAATTGGTTGTCAGTGGTATCATTATTCTCTCATTGTACCGAGGACGTAGGATTGGATTGTTGTATGGCTTTTTCTTCGGCCTTTTTTATGATTTGGCATATGGTGGAGCAGTGGGCATCTATGCTTTCTCGACAGCGAGTATTGGCTATATCGCAGGCCAAATTTCGCGTCAATTTGTGTCTGGACCCATCATGGCCTTGCTGACAACAGGTATAGGACAGGCTATTCACCTTTCTATGGTGTATGGTTGGGTTCGACTTTTCCAACTCACTCAAGTGGGTATAAACGATGCTTTTATTTACCGCATTATCCCCTCCATTTTATTTAATACGTTGATTGCGTTTCCCATATATCATGGAATCCAGTGGATATTCCGGCGATATTCTCCTCATTCTGGTAGTTTGTTTGGTAAACGGTAAATAAGCGTCCTTATTAAGAATGGATGAGTTCAGTAAATGAATGGTCCATTGCCTACATCCTAGGATATGAGGAGGAAATCGGGGATTTTTGCCGAAATTAGAACACTGAGGCGGGTGACTTACACATGGGTAAAGTGTTAAGGCCGGGCGTGACCATCAAGGGTTCCAAAGATGGACTTCATTTCTTTCTAGATGAATCGCGGCCATTTTCCACACTTTTGAGTGAATTGCAATATAAACTGGAGAACGCCTCGACGCTTTTTGACGGACCGGATACCTATATATACATCAAGATCGGGGACCGCAAGATCACGAGAGAAGAAGAAAAAGAGTTGCGGGCTCTTTTCGCCCTTCGGAAGAATTTAATTATTCGTTCCATCGAAGCGGTGGATGGCAAGTCATATTTGGTAGATGAAGAAGACGGGATTCAGCTTTTAGCGGGAACTATACGTTCGGGTCAAGTGTTGGAACATCGTGGAGATCTGTTGCTATTGGGTGATCTGAACCCAGGGGGCACCATTCGTTGTACCGGTAGTATCTATGTCTTAGGTGCTCTTCGAGGTCTTGCCCATGCGGGTGGTGAAGGGGACGAACGAGCAATTATTGCTGCTTCACTACTAAGACCGACTCAGTTGCGTATCTCTGATGTCGTCTCTCGTCCTCCAGATCAGTGGGATGAGTCAGAAATATCAGGAATGAACTTTGCCTATCTTCTTGGGGGGCAGATAGCTGTTGATAAAATGCACCATCTTAGCCGGATTCGTCCAGAGATTGAATGGAAAGAGAATCGTTTCCGCAAATAACGCTTGCGGGCTTGTCCGGGAGGGAGGAGTAAGCGTTGGGTGAATCGATTGTTATCACATCTGGCAAAGGTGGAGTTGGCAAGTCAACCACTACTGCTAATCTCGGTACGGCCCTCGCTCTCGGGGGAAAGAAAGTGGCCCTCGTGGATATGGATATTGGCCTTCGCAACCTGGATGTGCTTATGGGTTTGGAAAATCGCATCGTATTTGACATCGTGGATGTCGTAGAAAAGAAATGTAGAATGAAGCAGGCGTTAATCAAAGATAAACGTTGTGACGAGTTATATTTACTGCCTGCAGCGCAAACAAAGGATAAATCCTCGGTCTCTTCAGAACAACTTCGCTGGTTAGTTGCTGAGTTGAAGGAAGAGCATGATTATGTCATTATCGACTGCCCAGCAGGAATCGAAATGGGTTTTAAAAATGCCATTGCAGGTGCGAGTCGATCCATTGTAGTGACAACGCCAGAGACGGCGGCGATCCGTGATGCAGATCGGGTGATCGGTTTGCTCGAAAAAGAAAAACAAGGGAATCCCCCAAAGTTGCTCCTCAATCGTTTTCGCCCACGAATGGTAAAAGAGGGTGGGATGATGGATGTAGATGAGGTTGTCTCTGTTCTCGCTGTGGATTTGCTGGGGGTTGTCCCTGATGATGAAGAAGTGATTCGTGCGGGCAATCAAGGAGAACCCATTGTCTTACATAATCGATACTTAGTTGCTAAAGCATACCGAAATATCGCTCGGCGTATTCAAGGAGACACCGTCCCTTTGCTGGTACTCGAGAAAGAGCGGCAATGGCGATCTCGTATGAAAAAATGGCTGGGCTTTTCTTGAGAAACATACGAAAAAGCATATGGGTAGAACCTGTTTTCTCAATTGAGAAAGCAGGTTCTTGTCTTATAAGGAACAAGTTAGATGGCGTCAACCGATCGGTTTTCGAAGTGTAGTGGGATATCTTTCATTCAGTCCAGAGTTAAAAGCGGCGGTACAATACTGACTATTTTAAACATGACAAAGTCATTAGCGGGGATTAGGATTTTGAGAAGTTGTTTTAGTAACTTTCCATATTTTGAAGCATGGAAAGGATAACGCATTTTGAGTATATTAGTTTTATAAATGTCATCTTTGATAATTGGGAGTGAAAGTAAATATTTCCTAAGAGAGAGGGTATGTAATGGTTTCTAAAATCAAAAAAATCACAACTATACTAGTTCTTTCATGTGTAACCTTTGTGGGTTTTTCAAACGATAGTACTTTTGCTTCCCCTAAACACAACAATCAACAAACCACGATAACAAAAGATTTTTATCAACTTGAAGATAAGTTTAATGCTAAATTGGGGATTTATGCACTAGACACTGGCACAGGTCAAACAGTAACCTATCGATCAGATGAGCGTTTTGCATATGCATCCACTCATAAAGCTTTAGCTGTAGGGGCACTATTACAACAAAAGTCGATCAAAGACCTAGATCAAAAAATTACCTACACCCGTGATGACCTTGTATCAAATAGTCCAATCACAGAGAAGCATGTTGATACAGGAATGACCCTTAAAGAGCTTAGCGATGCTTCTCTTCGATACAGTGACAATACTGCAGATAACCTTATACTTAAGCAATTAGGGGGACCTAGCGGGTTTAAAAAGTCACTTCGAAAGATGGGTGATAAAGTTACCAACCCTAAACGATATGAGCCCGAATTAAACGATGTTAAACCGGGAGAAATTCGAGATACGAGTACACCGAGAGCACTTGCTACCACCCTTCAGGCTTTCACATTGGGAGACGCACTTCCAGCTAAGAAGCAGGGGATGCTAGTCGATTGGATGAAAAGAAATACTACTGGAGATGCATTAATTCGTGCAGGAGTACCGGATAATTGGGAAGTCGCCGATAAAACTGGAGGAGCAGACGGGATACGAAACGACATTGCGATCATATGGCCACCGAAGAAAGATCCAATCGTTCTTTCGATTCTTACTAGAAGTCGCGATATAAAGAGCAGTGAGAATAACGACAAACTTATCGCTCAAGCAACAAAGAAAGTAGTCGATGCTCTTAAAAGGTACCGCTAGAATATTAGTGGTAAGATAAAGCCACTCTTCACTTTTTGACATTTGGACGTTTTTTCCGCTGATAATTATTTATCAGCGGATTTTTGTATATTCCCCGTTATTTATAAAATGACGGCGAAATCAGCCTTCGCTCACTTCTACCCCAGAGTGGACTACTGGTTAACGGTGAGATCTGATGCCCAGACCCAGGAAGAGACGAAGGATCTTCAGCAAAAATTAGTTGACGCAATTCGTGGGCACTATTTCGAAACTGCCGCCGCATTCCGCGAGGCAACCGCTTCTGATTACCAGAGGCTGACCGAGGTCGAGCGTTTTCCCTCCCTGATTTTGGTTTTATAACGGGTTGTTCAGTTGTCCATACTGAAGACAGGGAGGGATGATCTATGCCAAAAGGCGTGCAATGTGAAGTAGATACCTGTACGTATTGGGCAGAGGGGAACAACTGTGATGCTACCCAAATTATGGTTGTGGGTCACACCCAAAAGCCCCATGACTCCGAAGAAACTGACTGTGATACCTTTGAATCAAAACACTAACCTCCTAACCTGGGAAAATCCTCTGCATATTGTAGGGGATTTTCTCGGGTGATTTGATCAATGGCTCCCAGGACAAGTCATACCATGGTAAGACAAGTCATAAACTTGTACAAACGCATGGCAAGGCGGGGTGAGGGTCATGAGGGAATGGAACCAAGGTGTGCAAAAAAGACGGGAAGAGCGGGTGCGTGCAATTCGCATGGGTAGAGGGGAATCTTCTTCCTATCGGGAGCCAGGGATTCCCGTATGGAAAAAAGAAGCCTCGGGAAAATCTGAGGATCTTCCTTGGAATCGGCCCCAATGGACAAAAAGTGAAGGGAAAAAAAAGAAGGAAGGACGATTACTCCTACAGACCTTCGTCGCATTTATCTTGTTTACTGGGACGTACTTAATTTTTCAATCACAGGCACCATCTGGGCAAGCTGCCCAGACCTTGATCGCTGAGGTCATGGAGAGGGATTATAATTTTGCAGGCGTGGCACGTTGGTATGAAAATACGATTGGAGAATCCCCATCGATCTTGCCAGCCTTTAAAAATAAAAAGGATACCTCTATGGAGAAGAAAAAATCCTGGGTGGCTCCTGTTAAAGGGAAGCAAGTAACAACCTATTCAAAAAAAGATCGGGGAGTTTTTGTACAGACAGGCAAGGGAGCACCTGTGGTAGCAGTAGCTGAAGGGTGGGTTGTTAAAGCGGATACAGAAGAAGGTTTAGGGAAGACAGTGATTATTCGTCATAAAGATGGTCGCGAGACATGGTATGGAGGCATGAACACATTACGTGTCAAGAAAAAGGATTGGGTAAAACCAAGTCAACTCCTGGGTGAAACGACAGAAAAAAGTGGAGATTCTCTTCTTTTCTTCGCCCTGAAAGAAAAGGGGGCATTCGTAGATCCGACGGGAGTGGTCTCCTTTGATTAGTATGGTTCTCCATGGTACAAAACTACGAATTCATAGCCTATTTTGGGTGGTTATCCTCTTGTCGGTAGTTACCGGCCGGTTTATGGAGGTAATCACCCTGTTCGTATTGGTGTTGATCCATGAATTAGGCCATGTCACAGCGGCCACATCCTTTGGATGGCGGATTGAATCGATTGAATTATTGCCCTTTGGTGGCGTAGCCCATACAGATGAATGGGGGACGGTACCTGCACGGGAAGAGATTGTGGTTGCATTAGCAGGCCCCTTTCACAATGTCATCATGATTCTATTTGGCTATTTATTTTTTAGCTTAGGCTGGTGGTCAGCAGAGTGGACCGCTTATTTTATCAAAGGAAACGCATTTCTGGCGGGCTTTAATCTATTGCCGATCTATCCTTTAGATGGAGGACGTGTTTTTCAAGCAATCCTCTGCTATCTCCTACCCTACCGTCAGGCTGTGCGAGTAAGTATCGGGGCAGGGATATGTGGATCTATACTCCTTCTGCTCTTTAGTGTGTTGGACCAAGAACCTCAGCTTAATTTAGCCGTCGTTGCTGTTTTTCTCCTCTATTCCAATGGGATTTCGCTAAAGCACCGCGATTTTCAGTTTATGAGGTTTCTTATCCATCGCCGAGAGAACAGGGTACATGCTGGAGCTCGCATCGTTTGTTTATCTGTCCGGCCAGAGGAGCCTCTTTCAGTGGTGTTAAAAAGGTTTCGAAAAGAAGCCTATCATGTGCTTGAGGTGCAAGAACCTAGCGGCCGAAGGCGAACTGTTCCAGAGGAGGCACTCTTTCAGATTTATTTTGGGGAAAAGCGAACACAGGGTGTGATTGCTGATTTGATTGCTTGAGGATGAAAACTTGGATCATTGATTCTAGGGAGGTTTGTTTAATGATTCGCTCGCTTCATTTCGCACGGAGTTGTTATCTTCATCTGGCTGGAAAAGTAGGTGTTGCCTTATGCCGACGCTTGATCGAATTAAGGTGGGTTACCCAAGGCGTTGATGGTAATGCCCGATTAACAGAGGAAGGAAAGAAGGGTTTATCCACTATGGGCATCGACATCGAACATTTAGGAAAAGGAAAGAAGCCACTCCTTCGCTTCTGCCTCGATGGGTCCGAGAAAAAACCACACTTAGCAGGGAAGATCGGCGATCGGCTTTTGGAATGCTTTTTAGAGGAGGGGTGGTTTAAGCGGGAGGGGAGTAGTAGGAAGTTAATCCTGACGAAGGTAGGGGAGGAGAAGTTAAGGGGTATGGGTGTACAGATCATGTAGTATACCCTCTTTCATCGGCCGACCCACCGGGGTTTTTTAGGCGATTATGTTGGCGTAAACACGGTGTGGTCAGCAATGTGAGGGCATTCTACCCGCATAAAAATGCTTGATAAGGTATTAGTATACCCTCGAAATTCCTAATTTCTATTGATTTTTTTCATAAAATGGATTTGTCCCAAGCCACCAATGATAAATAAGATAGCTGCAACGAAGAACAATAGCATACGACTTTCGCCAATGAGGAGAGCGCCCAGAAATGGGCCAAGCATACGAGATAGATCCCAGTGCATCCCGTAGATAGCAAAGTACCGCCCTCTAAGATGAGGTGGGGCCAAGAGTGAGACGAAGGTAAGCAAACGTACGATGCCTATAGACTCTGCGACTGCTAATAAAGCTTGTGCACACAAAAGAGAGACAAAGGTGGCGCTAAATCCATAAATGAGAGCTACAACAGTATATAGGAGATATGAAAGTAGGATCACCTTTCCCATGGGTTTTTGGTTGGTTCTCTTTATTAACCAAAGTTGAGCGATAATAACCAATAGAGCATGGCTAGTGGCTAACCAAGAGAGGATTGCTTGATAATCCTGAAAGGATTGCTTTAAGAAAAGCGGGAAATTTGTCTCCGTCTGGGCATAGAAGAAGCTGATAGGAAGAGAGAGTATTATATAAGTAAGTAATATCTTTAATTGCTCAAAGCTCATGGGAGAACTGGGCTCTTTTGAGAAGGGAGTAAGCTTAGATTCTTGGCGGATAGTTATCAGCGGTGCACTCTCATGCACTTTCCAACAAAAGAGGATGAGGTAGATGAAAATACTACAAGCAGATAGTAAGAAAAGGAGGGATAGATCTTTCATGAATAGGAAACTGCAGAGTGGCCCCACTGCTGAGCCAATATATGAGATGGTACTAAAGAGGCCAAAAACCTCAGCACGATGCTCATTATCGATAGCGTCTGCAATTTGTGCCTTCGCTGCGGGAATATAGAAGGAGCGACCTACCCCATTGAGGATAGTAATGATCGCGATCTCCCAGACGTCGGTAGCTATTATATAGCCCAACATCGCCAGCAGCTGGAAAGTGAGAGAGAAGACCATAATGGGTTTCCTACCGAAACGATCCGTTAAACCTCCTCCAAGGAGGGTACAGATGATGTCTGCTAGGGGCTGTAAGCCAATGATTATCATCGTAGTAAGTACTGAATTTCCCATTTTTTCGTTGAGATAGATAGCCAGAAAGGGAGCAATCATTGAGCTGGTTAAACAAGTAAGAAGTTCTCCCAAAAGACGTACCCAGATGGTGATGGGATAACGTCCAGCTAGAGCTAGGAATTGATTATTAACCACAGAGATCCCTCTTTTCAGATGATGAATGGAACGATAAGATCGATTGTAAGTGGGTGTTTGTTGTAGAAAAAGAGTAGGATTTTCATTAAAATATTTTCGTCTTTTATGAGGGGGTCTCTGATTGGGTCATCTGCACCAGGTGGATCACTATCTTCGTTTGTACAATGTTATAGGACACGCTGTTATAGGGGAAAAGGGAGAAGTTACTCTTAACGAGATTGCAGAAACCCTTTGCTGTACACAGAGAAATGCTCAGCTAATCCTTCATAAGCTAAGCTCCTTACACTGGATTACTTGGATTCCTGGTCGTGGGCGGGGAAATCGATCCAAGATCATCTTTTTACGAGAGCCTGATGAGTTACTCCTAAGTGTGGCCAAGGAGTATGTACAAGTGTGGGATATTCAAGGGGCAACTGCGCTGGTTACGAATTACAGTGAATCGTTTCCATACATAAGAGAACGGTTTGAGATGTGGTTAAATAGCCAATGGAGCATGCTTAAGTGGGAACCGAATCATCTACAAGGGGAAAACATTCTTCGCTTCTCCTATGAGAAACCATTCCTTCATTTAGACCCAGCGTATGGGTATCTTCGTTCAGAATGTCATATCATTAAACAACTTTTTGATCCATTGCTCATCTATCATCCAGAGCGGAATCATGTTGAACCTCACTTATCCCATCATTGGGAAAGAGATTCGACTGGACGGTCGTGGCGATTTTACCTGCGACGAGGAGTGAGGTTTCATCATGGTCCTTTCTTGGTGGCGGAGGATGTGGTTTATTCATTAGAGAGGTTAGAGCGGAGCTCATATTGTTGGATGACCGAGAATATGGCTTCAGTGACTGCTTCGGATGATTACACTGTAGATATCCTCTTAAAGGACGCGGATGCGCTATTTTTACAGATACTAAGTAATGAGCATCTTTCGATCATACCGGCTCACTATTGTGAAGAAATAGGAAGGGATTTTTTTCGTTTCCCTATGGGAACAGGGCCCTTTAAGCTTCTGCGCAATGATCATGCCATGCTTGTGATGGAGAAATTTGAAGTGTACTTTCGTGAACGGGCGATCCTTGATCGTATTGAAATATCTATTCACTCTGTAGGAAACTTGCAAAAATATAGGGAGGAGGATCTACAACAATGGAAGGTTGAAGCAAAAACGGCATCGAACGTAATGATGCTCCTTTGTAATTTAAACAAACCAGGTTACCCGTCAGATCCTCGCTTTCGAGAAGTGCTCGAGCTACTATTGGTTCGAGAGAAAATGATCCAAGAACTTGGCGGAGATCGAGGGAAAGTGACAGAGTCCATCCTGGCTGATCATGAAAAAGAATTAGTTAAGAAGAGGGAATGTAAGGAAAGAATCGAAGAACTCTTGCGGCAGCTTCCGGAGCAAAAAATCCCCCTTCACCTATACACCTTTGATGATAGAGACCATCAAGAAGATGCAGTATGGATTCAGAAGCAGTGCGCTTCGGTGGGGATTCGTATAGAGCTTCATCTGGTATCCGTTGCTGAGTTGTTAAAGGTGGAAACGATGCAATTTGCAGATATTATCCTCGATGAAACGACCATAGATGATTTGGTGGAAGTCTCCATGTTGGAGCTATTTTTTAATGAAAATAGCTTTTTAAAGCATCTTTTATCTGAGGAGCTTAAAGGTTTTATCCAGAATCGAGTAACAGAACTTCGCCAAAAGGAACATCATGCTCTACGCCTACAACAATTAATCGCTATTGATCAAAAACTAAGGGAAGAACGGGCATATATTAGCTTGTATCAGAATCATATAAGGACCTTCTCTTCAGCGGATGTGAAAGGAAGTTCGATCAATGCACAAGGATGGATCGACTACCGTGATCTATGGATGTGATAAAAACTCCATGGCAAATCCGCCCTGAATCCTGTTCTACATTGACATCTACCAGTTCCTGTGGTAAGATTTCGGTTGTGTAATCTGAGCCTGCTCTCCGGGAGCCAGGCAGTACCGCACGGATCGGGTTATAAGGACATGGTAAGTCCACCCGACTTCGGCGAGTCTTCACACAGAAGGAGGTCCCGGAATGTACGCATTGATCGAAACCGGCGGTAAGCAATACCGTGTAGAAGAAGGCCAAGCTATCTACGTAGAAAAGCTAGCAGCCGCTGAAGGAGAAGCCGTTACCTTTGACAAGGTGTTGCTCATCGGTAAAGAGGACAACACTACCGTGGGTGCTCCACTCGTATCTGGCGCGAAAGTGACGGGTAAAGTGGACAAACAAGGTAAAGCTAAAAAAGTGACAGTGTTTAAGTATAAGCCAAAAAAGAACTACAAGCGGAAGCAAGGGCATCGTCAGCCTTTCACCAAGGTCATCATCGAAAAAATCGAAGGTTGATTTGGTTGATATGATTCAAGTGACGATTACCCGTGATTCACAGGGACGGTTGGAGCGAGTAGTGATGGATGGGCATGCTGATTTTGGTGAATATGGTCGGGACATCGTCTGTGCGGCGGTTTCTGGCGTTGCTATCGGATTAGCAAATGCTACGGAAAAGCTACTTGGTGTCCGCATTCATGGGGATGCGGATGAAGTATCAGGGGGTCACCTAGAGTGTCAGCTTCCTAAAGGATTAGCTCCCGATGTGGAAGAACGGGTTCGCCTTTTGATGGAGGCGATGGCGACTTCTCTCCAATCCATTGCTGATGAATATCGTTCATTCGTAAAAGTTACAGAAAACACTCTTTGAAGGAGGTGGACTCCATGTTGAAAATGAACCTGCAGTTCTTCGCCTCGAAGAAAGGGGTTGGCTCCACAAAGAACGGCCGTGACAGCATCTCGAAGCGTCTCGGCGTGAAGCGTGGGGATGGCCAAGAAGTAGGCGCTGGTAGCATTTTGGTTCGTCAACGGGGTACGAAAATCTACCCAGGAACCAATGTAGGCCGCGGCGGCGACGATACTCTCTTCGCTAAAGTGGACGGCGTTGTAAAATTCGAGCGCATGGGTCGCGATAAAAAGCGGGTCAGCGTTTATGCTAAAGTCGCTACGGAAGCGGTTTAAGCTGATCCTCAATCGGGGCAACTACGACCCTGGCCGTTTACGGTCGGGGTTTTTTCGTGGACGGGTTTCCATTACAATTAGGAAGGCGGAGGTTTGAACCGGATGGGAGCGGTCGAAGATGGGAACCAATGGAGTTTCTTGGGATAGTGGAATCGTTTGGATCATGTGTGGCATCCTTGTGATGGCGATACAGCCCTGGGGATGGAAATTAGGATTACCCCTAGGCGTTATCACGCTTACTCTCTATTTACATAGCCTTCGGCAGACACAGAAGAAAGAGAGAATTGAAAGTGCCCAGGGTAGCTTACATTTGTTAAGTCGCTACCGTCATGACTGGTTAAACCATGTACAGGTGATAATGGGCTATCTGAGCATGAAGCGGCAGGAGAAGATCCTTCCTTTTCTCAGAGAGCTAACCGATGTTGCCCGTCAAGAGAGGGAGGCGGCTACAGTAGGCTATCCGCCTTTAGCACTTTCACTCTCCACATTGAATCAGCGGGTTCCTGAATGGCGATGGATCGTAGAAGTAAGCGAGGAGCTAAAAACGATCCAGCCAAAGTGGGGAGAGTCCCTTTATCAGGGATTAGAGCAGGTTGTTCAGTGGCTTCATGTGCAAGGGAAAACATTGCTAGAGCCTGAAGAAGTATGGCTACGGGTTGAAAAGGAACAATCCACTTGGATTATTACTGTACAACCGGATTTTCCTTCAGAATTGGAAGTAGCTTCGAGTGAGTGGACAACGTTGAGGGATACTATACGAAAACAAGGTGGAACCCTGGTTGAGCAAGCAGAGGAAGGCGTCTTCATTATGCGTTTTGTAGCCTAGAAACGAGAGCTAGTTGAAAGGGGGGAAGAGACGATGTTTGTTGACAAGGTCAAGATTTACGTAAAAGGTGGCAATGGTGGCAACGGGATGGTCGCCTTCCGTAGAGAAAAGTATGAGGCCAATGGTGGTCCCGCAGGGGGCGATGGTGGTCGTGGAGCCGATGTCGTCTTTGTCGTTGACGAAGGGCTACGTACCTTGATGGATTTTCGCTACCAGAAGCATTTTAAGGCAAAGGCAGGGGAGCATGGTCGTTCAAAGAGCCAACATGGAAAATCGACATCCCCTATGATCGTTCGTGTCCCACCTGGTACGGTGGTGACGGATGCTGATACAGGTGAAATCATTGCCGACTTGACGCAACATGGTCAGGAGGCAGTTATTGCCGAGGGTGGGCGTGGTGGCCGAGGAAATATTCGCTTTTCTACACCGAAAAACCCAGCACCTTATATATCAGAAAACGGAGAGCCCGGAGTCGAACGCTATGTGGAGATGGAGCTGAAACTCCTCGCAGATGTGGGGCTCGTCGGCTATCCGAGTGTAGGGAAGTCAACAATGTTGTCTGTTGTATCCGCAGCGAAGCCGAAGATTGGTGCGTATCATTTTACTACCATCGCTCCCAATTTGGGGCTGGTGGGAACCCCGGATGGTCGTAGTTTTGTGATGGCAGATCTTCCTGGATTGATTGAAGGAGCCCATGAAGGAGTAGGTCTTGGCCATCAGTTCCTGCGCCATGTGGAGAGAACGAAAGTGTTGGTCCATGTGATCGATATGGCAGGGTCTGAAGGACGGGACCCCTATCAAGATTGGGTACAGATTAATGAGGAGCTTGCCCTTTATCGTGCGGGGTTAGCGGATCGTCCGCAAATTGTGGCTGCCAATAAGATGGATTTACCTGAAGCCACAGAAAATCTGGAGCTTTTTCGTGAGGCGGTTGGTGAAGGAGTTCCTGTCTTCCCTGTATCCGCAGCGACTCGTTCGGGGATCGAGGAACTCCTCTACTCTGTAGCAGATCAATTGGATAGTTTACCTAAAGTGGATGAGGTGCTGGAACCTGTATCCGAAGAGTCAGAGCAGAAGGTGTATCAGGCAGAAGAGCCTGAGGAGGCTTTCACCATTCGCCGAGATAACGAAATCTTTGTTGTTGAAGGACCCCGAGTAGAGAAGTTGATCCGAATGACCAACTTTCAATATGATGAAGCGATTCGCCGTTTTGCACACACTTTGAAGGTGATGGGTGTAGATGATGGACTGCGTGCACATGGGGCAAAGGATGGCGATACAGTGCGAATCGATGAGATGGAATTTGAATTCCGTGATTAAAAAACGGCCTCCACTGGAGCGAATCCAGTACGAGGCCGTTTTTTTGAGCTGTGTTAGAACATCCGTATCAAAATTCCAGCGATCGTTGCGTTAAGGAGGTTGGCCAAGGTACCTGCGAGCAGGGCTTTTAAACTGAGCCGGGCTACATCACTTCGACGGGAAGGGGCTAACCCGCCGATGGTTCCGATTTGAATGGCAATCGAGGAGAAATTAGCAAACCCGCACAGGGCAAAGGTGATGATTGTAGCTGTGACAGGTGAGAGGGTATCGATGACAGGACCTAAGGAACTGTATGCGACAAATTCGTTGACAACGACTTTTTGACCGATAAATCCACCTGCCGTAACAGCCTCTGACCAGGGAACGCCGATAAGAAAAGCAATCGGAGATAGGATATAACCGAGGAGTGTTTGAAAGGTGATTGTGGGATAGCCGAACCACGATCCGATAACGCCAAGGAGCCCATTTAACATAGCGATCAGGGAGATGAAAGCAAGAAGTAATGCTCCTACATTGATCGCGAGGCGAAGCCCATCCAAGGCTCCTTTGGTAGCGGCATCGATTACATTGACGGACTCTTTATCATGGACCATAGTGATTTCTTCTGCTGTCTCTGTTCGCTTTGTCTCAGGGAACATCAATTTTGAGATGACAAGGCCTGCGGGAGCCGCCATGATACTGGCTGTTAAAAGGTAAGGAAGAGGAATACCAAGAAGCGCATAGCTGACAAGGGTAGAACCAGCAACAGAGGCGAATCCATTGGTCATAATGGTAAAGAGCTCTGAAGAAGTGAGTTTTGGGATAAAGGGTCGAATCAAAAGAGGTGCTTCCGATTGTCCGAGAAAGACAGTCGCAACCGAGGAGAGGGATTCCACCCGACTGGTTCCTAATAAGTAGGCAATAGCTCCTCCAAGAATTCGAATAATCCATTGAATAATGCCCCAGTGATACAGAATCCCAATCAGAGCACCGAGAAAGATGATCACGGGGAGAACTTGTAAGGCAAAAATAGGTGCTCCTTTCCCACTGATTAAATCACCAAATAAAAACTTGATACCAACGTTGGAAAAGTTGATCAGGTCCGTTACTCGAGCACTAAACCATTTGAGTCCAGCTTGTCCAGCAGACCATTTAAGCACCATAAAAGCGAAGAGAAATTGAATGAGAAGTCCCACGAGCAAAGTTCGCCAGGGAATCGTCCGTTTATTGTTGGAGAAAAGAAAGGCAATCAGCAGGATGCCAACGATCCCACAGAGGCCCCATAAAAAATTCAATAAATTCATGAAACCACTCCGTTTCAAAGTGCGTGTTTATGTAAGAGGGGTGTGTTTTATAGGGGTTCTTACTGTTATGAGTACATTGATAAAAGATAGGTTGTCCTGTAGGTATTAGATTATGTAGGGCTTTTAAACAACAACTCAAAGCAATCCGATGATCCACTCGAAGTGGAGGATGCGCTTTGAGTTGTTGTTTTTTTACATAGGATAGAAAAATAGAAATTAGTTGGGCAGCTCATGCTTCTCCTGAATCATCTGCAGGATTCCTTGACATCCCGCATTCACCAAACGGTAGGTTTCCTCAAAATCTCCTGTGAAATAAGGGTCAGGAACCTCCTTATAGGGAGTGCCTGGAATGAAGTCGACAAGACGGTGAACATGTGAGGATTCACCGTCTTGTTTAAGAGAAGTCACATTGGTGTAATTGCTTTCATCCATCACAATGATATAGTCAAAGGCTGAAAAATCCCCCTCATGAAACTGCCGAGCTTGTATTCCTTGAAAGGAGATTCCATTTTTACGTAAGAGATTTTGAGTACCCTTATGAGGAGATTCTCCAACATGCCAATCCCCAGTACCAGCAGAGTCGACACGTATTTGGTCTTGGAGTCCTGCTTCTTCTAACCGGTGTCTTAGTACAGCTTCTGCCATCGGAGAGCGGGCGATATTACCCAGACAAACGAATAACATGGAAATCATCTTATCGCCTCCATTTTCGATCATTAACGTCCATCTTAACACAGGGGATTCATTTTCTCTAAAAAAAAATTCTTGCATTCTGTTTCTAGGACTTCTATAATGTCCGTTATATGAAGACAAATGTTCTTAAAAGGAGGACGGCGAGTTGGCTCAGAACGATACTTATTATCTGATTCGTTCGGATATGTTACCTGAAGCGGTACAAAAAACGGTAGAAGCAAAGGAGTTACTTGCTTCTGGAGCTGTGCAAACGGTTCAGGATGCAGTGGAGCAAGTAGGTATGAGTCGTAGCTCCTTTTATAAATACAAGGACGCGGTTTACCCATTTAACGCTTTGATGAAAGAGAAGATCATTACAGTCTCTCTCAGCTTGGAGCATCGATCGGGTGTTTTATCAGGGATTCTCTCCTACCTCACCTTACAACGCGGAAATGTATTGACTATTAATCAGACGATTCCCTTGCAAGGGATGGCGGGTGTGACGATGTCTCTCGATACAGCCCAAATAAATGCGGATGTAACAGCCTTAGTAGAAGGTATCCAAGAATTAGATGGGGTTCACCGAGCGTCGATCGTGGCGCGTGGAGAGTAAAGAGCAGAGAGGGAGTGGGAAGAGATGCAACAAAAGGATGTTGTTCGTGTAGGGTTGATGGGACTTGGAACAGTAGGATCTGGGGTTGTTCGTTTGGTAGAAGACCACAGGGATGATTTAGAAAAACAAACCGGGCAACGGATTGAGATTACCAAGGTGCTTGTACAGGATGCCAGTAAAGAACGATCCGTACAGTTGCAAGAGTTGTTGACAGATGATCCAGCACAAATTTTGGAGAATGATGAGATCGATGTTGTCGTTGAAGTGATGGGAGGGATTGACCTTACCCGGGAGTATATTTTGCGCGCATTGGAACGTGGTAAAGATGTGATTACTGCCAATAAAGACTTGATCGCCCTACATGGTGGGGAGATTCTTTCCGTAGCGGCTGAAAAGCAATGCGATGTCTTTTATGAAGCAAGTGTCGCAGGTGGTATCCCTATTTTGCGGGCATTGGTAGAGGGATTTTCCTCGGATCGGATCACGAAGATGGTTGGAATCGTCAATGGGACGACCAATTACATCCTGACAGAGATGGAGCGAGAAGGGGCATTGTTTGAGGAAGCCTTAAGTCAGGCCCAAGACCTTGGTTATGCTGAGGCGGACCCTACTTCAGATGTGGATGGTCTTGATGCGGCGCGGAAGATGGCAATCTTAGCAACCTTAGGCTTTCATATCGATATGCCCCTATCCGGTGTAGCGGTCAAGGGGATCGCTGATGTAACCCAGGAAGATGTAAGTTTTGCACATCAATTGGGTTATCGGATTAAATTGGTTGGTATCGCGCAAAGGGATAACGGGAAAGTAGAAGTAAGTGTACAACCTGTACTCTTGCCGCTCAGTCACCCTCTTTCTTCGGTCGATGGTGTTTTTAATGCTGTGACAGTATATGGGGAGGCTGTAGGGGAGACGATGTTTTATGGCCCCGGAGCGGGTGCGATGCCTACTGCAACGGCAGTAGTCTCGGATTTGGTAACTGTAGTGAAGAATCGACGTCTTGGGGTAAACGGAAGGGGAACCGTAGCTCCCTATCAAGAATGCAATTTGAAATCCCCTGGAGAGATTCGTTCTAAACATTTTTTGCGCTTGCATGTACTGGATGAAGCAGGAGTGTTAGCCAAACTAACCATGATTTTTGCCAATGAAAATGTTAGTCTCGAAAAGGTACTTCAACTTCCCTATAGAGGAAACGGGGCGGAGATTATCCTGATCACTCATTTAGCTAGTCGTCACCAATTGGAACGTATACAAGGTAAGGCTTCCTCTTTGGAAGCTGTTCAGTCAATCCAAAGCTATTATCGTGTCGAGGGAGGAAGCGAGTAATGAAAGAAGGAATTATCGCCCGATATGGTTCATTTTTGCCGGTAACAGAAAAGACCCCTGCTCTAACCTTACACGAAGGAAATACGCCACTAATCCATGCTTCTCATTTGTCTGAAAAATGGGGGATTGACCTTCATTTAAAAGTGGAGGGATTTAATCCAACAGGCTCTTTTAAGGACCGTGGGATGGTGTTAGCCATTGCAAAGGCGGTAGAAGAGGGGAGCCGTGCGGTGATTTGTGCATCTACTGGGAATACCTCAGCCTCTGCGGCGGCCTTTGCTACACGGATGGGAATTCGTTGTATCGTTGTTGTACCCGATGGCCATGTAGCTTTAGGAAAGCTCTCTCAGGCAGTAGTACACGGTGCCGAAGTATTAGCGGTAGAGGGAAATTTTGATCAGGCCTTAGAAATCGTGCGCCAGATCGCTGAGGATTCCGATGTCACCCTGGTGAACTCGGTTAATCCTTACCGGATTGAAGGGCAAAAGACAGCGGCCTTTGAAGTATGTGATCGATTGGGCGATGCCCCTGATATCTTGGCGATTCCGGTAGGAAATGCGGGGAACATTTCAGCCTATTGGAAAGGGTTTAAGGAATATCATGAACAAGGTATTAGCTCCCGTCTTCCTCGTATGTGTGGATTTGAGGCAGAGGGGGCAGCGGCCATTGTACGAGGAGAACGGGTGGAGCACCCTGAGACAGTGGCGACTGCGATACGGATAGGAAACCCTGCTAGTTGGGAGACGGCAGTGAATGCCGCTAAGGAATCGGGTGGCTTAATCGATAGTGTAACGGATGAGGAAATCTTAGAAGCATATCGGGAGTTAGCCGGTAACGAAGGTGTATTTTGCGAACCAGCCTCTGCGGCTTCGGTGGCGGGTTTAAAGAAGCACATTCAGAAAGGGGATATCCCTACTGGGGCACAGGTAGTTTGTGTTTTAACGGGCAACGGATTGAAAGACCCCTCCACTGCTATGGAGGCAATAGAAATCAAGCCGAAAAAGATCCCCTGTGATAAAGACGCTGTCTTAAAGGCGGTGCAAGGCGAAGGAGAGAGGGCCTATGAGGGAGTTTGAACCCTTTGAGGTAAAAGTACCAGGCAGTACGGCTAATCTCGGCTCTGGATTTGACTCGATAGGCCTTGCGCTAAATCGTTTTCTCTATCTACGTGTAGAGCCCTCAGACGAATTACAGTTCCACGCTGTTGGGAATGAGTTAGCTAGGTTGAACCAGAGCGAGGAGAATCTCATTTTTCGGGTGATGGAGCCATTGTTTCACCAGGCGGGAAAATCCTTTTCTTCAATGCGCATCGAAGTGGAAAGTGAGATTCCGCTAGCGAGAGGACTTGGATCAAGTGCTTCGGCGATTGTCGGTAGTCTGATGGCGGCTAATCATCTCCTGGACAATCCTTTTTCCAAGGATGAGCTTTTTCAATTGGCAACGAAATGGGAAGGTCACCCGGACAACGTTGGGGCCTCTCTTTATGGCGGGGTAGTCATCGCTTCCTGGGATGGTGAGAAAGCCCATTGTGTAAAGGCACAAGCTCCCCCTTTTCCTATCCTAGTAGCAATCCCTGATACTTCTCTAGCTACTTCCCGTGCTCGGGAAGTTCTCCCTGACCATATGGAACACGCTGATGCAGTTTTAGCAAGCAGTCGGGCCAATTTACTCACAGCGGCGATGTTGACGGGAGATCGTGAGGCGTTACGAGTAGGGATGCAGGACCGATTTCATCAACCTTACCGGCTCTCCTTGATACCTGGCTTAGAGGAATTGATCAGCGAGGCACCCAATCAGGGAGCGATTGGTGTGGCGTTATCAGGCGCTGGTCCTACGGTGATTGCTTTTACAGAGGATGAAGAAAAGACATTCCACTATATGGAAAGTGTATTTCGTAAGAATAGTACCTCCGTACGGATTCTTCGCCTTGATTCATGCTCAGAGGGAGTCACTCTTCATTTGACAAAGGATGTAGCTCCTAGTAAAGTGGTGGGAAAAATAAAAGGAGAGAATCGATGAACGAGTCGGTCGCTTATCTAGGCCCACGTGGAACATTTACCTACGAGGCGGCAAGGTCCCTATTTCCTGAGGAGGGTTATCAACTTGTCCCTTGTGATTCAATCCCTGATGTTTTAACAGCAGTGGATCAGGGGGAATTTTTATACGGTGTTGTTCCAGTGGAAAATGCGATTGAAGGGTCGGTCACTCTTACCCTCGATTGGTTGGTACACCATGTACAGGTGCCGATCACCGGGGAATTGGTTTATCCGATTGCCCAGCATCTGATGATCCACCCCAATCAGCGGGAGTTACCTCTTACCGAGGTGAAACGTATCCTTTCACACCCTCAGGCAGTAGCACAATGTAGCGGTTTTTTGCGAGAGCATCTACCAAATGCTACCATCACCTATGTCGATAGTACCGCAGATGCGGCACGGAAGGTACGGGATCATGCTGACGAATCCTGGGTAGCAATCGGTAGCTCAACGGCCCATCAACTCTATGGGTTAGAAATGGTTGCTGAATCGATTCAGGATTATCATAATAATTTTACTCGATTTATTGCAGTGGGAAAGTCTTGGACGCACCCTCACAGTTCTTGGGAACATCAGAAAACAAGCATACTCGTCTCTCTCCCTTCTGATTATCCAGGGGCTCTACATCAGGTGCTTCAATCCTTTGTAAAGGAAAAGATCAACTTATCCCGTATCGAGTCACGACCGACAAAGAAAAAATTAGGCACCTACTATTTTTTTATTGATATAGAAGAAGGAAATCATCCTCGGATGAAAAAAGCAATTGCCGATGTAGAAAGCTGGGGCTGTCAGGTACGTCAGATGGGTTCCTACCCTTGTTATGATTATCGAAAAATTAAGGGTTCCTAGGTTGACAAAGAAAGTACCGAGGGCCTATAATCGTCGTTAAATCAATAGTGCGCAATTTTGCATGATCAGGAGGGCATCTAGGGTTCCGCTCTATTATGTTAGAGGCCTGGTCCAAGTGGTGCCGCACTGAAAACAGTGTACACCGTGGGGAAAAAAGCCTCATGCGGCAGGTTCTGATTTTTTTATTTCAGACTGCGCTTGAAGGCTTTTCATTTTATCTATCAAATGGGAATAGGGGTGCAATCCGATGGAAGAACAACGTTGGGTGTATATGAATGGAGATTATGTGAAGAAAGAAGAAGCCACGGTGTCCATTTTTGATCATGGCTTTCTATATGGAGATGGCATTTTTGAAGGTATCCGAGCCTATGAGGGAAATGTATTCCGGCTGCGGGATCATCTCAAAAGACTGTATGAATCGGCCCATTCCATTCTCTTGGAAATCCCATACACGATAGAAGAAATGGAAGAGCTAGTTCTACAGGCAGTTCGTAAGAATGACTTGAAAAATGCCTATATCCGGCTTGTTGTCTCGCGTGGAAAAGGAGATCTCTCCTTAAATCCCGCTACGTGTAAAGAGCCACAGGTGATCATTATTGTTGATCAAGTAGCGATGTTTCCTCAGCGAATGTATGATGAAGGGGTATCCATCATGACCGTACCCACACGGCGGAATGTACCGGATGCTTTAAATCCCAAGATCAAATCGCTTAACTATTTGAATAATATTTTGGTGAAGTTAGAAGCTAACCAAGCGGGTGTAGGGGAAGCATTGATGCTAAACCAAGCAGGGTATGTTGCTGAGGGATCGGGCGATAACATTTTTATTATCAAAAAGGGCACTCTCTACACACCTCCAGGCTATATCGGAGCATTAGAGGGGATTACTCGCCAGGCCATTATCGATTTATGTGATCGCCATGGCTATACAGTAAAAGAAGAACCCTTTACCCGCCACGATGTATATGTAGCGGATGAGGTATTCCTCACAGGTACGGCTGCAGAGGTAATCGCCGTGGTAAAAGTAGATGGACGTGTTGTTGGAGACGGGAAACCAGGCCCAATTACTAATCATCTCTTGGAGGAGTTCCGTGGACTGGTTACTGTGGATGGCAGCCAAGCATATCCAGAAGATACGGAAGAACCAAAACTAACGGCTGTAGAGAAGCAGGCTAAGGCTGCAACTGCTGGGCATGCTGGATAAAAGAATTATGATAAAAGACAAGGAGTTGGATATTCTCCTTGTCTTTTTTTATTTAATTGGTTAGTATAAAATAAGATTTTCAGAGTTATTTTAATCGGTGTCTGTTTGGAGTTAAAGGAAATGGGGGGAGAGTGTTGATTATTGCTCCAAAACTAGCTCCAGGAGATGAAGTTCGTGTTGTCGCTCCATCCAGAAGTTTAGGAATTATCGCACAAGATGTACGAGAAATTGCCCGGCATCGTTTAGAGCATCTAGGCTTAAGGGTTACTTTTTCGGATCATGTTGAGGAGATGGATGAATTTCATTCTTCCTCCGTGAGAAGCCGTTTGCAGGATCTACATGAAGCCTTTGCTGATCCGAATGTAAAGGGTATTCTTACAGTGATTGGAGGGTTTAATTCTAATCAACTACTGTCAGGCTTGGATTTTTCGTTGATTCGAAAAAACCCCAAAATTTTTTGTGGCTATTCAGATACCACCGCTTTACAGAATGCCATCTTGGCAAAGGCAGGTGTCGTTACCTATAGTGGTCCTGCTTTTTCTAGCTTTGGTATGAAAAAAGGGTTCGATTACACCCTGGCGTATTTTTGTAAATGTGTCATGGAAACCGCTCCATTTTCGATCGAAGAAGCACCTACTTGGAGTGATGATGAATGGTATCTTGATCAAAAGAATCGTCAATTTGATCCAACGACTGGTTGGCTTTCGCTTTCCCCTGGAGAAGCGCAAGGGAGAATTGTTGGTGGGAACTTATGTACACTAAATCTCCTTTTGGGTACAGAATATATGCCCGATTTGCGCAATACCATCTTATTTTTAGAAGATGATTACCTTTCCAGCCCAGAAATATGGGATCGTAACCTACAAGCGTTACTTCACCAACCCAGTTTTAATAAGGTAAGGGGGGTAGTCATCGGACGATTTCAACGAGAGAGTCAAATGAGCCATGAATTTTTAAAGAAAATCCACAACACAAAGCCTGAACTACACCCTATTCCTGTAGTGGCTAACGTCGACTTTGGCCATACGACCCCTTTCATTACTTACCCCATCGGAGGGGTAGCCCGGTTAACAGTGACCGAAGAGGGTGCTCAAGTCATTATCGATGAGCATTGAGTATAGAAAAGCCATTATTTCTATTAATAAACAATAAAAAATAGTTAACCCTGATTACACGGATCCATTGGAAAAGTGAGTCAGGTGTTAGCTATTTTTTATGTTGTCGAGCTAGGAATATTGTTAATCAGCCATCCACTCTTTTACCAAATGAATGGCGTAATTTTTAGCTTGACTAAAGGTGATGTGAGCAGGCATGGGTGCTTCTCCTGGATCGACAAATACATCCAAAATCACTGGTTTGCTAGCCGAGAATGCTTTAGGTAGGGCTGCGACTAGCTCATCCCGTGTATGTACTGTGATCCCGATTCCCCCACAATCCTCTGCAAAACGAGCAAAGTCTGGGTTGGTAAGATCTGTACCAAATTCTGCATTACCCATACTCTCTTGTTCGTATTTAATCATCGCGATTTTGGCATTGTTCAACACAATGACGACAAGGGGAAGTTGATACTTTACAGCCGTTACAAAGTCCGAGAGCGTCATCGCAAATCCTCCGTCACCCACGACGGCTACAACCTGGCGATCGGGGTAGGCCAATTTGGCCGCGATGGCTCCAGGTAGACCGCAACCCAAGGTAGCCAGCCAGCTCGATGTGATGAATTGTTGCTGCGAAATACGGAAATTTCGTGCCATCCAGACGGTAACATTACCTACATCACAAGAGATGATCGCATTTGGCTCTAGAATATCCTGTAGAAGTACAGGAACAGTCTGGGGGCGCAAAGGTAGAAGCTCTTCCTGACCTTGTTGGGTCATCTTTGCATGCCAGTCCTTCATGCGACTTTGGCATTGTTTGAGAAATTCATCTTCGCCTCTTTCAATTAAACGCTCGTTTAACGTACGCAAAGTGAGTCCAGCATCCCCAGCGAGACCGACATCCACTGGATAACGTTTTCCAATTTGAGCAGGATTGATATCGATCTGGATGGTGTTAACTTTCTTTGGCAGGAAGCCGGTGAAAGGAAAAGAGGTGCCGATCATCAGCAGGGTATCTGCCTCTTTCATTGCATGATAAGCAGGTTTTGTGCCAAGGAGCCCAAGCCCCCCTAGGCAATAGGGGTGGTCATCTGGAATGGCTCCCTTTCCAGGAAGAGAGAGCACAATCGGTGCTTTTTGACTGAGAGCGAAGTTGAGAAGTTCCTCACGGGCACTATGGGTACCGCGTCCCGCCAAAATAACGGTGTTTCCTGGCTTGGCCAACAACTGAACAGCTTGATCCAGATTATGAGGCTCGGCCATCGGAATGCTTTTTACAAGAATAGAATTGGTACGGCGTGCTTCTCGGTTTACCCGAAAGTGAGGGATGTCATCAGGGATGCTCAGATGAGAGACACTATGATGGGTTAACGCCATGCGAATCGCTTGATTAGCCACAACGGGTAATTGTTCAGCAGACATTATGCGCTGATTATAGAGTGCGACGTCATCAAACAGGCGGTCAAGATTAACCTCTTGAAAGAAATCAGTACCAATTAAGTCACTCTCTACTTGCCCTGTAATGGCCAGGACGGGAGCACCATCTAATTTTGCATCATAAAGGCCATTTAAGAGATGGATAGCTCCAGGCCCTGCAATGGCTAAACAGACGCCTAATTTACCTGTCAATTTTGCATAGGCGGCGGCAGCTAAAGCGCCAACTTCTTCGTGTCTGACTTGGATAAAACGGATTTTATCTTGTTTGCGGATAGGTTCCATCAACATATTAATGGAATCGCCGGGCATACCAAAAATGTATTCCACTCCCCAGTCCGTGAGGATTTCGATTAATGCTTCACCGGCTGTTTGTTCAAACATAGTGGTGCCTCCTTGTGAGAAATCTCCTTGATGACTGAATCCAAAAGATCGGGTCATTTTGAGTATGTTCGGATCTATAGAGAAAGATGTGTTATGTATAAAGAAGATCCCGAGTTCGAATCCTATTTTGTAGTAGAGGGGTGCGTGTACATGGGAAAACGGCATATATGGGTGCTGGGGATCGGTTGTTTAATTTTCATTTTTACCACGGTTGCCAATGCACAAGGAGATGGGCAAAAGAAAAACCGCTGGTACTATGAACGACGCGGGGACATTGTATGGGAGGTACCAAAGGCGGGAAAAAAAATTGCCCTTACCTTTGATGATGGCCCACATCCAGTTTATACACGTCGTATCCTAAAAACCTTAAAAAGGCATCATGTGAAAGCCACTTTTTTTGTTGTGGGTAAAAATGTAATAAGAGAACCTCAATTGACGCGCCGGATCCGTAAAGAAGGACACGAGTTAGCCAATCATACGTACAGCCATCCAGGGGTTAGACGTCTTTCTCTTCAAAAATTAAAAGAGGAGATTGAAAAAACACAAGCCGTGGTTTTTAAAAACACAGGTACGAAGACACATTTGATGAGATCACCTGGCGGTTATTATAATGACAAGATCATAAAAGTCGCTAAAAAAACAAAACATCAGATGATTCTCTGGTCCTGGGATCAAGATACACAGGATTACAGAAAGCGGAGTGTGATACGAATTGTCCGGCAGGTAATATCTGGTGCCAGTAATGGGGACATCGTGCTATTCCATGATTCAGAACCGCGGGCGGCGGTGGCGTTGAACTATATTATCCCTATCTTGAAAAAGAAGGGATATCGCTTTGTTTCAGTGTCAGAGTTGCTGCCGTTTAGCAAACATAAAAAATGATGAGATTGAAAAAGGGCTCTGTGGAGGGCCATTTTTTTTGCCCTTTTTTAGAGCTACCCCTTGCATGTGTATTAATAGATGTAATACACTTAGTACACTGAATGGTTGAGTCTGTTGTTCACTGATTGGAGGGAGGAATGTGGATGAACAAGAGATTGGCATCTTACGGTTGGGATTGGATTTTAGCCAACCGTTGTATGAACAAATTGTCGAGCAAATGCGAGGGGCTATTGCTAGGGGGGAAATCGCTTTGGGAGAAAAAATCCCATCCGTACGAGAGTTAGCCCATGGACTAAAAATTAACCCCAATACTGTAATGAGCGCATACAAAGAGTTGGAACGAGATGGGTTGACTGAAACGCGGCGTGGGCAAGGGACGTTTATCACGAGTGCCCAAGAAAAGGTGGATGATTTTCGCTCGGAGTGGGCGGAACAAGTGATTGATGAGTTTTTAGGTAAGATGGAGAACCTGGGTTATACCGTTGACGATATCCAGTTGGTAATCCAGCGCAAGAAGGAGGATAAGGAATGATGGATGTTGTTGTACGTTGTCAGGATGTGAAAAAAACTTTTGGTACCCGTACTGCTTTGCAGGATATAACCGTCAAGATTCCCTCACATCAAGTTGTGGGTATTCTTGGCCCCAATGGTTCAGGGAAATCCTCGTTGTTTCGTTTAATTTTAGGGTTGAATCAGCCAGACAGTGGAGAGATTTCCGTTTTGGGTCGAAAGCCGGGTTGGAACAATAATCACCAGATTGCCTATCTTCCTGATCGTGCTCGCTGGTATGGAGATCATACGGTAGAAGGTGCGTTTCAGTGGGGGATGGATCTTTTACCTGGATTTGATGCCTCAAAAGCAAATGAGTTGGCTGATTGGATGGAGATTGACAAAAAGATGCGTGTCGATGGCATGAGTAAAGGACAGGAAGCTCGTTTAATGCTGATCATGTGTCTCGCCCGGAATGTTCCTTTGATCGTTCTGGATGAACCCTTTACTGGGATCGATACCCCATCACGAGAGCGGATTATTGATGCGTTAATCGACCGTGTTACGGAACGGGAGCAGACCATCTTGATCAGTACCCATGAGATTTATGAGGCGGAAGGTTTGTTTGACTCTGTGTTTTTTATGAACGAAGGACGAGTTGAGTTAAGTGGGCCAGCAGAAGAGTTACGTGCCAAACATGGCTCGATGGTTGAACTAGTAGGAAAAATGTCTCATGGAGGTAGAGGGCGGTGACTACTTTACGGTTACTCATTAAAAATGAATTGAGATCGAAGACACGGCATAGAGAAAGAAGTGGAAGTACTTCTATGCCAAAGAAGTGGATAACGATCTATGGTGCCCTTGCGTTGGTCATTGTTGCTGGCATTGCTACGTACCTAGGGATTCAAGGAGAGACGAAATTTAAAGAAATTTGGTATTTCAACTGGGGAATGCTATTTTGGGCTACAGCAAGAGCTGGAAAAAGTGTTCAGAAGGAATGGGACAATGAGACCGCTGGTTGGTGGCTTTCCCTTCCATATTCCAGAGGAACGTTGTTGACGGCAAAATTTTTCGTTAATTTGATCCGCTGGGTAAAAACATCAGCAGTGATTTATATCGCTTTGTTTATTTTCATCCTATATGTCATGGCTTTAGAAGGAAAGGGGAGTGAAATATTCGACGTCTTGGTAAAAGGGGGACAGTGGTACGTCCTCTTTATCAGTTTGAGTCCCTTCGCTATAGGGGTGGGAATCTTGAATTGGGTAATACGTAAGTCTATGTTTCGTCCTATGTTTCCTCTCCTATGGATCCTTTCACTCATTGTGATCAATATACTTGCCTGGCTGTTCCTAACGGCTTCACTTACAGGGGGAGAGATGTTGGGGATTATTGCAGTCAGTTGGATCGTTACACTGGGGGTGGTTCGCCTTGCTACCCATATTCTGGATCAACACGCTGTCTTATAAGTGTTTGGAGAACGAAAGGAGGATAAATCATGGAAGAAGCATTGGTAATTGATCATCTCCAAAAATCCTACGATCAAAAACAGGCACTACAGGGAGTAACTTTCTCGGTAAAATCAGGCACTTGTTTTGGTTTGTTAGGTCCCAATGGAGCAGGGAAGTCCACAACGATGAAAATTCTTACCGGAATCATTGAGGCTGATAGAGGGAGCGTCCATATGTTAGGGATCGATGCTTCCGAGAAGGGAAAAGGTTTACGTCAGCGGGTAGGGTATGTTCCCCAGTCGATCACCTTATATGAAAAGCTAAGTGCCTATGACAACCTGAAGTTTTTTGGTGAAATGTATGGGGTTCGTGGTAAGAAACTTCAACAGCGAATCAAGGAAGTGTTAGAACAAATCGGCTTGAAGGATCGTAGTAAGGATGCAGTAGAAACCTTCTCTGGTGGAATGAAACGTCGTGTCAATATTGCAGCGGCCCTCCTGCACAAGCCAGAGGTATTAATCCTGGATGAACCTACTGTAGGGATCGATCCCCAATCGCGAAATCATATTTTCGATATGATTAGAATGTTGAAAAAAGAAGGGGTTACACTGATCTACTCGACTCATTACATGGAAGAGGTAGAGGCGCTCTGTGATGATATCGCCATCATCGACCATGGAAAGATCATCGCCCAGGGGCATTTGCATGAGCTGTTAGAAGAGTATAGTCAGCGGGCGATTTATGTTGAGGCACCCACACTGAAAGAACCGCCTACTTCTCCAGGAGCGATCCGTACGTACCCGCAAGGGGAAGGATGGATGATTGAAACTGAAAAGCTGAAGGAGACCATGCTCTATTTCTTAAATTCCGATGTCGGTGCTAAGGTGACTCGATTGGAAATTGTTCGCCCTTCACTGGAAAGTGTGTTTTTATCGCTAACAGGTACTCAGCTACGGGACTAGGTAGGGGTGGTAGGAGAAACGAAGGAGGCGTTGATTGGTGTTTAGCATCATTATAAAAGAGTTGAAAATCCTTGTACGAGAAAAGGGAAGTTTCTTTTTTCTCCTCATTATGCCAATGCTTTTTATCGTCCTATTTGGTTCCGTTTTTGGGAATGAAAGTAGTACAGTCACAGTGAACTACATGGATCAAGATGGTTCAAAGGCATCCAAAGCCTTTATCCGTCAGGTTGATAAAGTAGACGGCTTCAAAGTGGATAAGACGAAATCTACTTCACTGGAACAGCAGGTAAAGGAAATCAAAAAAGGAAAGTTATCATCCTTGCTCGTGATTCCGAAAGGCTTTGGCGAAAAAGTGCAGTCGGGTAAATCCCCAGTGAATGTAAAGTTCTATCGGGATTCATCCTCTGAAGATTCCGTTTCCCCGATTCGAGCTGTATTGGCGAACATCTCAAATGGTTATCATGATCGCAAACTCTCTGCTGAATTGATGGCAGTAGAAAAAGATGCTACGAAAGTGAAAAAAATGATGGCATCTCCCCTGCAAATTCGCGATATTGAGGAGAATGGGAAAGTGGGCAGTCCAATGGCTCAATTTGTACCCGGTTATACAGTGATGTTTGTCTTTTATATCATGATAACCATGGTACGGCGCTTTTTCCGCGAACGAGAGTCAGGAATGATCGCTCGTCTACGTAGTACACCGATGAAGCCACTCAATTATCTCATCGGGATGTGGGTACCAGCACTCATCATGGTGTTGATTCAATGTACGGTCCTGCTCACATTTGGACACGTGGTATATGACCTAAATCTTGGGGACAGTCTTGCCATTGCGGCGATTGTATTCTGCCTCGCAATTTGTGGAACCGGTCTTGGTCTCGCACTATCCTTGTTCGTACGGGGCGAAAACCAGGGATTGGCCTTTACTCAATTGATAGCATTGGGTGGGGCAGTGATCGGTGGTCTATGGTTTCCCTTTGATTTATTACCATCCTTTGCTCAGGTGATCGGACGCTTTACACCACAGTACTGGGCACAAAAAGGCTTCCAAGATGTTATGATTCGAGGGGCTCACCTTGGAGATGTGGAGCAAACGTTAGGATTCCTCTTGATTATTGGTGTGGCGGGATTGTTACTTGCTTTGGTCCAATTTAATCGCTTTCTGCGTTCAGCGACAAGTTAAGGAGATCGATTCGTCGTTTAATGAGGGTTACTCACAATAAAAAGAACTCCCCTTGGAATTTTTGATCCAAGGGGAGTTCTTTTAGTGGGTCAGATGAACGTTATTTTTCTAACCATTCGGTGTGGAAGGTACCTTCCTTGTCTACCCGTTGATAGGTATGAGCACCAAAATAGTCTCGCTGGGCCTGAAGGAGATTGGCAGGAAGTCGCTCTAAACGATAACTATCATAATAGGCGAGGGCACTCGACATTCCAGGAACAGGAATACCGCTATGCACAGCAAGGGCGACCACTTTGCGCCAGGAGGCCTGGTAGTTGTCCACGATTTCTTGGAAGTAAGGATCTAACAAGAGATTGGCGAGATTGGGATCCTTGTCGTATGCATTCTTGATGTTTTGGAGGAAGCGAGCACGAATAATACATCCACCACGGAAGATCATCGAGATCTTACCATAATCAAGATCCCAGCCATACTCTTCACTAGCTACTTTCATTTGAGCGAACCCTTGGGCATAAGAGCAGATTTTACTGGTATAAAGCGTTTGTCGGATGGCTTCAATCCACTTTTTCTTATCTTCAGTGGAAATGCCAGCTTCCGGACCATTTAAGATTTGAGATGCTTTTTGCCGCTCTTCCTTCATAGCGGAGAGGAAACGAGAAAAGACTGATTGGGTGATGATGGAGAGGGGAACGCCTAAGTCAAGAGCACTTTGGCTTGTCCATTTTCCTGTTCCTTTTTGTCCTGCAGTGTCCAAGATAAGGTCGACAAGCGCTTCCCCGGTCTCTTCATCTTTTTTAGTAAAAATGTTGGCGGTGATTTCGATGAGGTAGCTATCTAATTCGCCTTGGTTCCATTCCTTAAATGTATCCGCAAGTTCTTCATTGGTAAGACCCAAACCATCTTTCATCAAATGATAAGCCTCTGCTATCAGTTGCATATCGCCGTATTCAATTCCGTTGTGCACCATTTTTACATAGTGTCCAGCGCCATCAGGACCGATATAGGTAGTGCAGGGCTCCCCATTAACCTTGGCTGCGATAGCCGTTAGGATAGGCTCCACCAGTTGATAAGCACTTTCCTGCCCACCAGGCATGATGGAAGGTCCTTTGAGTGCTCCTTCTTCTCCCCCGGAAACTCCTGCACCGATAAAGCGAATACCAGCTTCTTCTAACTCGCGATTGCGCCGGCGAGTATCTTCAAAAAAAGCATTACCGCCATCGATAAGGATATCCCCTTTATCAAGTAGAGGGGTAAGGCTAGCGATAGTATTATCCGTAGGCTCTCCAGCTTTCACCATGAGAAGGATACGGCGAGGAGATTCTAGTGAGTTGACGAATTCTTCGAGACTAGTTGCGCCAACTAGATTTTTTCCTTGTGCTTCTTGGAGAAGTTCTTCTGTTTTATCAGGGGTGCGGTTATAGACTGCTACGGAGAAGCCGCGACTCTCGATATTGAGTGCAAGATTTTTCCCCATAACGGCAAGGCCAATAACTCCGATCTGTTGTTTTGACAAAAGTGCTCATCCCTTTCTGCGTCGTTACTAATTAGAGTAAACCAATAAAACGATATTCTCTTAATATATTCCCCTAGAAGGAAAGGGTCAATCGTTTATGGTTGAACAAGATAATGTGTAATGATTCATACTATTTTTTAATCTCATCCAATATGGAAGCGATCCCTTGGAGATAAATCCTTTGATTTGTCCAGTAGCCTGTATGGGCGTACCCCCAGGAAAAACCATTATCTACTTTTATATTTTTGACATGGGTGTAGGTATCTAGAGGACCTGAGATTGGATCTTTTGGGTCCCAATAATTTTCCCAGGGCATGTTTTCTAGTAGGGGATGAATCATGGGCTCGGCATGGACATACGGGGGGAAAGAGAGAGAGGGAGCTAGTTGGCGATAGGAGAGAAGATTGTCCACCATCCAACGTTTGATATAGGCACTTGCAGGAGTTTGGTCCCTGAGAAAAAAGGCCACTTTATCGAGGGGAGAGCCAAAAGTGATCAATTTGGTAAAAGCCTTGTGATGTTCAGTAAATAGCGGGTCGGTCTTAATAGCAAGGTGGATGCGATTAAGCACATCATAGGTGATGATACTGCCTAGAGAGTGGCCAATTAGGATAAGGTGCTCACAGTTATCTTTCAAAAGGCAACGAACTTTATCAATGGCTCCGTCTAGTATCTTTAAACGGGTCGCGTACTGTTGTAGACGTTTATCTGTGGTGGTATAGGTTGCAACATCGCCGAGATAGTCGACAACCAATTGTTCAGGTTTACTCATGGCTAGACGGATCCATGGGTCAAGCCAGCGAGGAAGGCGCTGGTATGACAATGGTAGCGTTCCTAAGCGCTCAGTGACTCCCCCAACTTTTTTTAGATATAGCGAATCTGTTTTTTGGGTTTGTTGGCTCCATTCGTATTGGATAGCTAATTCTTGATGAGTTTGATAAAATTGGCGGGCGCCTGAAGAAGCCCGAAGTAACCATTGAAACGTCTCTTTGAAGGAAATCGAACGTTGGCTGGTAGGAGCCCAGTAGTATTCGTGAATATTGATCTGCGTAGGAGTAGGGTTGGAGCATTCCAATCGTATAAAATTTTCTGTTTCAGGCTTTCCTGGACGATGGCAATGCTTGAGATGAATGGATGCTCCCGTATGTTGGTGTAAAGCGTGGATCAAGTTTCTGGTAAACAGATCAAGGGTCTCAAATTCTTGTTGCTGGCCAATACCATGGATAATCAAAAGGGTAAGGTTTTGTGTTCTGCTCATCCTCTTCCTCCTTGATAACCTCCAGGTAACAGCATATCAAGGTGTAGGTTGACGGGGGAATGAGTGTAAAGTGGAGGTGCCTAATTTATATATATTCAGCGTTAATTAAATAACTTCCCCCTGTAGACTGGTAAGGACCCTACTGAGATAGAAAAAGCCTGAGGTATTTAAGGGAAGGAGGATTTAAGGGGAAACAGAAGGAAATTATATTAGGGAGGTAAAGGGAGGGGGTTGATGTAGAACTGCTCAAAGGACGATTGCTTCGTATTAATCAACCAAAACCTTCCATTGATAAACTGTGCACTCTTCCGTATAATCATACGAGCATTTGCGGCCTTGAAAGCAAAGCGATTATTTGATGCCTATGAATTGATGGATTGCTATTGTAGAAAAGGAGCACTACTTTTATGCAGAATAAAGAACATAATAAATTAAGGCGAGAATTGCATTCCCGTCATTTGACAATGATTGCTATCGGTGGTGCTATTGGTACAGGGATTTTTCTAGCGAGTGGTGGCTCGATCAGTGAAGCTGGTCCAGGTGGAGCTCTAGTGGCTTACATGGCTGTTGGCTTAATGGTTTATTTCCTAATGACAAGCCTTGGAGAAATGTCTGCCTTTATGCCAGATACAGGATCATTTAGCACCTATACTACACGCTTTGTTGATCCTGCTCTCGGGTTCGCCATGGGGTGGAATTATTGGTATAGCTGGGCGATTACTCTTGCTGCGGATTTGTCTGCATCGACGTTGGTAATGAAATATTGGTTTCCTGATAGCCCATCGTTCCTTTGGAGCGGGTTGTTTCTTGCTTTATTGTTTGCGCTTAACTTTCTCTCGGTAAAAGGGTTTGGCGAAGCTGAGTACTGGTTTGCCCTCGTCAAGGTAGGGGCCGTGGTTATCTTCCTCGTTGTTGGTGTATTAATGATTTTTGGTGTAATGGGTGGCGAAGCGATTGGATTTAAAAACTGGTCCATCGGGGATGCTCCCTTCCATAACGGCTGGACAGCAGCGATTGCAGTCTTTATCGTAGCTGGGTTCTCCTTTCAAGGAACAGAAATGATTGGGGTAGCAGCTGGAGAAAGTAAAAACCCAAGAAAAACCATTCCTAAGGCGATGCGCCAAGTGTTCTGGCGGATCTTACTCTTCTATGTGTTTGCGATCCTAGTGATTGGTCTCATCATTCCTTATACCAATCCTAAGCTGGTAAACGACGACCTAGGCAACATCGCAGTAAGTCCCTTTACCATCGTTTTTAGCAAAGCGGGATTAGCCTTTGCTGCTGCTGTGATGAATGCAGTAATCCTAACGGCCGTACTCTCTGCAGGAAACTCTGGGATGTACGCTTCGACTCGGATGCTATGGCATATGGCAAAGGAGGGACATGCTCCTCGGTTCTTTTCCTATATCAATAAGCGAGGAATTCCAGTCTACGCTTTGATCGCTACCGCGATTGTAGGAATGTTTGCCTTCCTGGCATCGATTTTTGGTGATGGAACGGTCTATGTTTGGTTATTAAATGCCTCCGGTCTTTCTGGATTTATCATCTGGTTAAGTATAGCAATCAGTCATTATCGTTTTCGTAGAGCGTATATTGCCCAAGGAAAAGATTTAGCAGATCTTCCCTACAAGGCAAAATGGTTTCCTTTTGGTCCACTCTTCGCCTTTGCCCTCTGTTTATTTGTTATTGCTGGCCAAAACTATACTGCCTTTACAGGAGATAACATTGATTGGTATGGGATGTTGGTTTCCTATATTGGAATACCCCTATTTCTCATTCTGTGGCTTGGCTATAAATGGGTGAAGAAAACGAAGGTGATACCTCTGACAGAATGTAAATTTGATACCGATCCAATTGATTGATACACGATAATAAAAAAAAGAAGAGCCCAGGCTCTTTCCGTTGTTGGTCGCCATAGGGCGGCCTTTTTTATGGAGTTAGGAGATCCCCTTCGATCTTCATGCGATCCGGTTTAACTGAGTTTGGCAGGTGGACTACGCGAGAAAGAAGAGATTCAAGCAGCCATTAGCCGGGCGGAGGCCCAGTTGGCATTGGCAACAGAAGAACAGATGTAAGCCAGTGCCACAGTAGCCATCGAACATATTTTGTATGACTTTCACCATGCATTTGAGGTGACGATGCAAAACCGATCCGGCATCACCCGTCTCTCCTCAGGAATCGAGGATCTAGATTGTATGACGGCCGGTTTTCAAGAGCAAAATTTGGTGGTGTTAGCGGGTCGGCCATCGATGGGGAAAACCGCCTTTGCCCTGCACCTGGCCCAGCATATTTTCCAACGAAGGGGAACAGCACCCCACCTTATTCTGCTCCCTCGAAATGTCCAAGAAAGACCTTGCCTGCCGCCTCATTGGTAGCGTTGATTTTGAAAATATGCGGACCGGCCTGCTTAACGAGGATGAGTACCAACAATACACCATGGCCTTATCGATCCTCGGAGATGCCAATCTAGTGATGGATGATCAGGCAGGGGTAACCGTTTCGGAAATCAAGGCGAAGCACGGCGGATGAAGCGAGAACGAGGGCTCTCTTGTATCAACATCGACTACCTGGGGCTCATCGGTGGTGAGAGACGGATGGACCGTTACGAACTGGTATCCGATAATATCCGTCAATTAAAGGACCTAGCCAAAGAGTTTCAAATCCCTGTGATCGTCCTGGCCCAGCTTTCTCGAAAGGTAGAGGAACGCCAAAATAAGCGGCCCATCCTATCCGATCTAAGAGAAAGCGGGGAAATCGAACAGACCGCGGATCTGGTTTTGTTTTTGTACCGAGACGAGTATTACAACCCACATAGCGAGAAGAAACGTATCGCCGAACTCATCATCGCCAAACAGCGAAATGGCCCGGTGGGAACCGTGGAGATGGTGTTCATGAAAGAGTATGGGAGTTTCTTGTCGATGACAAAAAGGTGATGGTTCAGTAGATAAACATGGGGTGATGACAAGGTGATTCGAATTGAGGTTCCCGGTATTCCTCCCAGTCTGAATCAAATGCGCAACACCCATCATTTTCAATGGAACCGCCTCAAGAAGGAATGGGCTCAGATCATCTTCTTGGTAGCGGCCAGGAACAAGCCTGCTACACCCTTGGATCAAGCGATTGTCACCTTGACTTATCATTTTAGAGATCGGCGGCGACGCGATCCGGATAACTACTCAGGGAAGTTCATTCTGGACCTGCTAGTGGAACTGGGTTTCATGGTGGACGATTCCTTTGATCATATCGAGCTTAGGCATCGACAGGGGAAGGTCGATTCGAAGAATCCGAGGGTAGTGATTTGGATAGAAGAGACAGGATGATGATTGAACTGAAGCTACGCGGGAGGGTTAGGGTTTTGCCAAGGTGCTCGATGTGCGAGAAGCTGATTACATGGGCGGAGGTTGAAGGAGAGGACTCAGCGATAGGGATCGTACTCCATGTTGGGATGAAGCGTTGGATAAGACTCTGAAGGAGTGATTCTGATGGTGGATCTGATAAAGGAGTACAAAGAAACTCTACGACGAGTTCGCAGGCAAAAGGATGCGGAAGAGGACTCTTCAACCCGTAAGTTGCTAGGGGGAATGATTGGGGATCTTGAATATGCCATAGAGTGGATGACAACAGGCCGGAGACCGGGAAATCGTAGAGGAATAGAACGGCGAGCAGCATACCAACGAGAACGCCCCATTGATCCGATCCACTTTCAGAGATATGCGATGCGGTCCGCGTTTTACAAAGAGGATGTTCAGGAAATTATTGAATGGGAAAAATGGCGAATCGAAGATGCTTTGTCAGGTCTGACGAAGCTGGGACGAGAAGTGTACATGATGAAGGTAGGACAGGGATTTACACTTGGGCAGGTAGCAGGATTTATGGGAGTTAGCAAGAGTTCAGTTCAGGTAATGATGAAAAGGGCGGAGCAAAAGATGGCTAGACAAACAGAGACCAGTCTATTCCTTGTCGGTCTCTGTTTGTGTAATACGTGCTATATAATATGTTATTATAGATATAGATCATAATTATAGAGGTGATAAATATGAAAAAGAGAAGTGAAACTTATAATTTGAAAATGTATATTGAAAATTTTTTATCCATAGAGTTGATTATGGGGAGTATTATTGTTCTTTGGTATGTTCTTGCTTATTATTGCAAAGTAGGTATTCTTGCTTATTATAATATACCCTCAAATTTTATTAATGTTGAATTAAAAATGTTATTCGTTCCGGAACTCGGTTACTTTACTTATTTGGGTGTGTGTGTAATTTTATTTATATTTTCTTACACCACATTACTTTTACCCTTTAATAACATTAAAATTAAATCGAGTTGGAAAATGAAAGTGTTGAAATCGATTGTTAGTATAATAGTATATGTATTGTTGCCCCCGTATTTTTTAAGTATGTCAACTAATGATCATGATCAATTTATGAAATATTATATAATATTTTTAATTATAGTCATTTCTTCATTTCTATATTTATATTTCTCTAATTATATATTGCACTTTATTTACTATTTATTCAAACACAGAAAGAGAAGCTTGAAATATAAAAGCATTAAATCGTTAGTAAAATCAAGACATACGAAAGAGGCTTTGATTGAAACAAGTAGTGCTACTATTGTTTTTATTAAGTACACTGGATTGTTTGTTTTTTATACATGTTTACTTTGTACATCAGCCTATTTATATGGATATAATTATTTATCTTCATCTGAAAGTGAACATTATATAGTAGAAAGTCCGGATAAATATAAAAATAGATTAGTTGTCGATAGTTATAATAATTCGTATATTACATTGCCCATTAAGAAAAAAGAAAATATTCTTACTGTTGAATCAGAAATTAAGTTAATTAAACAAGAAGATGCAAAAATTAAGTTAGTAAAAACCGGGAAAATCGAAGTTGACACCAGATTAAAAAGTGTATTAAAAGAATAAATAACATACAAAGAGAAAAAAGAAAAGTAAAACGATTGAATTTTCACGACCTTACCCGCAAAAGAGTTCTTCTTTGACAGATTTCATGTATACATCATCTTTGGTATATGTTCTTATCATTTCATAATAACTGACTTCGTGGAGATTTGTAGATACGAATGCCAACTAATAGTGAGGGAACCAATGCCCCTTACACTTGGGTGCGACTCTCCTGTGCCCTTATTTTTATCGTTGTGCTGTCAAGGGTGGCTTTTTTATTTTTTAACTTTTATTTTGCCGATATCTTTGTAGATAAGTTTTATTTTATCCTCAGATATTTGTTGTTTTGATACAAGCGTATATTCAGGAGAAATAGTTACTTTTTTATTTTTCAATTCACTATCACTTACCTTTGCAACCAAATAGTAATCCTTATATGGTGCAACAGCTATTCCAATTAAATCACTTGAGTTTTTATTCTTTGCATTACAAGGGGATGGTATTTTTTTATATTTTTCGCATTTAAAGCTCTCGTCATTGGGATTTTCCTTATATAAAATAAGATAATTAATTCTTTCCTTGGTAACTTTATCAGCCAATGCAACTGATGTAAATAAGCTATACACAAAAATAAATAGTACTAATATTAGACGCTTCTGAGTTTGAGTTGGAGATGCGAAAGATTTTATATTTTTCAAGGTCTTAATGAAATAAAATTCATATAACCACTTAACCCCAAAATATTTACCTGTATTTCTTATTTTTCTATATAATACTAACATCGATATTATAAAAAACGAAGGTATGAACAAGAGAAAGGGCAGAGACAAAATATATAAATTAATTAAAAAGAACGGAGGGCTAATAGATAAAGAGGAAATAAATAAAATTGTTATGAAGCAAATAATGTTAATTTTAGTATAGTTTCTTCTTATGAAGTTATCATTAGAATTTCTATGGTTAATGATCAGCACAAATATAAGAAATGACATTAAGGGGGAATTAAAAAACATGTCTATACAATTATTTATCGTTTGAGAAGTGCTAAATAAAATATATTCACTTCCAATTCCATAGTATGATTTATAAGAATTTTCATAAACAAACGCACAACAGTAAATAATAGTGGAAATAATAGCAAGTAAAATAACATCACCAAATAATACCTGAGTATAGTTAATACGTTCTTCTTCATGGTTATTTCTATAATCAACCAATATTAATTCCCTCCTTGTATTTGAATAATATTCACCTTTATTATATAATAATATCAATTATTTTGTCTATATATAAAAATACCAGTGATTTTGATTAGCTCAATCCAGGTAAAAACAGTTGAAAAGTGGATTTCATGAGCCATGAGGAGAAAGGATTTACTAGTATAATCGAACCTATGTTCTTATATAATAGATCTAGGGGTTGATAATATTTGGTAAAGTAAATTCATCTTTCCGGAGCATGAGAAACGTCTTATTGATTCTTAGCAAGAAGCTATTAGGTTTAAGCCACCGATCTTAGCGGAGGATGCTTTAGAGGAGATTAACCGGAAAATCTTTGAGGCAATGAAAGAAGAGCGACCCATTGAAATTGTGACGGCTGAAACATTCGGCTCAGTAAGGTGTGTGGATTTGTTTCCAAAGTGCATTGTTATGAGAGGTGGATAAAAATTGAAAATGGATCTATTACCCGGGATTTAATGGATGAAATCATTGGAGCTGAGTGGCCGATTGAGGATTAAAGGAAAGAGAGCAGGATGTGTATTTAAATGTAAAATAGTCCTTTTAGTCTATATCTGCTTCAGGCTTAGAAAGATAAAATATAACCACCAACTTATTCTTAGGAAATAGAGAGGTGGTTATTTGCGTTTTTTTAAGTCCCTTTGGAACGTTTTCCGCAACAATAAAGGTGCAGAGACGGTTGAATATGTCATTATCGTGTGTGTTGCGGTAGCGATAGGCGGTGCATTTGTTTCTGCGGTCAAAAGTGAACCCGTGCAGTGTAAATTGATTCAAACCATTGAAAAATCGTTGCCCACGATGACCTATAGCGGGGATAAGAAATGTGGAGAGTTGGCATCGGAAGGTTCAAAAAAGGAGAGCCCGGACAAAGGTAAGAAACCCAAGCCTGCCGCAGATGATGGGGGTAGCTGGCTCGATAAGTTGAAAGATAAAGTGTCCGATGGATACGATAAAGTGAAGCAAGGTGCTCAATACGTTTGGGACAAGACGAAAAAGGGTGCCAGCTACGCATGGGATAAGACGAAGGAGTATGCCGGCGATGCCTGGGATTGGGCGAAGGAACATAAAGAGGAGATAGCAGCGGCGGCGGTAGTTGCCACAGGGGTTGTTCTTCTCTTCGTACCGGGTGGTCAAGGAGCTGGGGTCGCCATTCTCGCAGGAGCTGGGATTAGCGGCGGGATTTCCTATGCGATGGGAAGCGACGCCAAAACCATAGCTCGAGATATTGCAATCGGTGGTGTCTCTGGTGCGGTTGGTGGTGCTACTTCATCTATCATTCGAGCAGGAGGGCGAATGATTGGCCGCCGAGGAGCTGGTATACTACTAGGAGATGCGGCGGGTGGAGCCGCTGGGGTCTCTGCCGATGATGCGCTAAGAGGTAAGAAATTTAGTTGGCGTCGAGCGGCCGGGGGTGCAGTACTTGGTATAGCGGTCACTGTGGGCATGCACGTTGTGCCGAGTTCACCTGCCCCAGTGATGGGAATCACTCCAAAAGCTGGCGTTGAAGCGGCAGCCAAACAGGCAACTAGAAGTGAAATCGCTGAAATTGTAGGCCGAAAAGAAGCGAGCAAATATAAGCCAATTGAATACAGTGGGAAAGTAAGAGTGGGTGGGCAACCTCATGATGTAAGTAGACGTGTGTACCAGAGAAATGATATTGATTGGAATCGAGTTGACCCCAAATCTGGCCTTACTAACACACAGTTAGTTCAGAAAGGAAATGCCCCTTATGGAAATGATGGAAAGTTGATTAATCTACATCACTTGACCCAAAAAGAACCGGGGGCTATGGTTGAAATAGAGGGATCAGTACATCAAAAGTACACGAAAGTCCTTCATGGCTTAGTTGATGATGGGAATAGCTTTAGAAATAACCCAGTGTTGGAAAAACAGTACGATAATTTTAGAAAACAGTATTGGAAGAGAAGGTATAAGGGATTGAATTTAGAGTAGATATACTTCTTGGAGGGTTGAGTGATGAGCCAACAGGAAATAATTATTCAGATGATGCAGGAATATGGGCGTACCGGGTTCCATACAGGACCTGTTTCAGAAAATAGAATTGAGCAAATAGAAAAGAGTTTGAATCTTGAGCTACCTGAGAGTTATAAATGGTTTGTTAGGAATTATGGATATGGCGGGATTGAAGGGGTAGTGATTGAAGGAGTTGCTAAAACAGAAGTCCCTACTACTGTGGAGGCTACAGAGGACTATAGGAAGTACGGATTGCCAAAGTCGTATGTAGTTATACAAAACTTAGGGGAATACATGTGGTGTTTAGACACAGGAAATATGAAAAACGGAGAATGTCCTGTAGTCAATTGGTCTCAAGTAGGTGGTTTAGGTAAACTTAATTATGAGAGCTTCTATTCTTATTTAATTGATCGTTTTCAGGAATCCATTGATAACCTAGACGATGATGATGGAATTTGATTGTTGTGAAGAGCATCCTACCGGGGTGCTTTTTTGTATGCAAGGAGAAATGAAACAAGGGGTAAGGTAGAAGGTAAGTTGATCAATTTGTCTGTATGAATTTCCGGATACGAAATCAACCTATCGATGGATCAAATTGATAAGCATTTCAGGCTCATCTTTGGTATACTATTACTTAGGGCGAATATTACTGGTACCGAAATAAAATGTGATAAATCGGAGTGATCAACTATGTCTACGATTAACCGTCAAATCTATTTCATGGAACGCCCTCATGGGACCCCTGATGAGAATACCTTTGAATTGCGTTCATCGGATATACCTGAACCAGGTCCTGGAGAGGTCCTCCTACGGACGGTGTATTTGTCAGTAGATCCCTATATGCGTGGGAGAATGAGTGATCAAAAATCCTATGTCGCTGCACCCTTTGAGCTTAATGAGGTATTAAGCGGAGGCGCTGTAGGCCAGGTAGAGATTTCGAATGATGATCGTTTTCAAGCAGGGGATCTGGTCTTAGGGGATCTGGTCTTAGGGAATCTTGGCTGGCAGGATTATTCGGTAGTGAAGGCAGATCAACTAAACAAGATCGATGCCAATTTAGCATCTCCCTCTGCCTATCTCGGTGTACTTGGTATGCCTGGGTTGACTGCTTACTTTGGTTTGTTAGATATTGGGCAACCACAAGCAGGTGAAACCGTTGTCGTATCGGGTGCAGCGGGTGCAGTAGGTACAATTGTTGGTCAGATTGCTAAAATTAAAGGCGCTCGCGTCGTGGGGATCGCTGGTTCGGGGGAGAAGGTTCGTTATTTGAAGGAAGAGTTAGGCTTTGACGCCGTCATTAATTATAAAACGGAAAACGTACAAAAGGCGTTAGAAAAAGCTTGTCCTAATGGTGTAGACGTCTATTTTGATAATGTGGGCGGCGAAATTTCGGATGCGGTTGCTACGCTTTTCAACAAATTTGCTCGCATTCCCATCTGTGGTCAAATCTCGTTGTATAATCTAAAAAATCCAGAGCATGGGCCACGTGTGCAGACAAGTCTACTGATCAATAGTGCGTTGATGAAAGGGTTTATCGTCGCTGATTACCAGTCTCGTTTCCCAGAAGGTGTAAAACAACTGGGTGAGTGGGTAGCTCAAGGGAAAATTGTATTCCAAGAGAATATTGTTGAAGGGCTTGAAAATACTCCACAGGCGTTCCTTGGTTTATTTAAAGGGGAAAACCTAGGGAAACAATTAGTAAAAGTATCGGATGTCCAATAATTTATTGCCATGCCAAGAAAGCCTCCGCTTCCAAGCGGAGGCTTTCTTGCATGGCAATAGGTCAAGTTCAGGTCAGGATATAGAAGGGAGAAGAAGCACTCCTATGCTCAACAAATTAGCTCATGTATGTATTGTGGTAAGAGACTATGATGAAGCGATCCAATGGTATACCGAGAAGCTGGAACTGGAACTACGAAGCGATAATCCCTTCGGTAATGGATATCGTTGGGTCACATTAGGTGCCCGCCATCACACCAGGATACTGAGATTGTTTTTTATCAACCAGGGCCTAGGGAAGAAGATAGCCGAATGGCACGTTTAGGACAGATATCGAAGTGGGTTTTTGGGACCGATGATTGTCGTGGAGATGTGGAATTATTACGTTCACGGGGGGTAAAGATCGTGGATGGTCCATCTGATCTTCCCTGGGGAGTTCAAGCAATGTTTGAGGACCTCTATGGCAATACCTTTGTGATGGTAGAAGGAAAAGAGATGCAGGGATGATAAAAAAACTTTCCGAGGCATGCTCGGAAAGTTTTTTAAATAACGCAGGTTTTTTTGTCTATGCAGGACTCTCCTTGTAGAGATTAGGTGGTTTTCCAGGGTGAATCATATCAGACCAGGAAGAGAGAATCCGGTGAAAGGCGTTTTTGGCTGCTAAAGAGTGTGCTGTCATATAGATAAAGCTGTGCACTAGGCCTTTGAAGTGATGAAAGGTGACAGGGACACCTGCATCTGCCAGCAATGTGGCATATGCTCTCCCTTCGTCTCGTAAGGGATCGAACTCTGCAGTGGCGATGAGGGCTGGTGGGAGGAGAGAAGCATCAGAGATTAGAAGAGGCGAAGCATATGGTTCAAAACCGTGGGATGGATGTTCTAGGTAGTGATTCCAAAACCACATCATGCGTTCTCGGGTGAGATTAGGACTTGGATTTTCTATATAGGAAGGTGTATCAAAGTTATAGTTGGTTACAGGTGTGATGAGAAGTTGGCTGTGTAGAGAAATGCCCTTAGCATCACGAGCAAGAATAGCAACAACTGCAGCTAAATTAGCTCCAGCGCTCTCCCCACCAACAGAGATACGCGTCGCGTCCCCACCTAATTGGGTGGCATGGTTAAAGGTCCACTGTACGGCATCTAACGCATCTTCTACTGGCTGGGGGTAGGGGTGTTCTGGTGCTAGCCGATAATCAACGGATATTACGATGGAACGAGAATGGCTGGCGATCAATAAACAAATATTTTCTGAACTATCTAGGTCTCCGAGTACCCATCCTCCTCCATGGTAATAGATTAGGATTGGAAAAGGTCCGGCTCCGCTAGGTGTGTAGATTCGTAGAGAGAGATCTGCCTGCGCACGAGAAAGGGTGTGTTGCGTGACTCGTACTCCCTCGACAGGTACATGGGAAAAAATTCGGATCCATTTTTTATAAAAAAATCGAGAATGATTAGGGGTTAATTCATGCAATGGCGGGTGCTTCAACTTTTCTAAATGTGAATAGGTGATGGCTAACAAGTCTTTCACTTCAGGATCGATAGCCATCACCGTTCTCCTTTGTGGAATCATAGATGGTAATCTCTTGCCATTGCGTAAATTCTTCGCGTTTACATATCATCAATGTGGCTCTTTTATGAGGCATGGTGATTCGAGAGTGAACTTTAAACCCAACCTCTTTCAGTGCAGGGACGATAATGCGATTACGAGAATCAGGTTCGACGACAAAGGTGTTGACAGGCTCCGTTTGAAGGGTGTAGTTTATTATCCCTCTTACGATTGGAACGATGGTTGAAGGATCAATATGGGACCTATCACCGATTACGATATGACCACCTATATCAGTAGGTTCATAATCATAGTAGTCTCGAATGATATCATGAGCGACCCTATATCGCATTAAATAGCTAATGGGAGTCTCTCCAGAGAAAATTATGTAATGATCACGATGAGGTCTTGCCAATGATTTCGAAAGATATTCTTCAAATTCTTCTAAAGAAACCTTCAATTTCCAAAAGGGTGAAATGTGAGGAGCGCACATCCACTTATGTAGGGTGTGTAGGTGTTCTTTATAGGAAAAAGAACGATAAGTGAGGGTCGTATTCAATTCAGGGCTATCGAATTGGAAGATAACATGAGAGTCTTGTTGTTCCTCTAGTCTATACTCCATCAGTGAAACCCCTTTCAAAAGTGAGCGGGATATCTCTGATTATAATTTAATTGAAAATGATTCTCAATATCATTGATTAAATCATTTCAAAAAATTACCGTGCCCGGAGAAAGAGGGGCACGGTAAAGATGATCGGTACGATACAGAGTAGGAACATTGGCGAATAGCCGAGCCACTCTACGATCAGGCCGGCTAGGATCGAACCTAGACCAATCCCTAGATCAAAGGCAGCGAAGAAGGTTCCATTAGCGCGTCCCTTTGCATCATTGGAAGCGCGTTGGATTGTCCAAGCTTGCAGCGAAGGGTGAACAGAGCCAAAGCCCAAACCGTACAAAATAGCGGAAAATAACAATCCCTTTAAATCTTGAGTGAAGGAAATGAGAATAAGGGAGAGCGTCATGAAACATAGTCCGCTGATCATGCCCAACAGGGGCCCTTTTCGATCAAAGAGCTTTCCTGACCATAGACGGCTGCAGACCATGGCTAGGGCATACACCGTAAAAAATAAACCGATGTTAGAGATTTTACGGTCTGCTGCAAAGAGAGGCAAATAGGTAGAGATGGCTCCCAGGGTGAGCGTAGAACAGAGTACCATCAGCGACGGTAGGCCTGTACCTTTTGGGATAAAAGATTCACGGGCTTTCCTTTCAAGTAGCTGTGCTGGAGAAATAGAGGATACAGGTGGGTATTTAATTTTTTGGGCAGCCGTCCAGGCAATGGCTACGAGACAGGTGGAAATGAAGAAGAGTACAGTAAAAGAGTAGTTCTCGATTATCCATAGTCCAAAAAAAGGACCAAAAGCACCGCTAATCAAGGTGAATAAACCATAGTAACCCATTCCTTCACCTTGACGATGAGACGGGATAAGGTCTGTAGCTACGGTTCCAGCAGTGGTAGTAACGGCTCCCCAGGCAAGCCCATGGATTGCACGAAGAATAAGTAAGGGCCAGATGGCTGTCATGCCAAGATAGCTTACTGTTGTGACGAGGAAGACAAGTAGACTAATTAGATAGATATCTCGTCTGCCCCGCAGATCTACCCAACGTCCGATCCAAGGTCGACTGATAACAGCGGCGAGGGTGAAAACCCCAATCACAAGCCCTACCACATCTTGTCGTCCGCCCACTTCACGTACAAAAAGCGGGAGAGTAGGCAAAAGTAGTTGGAAAGTAAAAAAGACGAGGGCATTGGATATACAGATCAGGATAAAGTTACGGGACAAAAAGGGTGTGGAAGAGGCTCCGATTAGGGTCGATCTCATGGCGATCACTCCTTAGACACGGTAAAGAGGTTGCCCGTACCGAAGGATACGGGCAGTGGGGATGATTTAAATTTATACCTGGGAAGCCTGTCCTACCTGGGCAAGAATATTGTTTACCGTGCCATGTTCCGAAGCATGGGGCCGGTCTCCATCATTACCATAGCCGTAGTCTAGCATCCGGTTACGGTTGAGGCAGAGTTTAGTAAATTGATCTTGCAGTAAATCAAAGAGCTCAAAGCGTTCCTTTTCCTCAGGAAAACGTGCTTGATAATCGAGGATCGTCTTACGTACTTGGGACCAGAAGGTGGTTTCGGCCAACCCTTCATGTTCTTCCAAGATGCCCGATAGATAACGGAAATGGCAGATGAAAAGTCCAGTAAAAATGAATTGACATAACCCTTCTGGTGGCTCACTTCGCAATACTTCCTTTAGGTCGGCAGGGATATTGGCTAACTCAGGAAGGGGCTGGTCGCTGACGTTGACATCATCGACGAAATCTTTCACAGCAAGACGATGAGGAATCGAGTCCTTCAGTATCAGAATGGTGTTTTGTCCATGGGGGGAGAAGACAACCCCATAGCGATATAGAAAGCGGAGAAGAGGAGGGAGGATCACATCGTTTAGACGTTTCACCCACTCTTCTGCAGGGAGGCCAGAGCGTTCGATCAATTTGCTGACCAGCGGTTTGCCGTTGTAGTCGATATGAAGGAGTGCTGCAAGGGTAATTGGTTTTTCTCCTTCATCTAGGTAAGTGTGAACACTCTCTCGCCAAATTGCCCCTAGCATTTCAAGGTAATGATAAGGAACGCCTGGAAGATCAGTGAAGTAGGGGTGATCGTAGTTGAGGCTAGCGATTTCCCCTGGGAGTACGACCCGGCATTCATCGCGCAGGAAATCATCCTTTGCGTAGATGCCTTTGATATATTCGGTGATCTTTGGAGCGAGAACGGTGCGTTCTCCTGGAAGTCCACGGTAAACAAGGGTATTAAGGATGCTCATTGGCAACTTTACATGGTGCTTTTCTTTGTTACTGACATTGACGAAGGTTCGAACTGATTGTTGAGGAAGATACCAATCATCGCTCTGACCAAGAGGGATGATGTTTCGTGTAGCTATCTCCTCAGCAAATAGAGGGACAAGGATTTGGGTCCATTGCCATTCATGGATTGGCATGAAGAGGTAGTCACCAGGATCCACGTTTTCCCCCTGAAGGCGCTTGTTAAAGCCTTCTACCATGTTATCGCCTAATTCTTGGCGAATCAGGGTATCGAAGTCTACCGATTGGATGGTGTGTAGGTCGGTATGTTCCTGATGGATAGCAATCCAGCTGATCTGAATGGCTTGTTGATTCTCTGGTGCATACTTCAGATAATCATCATAACTAAAGCCAATGCGCCCTTTGTTATAAGTAATCCATGGATGACCGTCCATTTCCCCTTCAAGTTCAGCGTAGTCTCGATCAACGGCATCGATGGTGGTGGTCCGTTTCTTTTCAAGGATGTGTGCATCAGCAATCAAGGTATTGTGATACTCACGAATGAGGTGAGCAGTTGTTTCAGAAGACATGGGCACAGTTCCTTGCATGTCTAAAAGGAAGCGAATGGGATTCGTAGCAGGGGAGAGAGTGCCCTTTTCTTCCCGTTGAATGGTATCGGAAAAGACACGGTAGCTATCAAAGATTCCCCGTTCCTTGGCCTTATAGGTGTAACGAATGCCGTTTTTCAGTTCGAGGGAGTAGAGGTTGCTGTCTCCCTTAGCTTCGATGAGCTTAGGGAAGATAATCTCTTCATACATAAATTCCTCGAGCATTTTGGTCAATAATTGGCGGGAGACCGTTTCCCAGGCAGCTGGATTCAGGATTGTGGAGAGTTCTTGGTTTTTCATCATAGGTTTCAACCTTTCACCGGAGATTTTTGCTGGGAAGCTTGATGTACCAGTCCAAACTGCTGGAACACATTGCGCTCAGAGACGGAATAAACATCCCGTCCTGTTAAGGTATTGATAATGACCGAGTTGCGGAAGGCACCAAGTCCAAGATCTGGGGCTCCCACACCATGAGTGTGAAGCTCACCATTTTGAATAAATACGGAGTTGTCGCGGTGATGGATGAGAGATAGCCGGTAATCCTCACCAATTACATAACGCCCTTGCTCATCCCATTCGATCAGGTGACGAATACCAGAGACAAAGTTAGGAATGGAATGTTGATACCCAGTAGAGAGAATCACTACATCGCTCTCATGGGTGAAATGTTGTTGTTCATCCCGATGGTAGCCATGTAAATGGTAGCTACGTAGACCATTTTGCTCAGTTGGCTTAATATCTCGTAGTTCTACATGGGAGAGCAAGCGAGCCGGAGTTTCTTTCCCAGCAACTGTTCTTTCATATAACAGATCGTAGATATCGGCGATTGTACTTGCGCTGATCCCTTTATAGAGAAGGTCTTGGTTACGGATCTTTTCATCCCGCGCAGCAGGAGATAGGGAGTGAAAGTGCCGAGTATATTCGGGTGAGAAGTGTTCTAACCCAAGTTTGGAGTATTCCATGGGAAAAAAGCCATTGGAACGGGTAAACCAGTCAAGCTTGTACCCGTAGGTTTCTTGCTCCTGAAGGAGGGTGTGAAAGACTTCAGCTGCACTTTGACCTGAACCAACTACAGTAATCGAACGGGCATCACGGTAGCGCTCCAGGTTATCTAAAAAGTGTGCAGAGTGGAAGACATCCTCTGAAGGCAGGTTACTAAACCGCGGGTCCATATTAGGAACACTTCCTGTTCCTAGAGCGAGATGGCGAGCGCGATAGATCACAGGAGTATCTGTTTCGGTGTCAATGGCTGTAATGCGATAATGGCTATCGGTATCATTTTCCTCCCACTGGATATTGAGCACATTGCGATTAAAAGCACAATTGTCTAACTCTTGTGTTACCCATTGGCAATAATGGTTGTACTCATTACGCGGGATATGGAATCGCTCAAGGAAGTAAAAGTGGTAGAGGCGTTGATGTTCCTTGAGGTAATTTAAGAAACTAAAAGGACTGGTTGGATCCGCCATGGTGACCACATCAGCCAAGAAGGGGACTTGAAGGGTAGTTCCTTCAATCAAAAGTCCGGGGTGCCACTCAAACTTTGGCTTTCGCTCAAGAAAGAGAGCTTGTACTTCCGGTGTTTTTTTCAACATGGCTGCTAAACCTAAGTTGAAGGGGCCAATTCCAATCCCGATAAGATCGAGGATTTCATGCTGATCTGCCTGTACTTGGTCAAACATGCTGATTTTCCTCCCATGTATCCCGATGACAAACCATCAGGGCAGCTCGTTTGCCTGCGAGCTCAATTTCTTTTTGGAAGCGAAATCCGCACTTTTCAAAGATATAGATCATCTTTTCGTTGCGAATTTCTGGTTCAGCAACTACTCTTTGTGTGGCTTGATGTTGAAAAAGACGCCCTGTTAACGTAGATAACAAAGGCTGTGCATACCCTCTCCCTAAGAAGGAGGGAGGTCCGATCAAGAGGTGGATTCCTTGATCTTCGGGATGAAAATCGATCACTTTTCCAAGGATATCATCCTTGACCCAGTAGGTTTCCCAGTAGCTCATCGGTGTGCCATCTAAGGAGCCGATGTGAAGGTCTTGATGTTCATCCGCTAAGAAAGCGGTCAAGTGTTTCTCGTATTGATCACGTGGGATATCGAGGTTCCAGAAGGGAACGACATGGGCCTGCTTATGCCATTGATAGAGTCGATCAATGTCCCGCTCAAATTCAACAGGACGAAAGGAGATGGTTTTCTGGATTCCAGAATGGAAGGTGGAGAACTCTTCTTCTGAGGTCTTAGATGTTGGTACTTGTGAGTTCATGCTTCACCTGCACCCCTCTCGTTAGTGGGTTGTTTACCCGTACATAGACGGATTGACTTTCCATAGGGCCGACTAACTCGTCCATATCATGAACACGGGTCAAGAGATTCGCCTTACACGGGATTTGCTCGTCATTAAGCAGGCTGTGCAGCAGGGTAGAAGGCTCACGGTTATCAGGGAGATGGTTTGTCAGTCGTGTGCGCAATTCGGATAAAAGGAGTTCTTCATCGACGAGACCTGCGACACCAAAGCCGTTGATCAATCCCATGAGATGATTTTGGAAGAAATAGTAGCGGAAACGTTCGTCAGCGACATGATCCTCACACATTGTTTGGCTCTTCTCGTCAATTCCAGGTAGAATGCGTTGGAGCTCTGGAAAAGTGGAACGGCAATAGTAGTAGCCCTGGTTATCCCGATAGTAGAAATGGTTAGGGTATCCATCGACAAGCTTAATCAGGCTGTTTTGTTGATGGGCCTCTAAGGCAATTCCATACCGCATATAAAGCCAGATAAGAGGTTCAAAGGAGAGATCCAGGTAGCGCCGGAACCAATCCATGCTTACCTCACTGGTACTTCGTTGCTCTTTCTCAGCAATAGCGTGGATGATACGCGCGAGCCGGGATTGCCCATCAAACATGGCATCTTGGCAAAGTCCAGCAATAAGCGAAACGTGTTTCCCTTCATCCCCTTGGAAAGGATTGACCCTCAAAGAGATCTCAAAGCCAGATTCCTCTTGATCCGGATGGGCGAGTGTGAGGAAGGCAGGATCTTCGATCACTTGAAAAGTAGGGTGAGCTTCCTTCATTTCTTGACCGATTTGGCTGGCGATGATGCGCGAAACCTCTACGCCTCGTTCCAATTCCTTGTATTTATTGAGACGGAGGGAGTTGGTGATCTTGATGTTGACAGAGACCTTTAACATAAATTTGGACGTTGGACGATAGAGCGTACGAAGGGAGGAGGTTGTAAACCAATGGCCTCCTTGAAGACCTAGGTCCGTTACTAGCCCATCCTTTAACCAAGCCTGAACATGGGGCTCTCGGAGTAAGTAGGTCGCCTGCTGAGGATGAATAGGCAGGAGTGCATACTCGTCAGAGCCACAGTATTCCTTCTTAAATTCTGGGGATAGATCCGGATCTGCCGCCAGTTCAGCTTTGATTAAATCGGTAGCGCGGTCTTCTGTGGTTGAATCCTCCCGGATTAGAGACAGATGGGCCCGGAAGAAATGAAGGGGGTGGGCTCCCTTTAATTCAGGAGAGTAATCGTGATGTTCTAGATCAGAGAGTCCCTGACGGCTCTTCGGTGTAGGATGCATGAGATGACCGAAGATGAGGGATTGCTCTGCATCAAGGAAATGAAAATCCGTGCCGTACAATTCTTCCTGATCTTGCTGGCGGGCATCAACAAAGGATTCAATCTGGCGACAACTTTGAATGATGCGTTCCACCAAATCGCTTGGGAATTCCTTTAGCCCCTGGGCTATCGTCAATTCCTTCGTTAAAAGGGCAATAAAGGTAACATAGTCGAGTGACATAAACTCCGTTGCTGAGTTTACTCGGTAATAGAAAGGAAAGGAAAAAAGATGACGCTCTGTTGCAGACCAGTAACGTAATGGGACGAGGAACTCCATCTGATGATGTTTTAATGGACAGTGAATCGCCTTACCAATGGGGGAAGTCTGCAATATCGAATAATAGGGACTTTCTGCATAGGACACATCTTCTTGGTTTAGAATCGTGTAGTTGCCAACCTCCTTTAAGTAGCAATTAAAGAAGCTCTGCATGGTAGCTTGCCGAGCCGATGTTCGAGGCATGCTGATTCCACTCTCCTTTCTGTAGTTCCCTTCGTTTGCCTGTTTTCTTGACTCGATCAAGGATGGCATGGGTATCTTCTAATGTGGTGCGTGGATTTAATAGGGTTAGCTTCAGGCAGACGTTTCCGTTTACTTTGGTATTGGCTAACACCACATCGCCACTTGCTAAAAGGGCATGTCGAATCTCATGATTGATCTGATCTTGCCACTTGGAGTAGGGCATATCTGGGTGGTTCATTTCAGGGATGAAACGGAAGACAACCGCATTTAGTTCAGGGACAGGATTGATTACTTCCAATCGTTGGTCTTTAGCAATCATTTGTGCGGTTGCTGTAGCAGTATTGATCGTTTTTTCGATCATACTGGCAAATTGGGCTCGGCCTAAAGTACGTAGGGAGATGTAAAGCTTTAGCGCGTCGAAACGACGGGTCGTTTGAATTGATTTTCCGACTAAGTTAGGAATCCCTAACTCTTCGTCCTCAGTAGAGTTGAGATAGTCCGCGTTTTGTTTAATGCGATTGAAATGTTTTACATCGTTCACAAGAAAGGCACCACAGCTGATCGGTTGATAAAAGAGCTTATGAAAATCAACAGTGATCGAATGGGCAGCTTCGATGCCCTGTAAACGTTCCTTATAGGAGTTACTTAATATCAAGGCCCCACCGTAGGCGGCATCCACATGAAGCCATAGCCCAAGGGCGTGTGCCCGTGAGACTAGTTCAGGTAGAGGATCTATGCTTCCGAAGTCCGTTGTGCCCGCAGTTGCAACAATAGCAAAGGGGTGAAGGCCATCACCATAGAGCTGTGAAAGTTGCTGGTCTAAATCATCTAAATGGATGCGATGCCTCTCGTCGGTTTTTACTGTGACGACAGCATCTTCCCCTAAACCAAGGAGTGCCGCGGATTGTTTGACAGTAAAGTGAGCGGCTTCCGAGCATAGGATACGCATCTCTCTAGCTTCTGGAGGAAGGCCGCGCTTTTGTACATTCCAACCAAACCGAGTCCATGCATAGTGGTCCCGAGCCAGAAGGAGACCCATAAAGTTGGACTGGGTACCACCACTAGTAAACACACCATCCCCTTGGGGACTTAAGCCAAAGGTACGGCTCAACCACTGAATCATTCGTTCTTCTAACAGAGTGGCGGCTGGGCTTTGATCCCAGGAGTCCATCGATTGATTGGTGGCACTTACCATGACCTCCCCGGCGAGGGCGGGGATAAGGGGTGGACAATGGAGATGGGCAACGCAGGCAGGGTGGTGTACTGCGACGGAATGGCCAAGTACCTTTTGGCCCACTTCATAAAGGACCGTATCAAGATGAAGCCCCTCTTCAGGGCAGATAGTGTCTTCCCTAAGGAGTGAAGAGAGAAAATCTGCTTGTACACCACTCATGGGTTTTTCTAGCGAAGAGAATTGAGTTTGAACGGTATTGACAGCGGCACCTACCGCTTGTTTGTATGCAGTTTGGGAAGTGCTTGTCCTATTGAGAAACCACTCATCCAGAGACGAGTCGTGGATTGTTTTCATCATGTCTCGTTTCCTTTCATGCGTACACAGGAATACTCTTTTCTGCTGCTTCGACGGCATCAGCAAAACGGGAACATACTTCATCGACTTGTTCAGGGGTGATGATCAGCGGAGGCAGGAAGCGAACAACGCTACCATGACGGCCACCAAGTTCAACGATCAATTTGCGCTTCATACATTCCTGTTGAATTTTACGTGCCAATTCTGGATGAGCAGGATAGCTACCAAGGAGATCAGGATCTCGGCTAGTATCGATAATTTCCACACCGATCATCAGACCACGACCCCTAACATCGCCAATAGAGATAGAACGTTCCCCTATTTGGGCAAAGTGACGGAAGAATCGTTCTCCCATTTGGGCAGCGTGTTTATCGAGGCGCTCCTGGCGAATCGTACGGATGGTCGCGATTCCTGCAGCCATCGCCATTTGATTACCACGGAAGGTACCAGAGTGAGCACCTGGTGACCAATTATCCAAATCCTTGTCGTAAACCATGACGGAGAGAGGAAGCGAGCCACCGATTGCCTTTGAGAGGATCAGTACGTCAGGTACGATACCTGCATGTTCAAAGGCGAACCATTGCCCCGTACGGCCAAATCCAGTTTGTACTTCATCGATGATGAGGGGAATTCCACGATCACGGGTGATGGTACGGATATCCCGTAGCCAGTCGTCTGGAGCGGGTACAGCTCCCCCCTCTCCTTGAACAACCTCAAGGATCATCCCTGCAGGAGAAACAATTCCGTTCTCAGGATCATCCAGTGTACGTTGGATAAATCGACTACCTACTTCAGCGCCCAGGTCTCCACCTAGACCAAAGGGACACCGATAAGAATAGGGGTAGGGCAGGAAGTGAACATCGCTCATCAGTCCGGGGACATGCTCTTTAGGACCCTTATTTCCGGTAAGGCTGAGGGCACCGTGGGTCATGCCATGATAACCACCATGGAAAGAGAGGAGCGAACGTTTTCCAGTGGAGGTTTTCACCAGTTTTAGAGCAGCTTCAATGGCATCGGCTCCAGTTGGACCACAAAATTGTATCTTCGCTCGGGAAGAGAAGTGGGAGGGTAGCAATGAAAAAAGTTCCTCCACAAATTCATCTTTAATAGGAGTTGTCAGATCGAGGGTATGAAGGGGATACTTACCGTCGAGAGTTTTTTTTATCGCTTCAATCACAGCGGGGTGGTTGTGGCCAAGGGCGAGGGTACCTGCGCCAGCGAGACAATCGTAGTGGACATTTCCTTCTATATCCGTAACGTGAATACCGGATGCTTCGCGGATTGCAATTGGAATCCGGCGAGGATATGAACGGGCGTTGGATTCCCAACGTTCTTGGTTGGTTAAATAAAAGTCATTAGTGGATGCCTGGGTGAACCGCATCTCAATCACCATCCCGATGGTTTTCCGAAAATGAGAATCATTATCATTACCTTGAGGCCTATCGTACCATCAGGCTTGGTTACTGTAAATAGTAATTGAAAAAAGTTCTCAATAAATTTTTTGACGGAATATGAAAATTCATGGAACTAAACGTTCTCAGGTGAAGGCTGCCTAGGAAAGGTTCCTAGTAATTAACTTAAAAGCCATCTCGAGTTCCCTGAGTGGTAGGCTCTAAATATTATGTATTAAAATAAATGATAAGGATATTTTTGGCTTATTTTGAACGGATATGAAGTAGAGGTTCTATTTTTTTAGAAATATTAGCCTGAAATAAGAATCGGGTCTGTCCAGATTGTAGGGAGAAGTAGTATGATAAGAGTGTGATTCACTTAATCGATGTTTAATAGCATGGGGCAGTTGGGATTGCGGGGAACTGGAAGGGAGTATGTAAAATGGATTTTAGTCAAAGTGAATATGAAAATCTAATGGTTAGTCTGCAGGCTCGGGAGGAAAAAATCCTCTACGTGATGAAGCAGATGTTTGATGGACTTTGTGAAGATACAAAACAAGCTCGGGTTGAAAAGACCCTGAATGAGATTTACGATGGCTGGAGTACACTCCAGGAAACTCGTCAGTTGAAAAAACGATTGCAACGGATGGCTGGAAAGAATAATCAAGAGATAAAAGCAGAGCCGCAAAATGTACGGAAACTTGGTCAGTCGTCTCGATAAAAGAAACGCTCCTTCGTAACGAAGGGGCGTTTCTTTTTAGGGAAAGAGAGCTAATCTTTAGAGGATGTAGCTTATGCCAGTACATCCTTCCTTATAAACACAGCAAAGGCGATGAAGAGGCTAACTAAGGACCATACAGTGAGAACGGTAAGGGAAAAAGGTAAGGTCATACCCTCAATCATCATCGGGGTACCGGAAAGATAGTTAGTGAGGCTCAAATTAGTAAAGACGAAATACTTGATCGTTGTCCATGTGGGGGATAGTTGCGTCAAGAGATTGCCCGCAACAATCGCTGCCAACATGATCCCCATACTTGCTGCGGTGCTCCGAACGAGAACAGAGACCATCAGGGATAGGGTTGCGACTGCGATACAGGTAAACCAAGCTAGCCCATAGCTCATCAAAATATATTTCCATTGGGGTACTAGATGGACACCATTGGTGATGAGTTCGTCATTTTGAGTCTCAAAGCCAGTCAGTACAGGCATATCCCAACCCGAGTAACCAAAGACCAATCCTGAAAACAGATAGCCAAGTAGTGCTGTGGCAATGACAATAAAGGAGACGAGGAGCGTCAGTGATAGATATTTAGCAAGAAGAATCTTCCATCGTCGAATCGGTCGGGTCAACAATAATTTGATCGTTCCCCCTGTATGTTCCGCCGAGACAATATCGGCGGCGACCACAACAATTAATAGCGGCATAAACAGGGAGATGGCTTGTTCAACAAATTTGCGGATAAAAGTAGGGGCACCTGGAGATGTAGGGTTGATGTCATGATCCAAGTAGTATTGTTGTTGTTGAATGTTGATTTTGATCAGTTCACGCCACTCCTCTGGAATACGGCTAGAGGAAAGGCGGTTTTGATTATCGACGATTTGCTGTTGGACGAGGGTTTTCCAATCAGAGGTGCCTAGATTTTGGATGTTCGTTTGTACAGTACGATATTGGGCATAGGTGAAGATCGGGATAAGTATCGAAAGGATGAGTAGGATAACGAGAATTCGTCTTTTCCGCACCATTTTTAAAAGTTCATTGTAGAGTAGACCGATGAAATTACTCAAGGGGACCCCCCTCGGTCATCTGGAGAAAGATATCCTCCAGAGTTGGCTTTTTTTGTTGAATAGAAGTAACTTGAATACCCGCTTGATTGAGACGGTGATTGACGTTAGCGATTTTATTTTGAGGAAGATGGGTACGAAGTTGACCATCTTCAAGGAGTTCCACATTCGTGACATCGGGTAAGGACTTTAGCAGGTTGATCGCCTTTTCGGTAGGGGAAAGCTGCCAGATGACAGGAGGCTCTCCTGCTAGGAGCTGATGGACTTGCCCGGTTTTTACAACACGTCCTTGATGGATAATAGCTACACGATCACATAGAAGTTGTACTTCATGGAGAATATGGCTGGAAATAAAGACACTGATGCTTTCTTCCCTGGCGAGACGATAGATAAACTGACGCATCTCGCGGATTCCAGCGGGATCGAGGCCGTTGGTTGGTTCATCAAGGATAAGGAGTTGAGGACGGCTAAGTAGGGCCTGGGCAATCCCTAAGCGTTGTCGCATTCCAAGGGAATAGGTTCTAACTCGATCATCGATACGATCTTCTAATTCAACGAGTTGTACCACCTCAGTGATTCGTTGTTGGGTGATTCCCTCTGCCATTCGGGCAAAGAGTTCTAGATTTTCACGTCCAGTAAGGTAAGGGTATAACTCTGGATTTTCTACAATACAGCCAACATGACGTATCGCTTGCAAAAATTGTTTGCTTAAATCATAGCCTGCAATCTGGATACGGCCCTGTGTGGGACGGATCAATCCTACGAGCATCCGAATGGTCGTTGTTTTACCTGCACCATTGGGACCAAGGAATCCATAGATTTCTCCCTGCCCAACCGCAAAATTGATGTCACGGACGATCTCTCGCTTGCCAATACGTTTTGTGAGTCCATTGACCACGAGAACGTGAGAGGAGTTAGTGTCCAATGTGTTAACCCCCTTTCTTTTTTTGATCCATGGCTTGTAGCAACCGTTCTGCAATGTAGTCGTACCCTTTATCATTGGGGTGAAAATCATCGCTGTAGAGATAGGCTTTAGGGTTAAGTTGGAAGATATCATAAATAGGGACGACCACTATCTGATCAAATTCCTGGGCGATGGTTTGAAGGGAGTCGTTCCACTTAATGACTTCTGCTGAAGTTTTCTTATTATCCGAGAGCGCACCAAAGGGATTGTATAAACCGAGGAGAAAGATGGGTGCATCTCGGTTTTGTTTACGAATGGTTGACAAAATCCTCCGTAGGTTGCTCTCGTATGCTTGACGTGCCTGTATAGCTTGTTGGTTGTCCAAGGTTTCTAACGAATCACCCTTACGAAAAAGATCGTTGCCTCCTATCGTGATGCTGATCCGCTTTGCTTCTTTTAGAAGCTGACCAATCCGGCGTTGCTTGATTTGTGCTCGTAATTGATGAGAGGTTTGACCTTTGATTCCTAAATTGACGACATTGACCGATGTTTCATTTTTTTGCAGCGTTTGCCGAACTCGACTTACATAACCTTGTCCACTTGAATCCCCAGTTCCTCGGGTGAGAGAATCACCTAAGGCGAGAAATAGGGTTTTGTTGCCGGTTGTACCCTTTTCAGGAGTAGCTGACTTTTCCACAGAGGAAGATGAGGAGGCACCAGAGCTATCTTTTAGAGCAATCAGGAAACCGGTGAGGAGTAGACATAAACAAACTACAGTTATGATGCTAAATAGCACCCAAACAGGTTGCCCTTTAATTTTCATAAAATGCTCCTTATCTATAATTTGTAATTATTATCCAAATGAATATCGCCTAAGTTTTTATAGGACCTTTTCAATTAAAAATACAGTTGGAAGATACCACCCGTCAATCTTCTTTCCTATCTTTTCCGATCAGAAGGGGGGCAAACCGCCCAGTCGTGCATATACATAGAATATATTTGCCTTTTAAGGGAGGAGCCTATTTTGAAACTCCACATTGTTCAATCAGGTGACACGTTGTGGAAGATTGCTCAACACTATGACATGTCCCTACAAAAACTGATCGATGCCAATCCGAATATTGCTGATCCCGATCAGTTAGAAGCGGGGATGAAAGTGAAGATCCCCACAGGGAAAGTAAGTGTCCATGTACATCAAAAAGAGGAGCTACCGACAAGCGGGGAGGGAAGACCAAGACAACCAGGAGGAGGCAAACAGCCGCCTATCTCCAAGCCGGAAACACCACGAAAACCTCCTATGAAACCCAGTCCCCCTAAACCAAAACAACCCCCTCGATACGAAGCACCCAAACCGCCAAAACAACCTTATGGACGGCCGCAAATGCCTCCTATGCCAGAAGCGCCGACGTATATGCCTCCAGGTATGATCCCCGAGCAGCCACAATTTGGAGGACCGCCAGGTTATGGGTTGCCCCAAATGCCTTGTGATGATGAGTCTTCTCGAGATTCACAGCCAGAAGCTCCCTGTTATCCAGGCTATGGAAGCCAACCGATGTACGGTTATCCAGGCTATGGTTACCCCGGATTCGGGTACGGAGCGCCAGGAGGCCAGCAAATGTATATGCCTCCAGGTTACGGCTATGGTTTACCAGGAGGGTACCCTATTTATCACCAACCAGGATATACCCCATCTCCAGGGTATGGTTATCAACCAGGGTATAGAGAGCAGAGTACCAATCAACCAGGGTATGGTTATCAACCAGGGTATAGAGAGCAGAGTACCAATCAACCAGGGTATGGTTATCAACCAGGGTATAGAGAGCAGAGTACCAATCAACCAGGGTATGGTTATCAACCAGGGTATAGAGAGCAGAGTACCAATCAACCAGGGTATGGTTATCAACCAGGGTATAGAGAGCAGAGTACCAATCAACCAGAGTATGGTTACCAAGAGGGGAGTGGGTCCCCAGGGATGCCGGGTTATCCTATGCAGAGCTATGGAACCTCTAGTATTAAGACTTCGGAATCACCAGACTTTCAATCCTTTTTTCGCGGAGCAACCGGGGAAACAAAGGAGAGTAGTTCTGGAGAAGGGATCTAGAAGAAGTTCGCAAGAGGGGAAAATCGAGGGCTATTCTACGAAATGGGAACAAATATTAGGCACATCGATTCAGGGTGTGGAACGTCTCTATCAGAATTGGTTACTAATCACCCCTCACGGGAAGTGGGTGACGAAGGAGCTTCACCATCCTGATCAACTCCTTTGGTGGATCAAAGTAGATAGAGAATTACGGGAAAAAGGATTTCATGAGATGCCTCTCATTCGTACAGATGGGAGGCAATGGCTCCTGAGTTCCTGGGTGGAAGGGAAGAGAACCACGTACAAGAATCGTAAAGAAATCACTATCGTAGCTAGTATGTTGGGAAAATTCCATGCTCTTGGCAGAGGATTAGCCGTTACCGATTCAGGAATTCATCGCCAACATTTGCTGCATCGAGTCCACTCCCGTTTTCAGTCCTTTTCTTCCCTGCTTCATTCACTAGGAAAATGGCAGGAAGATGAGTATGATTTACATCATGTAGCTTCTATTTTTCACACTTATGGTCAAGAAGCTCTAGGGCGTTTGAATCAACTCCCTCTTGCTGAATTATGTGAGTGGGATCGTCGCACCCATTCAATCACCCATCGAGATCTTGCCAGCCATAACATATTATTGAATAAAGAGGATACCCCTTGGTTAATCGACTTTGAGACGGCCGCTTATGATTGTCAAGTCGGTGATATATGGCAACTTCTCTCCCGTGGATTGAGTGAACAACAATGGAATCGGAGTGTAGCAGAGGAGGTTCTTGCGGCTTATGAAGCTCATCGACCACTGACAGTCTTGGAAAAACGAATCTTAGTTACCCTCCTCTCCTTTCCCAATGAGTTTTATCGAGAGGCTCTTGGGCTAATTTTACAGAAGGATGGGTATGGGAAAAATAAAACCCTTCCATATCTTGAACAATTAGCTAGAGATATCCCCTGTTGGCGCTCCTTTTTAAAGGAAATCGAAGTTGCTTGGTAGAAAGGATTTCCTTGTGGTATCATAAAAGGGATATTCCCACTATATTTCCGTACAGAAACGGTTTCTTACAACTGTTTCGATATAGAGTACGGTCTTAACCATTCGCGAAGGTTGAGAGGGGATCCGCCGTTGTTTGTTGAGTGGTGGGTCCTTTGGTTTGTTTGGATTTTGGCAGGAGAGGTGAAGAACATGGCGGGTCATTCAAAATGGAAAAATATTCAACATCGTAAAGGACGCCAGGATGCATTGCGCGGAAAAATCTTTGCAAAGGTATCCCGGGAAATTACGGTAGCTGCAAGGAACGGAAGCGATCCTGAACTTAATCAACGATTGCGGCTCGCGATCGCGAAAGCACGTGCAAATAACATGCCGAACGACAATATAGAACGGGCGATTAAAAAAGGCTCCGGCGAAGAAGGCGGCGGAGATTATGAAACCATTATGTATGAAGGTTATGGTCCAGGCGGTGTAGCCGTGATGGTGGAGGCCTTGACGGATAATCGCAATCGGACCGCTGCGGATGTTCGTCATATTTTTTCCAAGCGAGGCGGTAACTTAGGGGAGGCTGGTTGTGTTTCCTGGATGTTTTCACGCCAAGGTCTTCTGGTGATTGAAAAAGAACAGACGAATGCAACCGATGACAATCTCTTACTCCTTGCACTAGAAGCGGGTGCAGAGGATGTGGAAGTGACCGCGGATACTTTTCAGATTACGACAGCTCCTGAAAGCTTTGAAGAAGTAAAAGAGACTCTTGAATCTAAAGGGGAAGTGTTTACCACTGCTGAAGTGACGATGCTTCCTGAAAACACCGTGGAGCTAACTGGTGATTTGATCGATAACATGTTAGCACTGATTGACGCTTTAGAAGATAATGATGATGTACAGAACGTGTATGCTAATTTTGAAGCGGATGATGCTGATTGGGAGAACTATTAACCGTAATTTTTTCGCTACAAAAAAAACCTACTGTCCTGGTAGGTTTTTTGTATGGAATAGAGGACACTAGCTTATTAAGGAAGATTTCTTGCTATGTGTGGCTTGCTGTAAAAACTTGCTCCTCCCCCACCTACCAAAACTTCTCCGCCTTTAGGGAAAATGATTAACTTTTGTTGGCCATTCGTCAATAGTACGATAAGATTGGCATTTTTGGCAGTGGCTTTGTATCGTATAAAACCATTCCTCGTCACTCTCGTTACCCATTTATTATTAAACTCAGCCCGTAAAACCCTATTAGAGAAGACTTGGTTTTCTATCTGTGAACGAGAAGCCAATGGTGAAGACCTCCTAGTTGTATAATCAATCTATCTTATTCAAGAGGGGCAGAGAAGTTTGGACGTGTGTTGATTTTTAGAAAAAATTGAAAATATCAAGGGGAACAGTTCGTTGAAGATATAAAAAAGCTACCATATTCCGGTAGCTTTTTTATATCTTCACTAGGAAGGCTATATTATTTTGCAAGAGAAATCGAGGAAGGTTTTTGTTGGGGTGGACGTTTCTCCCAAAGAATGGTCAAGCTAATCAGTGTAACGAGGATGGTAGCTCCCATATCCGAAAGGATAGCAATCCAAAGGGTTAACCAACCTGGTATGGTTAACAGTAGAGCCAAAAGCTTGAGTCCAAGGGAAAAGGCAATATTTAGACGTATCGTCTGATTTACCCGACGAGAGATGGAGATCGCTTCGGGAAGCTTTTCAATATGATCCTGCATGAGTACGATATCGGCTGTTTCAATGGCACTGTCGGTTCCTTTACCCATTGCAATACCTAGATCAGCGGCGGCGAGCGCAGGAGCATCGTTGATTCCATCACCTACCATAGCGGTTTTGGACTGAGCAGAAAGTGATTGGACCCTTTTTACCTTATCCTCAGGTAATAGGCTTGCATGGACGGTTTTAACACCTACCGACTGGGCAACTTTTTCCGCTGTTTGCGGGTGATCACCTGTCAGCATAATGGTCTCCTGAATCCCAGCTTCGTGGAGAGCGCGAATCACGGCAGCACTTTCCTCACGAATCTCATCCGCTAGGCCAAAGAGCCCAAGTACTTGCTCTTCATCAGTAACCATGACAAGGATGGCGCCTGCTTCTTTTAGTTGATCAATATCCCTTTGGATCTGTTCAGGGATGGTAAGATGATGGGCAGTGCTTTCATTACCAGCCCAGTAGCGTTTGCCGTCGACCAAGGCGGTTACTCCCTTACCCGGAAGGGTTGTGAGTGAGGTTGCCTCAAGAAGCGTTTTCTCTTTTTCTTGTACCTCGTTGACAATTGCCTTGGCAAGGGGGTGAGTGGAGTCCTTTTCAAGTGCTCCAGCTATAGCTAGGAATGAAGTGTGATAAGAGATCGCTTTAACTACATGGGGGGTACCCTTGGTTAACGTTCCTGTTTTATCAAAGGCGATAGTTGTAATTTTCCCTAACTGTTCCAGGTGATTGGACCCTTTGACCAGGATACCATTACGGGCGTTGCGCGTGATTCCCGCAATATTGGCGATGGGAGAAGAGAGGATCAGTGCACAGGGGCAACCAACAATAAGGACAGCTAGCCCTTGGTAGAGCCACTCTTTCCAACTACCAGCACCGAAAAGGGGCGGTAGGATAATAACGATAGCGGCTACTGCAATAATGAAGGGAGTGTAGTAGCGAGAGAATCGGTCAATGAATAATTCAGTCGGTGTCCGCTGGTCTTGGGCTTCTTGAACGAGTTGCAAAATGCGAGAGATAGCGGATTGGGAAAAGGGAGTCTCAATCCGTACTTTGATAACCCCTTCATTGTTGATACTACCACCATAGACACTATCTTCAATTCCTTTATAAAGGGGCAGAGATTCACCAGTGATGGCGGCTTCATTGATTGAGCTACTTCCCTCGATAATAACCCCATCAGAGGGAATCTTTTCACCAGGTCTTACGAGTACGATATCTCCAGCTTTTAAATGATCAATGGAGATAATAGTCGTGTCGCCATTTTCAGTAACTAGCGTGGCTTCTCTTGGAGCGGCCTCCATCAATTTTTCCATCGAGCGGCGAGCTTTCTCCATGCCGAACCCCTCAAGGAATTCATTAAGGCCAAAAAGGATGGCGACAAAGGTTCCTTCTCTCCATTCGCCAATGGAGACAGCTCCAATCAGAGCAATGGTCATCAATGTGTCCATATTAAATTGAAGCCGTAGAAGATTGCGAATCCCTTTGCGAAAGGTAGTGGTACCCGTGAGCAGGATGGCGATGACATAGAAGCCGATGGATAATGGCAAGGAGACGCGCTCTTCGATTAGGTATCCCACTAGAAAGAGAAGGGTGGCAATGATTAGGTTACGCTTTTCTCCCTGGCCGTGAGCATGAGAATGATCGTGACCGTGATTATCACTCTCCTGATCGGTTGTGCGTAGGGATATTTTTTCTTCGGAGAGGATCTTTTTCACTTTCTCTAGGTTTATTTGTTCATCCACTATTAATTTTCCACTCTGGAAAAGAATGCGTGCAGTTTCCCCATGAGGGATTTTTTTGATTTGGCCTTCTACTTTAGAAGCACATCCTGGACAGGAAAGGCCATTTAATCGGTATTCATTCAAGGGACTTCGCTCTCCTTTGATTTCTGTTTAATCGTGTTGGGCGTGGTGGATCGTTTGCCGAAGTATGGTCATCACATGCTGATCCTCAGGGGAATAGTACAAGGTAGTACCTGCACGGCGGAAGGTAACCAGACGTAGATTTTTGAGAAAACGAAGTTGATGAGAGACGGTGGACTGGGAGAGAGATAGGCAATCTGCAATCTCATTGACAGAGACCTCTCGTTCCGCAATCAAATAAAGAATACGTACCCGGGTGGGATCGGCTAGTGCTTTAAAGGTTTGGGTAATGATAAAAAGGGTCTCTTCATCGAGGGGTTCGTGGTGACCAGCTGAGTGGGTATTGATTGAGTGTTCATTATTTTCAGGTTGATGATTGCTTGTCATCGGTTGGGTCGCCTCACTTTTTATTAGGATGCCGTTTTAAATGATCCTTATATGCACACATTATCATATACAAACATGATGTCAACCGCCTGGGCGGCGGTTGAGGGTTCATGCGGAATTTTTATTTATACCCAGCCCATCGCACGTGCAATCTGAGCAATTGCAAAGGTAACACCGATTGCAAGGACAGTAGGGATAAGGAAGGACAAGAAGGTCCATTTAAAGCTCTTTGTTTCTTTATAGATATTTACCAATGTTGTCCCACATGGATAGTGGAGGAGCGAGAAGAGCATCATGTTTAGTGCGGTAAGCCAGGTCCAACCATGATCGAGGAAGAGCTGCTTTAATTCCGTCAAGTTTTCTATTTCCAGCATAGCCCCAGTAGATAGGTAACCCATCAAAAGAATGGGGAGGACAATTTCGTTCGCTGGCAAACCAAGAATGAAAGCCATGAGGATAAAGCCATCCAGGCCAAGAGCCTTTGCAAAGGGGTCAAGAAAAGCAACCACATGCTCCAAGACACTCATGTCACCCACCATGATGTTAGCGAGAATCCAGGTGATGACACCAGCTGGAGCAGCGATGATTATGGCGCGTTTCAGGACGAAGAGGGATTTATCCAGGGTGGAACGTAAGATCGTGTCCCAGAACTTCGGCCGGCGATAAGGAGGAAGTTCTAGTGTGTAATGAGTGGGTACCCCTTTGAGAGCCGTTTTGGATAGTGCCCATGAAACAGCGAGTGTAACGATAATTCCGATGATGACCATGCCCATCACAACCGATGCGGTTACTAGCGTTTGTGCTCCACCCGTATAACCAGCAGCCATAAAGAGTGAAGCAAGAAGAATCAGTGTTGGCCATCTTCCATTACAGGGTACAAAGTTATTTGTCAAGATTGCCATCATCCGTTCACGGGGAGATTCAATGATCCGTGTGGACATAATAGCGGCTGCATTACAACCAAAACCCATCGCCATGGTGAGGCTCTGTTTACCATGGCCACCAGCCCCTTTAAATAGGCGGTCCATATTAAAGGCGACACGGGGCAGGTATCCGAAGTTTTCTAAGAGCGCAAATACAGGAAAAAAGATGGCCATGGGGGGGAGCATGACACTCACTACCCAACCAAGTCCACGATACAATCCAAGAACAAGGACACCGTGTAACCAGTCAGGAGCGTGTATGGCTTTAAAAGCAAGGGTCAGGTAGCCCTCAATCCAGCTAAATAACTCAGCGAGCATCGAGGAGGGGATATTGGCTCCCGCAATAGTGATCCAGAATACAACACCGAGCATGGCTAGCATGATTGGGAAACCCCAGATTTTTGAGGTGAGAATACGATCCAGTTTTTCAGAGCGCATCATTTTTTCGGCATCGTTATAACGAATCGATTCATGACAAATTTCTTTTCCCGTCTGGTGAATCTGAGCAATGACCTCATCCCGAGTAAAGTCATCGGAAAGGGCTTGGGCTTGGTTTAAGAGGGTTTTGAGGCCGTCACGCTTCGACGGGATAGAGGGGTTCATCGGTCCCATGAGCGCCAACTTCCTTTCTACGTAGCTCAATTCGATGTTGAAGAGAGTCGATAAGGCTTTGATCACCATCAAGGAGTCGAAGAGCAACCCAACGAGAAGGAAGCCGATCACCAAAGGTGGAGAGAACAGTCTCCTCTATAGCAGAGATCTTTTCTTCTAACTCATCGCTATAGCGTATGCGATAAGGATTGGTGTTTATTTTTCCGTAAGCCATCTCTTTAATCACCTTTTGCAGGTGAGATAATCCTTCACGATTACGAGCAGATGTTTTGACCACAGGTACTCCAAGTTGTTTGGAGAGGCGTTTTTCATTAATGTGGATGCCTTTTTTCTTCGCTTCGTCGATCAGATTGATGCACAATACCACTCGATCCGCCATTTCAAGCACCTGTAAGGCAAGGTTCATATTTCGTTCCATCGCAGTAGCATCCAGTACAACAACTGTCACATCAGGTTTCTCATAAATAATGCAATCCCGCGCTACTTCCTCATCAGCGGAGTTGGAGAAGAGTGAGTAGGTTCCAGGGAGATCGATTACCGTATAGGAGTTACCGTTATATGAATACGTTCCCTCCGCATGAATGACAGTTTTTCCTGGCCAGTTGCCTGTGTGTTGCCGTAAACCAGTTAAGGCGTTAAATAACGTGCTTTTTCCAGTGTTGGGATTGCCTGCGAGGGCGATGCGGAAAGTAGCATCATCACTTTTCTTATGCTGTTTTAGGGACCTGGGATGAGTATGGGTACTAGGTAGTGGTTTCATTCTTTTCACTCCCGATGAGCTCTCCGTAAATTTGTGAGCTTTCTTCTTTACGCAGAGCAATTGTTGTATGAATGACGCGAAAAGCAACCGGATCACCTAAGGGACTACGTTGGAGCACCGTTACATCAGAACCAGGAACAAAACCCAAGTCTAACAGTCTGCGTCGCATCGTGCCCTCCAACGTCAGATGATGAATACGAATCGTTTGGCCAGGTAACCCCTCTGTGAGGGGAATTATATGAGACTGACTCACTAGTGATGACCTCCTGTATAAACATCCTCTTGGCGAGGAGGGAATGCAAAGAGTGGTGAGAAAACAAAGGTTTTAAACGTAGACAATTATTTTTATCAAGACAACATAAGTTGCTCTAGGGAAACTTTTTCTTATAGTCATTCTAAAGCAAGAGGAGATTCGTTGTCAATAGTGGAAAATTCAGTTGGATCCATCCATGATATTCGCCTGAGAACGCTTGGTGTATAGAGTTCAGCCTCTGGGGAAAAAAAGAATCGTACTTCGGGAGGAAGTACGATAATAAATGGACCAACAGATATGGGTAGCTGCTGTTTTAAGGGTTGTCAATCTTCTTCCACTTTAAATCCGGATACTCAGAGGATAACCGTTGATAAGCTTCAAAACTGGCATAGCCCCCTTCTTTAGGGTCGAAATTTTGCTGGAAAGAGATCACTTTCCAGGTACCTTGGGTTTTGTAAAGACGAACTTTGTAGTCGCGTTTATCCGAGGGTCGGTAGATGAGGATGGTTCGTGTACCCATTTGGTGATCTGTAGGAGATTTTACTACCCAGATGGCTGGATTCTGAGTGGCTTCATTTTTAACTTGTTGCATCGGCTTGTGTAATTCTTGTGTCTTTTTGGGCTCTGCGAGCATGGATTTAGCTGCTTTATCATTTCCGTTGACCCATACTTCTTTATAGAAGCGGACAGCGGTCTGCTCGGCGGTACTAGTATCTTCTGTACTACATGCAGTAGGGAGTATAAGGGAGATAAGCAGTGCCATTGTAGCTAGGTGCTTGGTTCGCATGGACATGGGGACACTCCTTCGACCTTTTTCACAGCTTTTGCGAATGGATCGATTCTCATTCATGAATTAGTGCGGATTCCTAGGAAAAGCACAGTCTTGGGACGAACTATGGTATAATCGTCTTCTTATGAGAATGGATGTTCGATAGAGAGGGGGCGGTGGAGTGCGGATAATTGGAATCGATCCAGGGGTTGCCATCCTTGGATATGGCGTGCTAGACCGGATGGGGAATCGGCTGAAGGTGGTAGATTATGGAAGCATCCAAACTCCTGCACGAACGGCGAAGGCGACTCGATTGAAGCAGATCTATGATGCGGCTACGCAACTATTTTCTAAGACCCATCCAGATGTGGTGGCAATCGAAAAACTTTTTTTCAATCGAAACACTACCACTGCCTTTGATGTGGCACAGGCACGAGGGGTAGTGATGTTGGCGGCTGAGGAAGCAGGAGCTACTATCACCGAGTATACTCCGATGGAAGTGAAGATGGCGGTAGTAGGTTATGGTGGTGCGAAGAAACGACAGGTACAAGAAATGGTGAAGACGCTTCTTTGTTTAGCAGAGATTCCGAAACCGGATGATGTTGCAGATGCCCTTGGAGTGGCTATTTGCCAAGCGCACTCCACGACATTTACGGATCGGATGAGTATAAGGGGGTGGAAGGAATGATCGACTATATTCGTGGCCAGATAGCGTATCACTCACTTGACGCTGTGGTGGTAGAAGCCGCAGGGGTTGGGTATCGCATTTTCTGTCCTCACCCTTTTCACTGGCAGGAGGGAGAGACCGCTCAGGTGTTTACCCATCATGTGGTGCGTGAGGATTCCCAGTCCCTATACGGATTTAAGACCTTCGATGAACGGGATCTTTTTCGGCTACTATTAGAAGTGTCGGGGATTGGACCAAAGGTTGCCTTAGCGGCCATCGGGTCAGGGTCGCCGACAGCGTTAGTGGAAGCTGTGCAACGGGAAGATCTTCATTTTTTAACAAAGTTACCCGGTGTAGGAAAAAAGACGGCACAACGCTTGATCTTAGATCTGAAGGATAAGCTGGAGAAGGCGGGCTGGAGTTCCTTGATCACCGGAGCAAAGGGAGTAGAAAGTAATCCTGGTGGAATGAAGTCGGTGGTTTCTCAGGAGGCGATTGATGCCCTGATGGCCCTAGGCTATAATGAAGCAGAGGCAGAAACCGCGGTTCATCTCGCTGGGGAATCCTTTGAAGAAGAGAATCCCTCGGTAGATGATTGGATTAGAAAAGCCCTTCAAGTTTCGATGAAGGCATAAGGAAGCACCGATGCGAAACGAGGGGGAATGAAGGATGGAAGAGCGTATTATCTCTTCCCATATGGCAATGGAAGACGAAACGGTCGAATTCAGCCTACGCCCTCGTTTTTTAAGGGAATATATCGGCCAATCGCGTGTGAAAGAAAATCTAGAAGTATACATAGAAGCAGCAAAGCAGCGAAATGAATCATTAGACCATGTTCTTCTCTATGGTCCTCCTGGGTTAGGTAAAACCACACTTTCTCATATCATCGCCAATGAAATGGGTGTACAAGTACGGACAACCTCTGGCCCTGCAATTGAACGCCCTGGCGATTTGGCGGCAATTTTGACGAATTTACAGGCAGGAGACCTTCTTTTTATCGATGAGATCCATCGCTTAAATCGGAGCGTCGAGGAAGTACTTTATCCCGCGATGGAGGACTTCGCCTTAGATATCGTAATTGGTAAGGGACCGAGTGCCCGTTCCGTCCGCCTTGACCTAGCTCCTTTCACCCTAGTGGGAGCAACCACACGAGCAGGCTCCCTCTCATCCCCCCTACGGGATCGCTTTGGGGTGGTAAGTCGGCTCGAATATTATTCTGCGGATGATTTAGAACTCATCGTATCACGGTCAGCCGACCTCTTGGGTGTTCGAATTCAAGAGGATGGGGCGGAAGAGATCGCTTGTCGAGCCAGGGGGACCCCACGGGTGGCCAACCGTTTATTGAAACGGGTGCGTGACTTTGTAGAAGTGACGGGAGACGGAGTGATTACTGCGGATTCCGCTCGCAGTGCATTGCGGCGCATTCAGGTGGATAGACTGGGACTGGACGAGGTGGATCATAAATTATTACGTTCCATCATGGATCTGTTCCGGGGAGGACCCGTTGGATTAGAGACGATTGCCGCTACGATTGGAGAGGAATCCCATACCGTAGAGGATGTGTATGAACCCTATTTGATGCAGATTGGATTTTTGCAACGGACCTCACGGGGTCGAGTGGTCACTTCTCGTTGTTATCAACACTTTGGAGTGGAGATGCCAGGAACATGAATCCAGTAGCTAAACTACTGATCTTTTTGGGTATTACCCTCATCGTAGTGGGCTTTCTATGGCAAATAGGCGGTCGTTATCTCCATTTAGGCCGTCTTCCAGGGGATATCCTAGTGGAGAAAGAAAATGTTCGTTTTTATTTTCCGATAGTCACCTGTATCGTGATCAGTGTGATTGTATCGTTGATCCTGTATCTGATCCGCCTGTTCCGGTGAGGAGTGGGTGGTTTTTTCATTATAATTTTCATTATAGTTGATGGAGGTTTCTCATGGATGTATCCTTATTTAATTTTCATCTTCCAGAGGAGTTGATTGCACAGACCCCTTTGTTGGATCGCTCCTCCTCACGTCTTCTTGTTCTGGATCGAGAGACGGAGGAGATCAAACATGCTTCCTTTCCTGATTTATTAGGCTATTTACATGCTGGAGATGTACTTGTATTAAACGATACAAGGGTTCGTCCTGCGCGATTGATTGGTGTGAAGGAGGAAACCGGCGCGCAGATTGAACTATTGCTCCTCAAACCCCTTGGAGAAGACCGGTGGGAGGCATTGGTGAAACCCGCCAAACGAGTCAAAGAAGGGTCAGTGATCTCCTTCGGGGATGGTCGCCTTAAAGCCGTAGCACAAGAGGCGGCTGATATGGCAGGGGGGCGTGTTTTCCGATTGGAGTATACCGCTTCTGATTTAGAGGAGTTGTTGGTGGAGCTCGGAGAGATGCCTCTGCCTCCTTATATTCGAGAGGAATTGGCTGAGAAGGAGCGATATCAGACGGTCTACTCCCGAGAGACGGGTTCAGCGGCAGCACCTACTGCAGGGCTTCACTTTACACCAGAACTCCTCAATGCTGCGAAGGAAAAAGGAGTAGAGGTTACGTTCCTCACCCTTCATGTTGGCCTTGGTACCTTCCGGCCCGTTAGTGTAGAGAATGTAGAGGAACATCAAATACACGCGGAGTTTTATTCTCTCAATGAGGATTCCGCCGCGCAGATCCATCAAGCAAAGGCAGAGGGACGGCGAGTGATTGCAGTTGGCACCACAACGGTACGTACCTTGGAGACGATTGCCCGGGATTATGGAAAAATTCAGGCGGCAAATGGTTGGACGGATATCTTTATCTATCCGGGTGTACGATTTCGCGTCGTTGATGCGATGCTGACTAACTTCCATCTACCTAAGTCCACATTGATTATGTTGGTGAGCGCTTTTGCGGGTCGAGAGGCTACTCTGCGCGCTTATAGGGAAGCAGTAGCTAAGCGGTATCGCTTTTTTAGCTTTGGAGATGCGATGTTGATAACCTAGTTGACATCTTCTCCCTTTCTTTTTTCGCCACAACTTTTATCCTATCGACTTCTTCTGAAGGTTTATCCTGAAGGGGTCCTAAGGTATAATGGTACAAGTAGGAGGAACGCTCAGTGGCTGTTCGTTATGAGTTGATAAAAACCTGTTCACAAACAGGTGCCCGCTTAGGGCGGTTACATACCCCACATGGTACGATTGATACCCCAGCTTTTATGCCTGTAGGGACCTTGGCAACTGTAAAAACGATGAGTCCAGAAGAGTTAAAGGAGATGGGTAGTGGCATTATCTTATCCAATACCTATCATCTCTTTTTACGTCCGGGACAGGATGTGGTAAAAGAGGCTGGTGGCTTACATCAGTTTATGAACTGGGATCGGGCGATCTTGACGGATAGTGGAGGCTTTCAAGTATTTAGCCTCTCCGATCTCCGGAAGATCACCGAGGAGGGTGTCTCCTTCCGTTCCCATTTAAGTGGTGAGCCTCTTTTCATCAGTCCGGAGAAGTCCATCGAAATTCAGAATGCCCTCGGTGCAGACATCATTATGGCCTTTGATGAATGCCCTCCTTACCCTGCAGATCGTGACTACGTGAAGCAGTCAATGGAACGGACCTATCGTTGGTTAAAGCGGTGTGTTGATGCGCATCAACGTCCTGAAGAGCAAGGGCTTTTTGGAATCGTTCAAGGTGGAATGTATGGAGACTTACGCAAAGAGAGTGTGCGTCAAATCACCTCCATCGATCTACCAGGATATGCGATTGGTGGTTTGTCTGTAGGAGAACCCAAGGAACTGATGTATGAAGCCCTTGAACAGACTACTCCGCTTTTGCCTACAGATAAACCGCGCTATCTGATGGGTGTAGGTTCCCCAGATGCTCTGGTAGAGGGGGTACTGCGGGGAGTTGACATGTTTGATTGTGTATTGCCGACCCGAATTGCGCGCAATGGCACAACAATGACTAGCGAAGGGCGCATCGTGGTCCGCAATGCCAAATATACCCGAGATTTTGGTCCGCTTGATCCGGAGTGTGATTGCTACACCTGTCGCAATTATAGTCGCGCTTATCTTCGCCATTTGTTTAAGGCGGAGGAGACACTGGGGTTGCGATTAACGACTTATCACAACCTGTACTTCCTCCTAAAATTGATGGAAGGTGTTCGCCAGGCTATTCGGGAAGATCAACTTCAGGCTTTCCGGGATCAATTCTTTACAAAGTATTACGGCTCAACGAATGCAGATGCTTTGCGGCGTGGATTTTGATCAGTTATTACCATTTTGAAGGAGGAAATATGTCATGGAAAAATTCACAGGCTTTCTCCCAATTATCATCGTTGTTGTCATCTTTTACTTTATGTTGCTCCGTCCCCAGCAAAAGCAACGGAAACAGCGAAATTCGATGCTAGCCTCGATCAAAAAAGGGGACAAGATCATCACTATCGGTGGCTTGCATGGTACGATTATGGATCTGACAGACGAGCGTGTTACCCTAAAAGTGAACGAAAATAGCCGCCTCGTTTTTGAACGCTCCTCGATCAATGCGGTGGTCTCTGAAAAAGAAGAAGTAAAAGAAGTAGCGAACGAAAAAGAGAGTTCGGATACAAAAGAAGAGAAATAAAAAAGCTACCACGTATAAATAATTAAAAGCCCGGTAATCCTACCGGGCTTTTAATTATTTATACCGGTTCTCATAAGAAAATACCCTCCATAGGAAGAGGCTGCCTCTTCCTATGGAGGGTATCAGAAAACCAGGATTATTATTGAGCATCCGCAACATGATCCGAAGCCTGTTGCCGAGAAGAAAGGTTCGACATTTTGCCAAGGGGAACTTCACTAAAGCGATAGGCAAGGGCGACACTACATAGAGCGAGTACTACTCCTGCGATCAGATCGAGGTACCAGTGAATGCCAAGGTAGATGATAGCAAATAGGATGACCCCGGCAGTGAAGAAAGTGATACGACCGAAGCGTCGATTGACAGATTGCCACGCAATGAGAGCAAGGGTGACTGAAAGGGATGTGTGGAGACTAGGAAAGCTATTATCTAATCCTGAAAAACTGCGATATCCAGCCTCAAATCCCGGATAGACGGAGGGGATGAGGAATTTTATATCTGAATGATTATACCAAGCTTCAGACACTGGTGCGAAGAGGTAAAAGGGAATCGCAAATATATAATTAAAGCCGATACTATATAAGAGCACATACAGGGAGCGGTAATCCTTTTCACGATGATAAATTAGCAAGGAGCAAGCCATCAACACAGAAAAAACGATCACGTAAAAGTAAGTCGTAAAATAGGTAAGGGGTTCATAGTTAAACCAATGTTGGAGTAGGGGAGTCACATTTCCTTCAAAGGTACGGATATACGGTGTCCAATCCCAGCTCTTATCCAAAGTGGGTTCGATTAATAACTCTAGCTTGTTGAGAGCCAGGATACCAAGGCAGGCGATGACGTGAACCATGAGCAATCGATCCCGGAAGAGATCACGCGTAAATCCAGAGATGACAGCTATTGGGTTTTGACGTAAGGATATAGTTAAGATCACTAGGAAGGTGACCAAGGTACTCAATAAGATCGATATCGTGGATTGAAACAATCATATACACTCCCCAGTGGAAAGAATGAGCCTATTTTTAATAAGGCTACTAGAAAGAAGGCCTCGTTAAAAAAGAAAGATCCGGCTTCTCCCGGAACCTTAGACCTTACCTCCATATTACCCTTTCCACAGATCAAAGGGAATAAAACTTTTTTCATATTATAGGGTTAAACCCTTTTTCTTGCAATCAACGACTACCGGCGTTGACTCCGAAGATACCCCCAATAGCAGCGATTCCTGAAGCGCATAGGGTAAATAGTACGGGTTGGACACGCATATTGGTGTCAAAGGCGAGAAAACCAATGATCAGAACGAGTAAGACATAGAGAATACCCGTCAATCCCCCATATAACCAACCACGGTGCCCCGCTTGCCTACCTGATATCCAACCTCCTGACAATAATGCGATGGCGTTGATACCGTAGGCGAAATAGGGAAGGGAGGATTCTTCGACGCTGGTAAAACGTAATAACATCGCGGTGATAATGGAACCGGAGAGTACAACTCCCAAGATGATGCTCATTCCAACTAGCAAAGGCGACCGCAGAGCAGGGTGTGTCCCGCTGGTTGTGGGTTGCTTCATTTAAAGCACCTCCGGTCAAATAGACTTTGTACAGGTTATGAGCGTGCCTCTCACTTTATTCAAGGAGGATTTAAAGTAAAACGTGATAAAACCAGCTGATAATGAAGAAGCTAAGGAGGTGATAGGCTGGAAGGAGAGGACCTAAGTGGGTGATATGTGGACACTGATATTACGGACCTTATTTATCTATTTTTTTGTACTGATCATTATGCGTATCATGGGAAAAAGGGAGATTGGCCAGCTCTCGGTGTTTGATTTTGTGGTTTCGATAATGATGGCAGACTTTGCTGTGTTGTCAGTAGATGATCTTCATATGCCCCTCATTCACGGGCTGATTCCCATTATTATGTTTGCTATTACACAGGTTTTGCTAGCCTATATTTCCTTAAAAAGCCCGAGAGTCCGTCGCTGGATAGATGGATCACCTACTACATTGATTAAAGATGGAAAAATATTAGAAAAAGAGATGCGTGAGCAACGTTACACGATAGACGATCTCATGATGCAACTAAGAGAGAAGAATGTTTTAAATGTAGCTGATGTAGAATTTGCGGTGTTAGAGACCTCAGGGCAACTCACTGTCTTTCAAAAAGAGAAGGTAAAGCATGTGAAGGATCTATTCCCGGGATTTAGTGATGAGCGAAAACCTTCCTTGCCAACTCCCCTCATCATCGATAGTAAAGTGCAAGAGGATGCTTTACACCAAATCGGTCAGAATCGATTTTGGCTTAAGAATCAAATTCAACAGTATGGTTATAAAGATTTAAAAGAGATTTTTTTTGCAAGTATAGATGATCATGGACGATTGTATATCGATGTTCGCAAAGATAACGGTCCATGATGGATCAATCAACGAGGAAGAAGGGGAGACAGCCACTTTCCTATATAGGGAACACGGCGGATGTCTTCTTTTTTTATAAGAGAGAGGAGAATGAGAAGCGCGAGGTATATCGTAAAGCTGATCCCACTAGATAATAGGGTGCGAGCAGGGAGCGATCCTGTTATATAGGCATGTTTCAATCCCCACCAACCAGCAGCTCCCATAGATGCTACTGCAAGCGTTAGTTTTACAGTGTCACGTGCGATCAGGGTAAAGGGAACATAACGCATCACACTGATAAAATGAAGGGCAGTGACGAGTACTAACCCACAATTGAGGGCGATAACGACTCCATCGATCCCCAATTGGGGCTGTGAACCAAGGAAAAAGATCAGCGCGGTTTTGACAATCGCACCAAAAATGGAATTACGCATAGCATCCCTCGCTTTATCCAAGCCCTGAAGGACAGCGGCGAGGGGACCTTGTATATATAAAAAGATCGCGAAGGGAGCCATAATTTCTAACAGTCGGGAAACAGAAGCGTTGTGGTAGAGCAGGGTGGTCAAGGGTTCTGCTAGGATATACATCATCATGGCGCATGGGGCGCCAACGACGAGGGAGAGCCGCAGGGATTGGTTGAGCCGATGTTCGACAATTCCGTATTTTCCCTGGGCAGCTGCTTCGGAGACAGCAGGTACGAGGGAGGTGGAGAGAGCCGTCGTAATAAACGCAGGAAAAAAAAGAAGCGGGATGGCCATTCCTTCTAGTTGTCCATATAGAGCGGTGGATGCAGCAACGGAGATCCCTGCAATAGCAAGGCTCTGTGAGACGACAATCGGCTCAACTGCATAGCCGAGTGAGCCGATCATACGGCTTGTAGTGACAGGGATGGCAATTCGCATCAGACGTTGGATTACCGTAGAGAAGCGGCTCCAAAGATTGATGTGAAAAGCTTCCCGTATCTTAAATTTTAACGGGGGCCGTTTAGGGTCTTTACGATAGGAGTGAAAGAGGAAGAACATTCCTGCCCCTTCTCCTAACAAGACACCAACCATGGCGCCAGCGGCGGCATATTGAAGTCCATAGGGATATAGCCAGCGTGCTAAGAGTAAAACGGTGAAGATGCGCACCACTTGTTCCACGACGAGCGACCAAGCAAAGGGGCTCATATGTTGACGGCCTTGAAAATAGCCGCGAAAAATGGAGGAGACAGCAACAATGGGCAACACAGGAGCGATTCCCATCAAGGGATAGATCGCCCGCGCATCCGTGAGCAAGGTGTGAGCAATCCAGGGTGCGGCTAGCAGGATCAATCCAGTAATGAGGACGCTAGATATAAAAACGATGATGATGGAGATGATCAGAGTAGAGCGAACACGCTGTTCATCTTTCATCGCTTCCGCTTCAGAGACCAATTTGGAAATGGCCACAGGAAGACCCGCTGTTGTGATCGTTATGGCGAAAATGAGAATGGGGAAGGCCATCTGAAAGAGGCCAATTCCTTCATCGCCGATCATACGGGAGAGGGCGATACGATAGACGAAGCCGAGTACCTTTGTTACAAAACCCGCTCCAACGAGAATCAATGTGCCATGGAGGAACGTCTGCTTGGTCACCAGTGGGCCCCTTCCTTCTCCGTAAGGTGGTTATTGATACAAGCTTATGCGCTTGTCCCCGACCTTCATGACTGGAAAGACATAGGTAGAGGTGTTCAAAAGAGAAGGAAAGAATTATAATGGTTAATAAGCAGACGAGCCTCCGAGGGAATGGCGCATATAGATAGAGGAGGGGAAGAGCCTGGTGAGACAAAAATCACTAAAATCAGTAAGTCCTGAACGAGAGAAATCCGTTGAACTGTTGTCAGAGTCTGAACTAATGCAATGCATCGAAGATCTTTGTAACAGTAAGGCAGAGGAATTCCGTTATTACGGGTATGAAGATGTGACTGGTGAACAGGTATGGGCTTGTGTTTCTGAGAGCTATCGCCGGGGTTGGCCACGGCTTAATCGTTTAGTAAACGATATTTTATCTCTCAAGGGAACACGGTTTATGAACTGGCTGATGGTCAGTGTATATAAAAATCCGGGCGAGCAATAATGTCCGGGTTTTTTGCTGTTCATAACGTCATAAATTGACAAGCCCCTATTGAACTTGGGATAATGAAAAAAGATTGTCTTTATTCGAAGGAGGAGCGTCAGCATGAGGGTTCGCAAGGGGAAAATCGTTATTTTCTCCCTATGGATCGTAGGACTCCTAGCTATCATGGGAGGTACGACCAAATGGGTAGTGGATAACCTTACTCTAGGCCTCGATCTGCGTGGGGGATTTGAGGTACTTTACAAAGCTGCACCGCTTGAAAAGGGTCAGAAAATCACACCCGCAACATTAAGTGATACGGCAGATGCATTAAACAAACGAATCAACTCCATCGGGGTGACTGAACCCGAGATCTCTGTCGAAGGGAAAGATCGCCTTAGGGTGTCCCTTGCTGGGGTGAAAGACCCCGATCAGGCTCGTAAATTACTCGGGAAGCCTGCTGTACTCGAATTCCGTGATCCATCGGGAAAGAAAGTGCTTCTGAAAGGGTCTGATCTCGTTCAGGGGGCAGCGAAGCAGGATTATAATCCTCAAAATAACGAGCCAGTAGTCTCTGTTGAGTTTAAGGATGCTGAGAAGTATGCGAATATTACCGGAAAGTACGTTGGACAGAAAATGCCGATTTATTTGGATGATAAACAACTAAGTAATCCTATTATTCAAGAACGAATTCCCAACGGAAAATCGATGATCAGCGGTAATTTCACCGTCGAAAAAGCGAAAGAACTAGCGGATCTTCTCAACGCAGGTTCCTTACCCGTCAAACTGAAACAACTTTCGTCCAATGCCGTCGATGCTAGCCTCGGACAGGATTCCTTACATAAGAGTTTGTTCGCGGGTCTCTATGCAATCGGGTTTATCTTCCTTTTTGTTATTGGATATTATCGCTTGCCGGGGTTGATTGCTGTGATGACCTTGATCAGCTACAGTTACTTGGTTCTTCTCTTTTTCTCCCTCCTGGATGTAACGCTTACTCTGCCAGGGATTGCGGCCTATATCTTAGGGATTGGGATCGCGGTGGACGCCAACATTATTATGTATGAGCGGATCAAGGACGAGCTTCGCTCCGGGAAGAGCATACCTATTTCGGTAAAGAGCGGTTCCAAGAGCTCTTTCTTAACGATCTTTGATGCTCATGTAACAACGATTATCGCCTCTGCTGTGATGTTCTATTTTGGTACCTCAGGTGTGCGTGGGTTTTCGGTATCCCTTTTGGTGGGTATCTTCGTCAGCTTTTTGACGGCGGTAGCACTTTCAAGGATTCTGCTCACCCTACTTGTCCGCTCCAACCTGTTGCACAAGAAGCACAGCTGGTTTGGTGTCAAGGAGGATGAGATCAGTGAACTATAAACTGGACTTTGTAAAGGCGCGGAAGTGGTTTTTCCTTTTTTCTATCGCTACCATTTTGCTCGGTGTTGTCTCTCTATTTACCCAGGGTCTTAATCTAGGTATTGACTTTGTCAGTGGATCCAGGCTGGATATCAATATCCAACAAGCCTTTGATAAAGAGAAGGCGGATGCGAAGTTAGCAGAGCTTGGTTACCCAAATCCTAATACCCGTGTTGCGGGGAATAACAAGGAATTGTTGGTCTTCCGGACAGATAAGGCGATTAGTAAAGAGAAAGTCAACGATATCCGGGATGCTTTCCGTAAGGATTTTGGTAAAAAGGTAGCAGTGAATGAGCAGACTGTCGATCCGATCATCGGGAGGGAGCTAGCACGTAACGCCATTTACTCTGTATTGATTGCCTCCATTGGGATTATCGCCTATATCACGCTCCGATTTGAGTATCGCTTTGCTTTTTCGGCGATTATTGCGATCCTATATGACGCCCTCTTTACCATCGGTCTGTTCTCCATTTTCCAATGGGAAGTAGACATCGTCTTTATCGCGGCGGTTCTTACGATTGTGGGGTACTCGATCAATGACACGATTGTTATCTTTGACCGGATCCGCGAGAACCTCAAGCGAGAGAATCCCAAGACCTTTGAAGCATTATCCAATGTAGTAAATGTTAGTATCCAGCAAACCTTAGTGCGCTCCATTAATACGGTATTGACCGTGATTTTTGCAGCAGTTGCCCTACTCATCTTTGGCGGAGAGAGCATTAAATATTTCTCCATTGCCCTTTTGGTTGGGTTGTTTTCTGGGGCCTACTCTTCGATCTGTATCGCCAGTCAGATCTGGGTAGGGTGGAAGTGGCGCTCATTGCAAAAAGAACGCCTCAAGCCTCAGTCTGCTGAATAAGAAGGACGAGAAACCCATACACTTAGCATAAACCAGCCGCAGGGGAACCCCTGCGGCTTTCCTAGGACGAAAAGGATGGGACGCTATGCAATCTGAAACTTATCGCTTGGCCGAGAGAGGGGCTTGGGTCGGAATCCTAGGAAATGTAGCCCTAGCGTTATTGAAAGGAGTAGCAGGTGTTTTGGCAAATAGCCGTGCACTGGTAGCAGATGCGGTTCATTCTGCTTCGGATGTGGTCGGCTCCTTGGCAGTGCTGATCGGTGTTAGAGCAGCTAAACTCCCTCCGGATGAAGACCATCCCTATGGACATGGTAAAGCTGAGTCCATTTCGGCCATTATTGTATCGATTCTCTTGGCGTTAGTGGGATTGGAAATCGGCTATGCTTCGATTAAAGCGCTTTTTGGCCCGGTGATAGCACCTGGGTGGCCAGCGGTAATAGCGGCTCTGGTCTCCATTGTAGCGAAGGAAGCGATGTTTCGTTACAAATATCGGATTGGAAAACAGATTAATAGCCAAGCGATTATCGCCAATGCCTGGGAGCATCGTTCCGATGTCTACTCCTCCATCGCTGCTCTGATCGGGATCGTAGGGGCGATCCTCGGGGAGAAGCTAACGATTAACCTTTTGGTATATTCGGATGCAGTAGCAGGGGTTCTCGTCTCCCTACTTGTTTTGAAAATGGCGTATGATTTGGCGAGAGAGTCGATTCATAGCACATTGGATCATGTATTACATGAAGAGGATGCCGCGGAATTGGTGGAGGCAGCTATGGAATTAGATGGGGTCAAACGGGTGGATCAACTCCATGCGAGGGAACATGGTTTTTATGTGATCGTGGATGTGAAGATATCGGTAGATCCTTTGATTACAGTAGAGGAAGGGCATCGTATCGGAAAATCATTGAAACAGACGTTGATTACGCGGTTTGATCATGTGTTGGATGTTTTGGTACACATCAATCCCTACCACTCCGACGAGGAGGTTTGAGGGAAATTACTTGTCCTAGGGGTGATTTTTAAGTCCTGCGTTCCTTTTTCATACTAAGTTCCTTCCTGTGCTATAATGGGAGGCGGCAAGAGAAGGGACGGAGGGTTGCCGCACGATGTTACAATCCAAAACACGTTGGCAGACTGTCGATGCAGAGGAATCCTGCAAACAGTTGCTAGCAAATGAGCTAGGTATCCATCCTTTAACTGCCCGCCTTCTATGTAACCGCGGAGTGACGGATGTGGAGGAAGCTCGTCATTTCTTAACAGTGGATGCTTCGCAACTTCATGATCCATTGCTCATGGATGGGATGCAGGATGCGGTGGATCGTATTCGCTCTGCATTGGAGAAGAAGGAGAAGATTCGGATATATGGGGATTACGATGCTGACGGGGTATCAAGCACAGGTGTGATGATGAAAGTGCTACGTTCTTTAGGTGCCAATGTGGATTATTACATACCCAACCGATTTACCGAAGGCTATGGCCTGAACGGAGAGGCTCTTCATCAAGCTGTTGCGGCTGATATCGATCTGATGATCTCAGTGGATACCGGCATAAGCGCTGTTGCCGAGGCGGCCCTCGCAAAGGAACTGGGAATTGATCTGATCATCACGGATCACCATGAGCCACCAGAAACGATTCCTGATGCGTTGGTGGTGCTCAATCCGAAAAAACTGGGCTGTTCTTATCCCTTTGAGATGCTAGCCGGGGTAGGAGTTGCCTTTAAGTTATGTCAGGCCCTCCTTGGCCGGGTACCAGAGGAGGTATTGGAGATTGCCGCTCTAGGTACCATCGCAGATCTCGTCCCTTTGCTGGATGAAAATCGGGTATTAGCCGCTTTGGGACTGAAAGAGATGAACCGACGTCATCATCTAGGATTGTCCGCCTTAATGGACGTCTCAGGCTGTGATGGAGAGATTGGAGCAGGTCACGTAGGCTTTTCCTTAGCGCCACGGATCAATGCAAGTGGTCGCCTAGACTCAGCGAATCAGGCAGTGGAGCTTCTATTAACAGGAGATTCAGCTAAAGCACAGTTGATTGCTGAAGAATTGGACAGCATGAACCGAGAACGGCAACAGCTGGTGGAGGAGATCTCCACTGAAGCGATGGCGATGGTAGAAGCTGAAGCAGAAAAACATCAGCACTTTATCGTCGTAGCAGCTCCAGGGTGGAATGTCGGTGTGATTGGAATCGTTGCCTCTCGTTTAGTGGAAAAGTATTATCGACCGGTGATCGTTCTGGGTATCGATGAAGAGAAGGGAACGGCTAAAGGCTCTGCTCGTAGTATTGTAGGTCTGGATATGTACCAAGCCCTCAACCGATGTAAGGAACTTCTTCCCCACTATGGAGGACATCCTATGGCGGCTGGGATGAGTCTACCGGTAGAAAATCTAGCTGAGCTTCATCAGCGTCTCTCCGAAGTAGCAAAGGAGTGGCTCACAGAGGAAGATTATATACCGCTCTCCAAAGTGGACGCGGAGCTGAGCGTGGCAGAGGTAGATTTGCCCCTTGTTGAAGAGTTGGAGCGATTAGCCCCCTATGGGGTGGGGAATGCAACCCCCCGTTTTTGCATCAAAGAGGCTCGCCTGGGTAAGATGCAACGGATCGGGCGCGATAAAAACCATCTGAAGCTCCTTTTAGAAGCAGGGGGCCGCTCGTTAGATGCGGTAGGCTTTCGCCTGGGTGAATTAGCGGAGGAAATCTCTCCTTCTGCTAATCTAGAGATACTCGGGGAACTATCTGTTAACGAATGGAACAACCGCCGCATGCCTCAACTGTTGATACGAGATATCTCGATTCCTCATGTGCAGGTTTTTGATTGGCGAGGCAATGGGGACAAGAGAAAAGGGTTTTATCATCTTTCTTCGCTCCTCCATGTGCTCTTTATCGTTTCAGATAAGGTAAAAAGTGCTGCGTTCTTGGGAAAGGAATGGAGTGGGGATCTTCTTTCCTGGCAAGAGGCGGAGGAAGTAGCTACTAATGGACGGTTACGAGAGTGCCGTACCCTAGTATTGATGGATCTGCCCGTTTCTACGCAAAAATTCCCTGATGTGATTCGCTCCTTAACCAAATTGGAGAGACTTTATTTTGCCTATGGCGATGCGGAATTAGATGGGGAATTAAGCCGAACACCAGATCGGGAGCAGTTTAAGCGTCTGTATGTTTCGTTGATCGGGAAGAAAGGAATCCGCTTCCCTCGGGATACCGAACGTCTAGCTCGAATTACGGGCTTATCAAGCCCCTGGATTCGCTTTATGACGAAGGTGTTTGCAGAGCTTGGCTTCCTCCGACTGGATGGGGGCAATGTGGAATTGATCGCCAATGCAGAGAAACGTCCCCTTACTGAATCACCTTTGTATTCACGTCAATTGGAACGAGAGAAAGTACAGGAACTTTTCGTTTATTCCTCTACTCGTGATCTATATCAATATATCCATGCATTATTACCATATGAACTGAATCTGGGAGGGACAGAATCATGGACTTCAAAGAAAAAATCCGGGTAATTGAGGATTTCCCCGAGCCGGGTGTCCGATTTAAAGATATAACTACGCTTTTAAAAGACGGCAAAGCTTTCCGAACAGCTATCGATGAAATCGCTCGGCAATTGGAAGGAAAAGAAATCGACCTCATCGTTGGACCCGAAGCACGCGGCTTTGTTGTAGGTACTCCCTTGGCATACGCGCTGGGTATAGGCTTTATACCCGTTCGTAAAACAGGGAAACTACCCGGTAATGTGGTAGAAACGAATTACAGCCTGGAATATGGCAAGGACAAACTGGCGATTCATACGGATGCGATTGAGCCGGGACAAAAAGTGTTGATCGTCGATGATCTATTAGCTACCGGCGGCACGATCAATGCTACCTTGAACCTAGTACGGCAACTGCAAGCCGATGTAGTAGGAGCTGCTTTCGTGATGGAGTTAACCTACTTAAATGGCCGGGAGAAAATGCAGGGCGTAGATGTTATTTCTTTGCTAAAATATTGATGGACCTAAACACCGAATGATATTCGGTGTTTTTTGTAGTATAAAAGCGAATAGGCATCTGTTTCATTGACTTGGTATATAAGTAAATATATTGTTTGATTACCTCTCAAGAGGGGAGTGGAGTGAATGAAGAAACCCTGGATTATTTTCACGGGTCTCATTGCATTTATAGTTGTGATCGGAGTCATCTACATATTAAATGATGAAGGCCAAGAGAAAAGAATTCAGCTGATTTCTAAACAAATAAGTAAGGAAACAAAACGGAAACCTGATGTTTTTAGGATAATTAATGGAGAAAAAGTGGATGAGAAAGATTTTGCAACCTATAAAAGCGATATAGCCATTCAATCAAAATTACAACATAAAAAAGTACCTAGCGAGAAACAATTAACTAAGGATTATATTCAGCAGATCGTATTGTTTCAAGAAGCGAAGAAGAGGCATGTTAATGTATCAAAAAAAGAAGCGGAGAAGTATGCGGAAAAAATAAGGAAAATGATAGAAAAAAATACCGAAGGTGCAAAATTTGCGCGAAAAATCAAAACAACCATCATGAAAGAGCAAGGATTATCAACGGAAGCATACTGGAAATCGATGATTGATAAATATGAAATGCTTAAAAGCATAGGACATTTAAAGGGAAGATTACTAACGGGTGAGTGTAAAGAATGCAAAGAGACTAAACTATTACCGAATCAAAGATGGAAGAAATATGGTGAACGATTAGTACAGGAATCGGCGATTCAATAAGATAGCAAATTTTTACCACGAATAGCGATCATACTTATTGCCTTTAGACGGAAATTCTATTAGGGGACTTCCGCTCAAAATGTTTCTGAGAATAAAGGAGAGGTTCTGTTTGACAAGACATCATCCACCTGTACTCCAGATCGTCGGTCATGCCAATTCTGGAAAGACCACATTGATTACTCAATTAGTGGCTCAACTATCTACCATGGGTTATCGCGTGGGGACAATTAAGCATCATTCCGGGAAATTAGAATTAGATACTCGGGGAAAAGATTCCTGGCTTCATCGTGAAGCGGGAGCCGTACCTGTCACACTGGTGAGTCAAAATCAGACTGCGGTTTATTATTCTCAGCCGCGTTCATTGGCAGAACTGTTGCTTCACTATAGCCAAACGGATCTTGTCCTCGTTGAAGGATTCAAAAGGGAGAACTACCCAAAGTGGGCACTGCTGAAGACAGGTGAATCCCTAGATTGGTTGGAGGAATTGACGTACTTAGAAGCGGTAGTGGTATCTGAACCAGTGGGTCACTTCCCTTATGACGTGTACTACACACATGAGGTTGGCCAAATGGCTCGGATGTTAAGTAGGAAGATTGATCTAGAAAAGGGTTGATTACCAACGAAATCTTCGTAACATTTCTGATACAATAAGGATGAAAGCCCTTTCAATTAAGAAACCAAAGGGAGAGGATGACGATGCCCTTTTATCATCGGATGGGGAAGATTCCCCGTAAACGGCATACGCAGTTTCGTAAAGAGGATGGGGGATTGTATCGCGAAGAAGTGATGGGGACGAAGGGCTTCTCTGGTATTCAGTCGATCCTATACCACCTTCATCCGCCAACGAGGTTGTCTCGAGCAGAAAAGCTCCGGGATTGGGCACCTGCTCTTGAAGAAGAGGGGGCCAATCGTCACCGCCATCTGTTAACTGCGGATATGGAACCGAGTGGGGATGCTGTAGAAGGAAGACGACACTTGTTGGTCAATGATGATGTTGCGCTGGCAACCTGCCAACCGACCGAATCGATGGACTATTTCTTCCGTAATAGTGATGGAGATGAGGTGATCTTCGTTCATGAGGGAGAAGGGGAGTTTCAGTCGGTCTTTGGTACCTTATCCTACCGCCCAGGGGATTATATTGTTATACCTGTCGGGACGACGTATCGGATAGAGTTGGGTACAGGAGCGAGTCGTTTTTTGGTCATTGAATCCACTGGAGAGATCGTTCCGCCAAAACGATATCGAAACGAATACGGACAACTAATGGAACATAGTCCCTTTTGCGAACGGGATATCCGGTTACCTGAACGCTTAGAGACACGGACTGACCGGGGAGAGTACGAGGTACGGGTGAAGGCACATAACCGTCTTCACTCCTACGGATATGATTTTCATCCCTTTGATGTAGTAGGTTGGGACGGATATCTGTATCCCTACATTTTTAATGTAGAAGATTTTGAACCCATTACCGGTCGTATTCATCAACCGCCGCCTGTGCATCAGACCTTTGCTGGTCCCAATTTTGTCATTTGTTCCTTTGTCCCTCGCCTATACGACTATCATCCGGAATCCATTCCTGCTCCTTACTGGCATAGTAATGTTAATTCGGATGAGGTGCTCTATTATGTAGGGGGGAACTTTATGAGCCGTAAAGGGGTGAAGGAAGGGTCGATCACTCTCCATCCCAGTGGACTACCCCATGGTCCCCACCCAGGCAAAGTAGAGGCCAGCATTGGGAAAAAAGGAACCGAAGAGTTAGCGGTGATGATAGATACCTTCCGGCCCCTCTATGTGACGCAAGCAGCACTCGAGTTAGAAGATTCGAACTATATTACAAGTTGGCTGGGAGATTAAGGGGTTGCAGAGGATCAGAGAGCATGATTAATTGCAGAATGGAAAGGGTAAGTAGGGTGTAAATTGAAGGGAGAATTTAATCATGCAAATCGATCCAGCAAAACAAGAACGAGTAGATAATTATAAGTTGCTAGTTGGTAGTATTCTACCTCGTCCGATTGCTTTTGTAACTTCTGTAGCGGAGGATGGGACCGTGAATGCTTCCCCTTTCAGTTTTTTTACGGTTGTTAGTACGGATCCCCCGATGATTTCTGTTTCTGTGGGCCGCAAGCCAGGTGGTGTGCAAAAGGACACCGCACGTAATATTGCGCATGCCAAAGAGTTTGTCATCCAAGTGGTGGATGGGGAGAACGTAGAGCAAGTGAACCAAACAGCTACCGAGTTCCCACCAGATGTTAGCGAAGTAGAGGCAGTGGGGATGGATCTGTTATCCAGTGTAAAGGTGAAGGTCCCTCGTATTGCTCAATCTAAGGTGCAGATGGAGTGTCGTCTTCATGAGATCCTTCCGATAGGTGGCGATGGTTCCTCACCCAACACTGATTTAATCATCGGGGAAGTGGTTTTTTTTCATGTCCAGGATGATCTATATGACCAAGGGAGGATCCTAACGGAGAAGCTGGATCCGGTGGGCCGTCTTGCTGGAACTACCTTTAGCACGATTGGTGAAACGTTTTCGATGCCCCGCCTGAGCCCGGAAGAATGGAAAGAGAAATATGGCCAATCTTAAATAAGAAAGGCCATATGCCAATCAATAAATTATTACACAAAGGGTCAGACTTTTTCTATAATGAGAAGGAATATATTGATCTACGTCGGAATCCGGCCAGGATCTGAAAGGGTGATGTCTTATGTCCAGCATTGTTAAAAACGCTGTTTCCAACCCATTTATGAACCAAGTACGAACCAATAGGGAGGATATAAGCATTGAACTTAAAAGATTGGGGTTTGGATTCGTTTTTCGAAGAAGAGTACCAAACATATAATAAAGAGGAAGAGATCCTACGAGGACGGGTAACACTTGAACATAAGCACATTTACCGTGTGCAGGTCGAAGATGGTGAACGTCTTGCCTCGATTTCGGGCAAATTACGTCATCAGGCTGTGGGGCGAGATGGTTTTCCCGCTGTGGGTGATTGGGTAGTACTGCGCGAAGGTGGCGAAGGGAGAGCGGTGATTGATGCCATTCTCCCACGAAGAAGTAAATTTACCCGTCGTGAAGCGGGCTTTCATATTGATGAGCAGATTGTGGCTGCCAATGTGGATACGGTGTTTTTGGTCATGGGTACCGACCAGGATTTTAATTTGAGACGAATGGAGCGTTATCTCTCTGTTGCATGGGAGAGTGGAGCGATGCCTGTCATCGTCTTAACGAAGGCGGACCTTTGTCCAGATATCGAAAAGAAGCGGGCGCAAGTTGCGCACATCGCAGTAGGTGTTCCTATCCACATTGTCAGCGCGATAAATGGCCAGGGGATTGAAGAGCTACAAGCGTACCTGACTTCTGGACGTACAGTTGCTCTAACGGGCTCTTCGGGTGTGGGCAAATCGACTCTGATTAATTGCCTTGCCGATTCTGAGTTGCTTGAAACAGGAGAAGTCCGAGCAGATGGTCGCGGTCGACATACCACTACACATCGGGAGTTAGTGCGTCTACCGGAAGGTGGTCTATTGTTAGATACACCAGGGATGCGGCTGCTTAAGATGTGGGAGGATGAGGGTGGAGTTGATCATACCTTTTCGGATATCCTTAAGTGGGCGCAAAAGTGTAAGTTTAGTGACTGCGCCCATGAAACAGAGCCGGGTTGTGCGGTGCAAGAAGCGATAGATCAGGGGCTTTTAGATGCGGCACGTTTGCAAAATTACCGAAAGCTTGGTCGCGAGTTAGCATATCTGGAGCGGAAGAAAGACGCTGGCGCGATGCGCTCTGAGAGAGAGCGTTGGAAAAAGCAAAAGGTACAGTATCGTAAAAATACTAGGCACCGACGGTAACTAGATAGAGACTAGCTGCTGACGGCGGGAGGTCATAGGCGTGATTCATCCGATATTACAAGAGGCTCCTAGTTCGATTGAGACGGGACGGCTTCTTCTTCGCCAACCGATGCCAGGCGACGGTCCACTTCTTTTTGAAGCCGTTGAAGAAAGTTGGCCAGAGTTGACTCGTTGGCTGGAGTGGGCAAAAAAGAAGCCAACAGAGATGGATATGGAAGAGCAAGCGCGTCACAATCAGGTCCGTTGTTTAAATCGAACCGACTTGATCTTCCAGATGATTCGTCGGGATCAGGGGCAGTTGTTAGGAACCTGTGGTTTATACAGTGTTGATTGGTCTGTTCCACGCTTTGAAATTGGTTACTGGTGCCGTACAAGTGCGACGGGTCAAGGATATGTTTCAGAAGCTGTGCACCGGTTGATGGAACTAGCCTTTGTGGAATTGGGTGCACAACGGGTACAGATCCGTTGTGATGCAGACAACATTCGAAGTAGTAAGGTAGCAGAGCGTTCAGGTTTTATCTTAGAGGGAATCCTGCGCAATGAAATGCGTTCCTCTGAGGGACAGTTAGTACACACTGCTATTTATGGGATGATCCCGAAGGAATACGAGGAGTGGAAAGCAACTTCTTCCTTTGTAAGAGATCATAAAAAAGTGAAGCTTTAGAGAAGTTTATGTGGGGGCACTTCCTAATAGGGAGTGCCTTCTCTAGTTTTTTTAGTGGATTGTTAAGTAAGTATTTTCTTTATTTAATCCTATTAAAGGAAAAATAATTTAATTGATAGTTTTTTGAAATTTGATAATAAAAGTGGATACAAAAAAGGGCAAGTGTTCGAATTATAAATTGAGGGATAAAAAAGGGGGGATTATTGGGTATACCTGCACAGGGAGAATTGAGATTTTTTACTTATTTAAAACGACTAAATATTTAGGTAAGGGGAAAAGTATTCAATCATCTTGGGTAAAGAAATGTTCATGGATAAGTATCATTGTTATTATCTCTATGTGTGGAGCAACGTTACTGAGGATAACAATGTCACCTTTGAGACAGACAAGAGTGGAAAGATTGTAGCAAACTATACCTATGGAGCTAATGGGGAAGTGGTCAGCATGGCCCGGGATGGGAAGACCTACTACTACCAGACCAACTACCGTGGGGATGTAACAACGCTGACGGATTCCAAAGGGGTAGACGTAGCCATCTATGAATATGATGCCTTCGGAAATCTCGTAAAAGAGACCGGGGATATAGTGAACCCGTATCGGTATGCAGGCTATCGGTATGATGAGGGGACAGGGTTCTACTATTTGCAGAGTAGGTATTATGATCCGGGCATGGGGCGCTTCTTGACGAGGGATACATTTGAGGGTGAGGATACCGATCCATTGAGTTTGAATAAGTATGCATATACTGAGAATAGTCCTATACTGATGGTCGATCCAGACGGTAAGAGAAGTCGTAAATATTTTGCAAAGAGGATACTTAAGAAGATATTTCGCTGGTTAAGATGGAGCCCTATAAGATGGATCTATTCTTTGTATAGCTATAGTAGATATCAAAGGGCGTTATTTCGATGTTGGACATTCATGTTTTATTATATTTATTATCATCCTCATAAATCTAAGTGGCACTATCGATATATGTATGTAAGGTGCGCTGTGTCTCGAATAAAGTAGGTAGGATGGGGGTTATATCGTGAGTATTGTGATTATAAGTTTGATTATTTTTTCAATTGCAGTATATTTTTCTTTAACAAAAAGGGGATCGGGGTTCATGGATCGATGGTCAAGTTATATTATTTCTTCTATTGATATCGTTTTTTTAGTGATATTAGTAATTTCGTTGGTTTTTTTCTTTAAGTAATGGAGGTATGTTAGGGTTGGTGATTATCCGAGTAAAAGGACGGGCACCAAGGAAAGCTTGGAACCCACAAACAACCCCATAAGTAATTATCCCCGTCCAGTGATACCTCTCCGAGTGTAATGAAATCGTGTGATCCTGACAACCAAAGGGAAACTGAATGACGGGCTCAAAAGAAGTAACCCGCTCGTAGGTTTGCGTTACTTCTTCGAAGCTTTGGCCGTCCGTTACGGTAGCTACCAATAGTGATAGGGTTCTCCTCCCTGCAACTATTACTACTTCTATTCAAAAGAAGTAATGGGAACCGAAAAAAGTGCGGAAAAAATTCAGATTTCGACGGATATAAATATAATTATGATATAAAGTTTTTTTGAGAGAAAACGTACCTGACTATGAGTCGGGTGTTTTTTATTTGATTGCAGCGGGTAGGTAAAAGTCCTAAAAACAGTGATAAGTTCTGGGTGATAGCAAGGGATAAGAAAATAACCGTGATCAGATCTCCGAAAAGAATGGCAGACCTTGCTCATTGAATTCCACCTATCCAAAATCCAAGAAAAGCAAGTCCGATTCCAAGAGTATAGGTGAGTCCCAGATAGAGAAATAGTTGTTTCCGCTCTCCTTGAGTTCCCAGGGCGTATAGCTCCCAGTTAAGGGTAGAAAAGGTGGTGAAAGCTCCCATAAAACCAGTCCCTACTAGCAGAAGTGTATCCGGAGACCAGTGAGCTCCGTACATCCAAGCAAGTAGAAAGGAACCTGTACAGTTGATTAGAAGCGTTCCCCATGGAAGTTTATCGGTGGGGCGATTAAAGTGGAGGCTGAGGTAAAAACGGGCGAGGGAACCAGCAAATCCCCCAAGGGCCACTTTAATGATGGGTAACATCATCGATCTCCCTCCCCTTGGTGAAAGTGGGGTTTGAAAAAGGCAAGCTTTACGCCGATCCAAGCAAAGAGGAGACCTCCGAAAAGACTCATCAAAACATAAAGAATAGCTTGGTAGATATGCCCGGTTGTGACCAGAGTGATCGTTTCGTGGCTAAAGGTAGAGAAAGTGGTAAATGAACCAATAAACCCTGAGGTGATAGCCGTTTTCACTTGAGGTGAAAGGTTGAAAAATCTTCCCGCCCCTTCGTTGATCCAAGCGAGGAGAAGACTACCGAAGCAATTGATGAAAAGTGTGATCCAAGGGAAGCCGCCTCCTGATGAAGAGAAAAAAAGGGATAAACCGTAGCGAAGGAGTGCTCCACAAGCACCGGCAAATCCAATCAGAAGATAGGGCATCGTGGGCGCCTCCTTTTTCTGTAGGTTAATCTATGCTCATGGCTTAGTGTAGCCAATGCCGGATGAATGATCAATATCGTCCATTGGTTCGCCTCTTTTTTTGAATTTCCGGAAAAAAGCCTTGTCATCTGAAGCGTCTCTGTGTATTATATAACAAAGAACAAATTAGAGCCTCTGTACTAATACAATCTCGGTGGCAGTTTCGGATGGTATGGGATCCTGGGAGGGTCCAAAACAAGCGAAAACACCTTACAAAGGAGCGATACGCGATGATGGACCAAAGCAGCCTACGTTACCGGGGAATCTATACTAAAATTCCGGGTGACCCCTCCCGGTGGAGAAAGTGGCACGCGATGGGTGAATTTTTGGTGGAAGAAGCACGGCGGCGGAACGGAGGACAGTTGCCTGATCAGTTGATGTATTCAGGAGCAGAGTCAGAATTTCCACGGTTGTTTCAAATGCTGGCTGAGGGTGGGACGATTGGGTTTTCGGACTCTACAAGAGGGAAACATATGACCTTTCTCGGTAAGGGGGCTGCCTTAAGGCCAGAGAGGATGCTACAACGGGCTGATTTTACCAGAGGCGAGTTTGCACTCTTCTACTATGGGTGTAGTAACCGGGAAAAGGTTGACCGGAATGGTCTTGAGATCTTAGAAGCACTCCATCGCAGTGGTGGCCGGATTATTGCGGTGACGAATACGGAAGAACAACGTCTATACTTAGAGGATCGGTACGCAGAGATGTTAATTGGTGTGATAAGCCTAGAGCAGATCGCTTTAGAAGAGGGAAATCGGTTTGATTGGCCATCAGCAATGCCATGGCTCCCTGAGTCTGATCGATATTGGCAGGAGTGTCAGGATACTATCGGGCTATATAAAGAGAGGACCATTGAGCCCTTTGCCCGTAGGGTAACCAATTTGTTACCCGAGGGCGAAGGGGGTTTTGATTTAATTTTTGAACGGGCAGGGCAAGACACCCTTGGAGTAAGTACGGCTTTAGTTCGTCCAAAGACAGGTCGGGTAGTTTATGCAGAAGCAATGGAAGGACGGCGGTATAGCTTTTACTCTCCACATGTTTGGGAGGGTGAGCGCAAAGTATTTATGCCTCTTGCAGTAATTGATGGTAGTCCGTCCTTTGCTGGGCAACGAGAAAATGATCCTCTTTCAGAGAGCACAAGCTACCACGTTCGTCAGACTGGATGAATCTACAAAAATGAAATGAATAGACGAATAGCTAAAAAGCGGGGATATGCCCCGCTTTTTTTGTTATGGTGTACAACCCAGGTTCGTCCATATGTTGTCTGTACTTTCAGGATCTTTTGCTGACGAACGACGGGTTTCGCCATGATTTGCTCCGATAACCTGGTAGAATCAGGATAAGCTATGATTGGCTTGAAACTGAGAAGGGTGGGTTGCCCATGTGGAGTCAATGGAGATGGTGGTGTTCTCTGTGGGTAATCGTGGGGCTAACGGTGGGACTTGTCCCTGTTTCTATGACAACAGAAGCAGCAGATGATCCTGACAAACGATTGGAACAGCGCCTACTGACGATTGTGAGGGGAATGGAAGAACAGCCTCGTGCCGCAGGGATGTCTGTTGCCTTTAATGTGGTGTCACTGAAGGATCGGCGAGTGATGGCTTCCTATCACCCTAAAAAAACATTGGTACCCGGCTCCGTAGCCCGGTTGTGGACGGCAGGTGCTTCCTTACATACCTGGCCGGGAACTCACCGTTTTTCTTCGGGATTATATACCCGTGGAAAAGTAAAACGGGGAGATTTGCAAGGAGATGTGATTATAAAAGGCGGAGGAGACCCTACTCTGGATGTAGCTGAAGTGGATAAGCTGGCCCGTGATCTGAAAGAGAGAGGGATTCGGAGAGTTGAGGGGGATCTCCTCGTAGATGACACGCGATTTGATCCGACACGGCTCGGAATCAGTTGGATGTGGGATCAAGAATCCTATCCGGCTAGTGCACCCATTGGTGCCTTGGCGGTTCATGGTAATACGGTAGATGTCACGGTGAAGCCAGGTCACTTGGGTGGAAAACCTGGGGTAAGGGTTTCTCCTGCTTCGCAAAATTTCCAGGTCATCAATCAAGCATCCACTTCGGTAGTTGGTGAATCCTTGGCTGTTAGCCGTACAAGGGCTAAAAATGAACTCGTAGTCACCGGGAAGATTAGCAAAATGCATCCACCGATTCATCGGAGGCGTACGGTAAATGATCCCTCATTGTTCGCGGGAAAAGTTTTTCAAGAGCGGATGGAGCGTGTTGGTATTCATTTTGCATCGAGCTCCCAGGTTAAAAGGGGGAGTGCACCCAAGGGGAATCCACTTTTGGTGCACCAATCTCCTTCCATCAAAAAAATAGTATCGCGAATGAAGAGCGAGAAACATAGCTTGATCGGTGAGATGCTACTTAGACAATTGGCAGTCGAAGCAGGAGAGGTTGGAAGTGATACAGAGGGAATCGATGTTCTGAGCCAGTATGCGAAAGAACAAGTGGGAGTAGAGGATACCTTTCAGCCGAAGGATGGATCGGGACTTTCTCGGATGAGTGTGATGTCTCCACGACAATTGACCAGCTTGATGCAAAAGGCTCAGAAACCAGTGACTCCTCTTTTAACGACAGCGGGCAGAGGAGTATTAAAGGACCGTATGGATGGTACACCTGCAGAGGGGCGATTGCAAGCCTACCCAGTGGATGGGTCGGGTATTAGTGGATTGACAGGGATTGTACAAAATCGCCAAGGCGAGAAAGTAGCCTTTTCAGTGATGGTGAATGGAGTGAACCAACAGTCGGTTGCAGATGACATGGAGGATCAAATTGGAGCTACACTCGCCTCTTATCCCAATATACCTGCTTCCAAACCATTACCTAAAAAAAGAACGTATCCGCTCTCTGGGATATTGGATCCCTTGGTGGAGAGTGAAGGATACGAAGGGTTACAGACGAACATGGTGGTTCGTTCTCTCGACACAGGGGAAGAGATGTATGCACGAAGTGGGACGACGCACTTAACCCCTGCTTCCAATACCAAACTATTAACCTCAACAGCAGCCTTTGATGCTTTGGGGGAAGATTATCGCTTTCGTACGGAATTAGTGGCTGAGGGTGATGTGGGCAATGGTACGCTGAATGGGGATCTCATCCTCAAAGGCTATGGGGACCCCACCCTAGCTACAGAGGGCTCGTTGCGAGTACAAGAAGGGCCTACGATTGAAGGAATGGTCAAAGATCTTAAGGAGAAGGGAATTAGCCGAATTGAAGGGAATGTCGCCGTTGATTCTACAGCTTTCTCTGATGAGGTGTATGGTAAAGGATGGGCGTCTGACAACGAAAATGAGTATTATCAACCTCAGATCACAGCACTTAGCTTAAACCGTGGTACCGTTCGCTTTGATTATTTGCCAGGAGAAAAGGAAGGGGAACCTGCACGTTGGACGGTTACTCCAAAAACAAAAAGCATTCAAGTAGAAGCAAATGTAACGACGGGAGCCGCTGGCTCAAAAAATACCTTTAAAATAGAACGGGAGCGCGGAACCAATCACATCCGTCTCAGTGGTAGCCTCCCGCTTGATTTTAAAGGGGATTACACCCGTGTCCCCGTGGAAAATCCCCACCTGTATGCAGGGACGATATTAAAAGAAACCCTCACCCAAGAAGGCATCAAGGTGATTGACTCTTCTCCTGTCGTCGAAAAGCAAGTACCTCAAGGAAAAAAGGCGTTCGCTGTATATCAGTCACCTCCGCTCTCTGAGGTGGCCCGATATCTCAACAAAGCGAGTGACAATTTTTATGCAGAGATGATATTAAAAACCCTTGGCTCAGAGAAACGAGGGAGAGGGTCAGCGGCTACTGGATTGGCTGTTGTAAAGAGCTATCTTAGGCGTATCCATCTTCCAGGAAATAAGCGAATTGAAGATGGATCTGGACTGACCCGATATAATTTTGTCTCTCCTGAACAACTGGTGTCTCTCCTTGCGGTTCAAAAAAAGGCGACTTATTTTGATGCTTTTTATCAAACCTTGCCTGTGGCTGGGAAGGATGGATCTCTCGCTAATCGCATGAAAAATACGCTTGCTGCTAACAACCTACGTGGGAAGACTGGTTCACTTACCCATGTAAGTACCCTTGCGGGATATGTACGTACCAAGGACAATGAGTGGCTTGCTTATTCCATCATGATGAATGGGTACACTGCCAAGTCAGAGACATCCCTTCAGGATAAGATTGGGGTGGCGTTGGCAGGTTACTCTCGGAAGGGAAAGGCCCACATCCAATAGGAAGGATCGTGATGAAGAATGACTACTTCCGCTGAATTTCGAGGGTTTTGGGTCGATGCATTTCATGACGGGATTAAAACCTCTGCACAAGTAGATCAACTCCTAAGCGATGTAAAGGCAGCGGGGGCCAACGCGGTAATCGTACAGGTACGCCGGCGTGGAGATGCCTATTACAACCGAGCGTTGGAGCCTCGCACGCAAGATCCCTCCTTAACACCGGGCTTTGATGCCCTCGAGGATCTGCTGCAAAAGGCGCATAACTCCCAACCTTCTATCGAGGTACATGCCTGGCTAGCTACCCTTCCCATATGGAATTCGGCTACACCCCCCTTATCCCCTGACCATGTCTTTAACCAACATGGCCCTTCTGCTAAGGGGCGTGACTATTGGCTGATGGATCGGAAGGATGGGGTGAATCGCAGTGGGGCGGATTATGTCCTGGATCCGGGTCACCCGGATGCTGTCGATTATACGGTGGAGCAGTATCTCAATGTGGTGCGAGAGTATAGAGTAGATGGTATACACCTTGACTTAGTGCGTTATATGGGAGTGGATTGGGGGTATAACCCAACCAGTTTGGAGCGTTTTCAAAAACAGACAGGGTTTACGGGTATACCCGATGCCCTCGATGAAAGCTGGAAAGAGTGGCGACGGCAACAAGTTACCCATCTGGTACGAAAAGTTTATCTACAAGCCCTGGCCATTCGAGTCGATATCAAAGTATCGGCGGCAGTAATCGCATGGAGCAAAGGTCCAGTAACCATGGAAGAGTATAAAGAAAGCGCCCCGTATCATGAAGTATTGCAGGATTGGGTTGGGTGGATGGAACAGGGAATTATGGATTTTCTCATTCCTATGAATTATGATCGAGAGCACGTGGCTGACCAAAAATCGTGGTACGACCAATGGATCGAGTGGGAAAAAGATCACCAATACAAACGTCAAATTGCGGCTGGCCCTGGCATTTATCTTAACGCTATTGATGGCAGCATAGCACAAATTGACCGGACACGTATTTCCTCTGTAGGGGGAAATCGATTGGTAGGAGCTTGCTTATATAGCTATGCTATGACAAACAAGGATGGCCAGGAAAATTCCCTTTTCTATCAACAATTGCAGGCAAGGCTCTTTAAGCAACCTGTTCCGACACCCGATATGCCTTGGAAGGGGTGTATCGGCGAAGGGTATGTGATAGGAAATGTCCTTGACCGAAATGGACTACCCATGGATAACGCACAGATTACCATGAGGGGGCTAGGGCGTAAAAGGATTCAGATGAAAACCGATGGGCATGGGTTCTTTGGTGTATCGAGTGTTCGCCCGGGACTCTACACCCTCCGTTTAAAAAATCCACCTGGCCAATCGCATCTCTATCTGTTAATCGTTCGAGGAGGAAACGTAACACAATTGGTGGTGCGTGCTCACTAGAGTGGTAAAGTGGATATAGGGTAGAAATAGGTGGATAATGAAACCATTCAGCCCGTGATCATGTATGCGGGCTTTTAAAGTTGATTACATACTATTAAATAAGGAGACTATCCTGAAAAAAAGGAACGCGAACAATAGACGGGAATTGAATACAAGGGAAGAACTGTAGGAGGTTACTGATGAAAAGGACAATCAATCAAAATGCTTTTTATAACGATACCGATCACCAGCGTCGAGTGGGAGGATTTTCTCGTTCCTCTCGTGATGTACGAGATGCCTTTGAACGTGATTATGGGCGCATCATTCATAGTGCTACTTTTCGTCGACTACAATCCAAGAAGCAGGTAATCGGTACAGATGTAGGGGACTTACATCGGACTCGTTTGACACATTCGATGGAAGTGGCCCAAATCGCACGTGGGGTTGGCATATTCCTTAACCATTCAGGGGTACTACCAGAAGGAGAGTCTATCGACATCTCCCTCGTTGAAGCAGCAGCCCTTGCTCATGATCTGGGCCATCCACCCTTTGGCCATGAAGGAGAACGATCACTGAATAGGATGATGGCTTCTTTCGGTGGTTTTGAAGGAAACGCCCAAACTTTTCGCATTTTAACCCGTTTAGAGGGAAGAAACGAACAGGGGCTGGATTTAACACGTGGACTTCTATTAGCTGTGATGAAATACCCTATTCTTTATGAAGATGCTGTAGCTGAGGTAGTCCCCACCCTGGTAAACAAATGGCCACCTAAAATCGGGGTTTATAAAAGTGACCTCCCTGTCTTTGAGTGGGTATTAGCTACCTTCGCAGAGGAAGAACGTCGTTATTTTCAAACAACTGTAGTAGACCCCAATACGCTTTATCGAAAAACCCAGCACCTCTCCTTTGAATGCTCGATCATTGAATTGGCTGACGATATTGCTTATGCAACCCATGATTTAGAGGATGCGGTTAACCTGCGTTTAGTAGAAATTGAAGAGTTGCGAGAAGTTTTACATACCGGTCCATGGAAGGGAAGGTATGAGGAGTTACATGAGGCTGGTGAGGCAGCGGATCAGCTCCATCTTGGGCAGGATGATTTTAAACACCGGCTCAAACAGGTTTTTGCATCCCTCATCTCCGTTTTTGTTAATCATGTCGAGTGTGAGAAACATGGGCCACCGTTCACTTCTAAACGATTGATGTACCGTGCCAAACTACCAACTGATCTAAAAGCGCTGAATGAGAAGCTGAAATCAATCGTGAGAGAGAAAGTCATTCATTCGCAATCCGTGCAAGCCTTGGCGTGGAAAGGGGATCGCGTGGTACGGATGCTATTTGAAGCGATGATGGAGGAAGAAAAATTATTGCTAAATAATGATCGCCATCGCATTGCTGGGGATCCTTCTACTCGGGCGCGTGTGGTTTGTGACTATATCGCAGGAATGACAGATCCTTATGCTCTACGGATGCATGAACGACTCTTTGGTACTGGGCGGAGTTAAAGGAGTAAATCCTTCAGGATGATGGGAGACTAGCGGATATCACTTGGATGGAGGTAAAGGCTGAATGATATCCGTTTTGTTTCGAAAGTGGATGGTGGTTGGTTTATTATTCATGATTGTTTTAGGAGGAATCCTTCCCAAGGCCGCAGAAGCCGAGAAGAATCCGCAATGGTTCCTCTTTGGAACCATGCGGTATCTAAATCTTGAGGGTGGCTGTTGGATTGTTGAGGGCGATAATGGGGAGCGATTTCAGTTGATTGGGGATCCAGCGATCCTGAAAGGTCTTCAAATCGAGGGTCTACGTGTTACCCTACTTGTTGAAAGCGCTTCCAATCGATATGGGAAGTGTATGGTTGGTCGTTATGTGCGATTGATTCGATTGATTCACTATGATGGAGGGGAAAGCCCTGAGAGATCCTCTTTTCCAAATAGAAAAGGATAGAAAAGGGAGTGGAACCATGGAGGAGAGAAAAAAATTTTCAACACGGTTGATTCATGGCGGATCAGAACCCTGCCGCGAGACAGGATCATTAATCCCTCCTATATATCAAACATCTACCTTTGTTTTTGAAAATATGGAACAAGGCGCTTGCAGGTTTTCCGGGGAAGAGGAGGGCTATATCTATACCCGTCTGGGGAATCCGACATTACAGCAATTAGAAGAAGTGATCGCTGATCTTGAAGGGGCTGAAGCAGGGCTATCTTTTAGTTCGGGGATGGCGGCGATCTCAGGGGTGTTGATGGGGCTTGTACGATCAGGGGATCATATCCTTTGTGGAGATGGTGTGTATGGCTGTACTTATGGCTTACTAGGGTACCTTCAGGATCGTTTTGGTGTAATACCCGACTATGTTGATATATCCGATGAAGATGCTATTCATCAAGCGATACACCCCAACACACGCGTGATTTTTTTGGAAACACCGATTAACCCCACGATGAAGATAGCCGATTTACATCAAATTAGCAAAATTGCCAAGGGAAAAGGTGCACAGGTGGTTGTAGATAATACCTTTGCTACTCCCTATGGACAGCGGCCCATTGAGCTAGGAGCGGACTTTGTTATCCATAGTGCTACCAAATATATCGGTGGACATGGAGATGTCATTGCAGGATTGGCGGTTGGCAGAAAAGAGGAAATCGATTTTTTACGGAAGTCTACCTTAAAGGATATTGGTGGCGTACTCTCACCCTTTGATGCTTGGTTACTACTAAGAGGGTTAAAAACGTTGGAGGTGCGGATGGATCGTCATCGGATGAATGCAATGGCGGTTGCTGAATTTTTAGAGGGCCATCCACGAGTGACGCGTGTGTTTTATCCCGGCTTATCCAGCTACCCCCAAAGAGCGTTAGCAGCACGTCAGATGGATTGTTTCGGGGGTGTGATTAGCTTTCATGTTACAGGTGGGTTAGAAGGAGCACGTCAGGTACTGGATCAAGTAAAGTTGTGTCATTTAACAGTCAGTTTGGGCGAAGTCACTACATTAATCCAGCATCCAGCCACGATGACCCATTCAGCCATTCCCGAGCCGGAGCGTTTACGTATGGGAGTGACTGATGATTTGATTCGCATTTCTGTAGGATTAGAAGATGTGACAGATATTATCGCTGATTTGCAAAGCGCTTTAGAGGAAGTTGAAGGGTGATTCCACTTTATTTCGTCTAGTAGAATGAGTGGGCAGAAAAGCGTTCCCGATGATGGAGAGGGGTATAAGGAGAGGAATCCGCCTCTCTTCTATTTTTAACGTATAATTTTCTGTATCAAAATGGTCTTGAAGAGGATTGAGTGATGATGGTATATTGGATCTATAAAAAGAACCAAAAAATTTAATTTTTTTATCGACTATCACTTGACAGGCGTAAGGAGACATTCCTCGACACGATTAGCGATTGAAGAGATCGAAATTTCACGATTGTTGATGAAATAAGGCGATCGTAGCATTGGGACTGCATAGGTACTAGTTGTTCCGCAATTAGGTGGGATCAGATGCAGAGGGTTCATTGTTAAAATTATAATAAAAATAAAATTTTTACTTTTCGTTGAATGGTAACTGGGGTGTTTTTACTTCTTGAATGGCAGGTGGTTTTCTGGTGCTTTTACAATGTCGCCTACATGGAGAATTGAGAGAAATCCTCCCGCAGATTGACACAAATGCGCAGGCACTTTTTCGCATGAGTGGAAGAGGAGAGCTCAGTACAGCGAAGTTGATCTTGGAACGTGTACAAGCTGTACAGGAGACATTACACCATCGTGATCTGGTCGGTCGGTATCCTGAGGTGCATGAAGTGGTTAGTTTTATGTATCTTAGTTGTTTCAGTCTACTCTACATGGAGGGTGAATCATTTTTAACCTACCGAGAGGAAGTAAAGCGACGCTATAAAACATTGCTTCGTACCTTTCGCTTTTTCCCCCAGTACGGTTATAGTAGACGAATGAAACGAAGAATTAGCAACATGTAGTCGATGATGTGTTGATGGGTATTGAGGGAGGGACAGCGATGCGTATTTCAATCATCCAGATGGATGTCGTGTTTGGAGATCCTGAGGCGAATTGGCTACAAGTTGAAGAGAAAATCGCCCAGGCTGTAAGGGAAGAGCAACCCGATTTGGTTGTCCTACCGGAAATGTGGAATACAGGATATGACTTAACCCGGTTTGAAAAGATCGCCGACCGAGGTTCGTTACAGAAGAAATTGTCTTTACTTGCTAAGCAACATGGAATTACCTTAGTTGCGGGCTCTATTGGGGAGAAGGAGGGTGATGATTTTTATAATACATCCTATGTGTTCTCCGCTGATGGCCAGAAGATTGCCCGTTATGGGAAGGTCCACCTTTTCCGTTTGATGGAGGAAGAGAAAGTGCTAACACCAGGGAAGGAAGGTAAGGTTGTCTTCCCTGTCGAGGACGGCGTAGGTGGTGTGATGATATGCTACGATCTTCGCTTTCCAGAATTGGCACGCTCCCTTGCTATCGAAGGAGTTCAAATTCTCTTCGTCCTAGCTCAATGGCCGCATCCACGACTTAATCACTGGAGGATATTAAACCAAGCCCGTGCGATAGAAAACCAGATGATGGTTGTCGCTGTCAATCGAGTGGGATCTGATCCTAACAATACCTTCTGTGGCCACTCCATGGTTGTGGATCCATGGGGGGAAATCCTTACCGAAGGTGGAGAAAACGAGGAAATGTTGACTGTCGATATCGATCTGAGTCAAGTATCCAGGGTGCGGAGCCAGATTCCAGTTTTTGAGGATCGTATGCCAGAGCGCTATAAGATCTAATATGAAGGTATAAAGTAGATAGATACTATATTACTAAAAGAGCGTGGCCGACTCCGCCACGCTCTTTTAGTAATATAGTGTTTCATCTTCGCTTGTTGAGTTGTTTTTCCCCTGTTTTGTATCTCTTTGAGATTGAGGGAGGGCTGGTTGATGAATTTTCGGGTTAAATTCGGTAACGAGGGGTTTCCGTTCGATGTCTATAAGGGGTTCGGAAAGGGGTAGCTGATTTGCCTCCGTTTCTGTTTTTTCACGGAAATGAAGGCTCTCCACTTCAACCCTATGAATTTCCTTACGGATATGGATGGAATTGAGCTCAAAATATTTACTAAGTAACTTTCGCAGATCCTGATGGAAAGCTTTTTTGTCCATTTCTTCAATTTCCCGAGCAATATCAATTTGAATATCCAATTTATACATGTGATAGCTTCCTCCTATGCTGAATTGATCGAAAAGTTGGTATCACAGTAAGGTAAAGGTTGATCGTGGACAATCCATGATTTTTCTTTGCCACCATGAATGACTACTTGTCCAAGTATTCAGGGACAGGAACATGATCAAAAATTTCCCCGCTCTCAAAGGTTTTTACTAGATTACGTAACCAGGTATAATATAGCTTTGCTTTTGCTAGACGATTAAGGTCCATTTCTATGTTCGTTACTTCTTCAGGAGTGATCTCAGGATCATCCAATAAGCCATTTAAATTCTCTTCGGCTCGTGATAGGGCACGGGCATTCAGCTCAATTTCTTTATCCCACATGACACAGAAAAATTCAATGAAGGAACGAACTTGATCATGTTCAGCCTCATAAAGGTCTTTTCGAACCCCTTTTTGCCATTTTTTGTGGACTAGTTTTAGAGCTGATAGCGCACGAACGCCAGTGCTCATACTAGTTTTGCTCATACCAGTCAGGTCCATCATTTCATCCAGTGTCATCGGATCTTCATGAAAAAACATCGTTCCGTAAAGACGGCCCATGGAAGGACTTAGTCCATACATCGCCATTGTCTCGGTGAGGGACTCAATGTAAGCACGCCGTGCTTCTTCAATCTTTGTAGGGGTGACCAAAGGGTACCCTCCTTTTTAAGGGGAAAATCACAAACAGCATTGCAATCTGTATATACAGTTTATATTGTACGGTTTTGTCAATCGAAATTCACCCCTTGTTTGTTAACCAAGGGGTGAATGAGGAAATAAATTAAGTAATCTTACGTGGGTTGTGTAGAGGAACGGGGGGACTTAGCTTTGTAGTAAGCTTAGAGACAACGTAAATCGTGATCAGGCTACATACCATTGCAAAGGTACGGAAGGGAAAGAGTACTACTCCTTCATGGATCATGGGGTAAGGCAGGAAATGCGGAATGTTAAAAACAGGTTCTCCTCCGCCAATGCGGAGAATAAAGGCGACGATGATACCAGCGACGGAGCCATACCAGTTCGCTGATTTAGAGAAGAGTGCCATCGTTAGTTGAGGAAAAAGCATGCAATAGACAAAATCACTACAAAGAACCCATAGTTCACTTACACTCTTCACATTGAGAGCGATGATAGTGGCGGCTACCCCAACGAGCAAAATGGCTCGTTGTATTACTTTTCCAAGTTCTTTAGCAGTTGCCTTCGGTTTGAAGAGAGGTCGATAAACATTCCAGGAAGACATGCTTGCCGCAGATAAGATAGAAGCGTCCACAGAGGACATCACCGCCGCTGCTAATGCGCCCAACCCAACTGCAGCTACAAAACTAGGTGTTAGATAGCGAAGCACATACGGGAACACCATGGCTGCGTTTTCCGGTTTGGGAAATCCCAGTGCTGTCCAGTCTGCATTATAACCAATAATCCCCACTAGCATGGATGGGACAGCTACGATCAAGGCGACACCTCCAGCCATGATAGATAACCACATGGCGATCGATGCACTTTTGGAAGAGAGAACACGTTGAAAGTATACTTGCCAAGGAATTCCACCGAAGAGAAGTAGGAAGGCAAGGTCCCACCATTGCCAGTACTTATCTCCCCAGCTAGGGTCTTTCCAACCGTTTAATGGAGGGAAAAAACTGGCGTAGTTGGTTCCATTTTTACCAATACTGGACACATATTGTGTCCAGTTCTCCTGTAGCCCTCCAGTATGTTTCATGGCGAAGGGAACGATGAGGAAAAGACCTACAATAATGATGGACAATTGTACAGCATCCGTGTAGGCCACAGACCACATACCACCTACCACAGTATAGGCGATAGCAAAGATAGCGGAGATGATGATGGATGTGGTGAAGTCGAGTCCAAGGATCGTACCAAAGGTAGTGCCCAATGCGGTTAAGATAGCTCCGCTCCAGAAAATTTCTCCGGCTAACGCTGGTAGAAAGAGAACAGCGGCGATTTTTTTCCCAAAGCGTGCTTCAAGTGGATCGATCATCGTTGTAAATTCATAGTTACGCATCCGGCGTGCGTAAAAAATACCAGCGATTATCAAACTGATCGCATAGGCCCAGGGAGCTTGCGCCCAGACAAGACCAGGACTATAGGTGGCCTCGGCGGTTCCATTGATATAACCTCCACCGACCCAGGTAGCACTCATCGAGAACATCCCGATCCAGAGAGGGATCGACCTTCCTGCTAACATCATGCCTTGTAATCCAGTATCGTTTTTATTCCCGGCATAGACACCGATGAAGTAAATGATAAAGAAGAAAAAAAGCATAAAGATTAAGCCTGTCCAAAAAATATCACGACCACTGAGGGTAGCGTATACCAATAGAAATACAGCTAGGACTCCAATCCCGATAAACCCGATGATGTTCCAGTTAGGTTTGTTAGATGTGCCACCCATGAAGGATATTCAACCCCTTTTTTGATACCTACTCGTAGGATGAGTTTGCCGAAAGCATCGTCTTCAGTATCTCCGACGGGGAAGCAGGGTATTCTACACCGAAAATAGGAGCGTTGGGATGGTGCTATAAAATGAAAGCATAACGAAATGTACATAATAAAAAGGGGACGGGTTGTCAAATCGGAAAGGGAAATGGTATTATTAGAATTAAACAGTTCGTACAGAAAAAACTGTACAAACAATAAGGGGTGAAACCTTGGAAACGAAAAAAATGTTTGTGAATGGCAAATGGATCGGAGCAGAGTCTGGAGAAACTCGAGAAATTATCAACCCATTTAATCAGGAGACGGTCGCCATCGTTCCTGAAGCGGGTCGTGAAGATACACAAAAAGCGATTCAGGCGGCAAGGGCTGCTTTTGACAATGGAGAATGGCCGCATACGCCTGCTACAGAACGAGGGAAGAAGCTATTTGAGGTAGCAGCCCTTATTGAGCAGAATAATGAAGAATTGGCAAAGCTAGAAACCCTCGATACTGGTAAAACCCTTGTGGAAAGTCGCGCGGACATGGAAGATATTGCAGGCGTATTTCGCTATTATGCAGGATTAGCAGATAAAGATGGTGGTGAAACGATCGATCCGCCGATGCCGGATGCGACTAGCCAAGTGGTCCGTGAACCCGTTGGGGTTTGTGGCATGATCACCCCATGGAATTATCCGTTACTTCAGGCCTCATGGAAGCTCGCCCCCGCCTTAGCAGCTGGATGTACGTTGGTTATCAAACCCAGTGAAATTACACCATTAACTACCTTGAAAATAGCCGAGTTGATGGAAGAGGTTGGATTTCCGACAGGTGTTGTCAATGTTGTGACGGGCCCAGGGGCAACGGTAGGTGCAGAGTTAGCAGAATCTAATCAAGTCGATTTAGTTTCCTTCACAGGGGGAATTGAAACAGGACGAAAAGTGATGCAGGCCGCTAGCGGCAATATGAAAAAAATTGCTCTCGAATTGGGTGGTAAAAACCCCAATATCGTTTTCGCGGATGGTGACTTTGAGACCACTGTGGATTATGCGATGAATGCTGTTTATTTTCATGCTGGACAAGTTTGCTCCGCAGGAGCTCGATTAATCATCGAAGAGAGCCTCCACGATAAGTTTGTGGATGAGCTTGTAAAACGGGTGAAAAAAATCCGTCTCGGTAATGGGATGGATGAATCTACCCAAATCGGTCCGCTTACTTCAGCAGAGCATCGTGCAAAGGTAGAAGGCTATATTCAAGTAGGTCAAGAAGAAGGAGCTAAACTCCTCATCGGTGGAAAACGGCCGGAAGGACCCGAGTTTGAAAAAGGATTTTTCCTAGAGCCTACGATCTTTGATGGATGCGATGCACGTATGAGGATTGTGCAAGAGGAAACTTTTGGTCCAATCTTGACGATTGAAACCTTTAAGACGGAGGAAGAAGCGATTGCCCTTGCCAATGACTCTGTATATGGGTTAGCAGGTGCTGTTTGGACTCAGAATATGAATCGAGCTCAGCGTGTAAGTCGGAGCTTACGAATGGGGACAGTTTGGATTAATGATTTTCACCCCTATTTCCCTCAAGCACCTTGGGGCGGCTATAAGCAATCAGGCATTGGCCGTGAGCTTGGTAAAACAGGGCTAGAAGAGTACACCGAACAGAAACACATCTTCAAAAATCTGAACCCACAACCGATGGGTTGGTTCAACTAAAGAGAATCACGAGGAGGCTGAACACTAATGACCATGCGATTTGAACAAATGATGGATCAGAAGAATTTTATTATGCCAACCAAAGTAGTATCTGGAATTGGTGCTTCTAAGCAAGCTGCAGATGAAATTAAAGCGTTGGGCGTTACGAAGGCAATGATTGTAACCGATAATGGGATTTATCAAGCCGGGATTATTGATCCTATCGCTGAATCCTTGCAGGCGGCAGGTCTAGGAGTTTATATTTTCCACGAGATTCAAGGAGAACCGGATACCGATCTCATAGCAAAAGGAAGTAGCATCTATAAAGAACAGGGCTGTGATGGCTTGGTAGCGATTGGTGGGGGTAGCTCCATGGATACAGCCAAAGCTATCGGAGTAGAAGCGGTTCACCCTGAACCACTTTTAACCTATGAAGCATCAGATGCTGGGAAACCTCTGGAAAATCGAATTCCTCCCCTTACCACGATCCCGACAACAGCGGGTACTGGATCTGAAGTAACCCAGTGGGCAGTGATTAAAGACCCTGTACGAGAAATCAAATTTAACGTGGGTGGCCCTTTGATCCCAGCACATCTAGCAATCATCGATCCTGAGCTCCATATGTCGATGCCGCCTCATATTACAGCAGCAACGGGTGTAGATGCGCTATCCCATGCCATTGAGTGTTACACCATGCATCAGTCTCAGCCGATCACCGATGCTTTTGCATTACTGGCCATTGAATATGCAGCGAAATATCTGCGTCGCGCCTACGCCAATGGCAGTGACATTGAAGCACGTTATGGTATGGCTCAAGCTGCTATGTTAGCAGGGCTTTCCTATGGTAGTGACTCAGCAGGTGCGGCTCATGCAATGGCTCAGACCCTTGGTGGGATGGTTCCCGTCATGCATGGTCAGTGTGTGTCTGCTATGCTCCCTCCAGTTATGGAATTTAACTGGATGGGCTTCCCTGAGAAATTTGCCCGGATTGCTGAAGCGATGGGTGTAGACACGGAAGGGATGACCTTGGAAGAAGCAGCAAAATCTGCTGTCATTGCAGTTGAAGAGTTAGTGGCGGATGTCGAAATCCCCAGCTTGATCGAGCAAGGGGTGGATCCAGAACAAATCGAACGGTACGCTCAAGCTGCTCTTGAAGATCCGCAAACCTTTGGGAACCCACGTGTGATTAAACGGGTAGAGGACTATCAATGGATTTACCGTCGTTCCCTTGGTCTGGAAGACTCCACACTGTATTGATTCATTCACAAAAAAGACTTCCTTTGGGAAGTCTTTTTTGTGTTGAATTTGTATTGCTCTCATCCGCTTTCGTACTAAGCGGCTAGGAGAAGGATTCATATACTTATAGGAAGGAGAGTAAGGAGATGATTTCTATTATATGGTGAAAATTGTTGTTGACCCAGGTCATGGAGGGAATGATTTAGGAGTAGTTGTGGGGGACTTGCGAGAGAAGGATTTGACCCTTCAACTATCTCTTAGGATGAGAGGCTATCTGATGAGTCGATATCGTGTTCATGTCTGTATGACAAGGACAACCGATCGTACACTTAGTCTTTTAGAACGAGTTGCGTATGCTAATCAGTTGAATGCCGACTTTTTTTGCTCCCTTCACATCAATTCGGGTGGGGAGAAGGGATGGGAAAGTTATGTGAAGAGTACCTCAACGCCGAATGCATATTTAACTGCACAACATCGACTTCATTCCAAGGTAATGAGTCTTCTGGAACCCTACAAGATCATCGACCGTGGAGAAAAACAGGCGGATTTTTATGTTCTTCGTTACACAAGGATGCCTGGGGTGCTTTTGGAGTCTTTATTTATCGATACCATGAAGGAGCGACGATACTTACAAAATCACTCCTTTATGACGACGTTGGCTCATGCAATGGGAGAAGGGGTTGCTAGAGCTTTGCAATTATCTTCTAGACGGGCCGGGATCGTCTATCGAATTATCGCGGGCTCCTTTTTGGATCGAGACCTAGCGGTAGCAAGACAGCGGTTTCTACGACTAGGGGGTATTGAATCGATCATCATGAATGTGGGATTATCCCAGAAATACTACCAGGTTCAAGCCGGTGCTTTTCAAGTTCGTTCAAATGCAGAGGCGCGCTTGCAACGGATCCAGCGGATGGGACTGACCCATGTTTTTATCGGATAGAGAGAGTGGACTATTCCTTTTGTGAAGTAAGGTAAAAGAGCCCTGCCCCAACGGTTTCTACCTCCACGCGGGGGTGGTATTGCCAGACCGTTTCACGTAACCGCTGTTTTTTCTCTTCGTGGAGGGAGTCACTCATTCGCCACTCTTCAGGGTAAAAAGCATGGAGTTGGGCTAGCTCCTGATTGAGCTGTGCCATTGCATGATCCGCCCATGTGAGGTCCTGGTGTTCAATCCAGCCTTGAAGCCAATACTCTAATTCTCCGACGGCTTCTGGAATGGATAGGAGTAGAGGGAGGGTATGACGTCGATCCGGTAGCCTATGGCTCCATTCTCGATGTTGGAGTTGTTGATCAAAATTCTCAACGATCTCCCCTGTTCTAAGATGGATTCCTAGACTCACCAGATCATCTTTTTTTCGATCACATAGAAAAGAAATCTGGTAATGAAGAGCAAGCCATGGTTCATAGGGAAGAGAGTCCCTCCGTTGCACTCGTCGGCTGTTATCCTCATATAGACGAACAAAACGGCCGTTTTTGCGTGCAGAAAGAAGCATTTGTTGAAAACGTGGGGCTCCTGAGGTGAGAAGATCCTCACGAACTCCAGGAGGGGCCTTCCCTGGTTCAAAGGTGAATAACAGTGTGGCGGGCTGAGGTTCCAAGCCCATCTTCTCTACATACATCCAATAAAAAGGGCGGTGGATAAGATCCTTATCCACTTGTATCGATAGACGGCTCTCTATATAGTCTGGATGCGTCTCGATGATCTGACAGCCATATGCTTCTAAATATCGAAGGGCTAAGGATCTAACTTGGCTGGGTTCCATCCATCAACACTTCCCGTCTCTCAATTTCTGACCGTACTTCTTCTTCAGCAATGGTAAATTTATCCCCCAGTATGTTGAGTTTTTCTTTGATCTCTGTGTCATCCTGAGACTCTAGCATAATACGCATTAGGTTTTTCTCCACATCTTCGTTTAAGCCCATTTGCTCCAGAATGGTGTCCACTTCTCCAATAACAGAGCGAAACATATCGATCTTTTCATGAAGAAGCCAGACAATATGTTCTTCGATAGTATTTTCGGTCGCAAAGTTAAAGATTGTTACATCTTGGGATTGACCTAAGCGGTGAACACGACCGATCCTTTGTTCGACTCGCATCGGATTCCAAGGCAGATCGTAGTTAATGATGTGGTGACAGAATTGAAGGTTGATTCCTTCTCCTCCAGCCTCGGTTGCAACCATCACCTGGGCGCGATTTTGGAAGATCTCTCGCATCCAATCCTTTTTATTGCGTGCAAAGCCACCACGGTAGGGAACAGCATAGATATCCCGTTCATTGAGAGCGCGAATCAATAGGTCCTGGGTAGCTCGATATTCGGTGAAAATAATCACCTTATCATTAATTTCCTGTACAAGTCGAAGTGCTTCTTCAACTTTTGATTGAGTTTCCACAGCGCGGAGTAGTTCAACAAGTTGAGTAATTTCGGGTGAAAGGGTATCTTTTCCTTCCGTTCCCCGTTTAAGCAACTTAAAAAGGGTAAGGAAAGCAGCATCTCGGCTACTACATACCTCCCTTTGCAAAGTGATCAAAGAGAGAAGGCTTTTTAACTGACTATGGGCGGACTGATACTGCTCTCGGACAAACTGAGTTATTCCATCGTACAGGGCGCGTTCAGCAGGAGAGAGTGTGATGGGTATAGTACGGACATGACGTTTGGTAAAGGCGATATGTCCATCACTCCGCTTATTGCGAATCATGACCCGGCGTACCTCATCCCGTAGCTGTTCTTCATTTTTAGGCTTTCGCTTGCCAGCTACATACGTGGTGTTGAAGGAGGTTTGCTGGCCCAATTGGCCCGGTTTTAATAACGTGACCAGGTTGTACAACTCGTGTAGATCATTTTGAATGGGTGTTGCTGTAAGCAGGAGGGAGTACTTTTTCTTCATTTCATTAATGAATTGCCAGTTTTTTGTGCGTCGATTTTTTAATTTATGAGCTTCGTCAACGATCAGGAGGTCATAGTGGCGATTAAGTACTTTACTTCGATGGGGATCTCGTTTTGCTGTGTCAATCGAAGCAACGAGAATATCATATTGCTCCCACATCCACTCTTTTTTCTGTGGTGTGGCAGGAATTTGGAACTTTTGATTTAATTCACGGGTCCATTGGATGACGAGGGAAGAAGGGACAAGGATGAGAGCGCTTTTGACAAGCCCCCGTACCATGTACTCTTTTAGAATAAGACCAGCTTCAATGGTTTTACCAAGGCCTACTTCATCAGCTAGAATAGCTCGTCCTTTCATTTCTCCTAGAACACGTTGGGCGGTTTCGATTTGGTGGGGTAGAGGGTCAAATCCAGTAACATATTCCAAACAACGGAGGGTGTCAAAATCAGGAATACGTTGGTGATCAGCCGCTTCCAAGGCAAGCCGATAACCTTCCCATGTGGACCATCCAGCATCTTGATCCATGTTTTTTAGAAAATTGTTTAACCATGTACGATCCATACGAATAGGTATAGATTCCATCCAGATACCTCCGTCGGAATTAGAATGAACAATCCATCCTAGTATGAGTGTATTTTCCTCTCATTATGTGTCAGAGACCTAGAAAAGGAAGGGTGTGAACTAGGGCGGAGGTGTCTAGAGACGAATGATGGTTTTTTCAGAAGCCGTTCACGAATGACAACCTATTCATATTGTAGTAGGAACAGAAGATGGGATGGGGGGATAGATGTGCAGAAGTCCACACTTCCTATATACTCTCTGCAGATCGATCCAGCGGTGTGGCAACATATGAAATATAATATATGGAGTAGCCATCCTGCACCTGCTCTGCTCCAGGCAGGAGACGGGGAATGTATAAGAGTGGGGTGCTGTTATCGAGGAGCACACACACGTTACTTTTCAAAAAAATCGTATTATATTACTGACCAAGATCAAGGACACGAATTGCATCTCAATGCGGAATACGTGGATAACTCCTTTATCCGAAACAAACTTTCCCTTGATTTTTTTAGAAGTATCGGTGTGATGTCCCCTCGTTCGCGTCATGTGTGGTTGAGGATAAATAAACATGATGAAGGACTTTACCTTGCATTAGAGTCGGTGAATGCTTCATTTATTCGCAGGCGAAATAAACCAAGTGGTTCGATTCATTATGCAATAAATGATGATGCCAATTTTTCTAAGAAAAACTCCCTGAATCAACTCAAAGATGATCTACTTTCAGGATATGAGCGGAAGGAAGGTTATTCAAATGACGATGAGGCTTTGCGCAGTTTTCTAGCATGGGTCAATGGAACTCGTCCTTCCGTTTTTGGAACGAAGGTGGGGAACTTTTTAGATGTAGAAAATTATCTTCGTTGGTTAGCAGGCGTTGTCTGTACACAAAATTATGATGGGTTTCTTCATAATTACGCTCTTTACCGTAATCATCAGACGGGTCGTTTTCAAATTATCCCCTGGGATTTTGATGCAACTTGGGGGCGAGATTGTAATGGGAAGGTAATGAAACCCAACTTTGTCTCCATTCGTGGGGACAATCAGCTAACGGCTAGATTATTGGCGGTTCCTGCTTATCGCAAGCGATATTGTGAAATCATGACCGTGATCCTCCGGAAATATTTTCATCCTAAAGTTTTACAACCGGTTATTCAAAATTTCTATCGACAGCTGACTCCTTATGTACAAAAAGAACCCTATAAATCTAGGGATATCGAAGAATTTCGCCAAGAACATCGACGCATTCTTTCGTATATTTACCATCGGCGCACTTATCTACAGAGAAAACTAGTGAAACTTTTTCCTAGTTCGAGCAGTCGAACGAGACTATGACAGTAGAACGGACCCCAGAAGTGTATCCTGAGGTCCGTTCTAACTTCTGGTGGTATGAGTAGAGGATTTATTTTTTGCTGCTTTTTCTTACCTGGTTTTGTAATTGTTGTACTTCTTTACGCAGTGCTTGAATTTCCTTATGTTGAGCTTGCATAGCCGCTAACAATTCAGAGGTATCGATGATGTTCACATTGACGTTGGTGATTTTTTTTTGTTTTTTTGACTCCTGACATTTTAAGCATTCCCATTCATCGAAAAACATGGTATATACCCCTCCCATTCTCGCTAGGGCATGGATGAGTATTTATTTCTAAAAAAATAACCGGCCTAGTAAGACCGGTCGAAGTAGAAGAGTTATCGTTTGATATGCTTGCGGATTACTTGAACAATGCTTTGAGCTTCGTCTTCTGACAGGCCACTATTTTTTAAGATTTCTGAGATTTCTACTTTTTTTTTGCGCCATCAGTATCAACAGCATCTTCTATAGAACCATTGTTGAGAATGTTGACATTGACGTTGACGACTTTAGTATTACAACCATCATCTTTTTTATCGCGTTTTTTTCGATCATGTTTACGATCATGTTTTGGATCACACCAACATGGATCATGACACCAGTCGGACATTATGTCACCCCCTTTCAAGGAAATTGCGAGATTGAAATCTTGGAAGACGTTTTTGTGTAACTAAATCTTTCTGATCCTTTCTCGCTTTCTTGATATATTCATATGCTATTAGAAAGAAGTTGACTAGACGAATGGTAGAAGAGAAGAGCACATCTTTTATAGAGTTGTAGAACAGGATTACAGCAGGGTATCGAAATAAAAAGAGAGTTATGGCACAATGGAAAGGAAATTTCCTAGCTACGGCGGTTGATGGCGGGAGGAGAGACCACAATGTTGTGGCGCCGAAGGAGCAAGCCCATTCGGGTGAATCTCTCAGGCAAAAGGACGCCCGTCGGACGTTCCTCTGGAAAGCGCTTGGTTCGATGGCCACCCAAGGGGCACACCCGGTTTATTCGGGTTTAACTCTCAGGTACCATGGACAGGGGGTAGATGAGGAAGCTTTCACTCCAGTTGCATACGCAGTTCCAATTCTCATGGAGGTGAAAATTATGGCCGAATTAAAACGGACATCACTCTATCCTGTGTATAAGGATGAGGCGAAGCTCGTCCCCTTTGGCGGATGGGAGCTACCAGTCCAGTTTTCCGGGATTAAAAGGGAACATGAAGCAGTGCGGGAAAAGGCGGGACTCTTTGATGTTTCCCATATGGGGGAAATCGAGGTTAAGGGTCCAGATGCATTCTCATTATTGCAACGGCTGACGACGAACGACCTGACGAAGGTAGTGCCTGGACAAGCTCAGTACACAGCGATGTGCTACCCTGATGGAGGCACTGTAGATGATCTATTGGTCTATCGCAAGGGGGAGACTTCCTTTTTGCTTGTGGTGAACGCAGCCAACATCGCTAAAGATGGGGAGTGGATTGAAAAGCACGTCACAGGCGAAGTAGAAGTGACAGATATCTCTGAAAAGACATCTCAACTTGCTCTACAAGGCCCCTTAGCACAATCGGTATTGCAAAAGCTGACTGAGACGGATCTAAATGCAATCAAATTGTTCCGTTTTGTTGAGGATGTCGAACTTACAGGGGTTCATGGTTTAGTTTCCCGTACAGGGTATACTGGTGAAGATGGTTTTGAAATCTATCTACCAGCAGAGGATGCCTCTGTATTATGGAATAAAATTTTGCAAGCGGGTGAGGATGTAGGGGTGATCCCTTGCGGATTAGGTGCTCGGGATACACTTCGTTTTGAGGCGCGGCTTGCTCTCTATGGAAATGAATTATCCGCAAGTGTTAGTCCGATCGAAGCAGGGATCGGATTTGCTGTAAAGCCGGATAAAGGGGACTTTATTGGTAGAGAAGTATTAGCAAGACAGAAAGAGGAAGGTGCCCCACGCAAGTTGGTAGGTTTAGAGATGACAGGACGTGGGATTCCGCGCTCTCATTACTCTGTTTATCGTGGGGAAGAGGAAATCGGTGTTGTTACTAGTGGGACACAATCGCCTACATTACAAAAAAATGTAGGACTTGCACTGATTAAGAGTGAATTAGCAGAGTTAGGCCAAGAGCTTGAAGTAGAGATTCGTGGTAAACGCGTGGCAGCGAAAATCGTTCCCACCCCTTTTTATAAACGCTCACAATGAAGAGAATAGTCGCGGAGGAGGAGACCGGATGACATATCGTTATCTACCAATGACAGAGCAGGACCGACGGGAAATGCTGTCAGTACTCGGCATCGAGTCTGTTGATGAACTATTTCAAGATATCCCAGAAGGGATCCGGTTTCAGGGGAGCTTAGCGGTGCCAAAGCCGCTGTCTGAACCAGCCCTTACTAAGCATATGGGGCGTTTAGCGCAAAAAAATGCATCTTTTGATCAATATGCATCCTTCCTCGGGGCAGGAGCGTATGAGCATTATGTACCGAGTGTGGTTAATCATGTGATCTCACGCTCTGAGTTTTATACAGCGTATACTCCCTATCAACCTGAGATTAGCCAAGGGGAGTTGCAAGCGATCTTTGAATTTCAGACGATGATTTGTGAATTGACAGGGATGGAAGTCGCGAACTCCTCGATGTATGATGGTCCCACAGCATTAGCTGAAGCGGCTGGTGTTGCCTCTTCGGTTTCTGGTAAGAAAAAGATTCTCGTTTCGGCGGCGGTACATCCAGAAGCACGCCATATTTTAGCGATTCAGGCGAAGGGATTGGGGCTAGAGGTTATCGAGATCCCCTGTCGTGAAGGAATTACAGATCTTGAGAGACTCCAAGCAGCTTCCGATAGTGATACAGCTGGGGTAATCGTACAATCCCCCAACTTTTATGGGAATATCGAAGACTTATCCCTTATCGAGCCGATTGCTCATCAACATAAAGGGATCTTTATTGTAAGCGCCAATCCCGTTTCCCTTGGATTGTTAAAACCTCCTGGGGAATTTGGTGCCGATATCGTTGTGGGTGATGCACAACCCTTTGGTATCCAAGTGCAATTCGGAGGTCCTCATTGCGGATTTTTTGCTGTTACACGAAAGCTGATGCGCAAAGTTCCTGGACGTATCGTTGGGCAAACAGTGGATGAAGAGGATGTTCGGGGTTTTGTATTGACCCTTCAAGCGAGGGAGCAACATATTCGACGGGAGAAAGCTACCTCCAATATCTGTTCTAACCAGGCACTCAACGCACTGGCCGCTGCTGTCCACATGACAGCCCTTGGAAAAGAAGGACTGCAAAAACTAGCCCGGCTCAATTTCTCCAAGGCTCATTATGCTCAAGAGCAGCTGAGTCGTCTACCTGGTGTGGAGCCGCTCTTTGAGCAACCTTTCTTTAATGAGTTTGCTGTCAAACTGTCCAAACCTGTTTCCGAGGTGAATAAGGCTCTAATAAAACAGCGTATTATTGGTGGCTATGATCTCGGTCGGGATGATGAGGCACTTATAGGTTCTACTCTCTTAGCTGTGACAGAGATGAGAACGAAAGAAGAAATCGATGAACTGGTTGCTGAATTGGAGGGATTGCTATGAGTGCAGAAAAGGAATTGATCTTTGAACTCAGCAAACCAGGTCGTGTCGCATATAGTTTGCCGGAAAATGACGTTCCTGATGTTGACCCGAAAAATCTGTTGCCTGAGGGGATGATCCGAGAGATACCTGCGGAATTTCCCGAGGTATCGGAGTTGGATTTAATTCGTCATTATACAGAACTTTCGCGGCGCAATCATGGGATTGATAATGGCTTTTATCCCCTAGGTTCCTGTACGATGAAATACAATCCCAAAGTGCATGAAGATGTGGTAAGGTACCCTGGATTTGCTAAAATTCACCCCTTTCAACCAGGGGAAACCGTTCAAGGTGCCTTACAACTCATGTACGAATTGCAACAAGATCTTGCTGAAATTACGGGCATGGATCAAGTGAGCTTACAACCCGCCGCGGGCGCCCAGGGTGAGTGGACAGGTCTGATGATGATTCGCGCGTACCATGAAAGTCGTGGCGAAACTAAACGAAACAAAGTGATCGTACCCGATTCTGCCCATGGGACCAATCCCGCTAGTGCAACAGTAGCTGGTTTTGAAGCTGTGACTGTTACATCCAACAACGAAGGGCTTGTAAGCGTAGCTGATTTAAAGAAAGTGGTTGGAGAGGATACGGCGGCACTGATGTTGACCAACCCCAACACCCTTGGCCTCTTTGAACGAGAAATCAAGGAGATTGCCGATATCGTCCATAAGGCGGGAGGACTCCTCTATTACGATGGTGCCAATGCCAATGCGATCCTAGGTAAAACGCGCCCTGGGGATATGGGCTTTGATGTGGTGCATCTCAACCTCCATAAAACCTTTACAACTCCCCATGGGGGCGGTGGCCCTGGATCCGGCCCAGTAGGAGTGAAGGATGTCCTCGTTCCTTTCCTTCCGGTTCCCGTCGTATCTATAGGGGAGGAAGGCTATTTCCTTAACTACGAAGGACCACAATCGATTGGTCGCGTTAAGGCCTTTAACGGTAATTTCGGGATGTTGGTCCGAGCATACGCCTATATTCGGACGATGGGGCCAGATGGACTTCGGCAAATTTCCGAAAATGCGGTGCTTAATGCGAACTATATGATGAAACGGCTCGAAAAATATTTTGATGTGCCCTTCAAGCAACATTGTAAACATGAATTTGTCCTATCAGGAAATCGGCAGAAGAAGCAAGGTGTACGAACGCTGGATATGGCAAAGCGTCTCTTAGATTTCGGGGTTCATCCGCCTACCGTCTACTTTCCGCTGATCGTGGAAGAGTGTATGATGATCGAACCGACAGAGACCGAGAGCAAGGAGACTTTAGATCAGTTTATCGAGGTGATGGGGAAGATCGCGAAGGAAGCGGAAGAAAATCCGGAAGTGATCCAAGAAGCTCCCCACACAACGTTGGTGAAACGCCTCGATGAGGTAAGGGCAGCCCGTAAACCGGTTTTGCGATGGGAGAAAGGAAACGCCTTACAAGATAAATAAGATCATTTTAGTAGAAGAAGTGCTTGGATATCCAAGCACTTCTTCTTTTTTGTCAACAGAAAGCCTCTTACAAATCGCAGAGTGTCAAGAGAATATACACTTCCATTTTGTATCGACGGTAAGTGTGTTGGGGGACTTGCCAGAAGATGTGGATGAGGACGTCTTTGCTGAGGATATTTTTGACTGGGGACAGCAACACGGGAATATGTACGTGGAAAGAAAATTTTCAGCAGAGAGATTGGTTCACCAAAGAATCGCAAAAGGGGTGGGATAAAATCAAGGTTGCTCTTAGCATCTTCTGATTTTTAGGAGACAACGTTTTTGTTGTAGTGGTTTAAATTTAATGATAAATATATAGTATAGAACTAGATGATTTAGAAGAGTGAAGAGCAAAACAAGGGGGGAATCAACGAACACCGATTTTGCAAACGGGCTCCTGCTTCATCCTGACAATATTGTAATCAAAGATGATTAGAGGCCTGGGAAGATTTCCTGAAATTTTTCATAAATATATAATGGGATGAAATCGTTTAGATTTCCCAGGATTGGAGGCCTTCTGTTGAAATCGAGAAACCTTGTAGAGATGGTAAAAAAGACAGTGGAAGCTTGTCCTGATAAAACGGCTTTGATGTGGAAAAATGAAGGCGCTTACAAAAATTTGTCCTATCGGGAGTTTTGGGAACAAATTCGGGATGCTGCAGCGGGATTGGCAAGACTTGGTGTCAAAGATGGAGATAAGGTGGCGATTTTATCAGAGAACAATCCAATGTGGACGGTATCGGATTTGGCGATTGCTAGTTTAGGTGGTGTAAGCGTTCCTATTTATCCGACCCTACCAGCCGATCAAGTAGCTTATATGTTACAAAACGCAGACTGTGTTGCGGCGATCGTAGAGAATGAAGCGCAGTTCGCCAAGGTAAAGGAGGGTAACGCAAACTTATCACATATTATAGTGATGAAGCCTGAGCCAGGGCTTTCCCGTGGAGAAGGTGTACTATCCTTTCGAGACCTATTACAAGAAGGCGCGGCTCTGCCCATTATTGCTTGGGAAGAAGGCTGGATGAAGATTCATCGGGATCAGTTAGTTACCATTATTCATACCTCAGGCACTACGGGGAAACCAAAGGGTGTCATGCTTACTCACGGTAACTTCCTTTCCAATATCGAAGGAGTTCTATTCTGGGTGGTTGATTTACGTCGAGAGGATGTCAGTCTATCCTATCTCCCGTTATCCCATGTATTTGAGCGAATGGTTGGTCAGTATGCTCCTCTATATGTCGGTTCTACGGTTGCTTTCGCTGAGGGAATCGATAAGATTTCAGAGAACCTGTTGGAAGTCCGGCCAACGATGATGACGAGTGTCCCTCGCCTTTTTGAAAAGGTATCTGTCGCCGTATTGGAACAAATTAAACAGGCTACCCCCATACGCCGGAAAATTTTCAACTGGGCGATGAGTCTGGGCATTGAACGTTATAATCGTTTTCAAGCTTCTTATGAAGAGGATTGGGTTTTCCGTGATCCCCTCACCCCTACACTTCGGCGACAGTTACGAGTAGCGGATCGCCTCGTATATAGCAAAGTGAGAGATCGACTGGGTGGTAGAATACGAGGGATGGTTTCGGGGGGCGCTGCGCTAAATGCCGATGTAAATCGCTTTTTCTGGGCGATGAATATTCCGATTATTGAAGGTTATGGATTAACGGAGACATCACCGATTATTACTGCGAATCCTACCATGAAGGCGAAAGTCGGCACTGTCGGAAAGCCTCTTCCCAATGTAGAGGTAAGTGTTGCTCCTGATGGGGAAGTGTTGGTCAAGGGACCCAATGTCATGGCAGGTTATTATAAAAATGAAGAAGCGACAGCCAAAGCGATCAAGGATGGTTGGTTCTATACTGGTGATCTAGGTGAATTTGATGAGCAAGGCTACCTGCGTCTAATTGATCGCAAAAAGAGTATTTTGGTGTTATCCACAGGGAAAAACGTGGCTCCTCAGCCCTTAGAAAGTGAAATGAATAACAGCCCTTTTATTTCTCAATCTGCACTAATCGGTAACGGGCGGAAGTATACAATTGCCTTAGTTGTTCCAGATATAGAACATATTCGTCCCTGGGCCAAAAGGGAAGGAATTGAAGCGGATACCTTCACAGAAATCATCAACCACCCCAAGGTGCGGCAATTAATCGTACAACAGGTCGAGGAAAAGACAGCGGAATTCGCTTCCTTTGAACGTCCTAAGAAGACAGCCATTGTAGATAGGGAGTGGACAGTGGATGGTGGGGAGTTAACACCCACTCTTAAGGTGAAGATGAAGGTGATCGAGGAGCGTTATCGCGAGTTGATCCAATCAATGTACGATGGGACGATGCCGACAGAGGAAGTAGCAGTTGGAGAAGCGTGATGGAAAAAGCTCCTTTTCGCTGTGAAACCACCCCCCGTGCACAACTGCGCGGGGGGTGGTCTTCACCTATGGAGAACATCGATTTTTGCTTCATCTCGTGGTACCTCACATTGAAATAACAAGGATTTAGTGGAAGTGCTACTCTGTCGAATATTGTTCACGCTATACGCGGTCCATGTGGTTTTGGCAGAAGATAGTTCCAGGATACAATAACCGTGGGTACTACTATTGATAAGCTTGATCCAAGGATTTTCCAAGCGAACCAAGTTGATCAGTTGTTCAAATAGCTTTTCCACGAGTGGGTGTGAGGAAGAAATCGTAACAAGTCCTTTTTTTCTCATTTCCTTTATTTCTTGTACTTGTTGTGCAATATCCTTATCCATTTGAGTGATTTTCTCCAATGCTTCGAGAGGGAACGGGTTTGAGGAGTTTTTTATCTTAGAAAATAACTGAGTGACCATGTCGAGGATGTTGGCAGATGTGACGGAGCCACCCATAAGCTCCACACCGACAGCATTTTGATCAGAATCTTCATTGAAATTCTCTTTAATTAAACTAGCTTCAAAGGTATGAAGATCGCCTGTAATGGTGATAAAGTTTTGGATATTGTTTTCCTTCAAATTACGGATAATTTCAAGGCGTTCACCTGCATATCCGTCCCAGGCGTCAAGGTTCAGCCAACGGCCCAATACTTTCAGTGGGGTAAATTGAACTTCGTTGCCCCAGATTTTCCATAGTGCATTCGAGGTTTTTAATTGATGGAGGAACCACTCTTTTTGACCAGAATGGGTACCCAACATGGATTGATTGGGGTCATTCATGGTTGCGCAACCATTCGTAAAATATCGATCCAAGGTTCCACTACCACAGGGGTGGGAACTACGATAAAGGCGTTGATCAGTCAGAATCAGCTCACATAGATTTCCTACGCGTACCGTCCGATAGATACGTAGGGAGTCAGTAAAATCTTTTGTCGCATCAAAGGCGACACGAGCAGGTGTATATTCAAACCAGACGCGGTTGGCACTTTGACGCCTAGTAGGATTAGAAGTGAGGTTGTCATCGGGGGCTATCGCTGGATAGTACGTATCGTTGGCATATTCGTGATCATCCCATATAGAGATGACAGCGTGGTTTTCATGGAGGCGTTGTAGGTGAGGGTCTGTGCGGTAGGTACGGTAGAGAGTGCGATAATCCTCAGTGGTAAAGGCTTTAGAATCTCCGCTAGGCAACTTGATGCTTCGGCCAGGAAGTGGATTTTGATAGGCGGATTCATCGACGGATTCGTAGACGTAATCCCCAAGGTGGACAATAAAATCAAGCTCTTCTTCTGCGACGTAGCTTAAAACCGGAAAGTAACCACTGGCATAATCCTGACAACTGATATAAGCAAAACGTGCGGAGGATAACTCGGTCCCAGCTGCGACCAGTGTTTTAAATCGTCCAGTAGGGCTGACATGGCCTGTCTGGGTGATAAAGCGATAATAGTAGAGTGTGCGTGGAGCCAATTTTCCATCTACATCCACTTTGACAACATTGTCGAAATCTTTCCAGATCGGAGTATACCCACTAAGAATCGGTTTTTTAAAGTCGGGGGTCAGAGAAATTTCAAGGAGCACAAATTCTCCCTTTAGGATAGCTTGCCGGATAGAGTCGGGAGGAGAAGAGCCATTGAGCCATTGTACGAGGCCACGATCGACGTGTTTGGCTGTCATCCCATTAAGAATGGTTGGGTCCACCCTTGTCCATAGGACGGCTCCTGTAGCAGTTGGATCCCCGGCGGCTACCGATTGGGGAAAGCCTTGGCCAGGAGGTTGTTGAGGAAGATAGCGAGGAAAATCAGAAGTGAATTCTTCAGCAGCAAAGGCACGGGCAAAGCGGTCCACACCGGTATGTTCTAAGAGTAGAAGGGCGGAACCTGCCAGCAGTGACTTAAGAAAGATTCTTCGTTCGGGGTGAGCGGGTGATTTACGATTGGAAGTCATCCATCATCCTCCTACATTTTACAAAGTAGAGAATATTAAACATCCTACCAATGAAATTTTAATATTTTTTGAATAGATTGTAAATAGATGGTTCATTCGTTGAATGTGAGACAACTGTAGCTTTCACCGAATGATCCTTTAGGATAAAGACAGTGAAAGCCCAATAGGAAAAGCAATATGATTGCAATGATTCAGCTAAACGATTCCTGGCGTACTTTTTCTAAGGAGGCATTATCCTTTTTGACAGTATTTATTCCATATACTGTCTTTGTAAAAAATCAGTGAATAGGGAGGGAAGCGCTTTCATATTGTTGAAGTGTTGTAGAGGGACGATCATGTCCTTTATCTAGATTCCACAGTTTTACAATTTGAAGGAGGAGTGTTTTGTCATGAGTGTGACCTTAGCCGGATACAAAAAACCGAACACCGAAGGAAGTGTCTTGCAGTTTAAGAAACAATACGAAAATTTCATCGGCGGTGAATGGGTTCCACCAGCTGGTGGTGAGTATTTCGATAATCCGTCTCCTGTAGATGGAAAGGTCTTCACTCGCATTCCCCGATCCAAAAAAAAGGATATTGAACTAGCAGTAAAAAAAGCACATGCCGTGAAGGAACGGTGGGGAAATACACCAGCAGCAAAACGGAGCCGAATGCTACTCAAAATTGCTGATGTGTTAGATAAAAATCGTGAATTACTCGCATTATCGGAGACTTGGGATAATGGTAAGCCGATTCGTGAAAGTCTTGCGGCGGACCTACCTTTAGCGAGCGACCATTTCCGTTATTTTGCTGGTGTGATCCGGGCGGAAGAGGGCGGCATGTCTGAGATCGATGCCAAAACCCTCGCGATGCATGTAAAAGAACCAATCGGTGTCGTCGGTCAAATCATTCCTTGGAACTTCCCTCTTCTAATGGCGGTTTGGAAAATGGCGCCAGCCCTAGCCGCTGGTAACTGTGTCGTTCTGAAGCCAGCCGAGCAAACCCCTGTGACCGTATTGCTCTTTGCTGAACTCATCGCCGATATTCTGCCCCCAGGTGTGCTGAATATCGTAAATGGATTTGGGCCAGAAGCGGGTCAAGCTCTTGCTACTTGCCCAGATATCGGCAAAATAGCCTTTACTGGGGAGACGACAACGGGTCGACTAATCATGCAATTTGCTTCGGAAAACATTAAACCAGTTACCCTCGAATTGGGTGGAAAGTCACCCAACATCTTTACGGAAAGCGTGATGGCGAAGAAGGATTCCTTCTTCGATAAAGCAGTCGAAGGATTTACGATGTTTGCCCTGAACCAAGGGGAGGTTTGCACCTGTCCTTCTCGTGCATTAATCCAAGAGTCGATCTATGATGAGTTTATGGAGAAAGCGATTGAGCGGGTGCGTAACATAAAACTTGGCGATCCACTCGATCCAACCACCATGATGGGCGCCCAAGCATCTGAGGATCAGTTCCAAAAGATCTTGAGTTATTTTGATATCGGTAAAAAAGAAGGCGCGAAGGTCCTTTATGGTGGCGATGTTTTCAAAAATGAACATCACCCAGGTGGCTTCTATGTGCAACCGACCATTTTTGAGGGCAATAACAAGATGCGTATTTTCCAAGAAGAAATCTTTGGCCCTGTGGTCTCTGTCACCACATTTAAGGATGAAGAGGAACTTTTGGAAATCGCTAACGATAGCTTATATGGGCTAGGTGCAGGTTTGTGGACACGGGATACCCACCAGGCTTACCAAATTGCTCGTAAAATCGAAGCAGGTCGTGTCTGGGTGAACTGCTATCATAACTACCCAGCCCATGCTGCATTCGGTGGTTATAAGCAATCTGGAATTGGTCGTGAAAATCACAAAATGATGTTGGATCATTATCGCCAGACGAAAAATATATTGGTTTCCTATGACCAAAACCCTACTGGCCTGTTCTAGGTCAAGGAAGGAGGGGTCTTTATGGAACGAGTGCCTCGCGTGCTCGTCACTGATGAGGCGCAGAAGGTAATCGATCAGTTGCGGGGGGAACATGGGGAGTTGATGTTTCATCAGAGTGGAGGTTGCTGTGATGGCTCCTCTCCCATGTGTTTTCGTCAGGGTGAATTCCGAACAGGGATATCAGATGTTCTCCTTGGCGAAGTGCATGGCTGTCCCTTTTATATGTCACGCTCTCAATTTGCCTACTGGGAGCATACTCAATTGACCGTGGATATCACCAAGGGAAGAGGGGCTTCCTTTTCCTTGGAGATCCCACTGGGGGTACGATTTTTGATTCGTTCCAGACCGTTTACTGCAGAAGAGGAGAAAGCGCTAACTCCTGTTGAAACCATGATGTGAGATGGAAAAACCCGCCCAATGGCGGGTTTTTCCATCCATCTTATTGATAAGGGAGGGACATTTGGTGAATCGATATGAGCGGTATCGAAGGGCTTTACTCGACTACCCGAAGCCGCTTGCATTTTTAGACCTGGATTCACTTACGACGAATAAGGATCGGATTCTCCATGCCGCAGGATCCAAAAAAGTTCGGATTGTTAGCAAGTCCATTCGTTGTGTGCCCTTAATACGTCATCTTTTAGCGACAGATGATCGATTTGAGGGTGTGATGTGTTACACAGTTTCTGAGGCCTTATTTCTCAGTCGGCAAGGGTTGGATGACTTATTGGTGGCTTATCCTGCGTGGGAAAGAACTTCACTAACTGATGTAGGGAAAGAGGTTTTACGCGGGAAGAAACTGACGTTGATGGTAGACGATGAAGAGCATATTGCCCGATTAGAAGAGGTCGGACAAGGGATAGGAGTGGTTTTTCCTGTTTGTCTCGATATGGATCTGTCTGTTTCATGGCCAGGCCTTCATTTTGGTGTACGGCGTTCCCCGATTCGTTCGCAAAAACGGCTAATCGATGTAGTAAAGGGAATTGAAAAATCCCCATCGGTAAAGTTGGAAGGGATTATGGGGTATGAAGCCCAGGTGGCAGGAGTGGGCGATCAAGTGCCTGGCCGTCCATTGACTAATCGCTTGATGCGGTTATTAAAAGGGCATTCGATTCGCCGTATTGCGCAGCAACGGGGAGAGTGGATAAGGGAGTTAAAGGAATTAGGGTTATCTTTACGCTTTGTGAATGGTGGGGGAACAGGTAGTCTTAAGGTGACGAGTCAGGAGGATGTGATTACAGAGGTGGCTGCTGGTTCTGGTTTTTTTAGCTCGGTCCTCTTTGATCATTATCGCGACTTTCAAGGAGAGCCTGCGGCTGGCTTTGCTCTAGAGATCACTCGGCGCCCCACGCCTGGAATAGTGACCTGTTTGGGTGGCGGCTATCCTGCTTCAGGGGCTAGTGGGAGTGATCGCCTGCCTACTCCATGGTTACCTGAGGGGGCGAAGCTTCTCCCCTTAGAGGGAGCTGGAGAGGTACAGACTCCAGTTCAATACGAGGGAAGTTTTGCGCTTGGTTTAGGCGATCCTATCTTTTTTCGCCATGCCAAGGCTGGCGAAATGTGTGAGCGCTTTACAGAGATCCTAGTAATTAAGGGGGATCAAGTCGTGGATCGCCATCCAACTTACCGTGGAGAAGGGAAGTGCTTTTTATGAGGGATTCTATCTCTTCTGTACCCTGGAAAAATTGGTCGGGCTCTGTGGAATGTCATCCGGTGGAAATTGCGCGTCCAGTAACCGTCGAGGAGGTGGTGGATGTAGTGAGGCGGGCAGCATTTATTGGCCGGACTATACGAGCAGTGGGCTCAGGTCATTCCTTTACCCCATTGGTGGAAACGGATGAAATCCTCGTCTCTCTAGAAGGGTTACAGGGCGTGGTCAAGATCGATCCTGACCGTCAGGAGGCTACGGTCCGAGCAGGTACACCTTTATCGGTGCTGGGTTTAGCGTTAGAGGAGCAGGGGTGGGCGATGGAAAATCTCGGGGATATTGATGCCCAGACGATTGCAGGGGCGATTAGTACAGGGACCCATGGTACTGGAGTTAATTTTGGTTCGATCTCCAGTCAGGTGGTGGCAATCACCTTTGTGACGGCGGATGGGGAGATTATGACGCATACCAAGGAGGAGAATCCAGAGACCCTTTGTGGTTCGCGAATTTCTCTGGGCTCACTGGGTTTGATAGTAGAGATAAAGCTCCGTGTTTTCCCACGTTACTTGCTTCAATTAGAGAGTCGGCGGATGGGATTACAGGAAGTATTGAATTCATTGGAGAATTTGAAGAGGGAGAATCGTCATTTTGAGTTCTACTGGTTTCCCTATACAGAAATTGTCCAGGCAAAGCGGATTAATAAGACGGATTTGCCTGCTACAAGGGGTGGTTGGTGGGGGGGATTTAGTCGCAACGTGTTAGAAAATGGTCTTTTTTGGTGTCTTTCCGAGGGGGCTCGCATACAGCCTCGTATTTCGGAGAAGGTTAGCCGCTTATCTGCCTGGGGAATTCCTTCGGTCAAGGAGACAGGAGTTAGTCGACACATCTTTGTGACTCCGCGGAAGGTTCGTTTTTTTGAAATGGAGTACAGTATCCCAGCCGAAGCACTACCGTCGGTGCTCGAAGAGATGAAATCACGGATTTTACAGGAACGATTTGCTGTTCATTTTCCGGTGGAGTGTCGGTTTGTGTGTGGGGAGGAAAATTGGCTAAGTCCAGCGTTTGGTCGAGATTCTGCATTTGTAGCGGTTCATATGTACAAAGGGATGGAGTGGAGACCTTATTTCCGGGCGATGGAGGAAATTTTCCTTCGTTACCAAGGTCGCCCTCATTGGGGAAAGATGCATGGTTTGAAGGCGGAGCAATTCGCTGAGATGTATCCGCATTGGGAGGATTTTCAGGAGCTACGTTCAAGGATGGATCCTCAGGGAGTGTTTTTAAATCCCTATTTGAAAACAATCTTAGACACATCGCGGCTGGGTGCTAGGGTTTGAATTTTCTTTATTTTCATTGTATTCCCATTGCAATACAATGGGTAGAGAAAGAGAGGCGATGAGGATGAAGTCGAGAAGGGTTATGGGAACGATAGTGTCCTTGTTTCTTGTATGCTCCCTGTTTATCGGGGCACCGATGAGCAGTGCAGAGGGGCATAAAAGGGGGGATCAGGGTGAACAGAGTGTTGAGAGGGTACTGAAGCGGATGACAGTGGAAGAAAAAGTGGGTCAGATGATGATGGTCGGCTTTAAAGGGTCGGAGCCGACGGAGGAAATTCGTAATCTAATTCAAAGGACTCGTGCAGGAAGCGTGATTTTGTTTGCCTGGTCAGAGAATGTGAAAGAACCTGTCCAGGTAGCAAACCTAACAAATGGATTACAAGAGATTGCAGCTAAAACACGGCTGAAGGTACCCCTTTTAATTTCGACGGATCAAGAAGGTGGAGTGGTAGCCCGCTTAACCCAAGGAGCGATGGAGTTACCTGGCAATATGGCCCTAGGTGCGGCACGGTCATCCAAGGGAGCCTATGATGCGGCTCGTTTTACGGCGAATGAATTGAGGGCAATTGGGGTCAATATGAATTTAGCCCCGGATTTAGATGTCAATGTGAATCCAGCCAATCCCGTCATTGGGGTGCGTTCCTTTGGCGAGAACCCTTCCTTGGTTGCGGATTTAGGTGAAGCAGCGATTAAGGGCTATCAGAGACACGGTGTGATCGCTACAGCAAAACACTTCCCTGGTCATGGAGATACAGCTGTGGACTCTCACCTAGGCTTACCCGAGATTAATAAGCCACGAGCAGAACTGGAGAAGGTAGAGTTCGTCCCCTTCAAACGAGCGATCCAGAGTAATATTGACGCGATCATGACGGCCCATATTCATGTCCCAGCACTCGATTCTACCCCCGAATTACCTGCTACTCTCTCTAAACCGATTTTAACGGATTTACTTCGTAAAGAGATGGGTTACAAAGGGATTATTATCACCGATTCGATGACCATGGCAGGTGTTTCCGATACCTTTGGAGGGGTGCCAAAAGCATCGGTGAAAGCAGTTCAAGCAGGGGCCGATATTGTTCTCCTAACTCCTGAGTTGACCTCAGGCCAACAGATGGATGTGTATAACGAATTAGTAGCAGCAGTACATTCAGGTGCTATTTCAGAGAAACGAATTAATGATTCTGTTCGACGGATTATCAAGGTAAAACGGAAATATGGGTTGTTCGAGCATCGTCAAGTCGATGTAAAAAGGGTGCCTGAGCGAGTAGGAACCCCTAAGCACAAAAATAAAGCCATGCAATTGGCTAGAAAATCCATTACCCTAGTAAAAAATAAAAACCAACAACTTCCTTTGAAATTGCAAGCGAATGAGAAACTAGGGATTATTAGCCAGTATTCCATCCGCGACTACGTCCTTCCCTACCATGCCAATACAACAGAAATTCACCAGACAAAGGTTAGCCCCACTGATAGCGAGATTGCTCAGGCTGTAGAGATGGCAAGGGGAATGGACCGCCTGATCGTAGGTACCTATTCGGCAAGTCTCTATCCCCAGCAGGTGAAGTTGGTACAGGAGTTATCCAAACTGGGTAAACCCATCACCGTCGTCGCTTTTCGTAATCCCTACGACATCATGAAGTTTCCTGAGGTAGATGCCTATGTTACCGCATATGGATTTCGCTCTGTCTCTATAAAAGCGGCGGTGGATACCCTATTCGGGGCAAATTCTCCGAGGGGTAAATTGCCCGTGACGATTCCAGGTTTGTATGAGTATGGGCATGGCTTGAAGTATGTTTGGAAAAAAGAGAACTGAGGCTAAAGCCAGAATCATGGAATCGGCCTAATCTTATTTAAGGGAGCGATGGCAATCATCGGTCCTTTTTCTTAATGAAATGGCCAGTCTCCTGGTGCCCCTTCACGCACATCTAGCTAACTTCTGGATAATCAACACTTGTTAATTTTTTACTATGTTAGGGTGCTTCATAAAGAAGAATCATTAATTTATTTATTTGCTAGATTATAATCGGTCTCGATGTGCGTGAAGAAATTCTTTTTAGAAGATATTTTTGTCTTTGTACAGTTAGTTATTTTAGTTTAACGAAATGCCTACCCCTCCTCGGATTTGTCCAGGATATCGTTCTACGCTACAATGGTGAGATTAACTTGGAAGCATATCGAGCATAACTTTGCTAAGTAAGAGTGGAGGATCTCACGATGACAGGTAACCAGTGGCGACTAATACAATCTGGAATGAAAAATAGTGCGGAGAATATGGCGATCGATGAAGCGATTCTCATCGCTCATAGTGAAGGGAAGACCCCACCAACGATTCGTTTTTATGGCTGGAATCCAGCGACCCTTTCCATCGGATATTTTCAAAAGGTAGATAAAGAAGTGGATAGGGATGTAATCAAAGAAAAGGGTGTCGGTTTTGTGCGTCGTCTGACAGGGGGACGTGCAGTCCTCCATGATCAGGAGCTCACTTATAGTGTGACTCTAAGTGAGGAGTATCCAGGGATGCCTACTTCAGTCACCGAATCCTACCGAGTAATTAGCCAAGGTTTACTTGAAGGGTTTCGCAATCTAGGCTTAGAGGGAGAAATGGTGCCTCTTGATACAAAAGAGGAACAAGCCAAGTATAAGTCCCTTGGATCGGCTGCATGCTTTGATTCTCCATCAAACTATGAATTGGTAGTAGAAGGACGCAAAATCGCAGGGAGTGCACAAACTAGGCAACGTGGTGCGATCCTACAACATGGGTCGATTCTTTTGGATATGGATGTCGATCTGTTGTTTGATATTCTGCGTTTTCCTTCGGCCAAAGTGAAGGAGAAGCTGAAGCGAATTTTCGTGACGAAAGCGGTAGCTATCAATGATTTGCGAGATCAGCCAGTTTCGATGGCGGAAGCAATCGATGCTTTCCAACAAGGTTTTGCAAAGGGGTTGGATGTAGAGCTCGTTCCGGGCAAACTAACAGCATACGAAGAGGAGTTAGCCCGGGAGTTAGCCCAATCCCGCTATGGATGCAATGAATGGAATTTGAAGAAATAGTGTCAGATTTGTTAACTCTGTTTTCACCTTCTTGTCAGGAGGTTATAATTCCCCAGTAAAAGCTCCTAGAGCGAAACTGAACGGGGTTGGCGGGAGGGAAGAGAGCATGTGGACGATTCGCAAGGCAACACTACAGGATGCGTTATCGATACAAAAACAATTACATCAAGCGTATCGCCCGATCAAAAAACAGGGATATAACATGGAAGCGACAGATGTGTCCTTAGAGACAGTTGAGGAGAATGTGCGCCAACATGAGGTCTTTGTGCTGGTCAATCATGAGAGATGCATAAAAGGAACGGTTCGCTTAAAAAATCACTCAGATGACATGGATCATCTCGGCTGGTTTAGCATTTCCCCAGACCTAAAAGGATTTGGTCTGGGGAAGAAGGTAATTGATTACGCGGAGGAACGATCCCGTAAGCGTGGACGTCATGGCATCTACTTGGATACAGCCAAGGATCATCCCTGGCTTCCTTCCCTTTATGAGAAGTTGGGATATCAGAAGGTTGGAGTAATCCGTTGGCCCGATCAAAATTTTGATGCGGTACAATTTGAAAAGCAATTGTGATCGAAAAAGCAATGGGAAGTACTTGACATCAAAGTGCTCCCCATTGCATAATCATACACAAACTATGAGCGGATAGTGAATAGAGAAACGTGTAGACAGAAGTTAGTAGGATGGACTTAACCAACCATGCAGAGAGCGAAACCCATAGGCTGGAAGGTTTCGTGGGGATGTCTGTCTGAACCCACTTCTCGATGTGGCCGTTTGTAAAAACGGATCGGCTCCCACCGTTATCGGGAAAGGCGACAAATTGTCGCATGAGCGGGTACGTGATGGTTAACACGTGCCAACCAATGGTGGTACCGCGGAAGAGTCCTCTTTCGTCCTTGGACGAAGGGGACTTTTTTGTATGGGAAAGGAGGAGTTAACCATGGATCGTCAAACCGTGGTGGTGAAGATTGGAACATCTTCTCTCACCAATGAGAATGGACAATTGGATGAACAACGATTGGCCCATCACGTAGCTGGCATCGTGGAGCTAAAAAAGAAGGGGTACCACGTAGTCGTCGTTTCTTCTGGTGGGATTGCAGCGGGTTTTCATGAGCTGGGGCTTACCGAACGACCTCGAACATTAGCAGGGAAACAGGCAGCGGCAGCTGTTGGGCAGGGAGCGCTTATCCAATGCTATCGTGAACACTTCTTTGCCAAAGGCATAAGCTGCGCCCAGGTACTTCTCACGCGAAGTGATTTTGATAACCGTAGTCGATACCTCAATGCCCTTCATACCTTGAATTACCTTTTGAAGCGTGAAGTGGTACCGATTATCAATGAAAATGACTCCGTGGCAGTGGATGAAATCTGTTGGGGAGATAACGATACCCTAGCGGCTCTGGTCGCAGGTTTATTGCAAGCGGATGAGATGATTCTTGTGACCAATACCAATGGCCTATTTACGGATAATCCACATAAGTATCCTGGAGCTTGTCGGATTCCAATGTTAGATAAGGTGGACGAGGAGCTGCTTCAACAACTCGATGATAGTAAAAGCGCTTTTGGCAGTGGGGGAATGCGCTCGAAACTGGTGGCTGTACGGATGGCGACGGAAGCAGGTGTACGAGCGCATATTGGTACAGAACAGCCAGCAAGTGATTGGATGTTTAAGATGCTCATCCATCAGGAAACTGGGACGACGATTGTAGCATCACCAAGGCGTATAAGTCGTAAAGAGCACTGGATTGCTCTTCACTCAGGACCTGCGGGTCAGGTGCATGTAGATAGAGGAGCGGCTCGGGCCCTTTTAGAGGAAGGAAGGAGCCTTCTTCCCATCGGAGTGGTTAAGGTAGAAGGCGACTTTCAAGTAGGTGATATTGTTATCGTAATCGATCCTACAGGAACTCCAATCGGTCGTGGAATGTCTCGTTACCCTGCAGAGTGGCTCGCAAAGGTGAAAGGAAAGCGATCAGAGGAGGTGTTTAAGCAGGAACCTCGCTATTTTCCCGAGGAAGTCATTCATCGAAACGACTGGGTATCTACATCAATGGAGAATGCTTTGGAAACGACCGATTGACGTATTGAATGAGGGTAACCATCTGTGGAAAGGGAGAGGGATCGATGATTACTTCGGATGTGAGACAAAAGGCTCATAAGGGACGATTGGTGCTTCGTCAACTAGCAACGTTAACAGAAGAAGAGAAGAATAAGGCGCTCATGAAGGTAGCTGAAGAGATCAGCCTGAGAAAAGAGGAGATTTTGCAGGCGAACGAGCAGGACCGTAAAGGAGCCATAGAGGAAGGTGTATCCCAAGCATTGCTCGATCGACTTACGTTAACAGAAAAGCGATTGGATGAGATGGCAGAGGGTCTTCGGGATCTAGCTCGCCTAGAGGATCCTATCGGAGAAGTATTGGATACGAGTACCCTTGCCAACGGTCTTCGTATCGATAAAGTTCGTGTGCCTCTGGGTATGATCGGTATGGTGTACGAGGCGCGCCCAAATGTGACATGCGATGCCGCAGGGACTGCCTTGAAAACAGGGAATGCGATTTTGTTACGAGGAAGTGCCTCTGCTATTCATTCCAATTTAGCCCTGACAAAGGTAATCCAAGCAGCCCTTAAAGAAACCGCAGTTCCATCTGAAGCTGTTCAATTGGTAGAGGATTTAAAGCGATCAGCTGTCCAGGAGATGATTACGGCCAATGGTTTGATCGATGTGATTATACCAAGGGGTGGAGCAGGCTTGATCAGTCGGGTGGTAAAAGAATCTACTGTTCCTGTAATAGAGACAGGAGTAGGTAACTGCCATATTTATGTGGATCAAGCTGCAGAACCAGAAATGGCAACCAATATTGTCATGAATGCTAAAATCGATCGTCCAGCGGTTTGTAATGCCGTGGAAACCATACTCATACACCAGGAGTGGGCAAATCGGTATCTAGTGGAGCTATGTCATCTCTTATCGGAACAAGGAGTAGAGCTACGTGGATGCCCAGAAACCCAAAAGATTTTCCCACAGGTCAAGCCAGCGGTAGAATCGGATTGGGAAACAGAATTTCTTGATAAAGTACTTGCTGTGAAGATCGTGGATTCTTTGGAGAGTGCATTAACCCATATTAATCGCTATGGTACACATCATTCGGAAGCGATTGTTACCGATGATTCTGCCACGGCTCAGCTTTTCCTAACTGGAGTAGATGCGGCAGCAGTATATCACAATGCCTCGACTCGATTTACAGATGGGGGGCAGTTTGGTTTTGGTGTAGAAATTGGCATCAGCACTCAAAAACTACATGCCCGAGGACCGATGGGCCTTAAAGAGATGACATCCTATCAATACCGAATGTATGGAACAGGGCAAACTCGAGGCTAAAGAGAAGAATAGTCGTATGGTAGACACCGAAAATCGGTGTCTATTTTTTTATAGTAGAATACCTTGACCCAGCCTGCTGTTTTCGGTAATCTAATTTCCAAAAGAGAGTATGGGATGAAGGCAATTCTCCAATGCTCAAAACTGACCTGAAAGTCAGTTTTGAGCATTGGAGAGAGAAACCTCTAAAAGTATTCATAGGGAAGAGATTGGGGGTACTTCTATGGCTCAAGAGACGGAGCGTCCTCTTCATTCTTGTGAACGTTTTAAAACAGAAGATGTACTGACCTCCTTTAACTGTCAGTTTATCGAGGCTCATTCATCGGATGGAGCGAAGGTGCTTCTCCAGAAGATGAAATTAATTCGTTCCTTGCCACCAGATGCGGAGGGGAAGTTATGTTGTATTAAACACCCTGGTCTATTGTCTGTGATCGATGTGATCGTAGTGGAGGATGCTGTAGTTTTGGTGCATCCTGATTTCTCAGGTGAACCGCTTACATATGTGGTGAATAAAGAGCAGTCGATGAGTCCCATGCAGGCGATAACTTTGTTTCGTAAACTGGTTCAGGTTCAAGTGGATCTTAGCCACTTTCCCATGCCGATGTGGACCTCATTGGACCCACGTAACATCTGTATATATGACGATGAACCCTTTGTACTATTTTGTGGTTTAAAAAACCATACTACTCTTCCCCAAAATGACCAAGGTAAGAGTCTACTCTACTACCTATTAACGGGGGAATACCCGCAAAACGTGGTGGATCAAAGCCGAGATATAAGAAAAAACCTTCGTCGGGTCCCTCGGCTGATTCGTCAATTAGCGCTTGATATGCTGGAAAAGGATTATACAGAAGAAGAGTTACTTGCAGAGGTTGATCGTGTGCTAGAAGAACTGACACAAAAACGATTGGACCGTTCCCGAGCAGATGAACCAAAGAGTAAGCCTTCTGCAGCTGCAGCATCCTGGCTGATCCTTGATTCTAAGAGAGTTAACACACCTTCAGGTAAATCTGTTGTGGATTAAATCCATGATTATATGGTCTTTAAGAGAGAAGTCCTATGGAATTCAAACGGCTTCAGATGGAGGTATCTGGTTTTTAGAAAAAATTATGGAAATAGAATGCTGCTCGCTCCTGGTTGCATGGCTTTTATCTAATATAAGGAAATTTAAATACTGTATATCCCAGACGAATCTCTCTCCTTTTCTTTTTTAAAAGAGATGGGGAGAGGGTTGGATCACATCATGAGGAGGTGAAAGGGGAGAGAATTGTCGGTGAGCGGTTAATTTAAGAGAATTGGGGGATTTTTAGGATTTTTTTCGATTTTTTGAGTTTTCCTCTGTTGAATGAAGGGTGTTTATGTCATAATGTAACATAGGATTAACTAACAAATAACCATTTAATTCCTGGTTGTTTTAGGAGGTAAGTGGAATGAAGTCCCAGGGTATAAAGAAAGGCCGATATTATGAAAGATTCCAGGTGGAAGATGCTGTAACATTCTATTCTGGCCAGCTGGTTTCAGCTAAATCGCCAGATGGGGCGCAGGTCTTTTTACAGGAGATTCCTTTGGATAAGCCATTACCGCCTGGCTCTATGGAACTCTTGTCCGGACTTCAACGTGAACATATTGCACCGGTTCTCGATGTGATTGAGGAAGAGGATCGGATCGTATTGGTACATCCACCCTTAGGTGGCGAACCTCTCTCTTTCATGGTTTTACCACGTAAAGGGATGGAGCCGATCCGTGCGCTTACTGTCTATCGGCAGTTGTTACGTACAGCAGTCCGTTTGTCTGAGATATCACCTCCTATCTTCACAACATTGGATCCGCGTAACATCATTTTAGAAGAAAACAGGCCATACGCTCTATTCATCAGCTTTGATCCTTTCAACAAGGATAATGGCGAAGAAAAATGGCGCTATCTATTATATTTCTTGTTGACTGGTTTTCAGCTGGAAAAACGACCGGAGAACCCAGAGAAAGAGAAGGGTATTCAAGCGTTACCACAACAATTGAAAAGCCTTGTTCTCTCTGCGATGGACTTGGAGAAACCAATGAAGGAAGTGTTGGAAGCTGCTGAAGCAGTGACGCTTCCCCGCAAAATTTCGGCTTCGCGTAGGGGTAAGAGTAAGAGCTGGAGATACTGGTTACCAAGTGCAGTTGCAGTGGTTGCTATCGTCGGTTTATTGGTTGGGCTAGAGGTTTTTGGCGATAAGGGCAGTGCCATTGCTGGGGAAGAGAAACAGGCTGAAGCGCAACTTTCTAAACCAAAAGGTCGTGCGACCTTTGATAATGTTATTTTTCAGCGGCAAAAGACCCGGACTGAGACATTGCCTCCATCGGTACAAGGGACGTTCCGTGTTCGTGGAGAATTGACTCAAGCGGATCATGCCCCTTTCTCTCTTTCCTTGGAGTCGGAAAATGTCGAGTCGGATTTTGGCCTGCGGGTAGATGACAAAGGTGGTTTGCAACTTTATCAGTATGTCAATGGTGAAACATTCAAAATGGCAAATTCAAAGGACAACTTCCGTATTCAACCCAAAAAGAAATATATAGTCGATATTTACTATGTACCGAATCAACCCTTCCGTGTTTCTTTAACAGAAAAAGGGACGAACAAGCAATGGGTAGCTATCGGGAAAGTTCCGATGGATTCGATCTTTAAAATAACTCTTGAAGGTCAACAGGGCACCAGCTTTAATCAACCAGCCATCACTAAGCTTCAAGACGCAAAGTCTGTTGCTGATGTGTGGATGAAAGATTCTCCATGGACACTGATGGAGGGGACGGGTGTCATCGATGGAAAACGATTTAATCTTGATTCGGATTCTCGAGTAAACCTGAAACCAGGACAAAATAACTTCTCCTTCAAGCGAGCAGAGGACTTTAATGGTGATCCACTGCGTATGGAGATGGAAAATGCCGATGGAAGCCGTTATCAGTTCAATTGGCTACATAGTGGACGGTTGGAGTTATCTCGATTGGATTACAATCTCCAACAGTTAGCTTCGGGCAAGATGAGCAGTGGATGGGTTCCTGATAGAAAAAGTTCAGTATCCATTGCCGGAAATACCCAGGAATTTTCAGTGGGAGTTAAACAAGGGTCCTTGGAAAAACAAGTCCAACATCAACCCGATGGTCCCATCGCTTTACGGTCGATTACCATCTTGAGTCAATCGGGGTTGACACTTTTTGATCAGTAATTGCTATCATTGTTAATTTCATATAGTAGAAACCCCTGTCTAGATGACAGGGGTTTTTCGTGTGATGATATGTCGGTCTCAAAATCCTTAGGGAATTAGGAAGGGATTTTGGCCTCAAAAGCCTCCTGAAGTTGTCGGGTTAAAGGTCCTGGAGTGCCTGAGCCAATCGTCTTCCCGTCGATGGAGATAACGGGGGCGATTTCCATTGTGGTGCTCGTGATAAAGACCTCATCTGCTACGAAGAGCTCCTCTTTTGTAGGGGCTTCTTCACGGACTGGAATTCCTAGCTCTCTAGCTAGTTCAAGGATTACGTTTCGAGTAATGCCATGTAGGATGAGATTATTTGCTGGATGAGTGTAGAGGATTCCCTCTTTGATGATGGCTACATTCGTAGAGCTTCCTTCGGTTACGGTTCCATTCCGATGGAGAATAGCTTCTTGGCAACTCGCTTCTACCGCTTCTTGTTTAGCAAGGACGGCACCTAGTAGATTGAGACTTTTGATGTCACAACGAAGCCAGCGAATGTCCTCTGTCAGGATCGTAGCAACCCCTTTTTCCAGTAAAGAGAGTGGCCGAGGAGCATCGAAGGTATAACCGATAATGACCGCCTTAGAATGTTCGGGAAAAGGATGAGAGCGAGGGGCAACCCCACGGCTAACTTGTAGATAGATATTCCCTTCAATAAGTTGATTACGTGTAACCAATTCTTCCAGAAGAGACGTGAGACGGTCTTCGTGATAAGGAAGAGCGATACGGAGTTCATTGGCACTTCGTACAAGGCGCTTAATATGTTCTTCAAGGTAAAAGGCTTTCCCATTGTAAACACGAATTACCTCATAAATTCCGTCGCCAAACTGATAGCCACGATCTTCAATATCGATGGTTACATCATTGCGTTCAGTTAATTGATCATTAAAAAGGATGGTCATGATGGATACCTCCTAAGTTAGCTGAATTGTTACTAGTTTGCATCATCTTGCATAAGTTAGCAACTATCCTGATGAAAATAACAAGAATGCAAATCTCAAATTCGTCCGATATGGAAGGAAAATCCTTGTTGGTCGGATGGAGACGAGCTGGTGCGATGTTAATCAGCGGTATTCAGGTTTTTTTCTATATATAGTAGTGGTATAATAAGAATGAGTCTATATATTGCGATTTTGTTCGATTTTGAGAGATTGGAAGAGGGGGAGTTAGGGTTGAAAATCCAGCGTCACTTTACTCACAAGGGAGAAGATCCTTTCCAAAGCGTGGAGTATACGGAAAGGGACTGTCGCATTACGAATCCAGATGGGTCTATCGTCTTTGAAATGCTTGGTGCCGAGGTGCCCAAGGCATGGTCTCAGGTAGCCGCAGATATCATGGTTTCTAAGTATTTTCGTAAGGCGGGAGTTCCTCAAGTAGATGCCGAAGGGAAACCCGTATTGGACGAGTCGGGGAATCCGGTGCTAGGTTCTGAGAAGAGTGCACGTCAAGTGATCCATCGCCTCGCTGGGTGCTGGCGAGAGTGGGGAGAGCAGAATGGCTACTTTGATACAGCAGAAGATGCGCAAGCTTTTTATGATGAATTGGTTTATATGTTGTTGCACCAAATGGCCGCTCCCAACTCCCCCCAATGGTTTAATACAGGTTTAACTTATGCCTATGACATCACGGGTAAAGCTCAAGGTCATTACTACATGGATCCGGAGACAGAGGAGCTAAAGCAAGGAAAAGATGCCTATACTCGTCCCCAGCCCCACGCATGCTTTATCCAATCCGTCGACGATGATCTTGTCAATGAAGACGGGATTATGGATTTATGGGTGCGGGAAGCACGCCTCTTTAAGTACGGTAGTGGCACAGGTACAAACTTTTCGAGCATTCGAGGAAAAGGCGAATCCCTTTCTGGTGGTGGCACCTCCTCAGGGTTACTCTCCTTTCTGAAGATTGGCGATCGGGCAGCAGGTGCGATCAAATCGGGGGGAACGACCCGGCGAGCTGCAAAAATGGTTACCCTAGATTTAGACCACCCTGATGTGGAAGAGTTTATCAATTGGAAGTCGAATGAGGAGAAAAAGGTTCGTGCGCTTATCGCGGCGGGTTATGATCCATCCTTTAATGGTGAAGCCTATGAGACTATTTCTGGACAAAACTCCAATAACTCCGTTCGTGCCCCTCATTCCTTCTTCGAAGCCCTTGAAGAGGATGGTGCTTGGGAACTAAAACAGCGAATGGATGGAAAGACAGCGAAGAAGATCCCAGCCCGCGAATTGTGGCGTCAGATTGGACAAGCTGCTTGGGAGTGTGCTGATCCTGGCTTGCAGTATGATGGCACGATCAACGAGTGGCATACCAGTCCAGCAGGGATGGATGGGGAGTATGGGGCTCGCCACAATCGAATCAATGCCTCCAACCCTTGTTCGGAGTATATGTTCCTGGACAATACTGCCTGTAATTTAGCCTCATTAAACTTGATCAAGTTTTTTGATGTAGAAAAAGCCGCCTTTGATATCCCAGCGTTAAAACATGCTTCCCGCTTGTGGACCATCGTATTGGAGATCTCTGTCATGATGGCACAGTATCCTTCCCAAGCGATTGCTCAGCTTTCCTATGAATACCGCACCCTGGGGCTTGGATATGCCAATATCGGTACCGTTTTGATGGTCTCGGGAATTCCCTATGATTCAGAAAAAGCGCTTGCTGTGACTGGAGCGGTTACTGCGATTATGACTGGGGTTTCCTATACGACTTCTGCGGAAATGGCGAAGGAGCTAGGACCCTTTAAGGCTTTCCCATTAAATCGGGAGCATATGTTGCGTGTCATTCGTAACCACCGCCGTGCAGCCTATCATGTACCTGCTGAGGAGTATGAAGGCTTGACGGTACAACCCATGGGAATCCATCCGACCCATTGTCCACCAGAACTTTTAGAAGCGGCCCGGAATAGTTGGGATCAAGCACTTGCTTGGGGTGAGCAATATGGCTACCGTAACGCGCAAACTACCTTATTAGCACCTACGGGAACGATTGGTCTGCTGATGGACTGTGATACAACTGGGGTAGAACCGGACTTCTCCCTCGTAAAATTTAAAAAATTGGCCGGGGGTGGGTATTTTAAAATCGCTAACCAGTCGATTCGCCCAGCTTTACACACCTTGGGTTATACAGAAACGCAAATCCAGGAAATTCTGACTTATGTCACAGGTACGTTTAGCTTAGAGGGTGCCCCCCATATCAACCGAGATAGCTTGTTCGCAAAGGGCTTCACCGAGGAAGATCTAAAAAAGGTTGAAGACCAGTTAGCGACGGTGTTTGAACTTCCCTTTGCCTTTAATAGTTGGGTATTGGGTGAAGAAACGATGAACCGTCTTGGATTTACTGCTGAACAGTTCCAAGCTCCGGACTTTAATCTGCTGAAAGCCCTTGGCTTTACCCAGGCTCAAATCCTAGAGGCCAACGATGTTATCTGTGGTCGGATGACAACGGAAGGGGCTCCCTATCTCAAGGAAGAACATTATCCTGTTTTTGATACGGCGAATCCCTGTGGTCGAATCGGGAAACGGTTTATCCACTTTATGGGACATCTACGAATGATGGCGGCGGCTCAACCTTTCTTATCAGGAGCGATTTCTAAAACGATCAATATGCCTCATGAGTCATCGTTGGAGGATATCCAACTCGCCTATCATGAAGGGTGGACACTTGGTTTAAAAGCGGTCGCTCTGTATCGGGATGGTTCTAAAAGCTCCCAACCCCTTAATTCAAAGAGTGATGAGAAGGAAGATGAAGAAGAAGAAACCCCGGCACTAGTATCTACGGAGAAGGCAGCTGTAGCGAGTGCTTCGATAGCCTCGAGCAAAGAAGTATATGCGAAGGGACACGTTCCTAGTATGCGTCGGCGCTTGCCGCGAAAGCGGGAAGGAATTACCCAAGAGGCACGTGTAGCCGGACAAAAGATTTTTGTTCGCACAGGAGAGTACGAAGACGGAAGCTTGGGTGAGATCTTCATCGATATGCATAAAGCAGGTTCAACAATGAGAGGGATGCTCGATGCCTTTGCTGTAGCCGTTTCACTAGGTTTACAACATGGTGTCCCCTTGGAGAAATATATTAATTCGATGACCTTCACCCGTTTTGAACCTGCGGGTACCGTCAGCCACCCCAATATCAAAATGGCGACGAGTGTGATCGATTATGTCTTCCGATTGCTTGGGATGGAGTATCTTGGTCGAACGGATTTTGTTCAGGTGCCACCAAAGCAAGAGGAATTGCGAAGCTATGATAATCGTTGGCGGCGTAATGAGTCCATCGAGACTCAAAAGGATGAAGCGATTGAAACCCCTGTACGCGCCCATGCGGAGGTGGAGCAGGGATATGTGGAAGTGACAGGGAGTATCGAGACTCCCCAGGACAATCTGGATGCGATCCGAGCCTCATCAGGCGCTCCCCTTTGTATCGATTGTGGGGGAATGACCAAGCGGAATGGTTCCTGCTATGTCTGCCTTGATTGTGGAGGAACAACGGGTTGCTCCTAACTCTTTAACTAAAAAAATTCCCGCATCCAGTTTATCCGGTGCGGGAATTTTTTTGTCCTATAATGGTTTCCCACAGAGCATCAGTGATTACTTGATGACCTAAGCGATTGGGATGAACGGGATAACTTCCTGATCCAAAACGAATATCAGTAAGGCGACCTGTCCGATACTGGTGGATCAGTTTAGGCTCCCGATTACGAAAGAGTTCACCTATATCCACTATAGTGACATTCCATGTGCTAGATACTTCGGCAGTTGCTTTATTAAGTAAGGGAATCCATGTATTGGCGGTTCGCGATTGAGGAAAAGGATTAAATTGATTAAGAGTATAAAGGGGAGCGTGGCTTAGCTGCCGAATCTGTTTATAAATCTGGTGTAGGTTATTTTTGTAGGTGTGTATGGTACGAGCATAGATGGACATGTTTCCAAATAAAAAATATTTAACATAAGCGTGGATCAGGTCATTTCCCCCGATGTTTAATGTGAGAAGAGAGCTTTGGGAAACGGCGTGGGCATGAGGAGAAGATGAAGTAAGGATGGAGGCCAACCGGCCACTCGTTAGTCCTTTTTTTCCGGTGTTGACTAAGGAGAAGGAGTCGATATGTTCATTGAGACGTCGTGACAATTGGGTAGCAAACCCCTGGCGATTGGGTGCTGAGTAGCCCTCGGTGATGGAGTCTCCCAGTGCTACATATAGGTAAGAGGGCGTTGTCACGGGGTTATCCCCTCCAGTTTATGAGATCGTACAGTTATTGTATGAAGCCGTTGAGAGGGTGGACAGGGCCATGTGAACGGGTTCTTGGCTTTAGGGCTGTGGAACATGTTATAATGATAAACGCTGATTCATGTGTGCAAAGGAAGTGGACTTGATTTGAGCTTGTTTGCGATTAGCGATCTTCATCTCTCATTTAATAAACCAGTCGGGTTGACCGGCATTGATCATGAACAAGATATCGATAAACCGATGGATGTCTTTGGTTGGGATTTTCACTATGACCGCGTGCGAGATGCTTGGTTAGAGACCGTTAGTGAAGAAGATACAGTATTGATCCCTGGGGATATCAGCTGGGCCTTACGCTTAGAGCAGGCTCGCTATGATTTTGATTGGATCAATGCACTTCCTGGTCGGAAAATTCTTTCACCAGGCAACCACTGTTACTATGCACAAAGTAAAAAAAAGGTGCGTCACATGCTCCCTGAAGGAATGGAGTGGATTGATGCCGATTGCACTATCGCTGAAGGGTATGTCATCGCTGGTACACGAGGTTGGAATTTACCAGGCGAACCAGGATGGGATGAAAGCTCGGACCGTCGGATTTATGATCGTCAGGTAGGTCGTCTTGAGATGGCTCTTTCCACAGCGGCCAAGCAATACCCGGAAAAAGAACGAATCGTGATGTTACACTATCCACCAGCAACGCCGAAGGTGTCGAATTCGGATTTTATGCGAGTGATGCAGGAGTACGAGGTAAAGACTTGTTTGTATGGTCATTTGCATGGTCGTTCCCATCGAGATGCTTTTGTTGGGGACTATGAAGGTGTACATCTGCAACTCGTCTCCTGTGATTATCTAGATTTTAAGCCAGTTCCGGTTCATGTATGATCCGGAAGTTCGATAAGAAAAGAAAGTACCCCTTTTTAACGAAGAGGTACTTTCTTTATTTTTAGGGGGTACGAAACGAACCGGTCTGTCCTTCATCACAAAAGCGCTTAGAATGGATTTTAGGAGGGCAAAATTTAATTGACCGAACCCCTCATTTTCCATATAGGGCCTGACTCCTTATTCTATAGGGAGTTTTTATTTTTTCTCCGCTTGTTTGGCTAATACTGCTTTAATCGTTGTATAGGAAATCGGTTCAGGTAACTGTTCTTTAATGGGTCGTAGTTGAGTTCCTCCGGCCTGCTCAATGGCTGCTAGGATCATAGGTTCCTGATCTTGGGGGATCAGGCGATTCCAATCAACAGGGTGTCCTTCCTGGGAAGCGCGAAGGAGGTGATTATCCAAAGTGGTAGCGGTGAGCCCTCGTGTGGCGGCTACTTCATCTAAAGTGTGGCCTTCTTTCTGCCACATTCTCCAGGTGATGAGGTGGCTTGGCTCTTTCTGGTTTGGTTCTTTTTCATCTGAAGGGGACGATCCAGATGGAGTAGGAGAGGCAGTCGGAGTGATTCCTTCTTTTTCGATATAAGTACGGATCGCGGTGAGGAAAGCTTCTCCATACTTTTCTAGTTTCCGTTCACCTACCCCACGGATTGCTCGCATCCCTTCACGATCAATAGGACATATTCGCGCAAGATCAGTCAGAGTACTATCTGGAAAGATCATGTAAGGTGGTATTTGTTCAGTAGTCGAGAGCTCTTTACGCAGAGTACGAAGCGTTTCAAAGAGATTTTGATGTACGGGTGTAGCGGTAGTTGTCGATTTCTTTTTCACACGGAGGAGGACTGATTGCTTACCTTGTAGCACATCGATGGCTTTGGTGGTGAGCGCCAATACAGGGTACTCATCCTCAGTTACGCGGAGAAAGCCTTCTGCGGTTAATACCTGAATCCGATGAACGATATCCTTTTCCGTATATCCCTTTAGTAATCCATAGGTAGGGAGCTTGTTAAACCCAAGCTCCTTTACCCGCTTACTTGCAGAACCCTTTAATACCTTAGCTGTCAGAGAGACACCAAAGCGTTCACGCATCCGCTTCACACAGGAGAAAATCTTCTGTGCTTCCACAGTGACATCTGTTCGCTCCCCTTCATCTAGGCAGTTGCTACAATTGCTACATGACTTTCCTGGTTGGTCGCCAAAGTAGAGAGCAAAGGTTTCTTGTAAACAGGCTTGGGTATGGGCGTAACGAACCATCTCCGTTAACTTTTGATGTTCATTTTGCTTTAACTGGGGTGCCATATGAGACTGCTCGATGAGATACTTCTGGGTTTGTACATCGGAAGGGCTAAACAGTAAGATGCACTCACTTGTCTCTCCATCACGTCCTGCTCGGCCCGCCTCCTGATAATAGGACTCTAAATTGCGGGGCATCTGACAATGGATGACGAAGCGGACATTGGACTTATCGATCCCCATCCCGAAGGCGTTTGTTGCAACCATTCCTTGCACCCGATCAAAGGAGAAATCCTCCTGGGCTTGCTGGCGTTCATTTTCTGTGAGACCCGCATGATACTTACTGACAGAAAACCCACGACTCCTTAAAAATTGATGAAGTCCGTCTACTTCTTTCCGCGTGGCACAGTAGAAGATGCCAGGGTCTGTCGGGTGTTCACGAAGATACTGGAGGGCAAAGTCACGGATGTTTTCTCCATGGAAAACAGAGAAGGCAAGGTTTTCCCGCTTGACTCCGGTGACAAAGATATGTTTTGGCTGAAAGGAGAGGAGCTGAGCAATATCGTTACGCACTTCCTGAGTGGCTGTGGCAGTGAAAGCTGCAATGATGGGACGCTGTACTAAGGTGCTAATCCATTGTGCCAGGGAGCGGTAGCTAGGTCGGAAATCATGTCCCCATTGGGAGATACAGTGAGCTTCGTCAATTGTAATTAAGGATAAGGGCACTTGATATAATAATTGGCGAAAGCGATCCGATTCCAATCGTTCAGGAGCGACATAAAGAAGGCGATAAACTCCCCGGGCTGCATCAGCTAATCGGGTTTGCATCTCCTTCGCTGACAAGGTGCTATTGATATAGGCAGCAGGAATCCCTAGTTGATTTAAATGATCCACCTGATCCTTCATCAGAGAGATCAATGGAGAGACAACGAGGGATAGCCCATCCATCATCAGGGCAGGAATCTGATAACAGACAGATTTCCCCCCTCCTGTGGGCATGATTGCCAAGGTATTGTGACCAGCAAGGATGCTCTCGACAATGACTTCCTGACCAGGTCGGAAAGAGGTAAATCCATATACTTTATGTAACAGATCCAGCGGCTTCAATGGAGGTCCTCCTCTATCAAAGAGTTATAACGAATGATTTGATATCAGGCGTGCCAATTATCCAGAAGTGTGAAGGCAAGGCCATCTTCCATTTTTCGGCTAATCGACTGCTTGATTCGATATAATTCCATTATAGTGTTGGTTGGGAAATATAGGTGATCAAAAACGAAAAAACCGTCGAAAAAGATGACGGTCGTTCCTATTATACCGGATGAGTAAGGAGGATGGGAGAGGGAGTCTACTGGAATTTTATCATGCATCTGCCCCAAAATATGGGTGGGGTACCCTTTTAAAAAGAGCAGTGGGAAGAAAACGCCTCCCACCTGCTCTTTTTGTCACGTCACCTTATTTTGGAAGTATAATACGAACATATATTCTTATATACTGTATTTGAGGTGATCAGACGTGAAGGGAATCCATCGGGGGAACAAGTTGTGGGAGGGGCATCGAATCATTTTACCTCAACACGAAGATGCTTTATGGGAGAAGCGCCGGCACCAGGAGGAGATTATCCCCCCGAAGATTGATGAGGATGAGCTTGAGCAAATGAGCCGGAGGATCGGATGGGCCATGGAAGAAGAACGGCCGATCCTGCTTACTATTGCGGGGAAATATGGTGCTGAAACCTTCTGTGGTTTTATAGAGCGGATTGCGTTTCATGAACAGAGGGTGAAAATGCGTAACGGTAGGGATATTCGGTGGATACCATTCCATTCAATTATTGGTGTGGAGGAGCCCTATGAAGACTAAAGAAAAGAAACGAATCATTTTACTGGCGGATATGAATTCCTTTTATGCAAGTGTAGAACAAGCAATAAATCCGGCTTTAAAAGGTCAGCCTATTATTGTATGTGGAGACCCCGCACGTCGTCATGGGATCGTCTTAGCCGCATCCTATGAAGCAAAGGTAAATGGAGTCAAAACGGCAATGACTGTTGGCGAAGCACATCGGCTATGTCCAGAGGCTCATTTAGTACCGCCTCGTATGAAAACATATATTGAGGTATCCACTCGCATTGTAGAGATTATGAAGGAATTTTCGCCTCTGGTTGAACCCTTCTCCATTGATGAAGCCTTTGCTGAAATTACGGGTTGTGAACAATTATTTGGAGATGGAGAGAATACGGCGAAACTGATGCAGAAGCGGATTTCGCAAGAAGAAGGAATTCCTTGTTCCATTGGGGTAGGTCCCAACAAATTGTTAGCCAAAATGGCAGCCGGTTTTCAAAAACCATGGGGGTTGACGGTACTCACCTCTGACGATGTGCCTAAGCGGATATGGCCCCTTCCGATAAAGAAGCTTTTTGGTGTGGGTGGGCGAATGGAGCAACATTTTCAACGCATGGCGATTCGTACGATTGGTGATTTGGCTGATACAGACCCCGAATTGCTTGCACGACGATTTGGTGTAATAGGAAGAGTCCTTCATCAATCGGCCAATGGGATCGATTATAGTCCGGTGGACCCCCACACGCTTGACGGATGTAAATCCATCGGACATCAGTTTACGCTCTCGAGAGACTATGTTACGGAGAGTGAGATTAAAGTTGTTCTCAGAGAGTTAGCAGAAGAAGTAGGCACCCGTGCCCGCCGTGCGAAACGTGTGGGTCGGACAGTTTCCCTCTTATTGAAGGATGCGGATTTTCGTTCGGTTTATCGCTCCCTCACCATACCCGATCCCTCTAATATCGGTCGCGATATCTTTCATGCTTCTGTTCAACTGATGTCTGAACACTGGGATCGAGAACCGGTTCGTCTTGTCGGTATTACGCTAAGTAATCTTGTCCCCGACGATGCGGTTCAGTTGGATTTATTTAAGGCAAAGGATAAAGAGTATCAACTGGCTGAAGCGATTGATGGGATACGTGATCGGTTTGGCACGCAAAGTATCTTTTTGGCGCAATCTCTATCGGAGGCAAGTGTATTTACCGATCGGGCGGGAAAAATTGGTGGGCACATTCAATGAGTGATGGTGGTTCATATTAAAACCCCCGCTATGCTTATCACACCAAAAGCGGGGGTTTTAGTATAGGGTGTTGTCGTTTTTTCTAGGGACAGGATGGGCACATTGGATTACGGGTCCGTACCAAAGAAATATGAGGAAATCACTACGTGTACGTTTATTTAACCTTAAAATCCGACCCGCGTTGGGTTAATCATGCACGACTAGCTGAAGCTTTTACCCACTTAAATGGGAGGCAACGACTTGGCGAAGCTGGCCGCTTTGGATCAACACTACAGCCGCAACCATATCGGCTCCGCTTTCACGGTCATCACCAAGAGGGGGGATGACCTTGCGGATATGATCATAGGCAGGTTGGGTACCTGCTCCTAACAATCCTGTGCCAAATTCGAGGGCTTGGGAAGCGCAGATGGATTCAATGGCGAGGACATGGGTGACGTTACGGATGACTTGGTGCAATTTGCGCGTACCGAAAGCTCCCATACTCACATGATCCTCTTGATTAGCCGAGGAGGGGATGGAGTCCACCGAAGCAGGGTGGCAGAGGGTTTTATTTTCCGAGACGAGAGAAGCCGCAGTATACTGGAGGATCATGTACCCGGAGTGAAGTCCGCCCTGTTGGGTCAAAAAGGCAGGGAGCCCCGATAGCTGAGGGTTGACCAACCGTTCAGTACGGCGTTCAGAGATGTTAGCAAGCTCTGCCATAGCGATGGAGAGGAAGTCGGCCGCTAAGGCGAGGGGCTGGCCATGGAAATTGCCTCCGGAAATTACTTCCCTCTCCTCAGCAAAAAGTAAGGGATTATCGGTTGCGGCGTTGAGTTCCCGTTCCACAATGTGTTTAACATGGACAAAGGTATCCCGGCTTGCCCCATGGACTTGAGGGATACACCGGAGGCTGTAAGCATCCTGTACGCGCTTTTCACCAGGTTGGGTAACTCGCTCACTCCCCTGGAGCAAGTTTCTGAGTTGAGTGGCACAAGCGATTTGCCCCACCTGGCCACGAGCTTCATGGAGAAGAGGATGATAGGCATGGGGAATCCCGTTCAATGCTTCTACAGTTAAGGCTGAGATGATGTCAGCGGCATTGATGAGCTCCTCTGCTTTTAACAAAGAGATGGAAAGGAGGCTCGCCATCAGCTGAGTACCATTGATCAAGGCGAGTCCTTCTTTAGCTTCTAACACAAGCGGTGTAAGGTTCTGTTTTTGGAGAACAACCTGAGCTTCTTGTTTTTCTCCTTGGAATTGAACCATTCCTTCTCCGATCAATGGCAATGCCATATGAGCAAGGGGAGCTAAGTCACCACTTGCTCCGAGGGAGCCTTGACTGGGAACGATGGGATGAATGCCTTCATTGAGGAAGGTGAGTAGTCGTTCAACAACGATGGGTCGAATACCAGAATGTCCTTTCGCAAGGGCATTGGCGCGAAGGAGCATCATCCCGCGGACAGCCTCTTCCGACAGGGGTTCTCCCACCCCGCAGGCGTGACTCACGATGAGGTTGCGTTGCAAATCTTGTACTTGGGAGTGGTCGATTAAGGTGTCACTAAATTTACCAAAGCCAGTAGTAATTCCATAAACGGTATCACCGGCTTTTAACAACGATTCCACCATTTCTCGAGAACGGCTCATCTGCTGGATAGCATCGGGGTGAAGACGCACAGGGCGAGCGTGAAGAACCACTTCGCGAAAAGCTTGCAAGGTGAGGGAGTGGCCATCTAAGATGATGGGATCTGCCTGGGTCATCGGTGCGCTTTCCTCCTTTATTTGAGAAAAGTGTTCATAGAAAAGGGGCATCGAGTCTGTAGTCTCGATCCCCCTTTTTGCCTCATATGTGTTTGTACGCCCATCGGTTATCGTAGGCGGATGAGAATGCTTCGTCATGTTATTGTACTCCCTTCAAGCCAGTGGGTTCCAAGAAATGAACCAATAAAAATGAGATGATAAAGAATGACTTTACTCTTTTCCCTACGACTAGGTGGAATTCCTCCTAGTATACTTTGAGAAATTTAGAAGAGAGCATGATGGATCCTGTTTAATCGGAAAGCAACTGGCAGAGACGAGAGTTGCCGCTTCTACTCCACCTCAGACTTTGAGGAATTCGTCGCTAAGGTGGAAGAGGTAGGAGGAGAAGAGGCGAAAATAGTCGAATCGGCAGAGTGGTTGTATTAAAAGCCGTTCATCCCCCCAAGGGATAACGGCTAAATTGGCCAGCTGGTAGCGCCCCTTATTGTTCGGCTATTTATCGGACGGCAAAAATAAGACAAAAAGCTGATCCTCCTAGAGATCAGCTTTTTTCGTCAAATAAGGCTTAGGTGGAGAAATTATAGAAGTTTACTGTGGTTTGTTGAGAGTTATCTTTAGTTAGGACAAATTCTGCTCTGTTATTTGAACCATCAACAAACCCCCCAACATTATAAAACTCTCCACCTCCTCCATCTTTTACAGTGACCTTGCCTACATATTGAAAACCATCCGGATCTTCTTCCCATAACCAGTAAGTTCCATTAACGGCGGTTGAAGCTGACTTAAAGGTAAACTTGAAACTTCCTCCACTAGATTTAGCTACTGAACTTTGATCTGTAAATGTACTACTTCCTATATAATCCCAAAATTGAGCTTGGTAATCATCTGCAAATGATGCAGATGGCATTAATAGAGAAGCAGCTACAACAGCAATCATAGCAGATATTTTTTTGAATATCATGATAAAACCACCTTTTTGTTATATTTTACCTTCGAAAACATTATATACAATATAAACAAAAAGTCAATTCTGTTTTTTCTTAAAATTAATTCATATTTATAATTAATGCGTCAGTAATCTGAATAATCAGTTATAATGATCTCAAATCAAGGAGCTGGTGAAGGTCCCATCTATTCGAATTCGCTCAGTCCAAAAGGAATTCAAGGGAAATCATATGACACTTACCGTAACCACAAAGAATAACCATGTCGGGTTTGATGTGTACAAAAGCGATGGCTTTCGCGTATATCATGTAATGGGGGAACAGTGACAGAGAGGGAACAATCAAACGTTATGTTACAGATACCGGAGGAAGCTATACGATTCACTTAGAATGTCAAGAGACCTTCTGGAATGACAATGATTGTGATGCTGTAGCCCGAACTTCATCCTGCATATTAATATCTTATCTCTCAAAGAATAAGGCTATCGATACTGTTTACAATGGCTAATTCTTTGAGTCATATTTTATATATGTTACGACGTTGGCCAACATGCTTTTCACCTCGAAAAGTGTTGGCCAACGTTTTTTTGTCTTTGTTCGCTTATTTAATATAAAATATTCTAACTTATTCAATCATAGAATTTTACTGTGGCTGTTTTAGAGTTATTTTTCATTAGGAGAAATTCTGCTTTGTTATTTGAACCATCAACATACCCCCCAATACCATAAAACACTGCACATGGATGCGTACCAGCGCTTATAGTGACCTCGCCTGCAAGTTGATGATCATCACCATCATCTTCCCATAACCAGTAGGTTCCAGGAACGATGGTTGAAGTTTGGCTAAAGCAAAATTGGAAATTTCCGCCACTAGATTGAACTGTTGAACTTTGAGTTGTAAATGTACTCTTTCCTACATAATCCCAACCTTGAGCATTGAAACCATCTGCAAATGATGCAGATGGCATTAATAGGGAAGCAGCCACTGCACCAACAGCAATCATAGCAGATATTTTTTTGAATATCATGCTAAAACCACCTTTTTGCTATATTTTACCTTCGAATACATTATATACAATATGAACAAAAAATCAATTCTGTTTTTTCATTAAAAAAGGAGTGCCAGGTAAAATCCTGGCACTCCTTTTTGCGGCCACTTGTAGATTGACAATAAAGTTATTTAATTTTAAAACCTCAAACACGTACCCCCGTCCTGATTTTAGAGGTGAAATAAGGTCTTTATTGCTTCCTACGTATTTCTTTTTGATCCACCCATATGAAACTCGTTCGGACCTTAAAGAGAGACACACTTGGTGTGAACCCGTGGGCTGTACCCATATGAGATAGACCCCCATCTAAAGATGGGGGTCTTGTGATGTAATCAGTGGGGAAGGCTTTTACACGGAGTGCCATCTCTATTTGACATCAACCGATACATAACCAGAATAGTAGTAACTGTCGTATTTATCTCTGATGTCTACATAATAGGTTCCAGCTTTCATATCAGTAAATTCCGCTGCCATACTTAAATTTTTCCAAGAAGTGCAACTACCGCTGGAGGAGCTGCATAGTCTTGCATCCAAAGAAGAAGGGCTGCCGTCGCTTTTCTCTCCTGTGCTTTTCTTCACTTTCTCTAGTGCAGATACTCTCACTTGTACATTTTTATCGGAATTAGTAGTTTTAATCGTTTCTTCGTATTTTCCGTCTTCTGTTTTGAAATATTTCCATCCGTAAAAGTTATCCGCATAGGCTGGTACTGCACTCACAACCATGAAAGTAAACAGAGCCACAAATAGAATTGCCATTTTTCTTACATTCATCAAAATACCCCCACCTTTTCTTAATTTTAGTTCTCACTACACCTAAATTGTAGGAAAGTTGTTAATTGAAGTCAATTAATTCGAGTATTTTTGATTATATAGCAAGAGCCCTGCCACTACCCTTTTTCTTACCTTGATGGCTATGTGCTGTGACCCTAATCCGAGAACGATTTGGCGAACAAAGTATATTCCTAGCTCAATCCTGGCAGGGATGGGGCCACTTGCTTGTTTTTTTATCAAAATAATACTATCATGATGAAAATAGTAGAGTAGGACGGAAATTTCCTATCCTACTCGGGGTCTTGTGATGTATTCAGTGGGGAAGGCTTTCACACGGAGTGCCGTCTCTATCTGACATAAACATTTACTAAACCAGAGTAGTAGTAACTGTCGTATTTATCTCTGATGTCTGCATAATAGGTTCCGGCTTTCATATCAGTAAATTCCGCTGCCATACTTAAATTTTTCCAAGAAGTGCAATTCCCGCTGGAGGAGCTGCATAGTCTTACATCCAAAGAAGATGAGCTACCGTCGCTTTTCCCTCCTGTGCTTATCTTCACTTTCTTTATTTCAAATGCATACACTTGTACATTTTTCTCGGAACTAGTGGTTTTAAACGTATGATCGTATTTTCCGTCTTCTGTTTTGAAATAATTATTGCCGTAGTCTGTCGCATAGGCTGGTACTGCACTCACAACCATGAAAGTAAACAGAGCCACAAATAGAATTGCCATTTTTCTTGCATTCATCAAAATATCCCACCTTTTCTCAATTTTGGTTCCCACTACTTTACAGGCATCTGCATATTATTTCAATCTTTGAATATAGTCAATTTACTGAACTTGTCGAATTAACTTATATTAAAAAGAAATACGCCTAATAGCTCCCAATTACTTCTTTATCCAAGTTTTTTAAGGGTAATGAAACTTGTTATCCTTTAAAAAGGGCGCAAGAAAATACTTAACATGAACAATCAAGTATGAAATCACCCTCCCCCTTTGCCTGTTTTGCTAGACTGCTTAATACCGCTTCAGGATTTCTCCTCTCGCTCCTTCCTGTTTTAGTACTAAGCTGAGTGAGCTGCTCCCCTTCGCCATGTACCAGGCTTTCCCTGGCTCGGACTACTACGAGAGCTCCGTCGCCATATTGGGTTTTCAGACTTTTAGTCATAGCCACTCAGGGCTGCCCAACTTAGGCGATCCCCATTTAGCTTCCATAGAACATGCTCACAATGGTTTCGGATGCGATGTTCGTCCATATCCTCTGATTGAGGGTGTGTCCTGTGTAGAGCCCTGTCAATGGTTGAACCATGTGACCATTGACACTACAAGACGCAACGTTTGCTACCACCTTCCGTTGCGGGCGACATTATTCCCACTTGGACTGTCGTTCAAGCAATCCAGCTTTCATCCTTGTCCATTGCTACTCACCTCGCCCCTCAGTCGCGACTTGGTGGTTAGTCGACTTGGGACTTTCCCAGCATGCTATTTTCCCCCTTTGGTTTCCCTCCAAGGTAGGCTGGGTGGTGACAGATCTTGTGGACTCTTTGATCCTCCGCTTGCTAATGCGGATTTCTATAGACGCCTTATGGGCGCACTGGAACGCTGTCCTTGTCTGGATCAAGACGGTAGGGATCGCCATTTATAATGTACTTCATCGTGCCCAAGTAAAAGACCACTGTCCTATTGGTATTGTCCCCTAAAGGTAGACAGCGGTCTTTTACTTGTATATGTCCCTTGGTATCTCTGACAAACCAGAGGTAAAAACCAAATTGCTTTTCCTTTACATAATATGATTTATGTAAAGGAATTTTCCGAAAATACTTGCTTTTTCTTGACATAACACGTAGAATGAAGATAGAAATTACCTTTACATAACACGAAGGAGTTGTCTTGTTACCGTTTCCTCTGCTAGGACTTTTATGGTTGTTGAGAGGCCGGGTTGAAAAAAGTGAGGGGAGGTCGTAAACTTGACTCTTTTTCTTCAAAGGACATTCAATGTAGTCGTCTATATAATCTCTCGATTGTTAGTATTACTCTTATTAACTGTTGTTACTATATACAGAAACATCATCTTACTGCCGGTTTGGATTGGACGCTTAGTATCGTTTATCGTAACTCTTCCGGTCATATTTATGTCGTTGTTTGTTAGGATCGAGGTAATTTTTGTTTTTCTATTAATGACCGTGGATATCGCTTTTATCGTCTACCGCTGGGATGATTTTATGAGGGAACTTGTACAGTTAGGAACGCTCTCGTTCTGGATCGATCTCGCATATTTTGCGTTGCTAGCCGTGGTTATCGGAATAGTGATCGGGTACCGATTTAAAAGAGAAAACGAAAAAGAGAGAGAAAGGGAGGCTGTTTAATGGGGATGGGTGACATGCAAAAAATCCCTTGGAATGCTTGATCCTTTCCACAGAAAAACTAAGTGACCGAAAGGGGGCAATAGGGCTCCCTTTCTTAAATGGAGGAACATCAGTGATCGAATTTATGGAATGGCTACGAGCGAATGGGAAGAGGAAAGAAACTCTAGATGCGTACGGGGCAGCAGTTAATGCATTGGCCACATGGTATGAGGAGCAATCCGATCGTGCGTTTGATCCTGATCAAGTGACAACCCGGGACCTTCACGATTGGATCGCCTACATGAAAACGGTCCAGCGGCGAGCAGACAGCACGGTGAATCAGCGGGTCGCAGCGATTAAAACTTATTGGAAATTCCTAATGGAAACCGAGAAAACGTCGTTGAATCAGGCTCAACCGATTCGGATGAAGCGCTTGTCTGCTCTTAATCAGGCTCCTCGATGGCTGCCCCGTAAGCAGCAGTCCGATCTCCTTCACCTTGTAAAGAAAGAGAAAAATCCATGGAAAAGAACACGTAACTTGGCAATTATCCAGACCATGCTTCAAGCGGGGGTTCGCGTTTCAGAGGCGGCGGCGTTAGAGATGGATGATCTTGATTGGAAACGAAAACGCCTGATTATATGGAATGGTAAGGGAGGAAAGACCCGCAGAATAGAAATGAATTCCGATTTAATCCGTGCTTTCAAGGAGTGGGAAGAGCAACGTGGTGATGAACCATCGCTTTTTCTTTTTCTGAGCAACCGCGGGAAGGATCAAATGACAAGACAAGGCATTCATTACATGATCCGTCGATACTTTGATCAATTAGGGATTACAGGAGATGAGTTTTCCACCCATTCTCTCCGGCACTCGTTTTGTAAAAATCTGATTGATGCACGTTCAAAAGATCCACAGTTGGAGCGGATAAGAATTACATTGGTAGCTGAATTGGCAGGTCATGAGAGTTTAGAAACCACTCGTAGGTACGTTACTCCCAGTGAACAGGACCGGAGAAGAGCTATAGAGAGTATATCGGAGGAGAAAGAGTGATCGTTAAAGCCATTAAACGGAAGGGTTATGGAGGGGGAGAAGGATGAGTGGAAAGAACGTATGGAAAGTAAGAGTGAGGGGGCTTAAATTAGGGGCTTCATTGCATCTGGCCACGGGTCAAGATATTTCCCGAATTATCATGGGGTCATCTGAAGGGTGGGTACTTCATGAGCCAGAGGGTAAAGTTATTTTTTCAACCTCCGACTATGATGATTCATAGCTAGGGTTGAATCAGAGATAGATGATATAAAGATAATGGAGTCAATAGAGCGTGACGCTGATTGGTTATATTAATGAGAAAAACTGAGACCCAATACCCCTGGGTCTCAGTTTTGTCCATATCGTTACCAATAGAAAGGAAAAATGTAATAACAAAGGAAGGAATAGTGTACATCAATGTCAAATGTACTATTGTAGGTAATTAAAAGTAATTTTTAGGAGGTAATTAAAGTGAAAAAACTGGGTTTGTCACTCTTGTAAGGAAAGTTTATTCAAGGATAGGATTGGTAACCATTAAATAATAATTTTATTGTTTAATGGTAAAAAATTAAGAAATGAGGAATCCGCATTGAAAAGAAAAATGATAGTATCGCTTGCATCTCTTTGTTTGGCTTTTATTTTCTTCTTTTCGTCTATTGGAAATGTTTTCGCTGCGTACGATGATTGTAACCTTAGGAAAGGTGATCCTGGATGTACTACTGTTACTCCAATAAGTGCGAATAGTAGCAAACATTTTGTAGACATTGGCATAAAAAACGAAAGTCCAAATGACACGATTGAAGTTAGGGTAATAGACACCAAAAAATCGACAACCGTATACAAGAAAGCTTATGGGCCAGGGACAAAAACCATTTCTTCTCGTATAACTGGCTTATATTCTACCTATAGACTCGACTTGACCTGCCTAGGTTCGGAATGTAACGCTTTCGGAAAAATCGATAATTACTAAGAAGCTTTATGGGTTCTGGTGCGAAAAACGGATGGAAAACGGGTGTTTTTGCCCATCCCCCCGAAAAGGTGGAATAAGGAGTCTCCTCAAGTGTTTTAGAGGGGACTCCTTAAATAATTACTCTATTTCTGGTATAGCTGTTGAATGGGCTAATTCTTGAATGATTGTATCCATGTCAACAGACTCTTGTTGTTTATTAAACTCGTATCTTCCGTAGAGATTAATATGTTGCCATGCAACTGGAGAGATTTGTTTCATAACATCTGAATCTTGACCATTGCTCTCTCTATAAGCGAGCATATTAGATAAAATACTGGCATTGTAATAAATAATGCAATTGGCGAGTAAGCGACTGCACTCCCCCCATATATGCTGATCATTTTTGTTTTTGAAGCGTAGTTTACCGAAATTAGCATAGGATACCGCTTTGCGTAACTTGTGATAACTTTCCCCTCGATTTAATGCCTTTTGCACATTGCGACGTAAGGGTAGGGAGTCAATATAATTCAGGAAGTATAAGCTTTTGATAATATTGTCATACTCCCACTTTGAGTTTGTTTCGTTATTTTTGAACCACTCTATTGAGACCTAGAGTGGTTCAAAAATAAGGGTCGCCCTTTTCTATCTCAACAGGTTGTACCCATACATCACAAGACCCCCATCTTTAGATGGGGGTCTTGTGATGTATTCAGTGGAGAAGGCTTTCACACGGAGTGCCGTCTCTATCTGACATAAACCGATACATAACCATAGTAGTAGTAACTGGCGTATTTATCTTTGATGTCTACATAATAGGTTCCGGCTTTCATATTAGTAAAATCCACTTGTTCAGTGCTTAAATTTTTCCAAGAAGTGCAACTACCGCTGGATGAGTTGCATAGTCTTACATCCAAAGAAGAAGGGCTGCCGTCGCTTTCCTCTCCTGTGCTTTTCTTTACCTTCTTTATTTTAGTTACTTTCACTTGTGTATTTTTATCGGAACTAGTGGTTATAATCGTTTGTTCGTATTTTCCGTCTTCTGTTTTGAAATCTTTCCAGCTGTAAAAGTTATCCGCATAGGCTGGTACTGCACTCACAACCATGAAAGTAAACAGAGCCACAAATAGAATGGCCATTTTTCTTACATTCATCAAAAATCCCACCTTTTCTTAATTTTGGTTCTCACTACACCTAAATATGGTCATAATTTTTAGATTCTTGGTCAGATAACATACATCTATTCGAAATCGGCTAGGTGGGCATCCTTGAAGTCTCCACCTAGTAATACCCTTTAATCTGGGAATACAGTAACACCTACATAACCATAGTAGTAGTAACTGGCGTATTTATCTTTGATGTCTACATAATAGGTTCCGGCTTTCATATCAGTAAAAATCGCTGCACCACTTAAATTTTTCCAAGAAGTGCAACTCCCGCTGGAGGAGTTGCATAGTCTTACATCCAAAGAAGAAGGGCTGCCGTCGCTTTTCTCTCCTGTGCTTTTCTTTACCTTTTTTATTTCAGATACATACACTTGTACATTTTTATCGGAACTAGTGGTTGCAATCGTTTGTTCGTATTTTCCGTCTTCTGTTTTGAAATATTTACTGTCGTAATAGTTATCCGCATAGGCTGGTACTGCACTCACAACCATGAAAGTAAACAGAGCCACAAATGAAATTACCATTTTCCTTACATTCATAAAAAATCCCGCCTTTTCTTAATTTTGGTTCTCACTACACCTAAATTGTAGGAAAGTTGTTAATAAGAATCAACTAATTCGAGTATTTTTGATTATATAGCAAGAGCCCTGTCACTACCCTTTTTCTTAACTTGATGGCTATGTGCTGTGACCCTAATCCGAGAACGATTTGGCGAACAAAGTATATTCCAGCTCAATCCTGGCAGGGATGGGGCCACTTGCTTGTTTTTTTATCGAAATAATACTATCATGATGAAAATAGTAGAGTAGGACGGAAATTTTCTCTATCTGACAAAAACATTTACATAACCATAGTAGTAGTAACTGGCGTATTTATCTCTGATGTCTGCATAATAGGTTCCGGGTTTCATATCAGTAAATTGCACTGCCATACTTAAATTTTTCCAAGAAGTGCAATTCCCGCTGGAGGAGTTGCATAGTCTTACATCCAAAGAAGATGAGCTACCGTCGCTTTTCTCTCCTGTGCTTATCTTCACTTTCTTTATTTCAAATGCATAGACTTGTACATTTTTCTCGGAACTAGTGGCTTTAAACGTATGATCGTATTTTCCGTCTTCTGTTTTGAAATAATTATTGCCGTAGTCTGTAGCCGCATAGGCTGGTACTGCACTCACAACCATGAAAGTAAACAGAGCCACAAATAGAATGGCCATTTTTCTTACATTCATCAAAAATCCCACCTTTTCTTAATTTTGGTTCTCAATACTTTACAGGCATCTGCATCTTATTTCAATCTTTGAATATAGTCAATTTACTGAACTTGTCGAATTGACTTATATTAACAGGAAATACGCCTAATAACTCCCAATCACTTCTTTTCTCCAGGTTTTTTTAAGGGTAATAAAACTTGTTATCCTTTAAAAAGGACGCAAGAAAAGAAAATACTTAACATGAACAATCAATTATGAAATCACCCCCGTGAGGTTTTCACAGTAGGGTAAGGACCCAGCGCCTTGTCCCGTTTCCGGTATAGGTTTCCAAATCCTCCCCTCCGACCGGACATACCCCTCTCAAGGTATCCGGCTCTCCACCCACTCAATCTAGTTTTCCGTGGTGAAGGTCTTTATGGCATTTCTTGCAGAGCGCCATAGTTTCCTTGCTCTGGCGATCATTCTTTGCTCCCATAATTCTTTCCCTTTGAGATCCTTAAGCCGTTTTATATGGTGCACTTCCATTTGAGGATTTGTTAAAGCCGCTTAAAAAATGCGAATAACGCCATTCTATCAGGCGTTATATATGCTGCATCTCCTTCCTAGTGTCTAGTCCTTCCTCTGTCTTTCTGATACACTTTTACCATGGATTTTTTGGAACGGAGGATGACGATGGCCGAAGAAACACAGGATCGATGGCTTCAGGTCTTAGAGCGAGCAGAGATACCATGGGAAGTGGCCCAACGTCACTTCCCGGGAGCTGTGATCGAAAAGGTGAAAGTGAGCCGGCGTAAAAAGAGTTGGACTTTTTATCTGCGGTTAGCCGAGCCAGTTCCACCTAATATCTGGTTTCGAATGCAGGAGAAAGTGAAAGAAGCTTTTCAGGATGTAGTCGATATCCAATTTGTTGTGCAGTATCATCAAGCCAATTTGGCCCAATTGGCAGAAATGTATTGGCAATGGATTCGGCAACAAACCGCTGAAAAAATCTCCCCCTCTGTTGCGGGGTGGTTTGCCCGTGCGCAATGGAAGATGGAAGGAGAGCGTCTGACGCTCTCCTTTCCGAATGAGATGATGGTGAAGATGGCGGTTTCCAAACAGCTGGATCAAGTGGTTAGTTCCCTCTTTCATGAAGTGTCGGGGACACGAGTACAGGTGGCCTTTACTTATACACCAGAGGAAGGGGCTAAGGAGAAGTTCCTTGAGGAGAGAGAAGAAGCAGAGCGACAACTCGTCGAGGAGGCGATGAACTCCTTGGAAGCTGCTGAACCTCCACCAGGAGAAGCAGATGCATCATCAGCGGGCCCTGTGGCCATCGGGTATGATTTTAGAGATGAGCCGATTTTGATCCGGGAGATTACCGATGAGGAGCGCAGGGTTTGTGTGCGTGGGAAGGTATTTAAGGCAGAGGTACGTGAGCTTCGGAGTGGCCGTACCCTAATCACCTTTAATGTGACGGATTATAGTGATTCCATCGCGGTGAAAGTATTTGCTCGGGATAAAGAAGATGCGGCGACTCTTTCTCGGGTGAAGGATGGCATGTGGGTGACCTTACGCGGTTCGGTTCAATTTGATACCTTTGCCCGCGATCTTGTCATCATGGCCAACGATCTGCGAGAGGTTGAATCCTATCGCAGAGAGGATAACGCACCTGAAAAGCGGGTAGAGCTTCACCTACATACGGCGATGAGTGCAATGGATGGTGTATATGAACCCGTCGAGATGATTAAACGGGCGGCCCAGTGGGGGCATCCTGCGGTGGCGATCACCGATCACGGGGTATTACAGGCGTATCCAGATGCCTATGCCGCAGGGAACAAGCAGGGGATTAAAGTGATCTTCGGCTTAGAGGCCTTTGTGGTGGATGATGGTGTGCCTGTCGTGGTAAATGAAGCCCATCGGGAATTAAAATCGGACACCTATGTCGTATTTGACGTAGAGACGACCGGATTGTCTGCTGTCCATGATGAGATCATCGAGTTGGCAGCGGTAAAGATGCGAGATGGGGCAATCGTGGATCGTTTTGAAGCTTTTATCAACCCGCATCGGAAGCTGAGCTCCTTGATTACCGAGCTGACAGGGATTACCGATGACATGGTGAAGGATGCACCTGAGCTTGCAGAGGTGTTACCTCGGTACTTAGCGTTTATTGAGGGAAGTGTTCTCGTCGCGCACAATGCCCGTTTTGATATGGGCTTTTTACAACAGGCTTGTAAGAAATTGAATCATGAACCTGTAACCAATCCAGTGATTGATACCCTTGAGATTGGTAGACTGCTTTACCCACGGTTAAAAAATCATCGCTTAAACACGCTTTGTAAACAGTTTAATATCGAGCTAACCCAACATCACCGGGCGATCTTCGATGCCGAGGCAACCGGTTATCTCATGTGGAAGATGGTTACTGATTGTATCGAACGAGAATTGACCCACTTGGATCAATTGAATGGTTTGACGGGAGATCGGGATCTCTCGCGCTTGCGACCTTTCCATGCCACGATTTTGGTAGAGAACTATACAGGATTAAAGAACTTATATCGATTAGTATCCAAGGCGCATATGGAGTATTTTCATCGTACGCCGAGAATTCCTCATAGTTTGCTAGCAAAAAACCGTGAGGGTCTAATAATCGGTTCTGGTTGCGAAAAAGGAGAATTGTATGAAGCGGCTTTACAAAAGTCACGGGAAGAAGTGGAGCAGGTAGCTGGTTTTTACGACTACTTAGAAATCCAGCCACCTGCGGTCAATCAACACTTGGTGGATAAAGAGATTGTCGATAGCCCGGAGCGGTTGCGCGAAGCGAATCGCCTCCTCGTGGAGATGGGTGAGAAACTGGGTAAACCAGTGGTTGCTACTGGAAACGCTCATTACCTGGATGAATGGGATGCGACCTATCGTGAAATCCTCGCTTTTAACCAAACGGGTGGCTTTAGAAATAGTGGCCCACTCTCTCCCGCACATTTCCGGACGACAGAGGAGATGTTGGAGGAGTTTTCTTTCCTCGGGAAGGCGAAGGCGAAGGAAGTTGTTGTGGATAATACCCGTGCCATTGCGGACCGAATTGAGGAGATGAAGCCCTTCCCGGATGATCTTCATACGCCAATTATTGAAGGGGCAGAGGATGAATTGCGCCGTATCTGTTATGAAACGGCAGAAGGGTTATATGGATCACCCTTGCCAGATATTGTGGAGAAGCGATTAGAGAAGGAATTGGGGAGTATTATCAAGCATGGTTTTGCTGTAATCTATCTCATCTCTCATAAACTGGTAACCAAATCCCTCGATGATGGCTATTTGGTAGGTTCTCGGGGTTCGGTAGGCTCCTCTTTCGTTGCGACGATGAGTCATATCACCGAAGTAAATCCGCTACCTCCCCATTTTGTGTGTGGATCGTGCCGATATAGCCGCTTTATTGCAGATGGGACGGTTGCTTCGGGGTTTGACCTTCCTGATGAGGATTGTCCAACCTGTAAGACAAAAATGATGAAGGATGGTCATGATATTCCTTTTGAAACTTTCCTTGGCTTCAAAGGGGACAAGGTGCCGGATATCGATCTCAATTTCTCGGGTGAGTATCAACCTCGGGCACACAAATTCACAGAAGAGCTTTTTGGTAAAGAGTACGTCTATCGCGCAGGAACGATTTCGACGGTTGCGCAAAAGACTGCCTTTGGATATGTGAAGAAATTTGAGGAGCATAAGGGGCATCAATGGCGTGGAGCGGAGATTGACCGGATGGTTGAGGGATGTTCAGGGGTGAAACGGACGACGGGTCAGCACCCAGGTGGCTTGATGGTGATCCCTCAGAATAAAAATGTGTTTGATTTTACACCGATTCAACGTCCTGCAGACGATATGAAATCAGAGACGGTAACGACTCACTTTGATTATCATGCGATCAGTGGTCGACTGCTTAAATTGGATATTCTGGGGCACGATGATCCGACGGTGATTCGGATGTTACAGGACTTGACAGGAATTGATCCGAAGACGATTCCAGTCGATGATGCTGAGGTGATGAAGCTCTTCTCAGGAACTGAATCCATGGGTGTTACGCCTGAGGAGATTGGTACCGTAACTGGTACGTTAGGAATTCCCGAATTCGGTACCCGGTTCGTACGTCAGATGCTAGAAGATACAAAGCCAACTACCTTTAGTGAGTTAGTACGAATCTCTGGATTATCCCATGGTACAGACGTTTGGCTGAACAATGCACAGGAGCTTGTTCGCGCACAAACCGCTGTTCTTTCTGAAGTAATCTCTACCCGAGACGATATTATGATCTATCTCATCTATAAAGGAATGGAACCCTCTGTTGCTTTTAAGCTGATGGAGAAAGTACGGAAAGGGAAAGGCTTAACCGAAGAAGAGGGAGAACTGATGCGGAGTCATGATGTTCCTCAATGGTATGTGGACTCCTGTCGAAAGATCAAATACATGTTCCCAAAAGCGCACGCTGTGGCCTATGTGATGATGGCGGTGCGAATTGCGTGGTTTAAAGTGCATCGTCCGATTGAGTACTATGCTACTTATTTCACTGTCCGTGCAGATGATTTTGATGTGGAAGTGGTTCTTAAAGGGGCTGACGCGGTCAAAAAAACGATCCTAGAGATCGAAGAGAAGGGGATCTCCGCTAGTCCCAAGGAGAAAGGGCTTATGACCGTACTAGAATCTGTCCGGGAAATGATGGCCCGCGGACTTTCTTTTAAGAAAGTGGATTTATACCGGTCTGATGCGACTCGCTTTCTCGTTGATGGAGATAGCTTGATCCCACCTTTCTCCTCTGCGACGGGGGTAGGAGTAAACGCAGCCAGTAATATTGTAGAGGCTTGTAAAAGTGGTGAATTTCTCTCCATCGAAGATTTGCAAAAACGGAGTCGGGCAACCAGTGCAGTGATTGATGTATTACGGCGTCTTGGCTGTTTAGAAAATTTGCCAGAAAGTAACCAACTTACCCTCTTTTAAAGTCTTTTAAAAGATTGATTTTGCGGATGCGGTTCCGTGTGTGATATGATGCAAGAGTGAACGGTTTCAGCCACCATCCATTTAAACTATGGTTGGGAGAGAATCCGTTATGCGGGTGTAGCTAACATATACCACCTGTCGTGTGACCGCTTATTGGACGGATTTTTAGCAGGCGTTGTAGTTCACTATCTTTTTGGCTATACTGATAGAAGAATGAAGTCCGGCCGAGGAGAGTGGGTTTGTCACCCACTCTTTCCCTTTGTATCGGGTTCTAAGGGAAGTGTTGGGCGTTGAAGGAGGGAATTAGGGGTGGGCCGTAAAGTAGTAGAGACTGTAGAAGCATTGGCGGTTCCGATCTTGGCGGAAGAAGGGTTGGAGCTATATGATACGGAATTTACGAAGGAAGGGAAGAACTGGTTCCTTCGTGTGTATATCGACCGACCGCAAGGCAAGGTGGACCTCGATGATTGCAGTCGGATTAGCGAACGGCTCAGCGCTGAACTGGATGATGGAAATCTGATTGCCGGTGGCTATTTTTTAGAGGTCTCTTCTCCAGGAGTAGAGCGGCCGTTAAAAAAAGAAGACCACTTTAATCAGGCTATCGGAAGTCGGGTATTAATCACCACTTATGAGGCGATGGATGGACGGAAAACGTTCGAGGGAGAACTGCTCGAATATTCCGGAGGACCCAATGGAAAAGCGATTCTTGATATGGATGGGGATCAGGTTGAGGTTCCAATAAATAAAATAGCCAAAGCCAAAAGGGTCTTAGTGGTTTAATCGAAGGGAGGAGAAGTGACGATGAATGCAGAGTTTATCGAAGCCCTCATTCAACTAGAGAAAGAAAAGGGCATTCGTAAAGAAGTCTTAATCGAGGCGATTGAGGCGGCTCTGATCTCAGGATACAAACGTAACTTCCACTCGGCGCAAAATGTACGGGTCGATATCGATAGAGAGACAGGGCAGGTACGTGTATTTGCTCGGAAAACGGTTGTGGAAGAAGCTCTGGATCCTCGTCTTGAAATTTCATTGGACGCGGCACGGGAGATCCTTCCCTCATATGAGCTGGATGATATTGTAGAGATCGAAGTAACACCAGCTGACTTTGGTCGGATTGCGGCACAGACGGCGAAACAGGTGGTTACCCAGCGAATCCGGGAAGCGGAGCGCAGTATTATTTATGAAGAGTTCGCAGATCGAGAAGAGGATATTGTTACTGGGATTGTGCAACGTTCGGATAATCGCAACTATTATATTGACTTGGGCCGGGTGGAAGCTCTTCTCCCCCATGCGGAGACTATGCCAGGAGAGCGTTTTAAACATAATGACCGTGTGAAAACATTTATTACCAGGGTAGAAAAATCAACCAAGGGGCCCCAGGTGTTTGTATCTCGTACCCATCCGGGCTTACTAAAGCGACTCTTTGAGCTGGAAGTACCCGAAATTTACGAAGGCATTGTGGAGATTCGTTCTGTGGCTAGGGAAGCAGGCTACCGGTCTAAAATTGCTGTTGCGACAAGGGATGAGCAAGTTGATCCTGTGGGAGCCTGTGTTGGTCACCGTGGGATGCGGGTACAAACCGTAGTTAATGAGCTCCGCGGAGAAAAAGTGGATATCGTACGTTGGTCAGAAGAGCCCGTGGAGTTTGTCTCCAATGCGCTTAGCCCTTCAAAGGTCGTCAGTGTCGATATTCACGAAGATGAAAAAATTGCACGGGTAATTGTACCTGATCACCAACTTTCCCTCGCTATTGGGAAAGAAGGGCAAAACGCTCGCCTGGCTGCCAAGTTGACGGGTTGGAAAATTGATATTAAAAATGAGTCAGAGGGTACGGGTGAGGCTACTGAGCCAGAGATGGTCGAAGAAGAGAAGGACGAAAGTCCTGATCTCGACCGGGCGTAAATCCATCCGTAAGGAGGTGGTCCGCGTTGAAAACACGCAAAGTACCCATGCGCAAATGTGTTGCATCCCAGGAGATGTTTCCTAAAAAGGAACTCATCCGAGTGGTGCGTACTCCGGATGAAGAGATACGAATCGACCCCACCGGTAAGCTATCAGGGCGGGGGGCCTATCTCCGGGCTGAAGCTGAATATGTCGAGATGGCAAAAAAGCGGAAAGCCCTTGAGCGGGCACTTAAAATGAAAGTAAGTGATGAGCTTTATCAGGAGTTACATGAGTATATTGCTACGGGGAAGCTGAATGGATAAAGTGTATCAGCTTCTAGGACTAGCAATGCGTGCAGGGAAGGTAGTCTCAGGGGAAGAACAGGTTTTAAATGTTGTACGGTCAGGTAAAGCGCATCTAGTCCTCTTGTCCGATGATGCTTCGCCAAATACTCACAAGAAGATCACGGACAAATGCTCTACCTATCAGGTCCCGTTGTCCCAAGCAGGTTCCCGTCAGGCGTTGGGCAAGGCAGTGGGTAAGTCGGAACGCGTAGTGATCGCGGTCACGGACCCTGGCTTCTCACGTGCGATGAGGAATCGGATACCAGCAACTGACGGGGGTGGCTGATTTGTCGAAAATTCGCGTATATGAATATGCTAAGCAGTTGAGTATGAGTAGTAAAGAAGTGATTACCATCCTAAAGCGTATGGGTGTTGAAGTAAACAACCATATGAGTGTGATGGATGATGAAGCAGTTAGTAAAGTAGAGAAATTCTTTAAAGATGTAAAGCAGGGGGCGGAGAAAACGGAACAGAAAACGACGCATCAGAAATCGGAGAGCCGCAATCAAGGCGGCGAACAGAATCGTAGTCAAGCTAGCCGTAGCCAGGGGAATGGTCAAGGCAATCGTAGTCAAGGTAGCCGTAGCCAGGGAAGCGGCCAAGGCAGTCGTAGTCAGGGAAGCGGCCAAGGTAGCCGTAGCCAAGGAAGCGGCCAAGGCAGTCGTAGCCAGGGAAGCGGCCAAGGCAATCGTAGCCAGGGAAGCGGCCAAGGCAATCGTAGTCAAGGTAGCCGTAGCCAAGGAAGCGGCCAAGGCAATCGTAGCCAAGGTGGAGAGAATCGTAGCGACGAACGTCGCAGCTCGAACAACCGTAGTGGCGGTGGGCGTAGCAACAACTTTGGTAGCGGAGGTGGCAACCGCGGCGGACGTCGTGGTGGACGTCGTGGTGGACGCAAGGACAACCGTCGCCCACAAGGACCAAAGCAAGCACCTGTACTCCCATCGGAAATAGAAGTTAGTGGTCCAATGACCGTAAGCGATGTCGCTCGTCTCCTGCGACGAGAAGCCTCTGAAGTGATCAAAAAATTGATTGGTATGGGCACGATGGCTACGATCAATCAGGAGATCGATGTGGATGCGATCACACTTGTTTCTGAAGAATTTGGTGCAAAGGTGATCTTCAAGGAACAAATCGATGAATCTGCATTCGAAAATATTGAAGAACAAGACGATCAAGCGGACTTGAAAGAGCGTCCTCCAGTCGTAACCATCATGGGACACGTCGATCATGGGAAAACCACTTTGCTCGATACGATCCGTCAGACGAAGGTCACTGCGGATGAAGCTGGTGGAATTACCCAACATATCGGTGCTTACCAGGTGGAGAATAAAGGGAAGAAGATTACTTTCCTAGATACTCCCGGTCACGCTGCCTTTACAACTATGCGGGCGCGTGGAGCACAGGTAACCGATATTACGATTCTTGTCGTAGCGGCGGACGATGGTGTGATGCCTCAAACGATTGAAGCGATAAACCATGCAAAAGCGGCAGAGGTCCCAATTATCGTGGCCGTGAACAAAATGGATAAGCCTGAAGCAAATCCAGACAAAGTAAAGCAACAACTCTCCGAACATGGTCTAGTACCTGAGGAGTGGGGTGGCGATGCAATTTTTGTTCCCGTATCCGCTGTAACAGGCGAAGGGATCGATGATATCCTAGAAATGATCTTGCTTGTATCTGAAGTTCAGGAATATAAAGCCAACCCGGATAAACGGGCACGTGGTGTTGTTATTGAGGCTGAACTCGATAAGGGTCGTGGAACCGTTGCAACTCTATTGGTTCAAAATGGTACCCTCCATGTGGGAGATGCCATTGTTGCTGGACCTTACTTCGGTAAAATCCGGGCGATGGTCAATGACCTGGGTCAACGGGTAAAAGTAGCAGGTCCTTCTACCCCGGTAGAGATCTTAGGACTAGCAGATGTTCCAGCGGCAGGGGATCCTTTTATCATCTATGAAGATGAGAAAAAAGCGCGTGAAGTCGCTGCTGCACGGGAACAGAAAAAACAACAATCAGAGTTGGGCGCTTCTAACCGGGTCACCTTAGATGATCTCTTCAAACAGATCCAAGAAGGTGAGATGAAAGATCTCAACGTCATCATTAAAGCGGATGTACAAGGTTCTGCTGAAGCTTTGCGCAGTTCCTTGGAGAAAATTGATGTGGCAGGTGTGCGCATCAACATCAAACACTCGGGTGCTGGTGCGATCACAGAATCCGATGTGACCCTTGCTTCTGCTTCTAACGCGATTGTGATTGGGTTTAACGTACGTCCAGAACCTAACGCACGGGTAACGGCAGATCAAGAGAAAGTGGATATCCGTCTTCACCGCGTAATCTACAACGTGATCGAAGAAATTGAATCCGCAATGAAAGGCATGCTGGACCCTGAGTTCCGAGAGAAGATTATGGGACGTGCAGAAGTGCGGCAAATCTTTAAAGTTTCCAAAGTGGGTACAATTGCTGGCTGTTATGTAACTGAAGGCAAGATCGTCCGTGATGGGAAAGCCCAGTTGATTCGTGACGGTGTAGTTATTCATGAAGGGGATATCGATGCCTTGAAACGCTTTAAGGACGATGCTAAGGAAGTAGCCCAAGGCTATGAATGTGGCGTTACCCTCAAGAATTATAATGATATTCATGAGGGAGATGTTATCGAAGTCTTCATCATGGAAGAAATTGCACGCTAATCAGCTGGTCGTCGGCGTCTTGGAATGCCGCTGCCGGGTGTTAGGTTCCCGGTCTCTGAAAGAAAAACGGAGTGCTGTTAAAAGCGGTATTGAACGAATAAGACAACGGTTTAATTTATCTGCGGCGGAAGTAGGCGCCCAGGACGACCGGCAAATAGCTATGATGGCAGTAGGGGGGGTGGCGAGCGATAAACGGCTCTTAGAACGAGAGCTGACGCTCGCCCTCAACCTGTTGGAGAACATCGATGGATTAGAGATTATTGACGCCGATATATCCTTCCTATAAGAACGTAGGCGATATGATTAAGTCCCATGAGGAGTGGATCAGGCGAACAGGAGGTGTCGTCGATGTCGCGTATCCGTGCGAGTCGAGTCGGCGAACAGATAAAAAAAGAATTGAGTTACGTGTTGCAACAGGAGATGAAGGATCCGCGCATCGGGTTTGTTACCGTTACGGCGGTAGAGATGAGTGGGGACTTACAACAGGCAAAGGTGTTTATCAGCGTCTATGGCGATGATGAGCAGAAGAAACAAACCCTTGAAGGGTTGGAAAAAGCGAAGGGCTTTCTTCGCTCTGAAGTAGGCCGACGAATCCAACTTCGTCATACGCCTGAGTTGGTTTTTAAGTTCGACAGTTCAATCGAACACGGGAACCAAATCTCCAAACTGTTGGAAGAAGTGAATAAGGATGATGAACAATAACTGGGTGGAAGCAGTCCAATTTCTCCGTGAAGGAAGTCATTTTTTAGTGATCTCCCATATCCACCCGGATGGGGATGCCATTGGTTCTACTTGTGCAGTTAGCGCCATCCTAAAAAGGCTAGGAAAGTCTAGCACACTCGTTAACGCGAGCGGTGTACCTGAAAAGTTCATATTCTTACCAGATGCGGAAAGGATCCTCACTCCGGAGCAAGTACGGGAGGGGGGTCCCTTTTCCCGCGTGGTGGCAGTAGATGTGGCGGATGCAGAGAGGATGGGTGAGATTGAAGGGCTTGTAACGGAGGATGTTCAAATCCTCAATATTGACCATCATCCCACCAATGATCGTTTTGGTACGGTAAATCTGATTATCGATCATGCTGCATCAACTACGGAGATCCTATGTCAGCTGGTGGATGAGTTGGACCTTGAATGGGATCGATCCTTGGCCGAGCCCCTCTATACCGGCCTGTTGACGGATACAGGTGGTTTTCGTTACTCAAATACAACACCTGCAGTGATGCAACTAGCTGCTCGAATGTTGGAAATTGGCGTTGATGCAGGAACCATCGCAGATCGTACGCTGGAGACGGTGACCCAGAGCCAGCTTCATCTCCTGCGACGGTCCTTAGATACCCTCACCTTTGCTGAAGGTGGACGAATAGCATGGATGTGGTTATCCCGCGAAGACTTTGCTTTAGTAGGTGCCAGTGAAGAGGACATGGATGGGATTGTGAACTATGCGCGCAATGTGAACAGCGTGGATGTTGGTATCCTTTTTCGTGAAACGGATAGGGGTGAGATAAAAGTCTCCCTTCGTTCACGAGAGATCGTCGATGTAGGAGTACTCGCTCAATCCTTTGGTGGTGGTGGACATGCTCGCGCGGCAGGTTGTACACTACAGGGTTCACGGGATGAGGTAGTAAAACTTCTCCTTGAACGGGTAACAGAGCGTTTAAGAGAAGGGAGCAGTGCCTGATGCTACATGGAGTGATTCCAGTAAAAAAAGCAGCGGGTATGACCTCCCATGATGTGGTCGCCCGTATTCGTCGGTTGGCGGGACAAAAGCGGGTCGGTCATACAGGTACCTTGGACCCTGATGTGGTCGGGGTGCTTCCTATTTGTTTGGGTCAAGCGACACGGATTGCCGAGTATGTACAACATTTACCCAAAAGGTATCAAGGGACACTTGTCTTGGGACGTGCGACCGATACCCAAGATGCTTCTGGGGAAACGATCGCTGAGGTAGCCAAGGTAGACATCACACTGGATCAGATCGATGAAGCCTTTTCTCGTTTTATAGGAGAGATTGAGCAGATGCCTCCGATGGTATCTGCTGTCAAAGTTGATGGGCGGCGCCTTTATGAATATGCTCGTGAGGGTAAAGAAGTTAAGCGTTCTCCTCGTAAAGCAATGATCTATTCCTTAGAGCGCATAGATTTTACTGAAGGGGAGCAGCCAAGGATCGATTTTGATGTATGGTGTTCCAAAGGAACTTATGTGCGTACACTCTGTGTGGATATTGGAGAGAGTCTAGGGGTTCCTGCGCATATGTCTCACCTTGTACGAATGAACAGTGGTCCATTTACCCTAGAGGATTGTTTTACCTTAGAAGAGTTGGCAGAGGTTGCTTTCCAAAATACCTGGGAGAGTGTACTGACCGGTCCAGGGGAAGCTTTACCTCATTTTCCAAGTATCATCCTTTCTGATGAGGATTACGGAGAGTTGATGAATGGACTTTCAGTAGAGTGGGAGGAAGATGAGCCCCTACTACCTGAATCTGTACGAATCCGGGTCTATACAGAGGATGGCCGATTCTGTGGGTTGTATCGTCAGGTGGATGAGCGAACTGCGGATCCGGAAAAGGTTTTTCGGGAGTGGTGACGGGATAGGAGATGACACCGATGGAGACCATCCATATCACATATCCGCTGAGGGAGGAATTGCCTTCAGGGCCAGTCGCACTTGCGATTGGTTACTTCGACGGGGTCCATCGGGGCCATCAAGCAGTGATCGAGAGTGCTCGTCGACTGGCGGAATCAACAGGTGCAAAGACTGGAATTATGATATTTCATCCTCACCCACGAGAAGTGTTGGGTAAGGGGACGATGAGCCACTACTTAACTCCTTTACCAGAGAAATTACGTCAATTTGCCAAATTAGGCGTTGATCGTACGTATGTCGTGCGCTTTGATAAGGATTTTGCAAGGCTTTCAAAGGAGAGTTTTGTGAAAGAGGTTCTCCTCCCCTTAGAAGTGTCGGGTATGGCTTGTGGCTTCAACTTTTCCTTTGGTCAAGGTGCAGAAGGAAAGGCTGAAGATCTTAAACAACTTGGAGAAGGGTATTTTGAGGTAATGATCACAACTCCTATTGATTTGGAGGGATCACCCGTGTCCAGTACCCGTCTACGGGGCTTATTGGCAGCTGGTCAGGTAGAGGAAGCGGCACAGATTTTGGGTCGTCCGTTTTCCCTGCGTGGGCGAGTGGGGGAAGGAGATCGTAGGGGACGTACGATAGGCTATCCGACTGCTAACCTGATATTAGAAGAACCCTATACCGTACCACTTGAGGGTGTATACGCCGTTACGGTGAACTGGGGGGATGAAGAGCGGGCGAAGGGGATGATGAATATCGGTCACCGTCCGACTTTCAACGACCCGATTCCTCGTCGTACGTTGGAAGTTCATCTCTTTGACCGTGATGAGGATCTTTATGGACAGGAGTTAACCGTTCATTTTTATCACCGTCTTCGGAAGGAAAAACGCTTCCAGTCCGTGGATGAGCTGATCGCCCAGCTAAAAAAAGACGAGCAGGACGCACGGAGGTTTCTGCAACAAAAGCTTAGTTGATTTTGCCTTTTTGCTCTCATTTACTCTGACAAGGTTTGTATGCTATACTATTGGATGTGCTATAGTGGGTGTCGCTCACTTAAGCCAAGAACCCTTAGCGCGGATTATCGACTACCTCGGCGTTGGCCTGGGCTAAGGGGGTTCGGAATTGAAGGAGGTGAAAGAAATGAGCTTGTCTTTGGAACGCAAACAAGAGATTATTAACGAGTTCAAAACCCATGAAAACGATACGGGTTCTCCAGAAGTTCAGATCGCTATCTTGACCACGCGGATCAACGAATTGAACGATCATCTTCGTAATCATAAGAAAGATCATCACTCTCGCCGCGGTCTTCTAAAGATGGTTGGGCAACGTCGTAACTTGCTTAACTACCTGAAGAACAACGATGTTGCGCGGTATCGGACTGTGATTGGAAAATTGGGCTTGCGTCGGTAACACAAACAGCGGGGACTTCCCCCGCTTTTTTCGTAGTCGGATCTAAAAAGTTGCCAAAAGGATATACTGGATGAATGCAGAAAAGTAAAGGGTAATGTTCTCCATGAGAGGAGGAATACGAGTCATAATGGATATTGTACGATATGAAACAGAACTGGCTGGCCGAGTGCTAACATTGGAGTTCGGAAAATTTGCTAACCAAGCGAACGGCGCTGTTTTTGTGCGTTACGGAGAGACTGCCGTGCTGGCGACTGTGGTAGCATCGGAAAAGCCAAAAAATCTCGGCTTCTTTCCCCTTACCGTCAATTATGAAGAGCGTCTTTATGCGGTTGGGAAAATTCCAGGAGGCTTTATAAAGCGAGAAGGGCGTCCTAGTGAAAAAGCAGTGTTAGCTAGTCGCTTAATTGACCGACCGATTCGCCCCCTATTTCCAGAGGGCTTTCGCAATGATGTCCAAGTAGTTACTACCGTAATGTCCGTGGATCAGGATTGCTCCTCAGAGGTTGCAGCGATGATTGGAGCTTCTGCGGCCCTTGGTGTATCTGACATTCCTTTTGCAGGGCCGATTGCAGGAGTTATCGTTGGTCGAATCAATGGGGAATTTATTCTAAATCCCACGATAGAGCAAGGGGAGAAGAGCGACTTACATCTTGTCGTAGCGGGAACTCGCCATGGAGTTAACATGGTAGAAGCGGGAGCGCAAGAAATCTCCGAAGAAGTGATGCTGGAAGCGATTCTCTTTGGCCATGAGGCGATCAAAGAGAACATTGCGTTCCAAGAACGCATCATTGCCGAAATTGGTAAAGAAAAATTAGTCCCCGATCTGATCCAGGTGGAGCCTGAGTTAGACCGTCGGGTGCGAGAGCTGGCTGTACCACCGATGGTAGAAGCAGCTCAGGTGATGGAGAAACAAGCTCGTCAAGCGGCGATAGATGATGTGAAGGAACAGATTCTTGAAACACTCGCTGTGGACTACCCTGAAGAAGAGCAACAGCAAGAAATTTCATCGATTCTCGATACGGTACTAAAAGAAGAAGTACGACGGATGATTCTCGACGAGAAAAAGCGGCCGGATGGTCGTCATCCAGAGGAGATCCGGCCGCTTGAAAGCGAGACGGGAATCCTACCACGTACCCATGGCTCCGGTCTATTCCGTCGAGGTCAAACGCAGGTGCTTTCTATCTGTACACTGGGTGCCTTAGGAGACGTACAGATCCTCGATGGACTGGATCTAGAAGCATCGAAGCGTTTTATGCATCACTATAACTTCCCTCCTTTTTCTGTTGGGGATTCCCGCCCTATGCGAGCACCAGGCCGACGAGAAATTGGTCATGGAGCACTAGGTGAACGAGCGTTAGAACCCATCGTTCCCTCTGAGGAAGAGTTTCCATATACCATCCGATTGGTTTCTGAGGTATTGGAATCCAACGGTTCTAGCTCCCAAGCGAGCATCTGTGCATCGACAATGGCTATGATGGATGCAGGAGTACCAATTAAAGCTCCTGTAGCGGGGATTGCGATGGGTCTCGTCAAGGAAGGGGAACGGGTAACCGTTCTCACGGACATTCAAGGTATGGAAGATCATCTAGGAGATATGGACTTTAAGGTAGCGGGTACTCGTAAAGGGGTAACGGCCTTACAGATGGATATTAAGATCGAGGAAATTGGACGCTCTGTCTTAGTAGAAGCCTTGAAGCAAGCCCATCAAGCCCGAATTACCTTACTGGAGCATATGGAAACAGCGATTGCAGAACCGCGTCAAGAGCTTTCACGTTATGCACCTAAAATCGTTGCATTGCGTATTCATCCAGATAAAATTCGTGATGTGATTGGCCCGAGTGGACGCATGATTAATAAGATTATCGATGAAACTGGAGTTAAAATCGATATCGAACAAGATGGACGGGTCTATATCGCTTCTCCAGATCAAGAGAAGAACGAGCGTGCCAAGCAGATGATCGAAGACCTTGTGCGTGAAGTGATTGTGGGCGAAATATATAATGCTACTGTCAAGCGTGTAGAAAAGTACGGAGCCTTTGTGGAACTGTTCCCAGGTAAAGAGGGTCTAGTACATATCTCACAGCTGGATTCTGAACGAGTGAACAAAGTGACAGACGTGGTCAACCTCGGGGAATCCATTCTCGTCAAAGTGACTGAGATTGATAATCAAGGGCGGATCAATTTGTCCCGCAAAGCAGCACTGAAGACAGAGACTGATTCAAAAGAATAGTCCATCGTCTGCAAAAAGAGTCAGAGCGATCTGTCTCTTTTTTATGAAGTTAGCGTTTCGTATAGAAGTCTCCTGTCTAGCATAAGTTAGAAGCGTCGGACAGGAGGTAGACACTGATGAAGAAAAAACAATTACGTAAACGATGGTTATTGATCTTCGTACCACTCATTTGGTTAGGAATTCATTCTTCCACTGTGACTGCGTACGTAGATATGGTTAAAAAAGGAGAAGCTCAACCAGCCTTCACCGTTGATGAATTGCACGAACGTATTGCCAAGGAGTCAGAAGCACGAGCACAAAAACCGATTAATGCCCGGGTGGATCGGGTGTGGAAGGCGATCCCAGGATACAATGGCCGGGTTGTGGATCGCGAGGCTACCTATCGGATTGCCTCCAAGCAAAAATTATCACATCCCAATCCCTGGATTTATCGCGAGATTCCTCCTAAGGTCGGACTGGATGATTTATCCCCCAGTCCTATTTATCGTGGGAACGAAAAGAAGTCCATGGTCGCTTTGATGATCAATGTTGCCTGGGGAACAGAGCATTTGTCAAAGATGCTGTCCACTCTAAAACAAGAGCACGTACGAGTTACATTTTTCCTAGATGGCTCTTGGTTAAAAAAGCATGAAACAGAGGCACGAGCTATATTGGCTGAGGGGCATGAAATTGGTAATCATGCCTATACCCACCCCATGATGAGCCGATTGGATCGCGGAAGAATGGATAAGGAAATCAGGCAGACGGAGTCCTTAATACGAAGGCTTGGTACCCGTTCTCGCTTTTTTGCACCACCTGGTGGGGATTTTAACCAGATGACAGTCGATGTGGCCCATGATCTGGGGATGAAAACGGTGATGTGGACGGTGGATACCGTAGATTGGCGAAAGACTTCTTCTCCTGCATGGATGATTTCTCGTGTGCGAAAAGGGGTAGGAAATGGTACGCTCATTTTGATGCATCCTACTGATCGCACAGCGATTGCATTACCTCAAATCATACGGACGGTGAAGCAAAAAGGAATAAAATTGGGAACGGTAGCGGAGGTACTCTCCTCTAAGCGAATAGATCCTGTTGAGTCCAAAGGTGCCTTCTGATATAGTGGGGATGCTTCGCGGAAAAAAATTACATATGCCCCGTCAAAGAACGTGGCGAATGGGAAAAAGGAGGATCTAGGCACCCGGTGATACAAAAATATACACTGCCTAACGGTGTCCGAGTGGTTGCAGAATCCATCCCCCATGTTCGATCCGTTGCTTTTGGATTGTGGATCGGGACGGGTTCTCGTTTTGAGATCGAAAACAAAAACGGTATTTCTCATTTTTTAGAGCACATGATGTTCAAAGGTACCAAAACGAAAACCGCTCGTCAGCTGGCAGAAGCTTTCGACGAAGTGGGTGGACATGTTAATGCCTTTACATCAAAGGAAATGACCTGTTACTATGCCAAGGTATTGGACGAGCACTTTGAACATGCTGTTGATGTATTAACGGATATGTTTTTTGAGTCGACCTTCCAAATGGAGGAGATCCTTAAAGAACGAAAAGTGATTGAAGAAGAAATTCGGATGGTGGAGGATACCCCCGATGATATCATTCACGATTGGCTTTCTGAAGCTGCGTTTTCTCGTCATTCCCTAGGTTATCCTGTGTTAGGGAGTCTGGAGAATTTACAAACCTTTGATCGTGAGACCGTGTTGGATTATCGGGATCGCTATTATCGACCCGAAGAATTGGTTATTGCAGTAGCAGGCAATTTACCAGCTAATTGGTTAGCCCAGGTAGAAACTCGCTTTTCCCATTTCACTGGTAAGGGGAATATTGAGCCTGGCAATACTCCTGAGTATACAGGAGAAGCGATTGTCCGAGCGAAGGGGACGGAACAAACACACATCTGTTTGGGTCTGCCAGGCATCTCTTTAAATGACGAACGAATCTACTCTCTCATCCTCTTAAATAATCTCCTGGGTGGAAACATGAGCTCACGTCTCTTTCAGGAGATTCGTGAGGATCGAGGGCTGGCCTATTCTGTTTATTCATATCATAGCGCGTATCGGGATAGTGGTTTGTTTACTATCTATACAGGAACTGGTCATGAACAAGCAGAGGATGTTATTCAACTGATCCTCAACGTCCTGGATAGTGTACGTCAGGATGGAGTGACCGCCAATGAATTACAAAAAGGAAAAGAGCAGTTAAAAGGTAGTTTGATGATGAGCCTTGAGAGCACAAATAACCGGATGAGTCGCCTAGGTAAGAACGAACTTTTGTTAGGGCACCATATGACGTTGGATGAGGTAGTTGAAGCGGTGGAGAAGCTTACTGTAGGAGATATTTTAACGACTGCGCGAGCCATCTTTAGCAAGCCACTAACATTATCGCTACTTTCGCCTACCGGGAAAGTTCCGGCTACATACAGGAGGAATGCACTTGTTGTATGATGTGAAGATTCGCAAGTTACCAAGTAGCAAGGATTTACCCCTGCCGAAGCAGATGTCTGCTTCATCTGCCGGGTTTGATTTACTTGCAGCGGTAAAAGAAGAAATGGTTGTAGCACCGGGAGATTGGACGCTGATTCCTACAGGAATCTCTCTAGAGATGCCAGAACAATTGGAAGCTCAGGTCCGCCCCCGTAGCGGTCTTGCGTTAAAACATGGGATAACTATGTTAAATTCCCCAGGTACGATTGATGCGGATTATCGAGGAGAAGTGAAAGTGATTGTGCACAACTTAGGCCGTGAGTCCTTTGTTGTTAAACGGGGCGAGCGTATCGCTCAGCTGGTATTTCAGGAGCTACCAAAAATCAGAATGATGGAAGTAGCAGAGCTATCTACCACTTCACGAGGTGAAGGTGGATTCGGCCATACTGGCAAATAACCGCATCGGAGGGGACAAGGTGAGTTCTGTGCGATTGGAAACCCTGGAGCGGGAGATGGAACTGTTGAGAGCCGCCCTGTATCGAGAGATCGAGGGAGAATATAAACGTCTTTCCCACACCTCAATCCTGCCAATTAGCCGTGAACTTGATGAAATCCTGAATCAGTACTATGCCGAGAAAAAACGAAGGCCTTCATAAGCCCATGAATGAAAGGCAGATAAGTGCTTGTAGCTTATCTGCCTTTTTTCTTAGAGAATGAAGGGGTCGTTTTTTTATCATATAGGAGCTTATTTTACGATAAATTTCAATCAAGGACGGGTTACTCATCCCAAATAACAAGGGGGAGTCCATCATGCGTTGGAGTGAGTTAGCAGCAAAAGAGATGATTGATATTCAAGGTGGAGAACGGATTGGTAACATGGGGCATGCGGATTTGGTTTTGGATTCAGAGACAGGGAAAATTGAAGCCCTTTTGCTACCAGCAGGTTCATCGTGGTTTGGTCGTCAACAGGAGGGGCGCATGATTCGGTGGAAGCATATACGGAAAATTGGCCCAGAGATGGTAATCGTTGAGGCGGATGTACCCTCCTCCGTCAGGGAGAGCTAATCCGCAAAAACCCCATGGTAACCCTTGCCGGGCACCCAACATATGATGCATGGAAGCGACGACTTCCAGAGGGAAGGCATCGCGGGGAGCTCCCCGGGAAAGGGGTCTTCAGAGGGAGATGTTGACAGGGAAGCATGTCGCATTTATCGGCGGGGATGCTAGGCAATTGGAAGTAATAAAAAGTTGTCTCTCACTGGATGCGAAAGTGAGTTTGATCGGATTTGAAAATTTGCAGAGCCCGTTCAGCGGAGCAAGTAACCGGGAGATTTCCCCGGAACTTTTTGCTACCGTCGACATGTTGATTTTGCCGATTCTCGGTACCGATGAGGAAGGGCACGTAGATAGTATTTTTACGACGCGGACGCTTGTATTGACCGAAGCGGATATGCGAGCCCTTCCTTCCCATGCCGTTGTTTATGCCGGGATTGCGAAATCATATCTTAAAAATCTTTGTGAAGAAGTATCGATTCGCCTCGTTGAACTGCTAAAACGGGACGATGTGGCGATCTATAACTCCATTCCGACGATGGAGGGTGCATTGATGATGGCTATCCAACATACGAACATTACCATCCACGACTCCACTTCAATGGTTTTGGGATTGGGGAGGGTGGGAGTAACCCTTTGTCGGAGTCTGCATGCTTTAGGAGCGCGAGTGAAAGTGGGTGTTCGTAAACAGTCCCACGTAGCTCGGTGTGTAGAAATGGGTCTGAAACCATTTTTAATGGGTGAGCTCACAGATGAAGTGAGGGACGTTGATATCCTCTTTAACACGATTCCCGCGAAGGTTGTCACCGAAGCAGTATTAAAGGAGATGCCATACAGTGCGGTGATTATCGATCTGGCTTCCAAGCCAGGGGGAGTAGATTTTGCCTATGCAGAAAAGCGAGGGATTAAGGCATTACTGGCCCCCAGTCTCCCTGGAATTGTCGCTCCAAAAACCGCGGGCAAGATTTTGGCGCAGACGATGACACGTCTGTTGGCAAAGGAGTTTGGTGAGGAGGGGTCGAGCCCATGAGCTTAACAGGGAGGACTATCGGCTTTGGATTAACAGGGTCACATTGTACTCATGATTCGGTACTGATTCAGATGCGAAAGTTGATTGATTGGGGAGCTCGCGTAATTCCAATTATTTCCCATACTGTAAAGACAGTAGATAGTCGATTTGGGGACGCAGAGGACTGGTTAACAAAAATCAAAGGAATTACAGGGGAAGAAATCATCGATTCAGTGGCACAGGCAGAACCGATTGGCCCGAAGGAAATGCTAGATTGTATGCTGATTGCCCCCTGTACGGGCAATAGCCTTGCTCGTTTGGCCAATGCTTTAACGGATGGGCCTGTGCTCATGGCAGCCAAGGCACAGATGCGAAACCATCGTCCTGTAGTCATCGCAATTTCTACAAACGATGCACTCGGATTAAATGCAGCCAATCTTGCTAAACTTTTGGTGGCGAGGGATGTCTTCTTTGTTCCTTTTGGCCAAGATAATCCTGAAGGAAAGCCTAAATCGATGGTTGCGCGGATGGAATTCATCCCTGAAACTGTAGCCGCAGCAATAGATGGATATCAATTACAACCATTGATAGTTGAAAAATATCGTGATTTAACCTCATAATAGATAAAAGGTTGTGCAAGAACGCCATAGAATAAGAATGGCCTTCTGTGGAATAAAGGCCATCCATTCTTTTGGCGATCTTTTATGAGGGGGATTTCTAATCATGCCATCACGAGAAGTGACTGTAGCCATCCTCGGCGCAAGTGGAGCTGTCGGGGAGCAACTATTACGAAACTTAGAAGCAAGAAACTTTCCAGTGAAAGAACTACGACCGCTTGCATCCAAGCGTTCCGCAGGAAAAACGATTCAGTTTCGGGGTGAAGATATCGTCATCCGTGAGGCGACTCCAGAAGCTTTTGAAGGTGTGGACATCGCCCTCTTTAGCGCTGGTGGAGGGGTGAGTAAAACCTTTGCTCCAGAAGCAGTGAAGCGGGGGGCGGTGGTAGTGGATAATACCAACGCTTTCCGGATGGACCCCAATGTACCTTTGGTAGTCCCAGAGGTAAATAAAGACGCTATCAAAAATCATCAAGGTATTATCGCCAATCCCAACTGCTCGACGATCCAGATGGTTGTTGCATTAAAACCACTGTATGATCGTTTTGGCTTTGATCGAGTGATTGTCTCGACTTATCAAGCAGTTTCAGGGTCCGGGGCAAAAGCTATGACAGAATTACAAGAGCAATCTCAGGCAATCTTGGATGGTCGTGAACCAAATAAAGAGGTTATGCCTGTTGGCGCATTGGATAAACATTATCCGATTGCTTTTAATGCTATTCCGCAATGTGATGTAGCTGAGGAGAATGGGTATACGTTAGAAGAGATGAAGATGGTACGCGAGACTAAAAAAATCTTTTCCGACAACCGCATTGGATTGACCGCTACCTGTGTGCGTGTGCCTGTCCTCCGTGGGCATAGTGAGTCTCTATATGTCGAGTTAAATAAGGATTTTGATATCGAAGAGATTCGCCAGGCACTCCGTGAAGGAGAAGGGATCATCTTAGAAGACGATGTGGCTTCCCAGGTTTACCCTATGCCACAAACTGCTACAGGGCGGGATGAAGTCTTTGTGGGCCGTGTGCGTAGAGACACGATCAACCCACGTGGACTGAATATGTGGGTGGTCTCTGATAACCTCTTAAAAGGGGCCGCTACTAACACAGTTCAGATTGCTGAATACCTGATCTAATTTAATTCTTTCATCGAAGAAGGGAATGCTTCATGAATATACGTGTGCATAAATTCGGCGGAACATCAGTAGCTACTCCTGAATTACGAACGAGAGTCATCCATCATATTAAGCAGGCGAGGGCAGAGAAGTGTGCCCTTGTCGTTGTAGTTTCAGCGATGGGGCGTAAAGGAGATCCTTATGCGACCGATACATTTATAGAGTGGATTGGTCAAAATGGGCACTCACTTTCCCCTCGGGAGCAGGATTTATTGCTCTCCTGTGGGGAGATTATCTCAGCCTCAACCCTATCCAGTCTTTTAAACGAAGAAGGAATTTCTAATACCGTATTGACAGGTGGGCAAGCTGGTATTATTACTAATAATAAATATACAGATGCTCAGATTGTTACCATTAACCCTGCTCGCGTGCGAGAAGAGTTGGAACAAGGAAACGTGGTAGTTCTAGCTGGATTCCAAGGTAGAACGACTGAGGGAGAAGTTACCACGCTAGGCCGAGGGGGTAGCGATACGACTGCTACAGCTCTAGGTGTTGCGCTAGAGGCGGAAGTGGTGGATATCTTCACCGATGTAGAAGGGATCATGACTGCCGATCCTCGCATCGTTGAAGATGCCTCTCCCCTTGAAACGGTAACTTACACAGAGATCTGTAACTTAGCATTCCAAGGTGCGAAGGTGATTCATCCTCGAGCTGTGGAACTTGCCATGCAGACTAATGTGCCGATTCGTGTGCGCTCAACGATGAGCGATCATACGGGCACACTTGTTACGAATATCCATGAAAAGGATAAAGTAGCAGGTGAGGTGGGTGAACGGGTCATTACAGGCATTACACAAATGGCCAATGTTACACAAATTAAAGTGGCTGCAAAAGAAGGCGAGTACGACCTTCAATTTACCGTTTTTAAAGCGATGGCAGAGAACGGGATCAGTGTAGACTTTATCAGCATCAATCCGAGTGGAATTGCTTATACGGTTTATGACCATGTAGCAGAGCAGGCACGTGATATCCTCCGTTCTCTAGGATTTGAGCCTGAACTCCATCGAAGTTGTGCAAAAGTATCTGTTGTTGGAGCTGGAATTGCGGGTGTACCTGGAGTCATGTCTCGCATCGCCGAAGCGCTCACGGAAAAGGATATTCAAATTCTCCAGTCTGCAGATTCCCATACGACGATCTGGGTGTTGGTCAAAGGAGATGATATGGTGAATGCCGTGCGTTCCCTTCATCATAAATTTGATCTCCATAAAGCGTATATTTAATAAAAGTAAATCAATCCAGCAATCATTAGATAGATCGGTTTTTAGGGGGTTGGACACTGTGAAATTTGTCAGAATCATGACAGCGATGATCACACCGATGAATGCTGAGTGTGACATCGACTGGAGTGGTGTAGAGGCGGTTCTTGAACACCTAGTGGCAACTGGGACAGAAGGGGTTGTCGTCTCTGGAACAACTGGGGAATCCCCAACGCTTACCCATGAAGAAAAAGTGCAATTATACACTTTTGTCGCGGAGAAGGCGAGGGGACGTGTCAAAGTGATCGCGGGTGCAGGAAGTAACAATACACGCGCCAGCATGGAATTAACTAAAGAAGCAACCGCTTGTGGTGTGGATGGGATCATGTTAGTTGCTCCCTATTACAACAAACCGACCCAAGAAGGGTTATATCAACACTTTCGTACAATCGCAAAGTCAACTACCCTGCCAGTGATGGTTTATAACGTACCTGGCCGTACATCCGTGAATATGAGTGCCGACACCATGGTCCGCTTGGCGTCCGATGTAGAAAACATCACGGCGATCAAAGAGGCTAGCGGCAACTTAGTACAAGTGATGGATGTTATCACCAATAAACCAATTGATGTAGAAGTGCATAGTGGGGTGGATGAATTAAATCTCCCTTATCTCTCGGTCGGGGGAAATGGAGCAGTTAGCGTGGCAAGCCACTTAGTGGGTCAAGAAATGAAGGAGATGTTTGAAGCCTTTGATCGGGGTGAGATCGCTCAAGCAGCCCAGATCCAACGTAAGCACCTCCCTCTAATTCGGGCTTTGTTCATGACTTCTAGCCCTGCGCCTCTGAAGTATGCACTGAGTCGCATAGGGGTTTGTGATGAACATGTACGGATGCCAGTGATTCCACTATCTGAAGAGGAAAAAGAGGTCATGAATCATCTTCTCGAGGATTTACAAATCCTGCGATAATCGCTTATACCATCAAAAAAGTTGCTGACATAGATAATATTATGTCAGCAACTTTTTTGTAGAGGGACCATTTCTAACTATTCATTCCTGAATGGATCGCGTTACCTAAATGGAGAACATCCTACATCAAATTACCGAGGGATGATTAATCCTCACTCCTGAGGGAAATCTAATATTACAGTAGATGCGTCCGTCTTTTCAGGAACCGTTTTCTTTTTTCAGGGATTTCTTGCAAGCGGATTCGGCAATCGTGTATAATGTGCCTAAGTGACTTGTGCGGTTATATGGGTGATGGACAACAATTGAATAATTTACAGGAGGAATTTTTTTTGATGAAAAACAACTCACGAAGCAAACTATCTGTTTTTGCTCTCGGTGGGTTGGACGAAATCGGGAAAAATATGTACGTGGTGCGGTACGGAGACGATATCATCGTCATCGATTCCGGCCTGATGTTTCCAGAGGAGGAGATGTTGGGGATCGATGTGGTGATCCCAGACATCACGTACTTATTAGAAAATCGGGAAAAAGTGCGTGGTATTCTGCTGACGCACGGGCATGAGGATCATATCGGGGGACTTCCATACATTTTACGGGAACTGAATGTTCCAATCTACGGGACGAAATTGACACTCGGACTGGTTGAGCATAAGCTACGTGAGGCACATTTGCTCAATCAGACCAAGCGGATTATCGTCAACAATCGCTCGGAAGTGACACTGGGGTCGATCCGAGCAAGTTTCTTCAAAGTAAATCACAGCATACCTGATTCTGTCGGAATTGCTTTAGAAACACCAGAAGGAACGGTGGTTCATACAGGGGACTTTAAGTTTGATATGACCCCGGTTAATTCGAACATGGCAGATATGCACAAGATGGCGGAAATCGGCAAAAAAGGCGTCTTGTGTCTACTATCCGATAGTACCAATGCTGAACGACCTGGATTTACAGGTTCGGAACGGAATGTCGGGGAAGCACTTGCAGAGATCTTCCGTATTGGGAGACAGCGGGTGATTGTAGCTACCTTTGCATCCAATATTTCCCGTATTCAGCAGGTGGTGGACGCTGCCCGGGACCATAACCGGAAGCTAGCAGTAATCGGACGCAGTATGGTTAATGCGGTAAATATCTCCATGGAACTTGGCTATTTGCGTGTTCCTCCCGATCTATTGATCGATCCAGATGAGATTAACCGACTCCCAGCACATAAAGTAGCCGTCATCTCGACGGGTAGCCAAGGTGAGCCGATGAGTGCTCTTACCCGCATGGCCCATGGTGCTCACAGGAAGATCGAGATTCTTCCAGGAGATACTGTGGTTCTCGCGGCTACCCCAATCCCAGGAAATGAGAAGACTGTTGCTAAAACCGTAGATCAGTTATACCGTGTTGGGGCCAACGTGATTTATAGCGCCAATTCCTCAAATGGTGTACACGTTTCTGGACACGGTTCCCAGGAAGACCTCAAACTCATGCTAAATCTCATGCAACCCAAATATTTTCTCCCGATTCATGGTGAGCACCGGATGTTACGGGCTCACGGCCAACTAGCCGAATCCATAGGAGTAAGACCGGAAAATGTATTCATCTGTGATAACGGTGATACAGTGGAATTCTCCAGTGGCAAAGCTCGCTACGGTTCAAAAATCACAACTGGTAAAGTCTTAATCGACGGACTCGGTATAGGAGACGTAGGTAATATTGTCCTCCGTGATCGTAAGCTCTTATCCCAAGATGGAATACTCGTCGTTGTAGTCACCCTTAGCAAAAATAACGGTAAAATCCTTTCCGGTCCAGATATCATCTCTCGTGGCTTCGTATACGTACGCGAATCTGAAAAACTGCTTGAGGAAGCTAACCGCATTGTCACCCAAACGATGGAAAAATGTGCGAATGAACAAGTAAGTGAATGGGCTTCACTCAAGACAAGTATTCGTGAAGCACTGTCTCGGTTCTTATATGACCGAACGCGACGCCGTCCAATGATCCTGCCGATCATCATGGAAGTATAGTCGGTAGTGATGACATTAGAACCGCAATCCCTTTATTATCAAGGGATTGCGGTTCTGTTATGTTGCCATTTATCTACTATGACCATTTTCTTCACATGAATCATTTTTTGAAGTCTATTCCCCACCTTTCAAATCAGCTGATATGATCTTACCCAATAAATGCTTCTTCCGCCGCCATTGGAGCAAACATGGAACTAGAGGAAGTTCGTTCTGTATTTAAACTCGTAATCATTTTCTCATCTACCATCGATGGGGTAAATCGTTCTTTTCCATCGATTCTCCTCTCGAATTTGTTCTCGTGAAAACAGACTGCAACGAAAGATCCCAACACCCCTGATAAGTACAATGCGGATTCCAAATATTCTTTTTGAACAGCTTGCTTCATTTGCTCGATTAAGATTTCTTGTAGGCTTCCCTTACTGATGACACAGCCACTTCTAATTTAAACTGTGATTTTCATACGTAGCTCTTCAGGTGCCAGTAGGTTTGTATATTCTTTAAGTCTTCTTGTTTCTCCTATTATTTTAGCTTATAAGCATTTTTATATTTACTGATAATTATACAATTAAACTTATTATAATAATGTAATTATATTGAAATATATCGTGGATGGAATCGAATAACTCTTATAGGTTGGTTTAGTGGATTTACACATAAAAAACAGTCTTTATCAATAAAATCGACACTTTGTTATATTACAGATTGCTTTTTTTTAATCAGATATAATACAAGTATGTTTGTATATATTTACAAATATACTAACTATTTATGCTTGATTGAAATGAATAAATGTATAATAATTAATTGAAAGTTGTAAGTGCTCAATAAAAGGAGGAGTAAAGTCATGGGAAAATCATGCAGGAGATTGTGTATTTTCGTGATTGCCTTTTTACTCGTTGCTAGTGTTGGACTCACTGGAACTCTGAACTCAAAAGCATTTGCAGCAGAACCGACGTTTGTAGATTTTGATAAAGTAGTCAATGATGGTTGGTGTAAAGCTACCTATCCAGACACATCAGATCAGTGTGAAGCCAAGGTTAACTGGGATAATACGAAATTGAATGTAACCAATGTAACTGTTACGAAAGAGGGGGAGCCTGAGGTAAGTACGGGACCCGACATGTATTTTGGAACAGCTAGACTGACAAATAACTCCGATGATGCTCAGAATTTAAATAGCCAAGAGTTTTCAAAACAAGTTACGGAAACCCTATCTTCGACGGTTACCGAGGGGTTTAAAGTAGGAACGGAGGTAAGCCTTAACGCGACATTCATGGGACTTGGAACATCAACCAAACTGTCCACCGAATATAGCTTCAGCAATGCTGAAACGAAAACCAACACGGATACGGTAACTTATACATCTCCACGACAAACTATCAAGGTTCCACCTCGTACAACCGCGATTGTGAAAGTGTATTTAAAACAAGTAAACGCAAAGGGGAAAGTAAACCTGAATGCGACACTTGGTACCGATGGTCTCCTTTGGCTAAATCACAAAGATCCGGATGGTACAACAGCGGTAAGAGGATGGGATACATTTGATCAATTCAGATATTGGGATCAAAAAGGGTTATTGCCTCAAGAATTATCAGTAGATTATTCAGGGAAGAAAGTGCTCTTCAAAGGAAGCGGAGAATATTCAGCAGAATATGGTACCGAATATCAGGTTGATGTGAGTTATGAGAAGCCAGATTCGGCAGATGGACTGTCAGAAAAACAATCACGGTCAGCAAATGAAGATAAAGATCAATACAAGCCCTATAGCTATAAAGTTCCAGTTAAAAAGGTTAAAAAGTAACTGAATATTTCTTTCACACAGAAGAGGCCTTGCTTAAGGCCTCTTCTGTGTGAAAGAATAGGTATTCGGTGCAAGCCTAATTGAATTAGGAAAGGATGTTATAAGCAGCAACCCTAGAGAAGGGATTGCGGCTTTTTGGTTATAAAGGATTGATTCTCTCTCGAATGAAAACCTTATCTTTAAAAATATTTCTTTCCGGGAGATAAACATTGATTGGATCTGAACAAATTAAAAGATATTTTTATTCACTAGATTCATCTAATTCTACCTGCTTATTTGGCAAAGGGAATCGAGTTTGATGCTGTGATCATATACGATGCATCAAACGAAATATATGGAAGGGAATTTGAAAGGAAGCTCTTTTACACTGCATGTACGAGGGCCATGCATGAGCTACATCTTTTCTCTGTAGGAGAAATGAGTCGGTTTATGAATAATATTCCAGCAAATTCGTATGAGATTACAGTGGAGACATTGAAAGCTGATGAATCCTCGGGGGATTAGGGTTTCTACCAAGACGCTCAGCATGGGGCCGCAAATGCAAATAATTAAGGTTCATCGTATTCAGCTTCTTGGGATTCACTAAGGCTTTGATAGTGATAAAAAGTGTCGGGATTTTCGTTTTTCCATTGCCAGTACTTTTCGCCTTGAGCGATGGTTAAGCGGTCCAACCATAGTTCGAAATTCATATTAAGATAAGTACCGTCCTCAAAAGGTAAGACCGAGTCCATCCAAACAAGATAGTCCTTATTGCCTTGAGTATACTGTTGCGTATCAATCACAAATCGACTGTCTAGATAATATGCAATTGGCATTACATACTTTGGCAAGTCATCAGTGTGATATTCAATAATCTTATTGAGGCTAAGTAAATCAAGGTCATCAAAGAGGAAAGCCCCATTGTGAAGGAGCAGAAACTGTTCGTAATCCTTGGGTAATGTCCATCCTGTTTTCTGTTGAAAAGCTATTAATTCTTCCATTGTGGCTGGATCGTTAAAGCCACATGCTACTTCCTCAAGATAACCGCCCTCTTGTTGGATTTGCAATCGTTTTTGAGAGTTTAGGCGACTTTTTAACGCTTGAAGGGTTTTTGAAATTAACTCTCCCTCTTTCAAAAGAAACACCACCTACTAGAGATCTCTGACCTTATAACCTTCTCCTACTTGGCGGAAAAAGTCCTGTTTTCGATCTAGGTGATGAAGGTTGCTTGCTTTTTTTCTTTTTTCGGCCAGATGGTGTAGCTGAAACTGGTTGATGCGGAAGCAGAGGCGGACAGACTGTACGCCTTTATCGACGCTTTGGCGCTACACATGATCCTGCAGCCTTCGCAGTATCCGATATCCTATTGTGAATCACTGATTTCAGACCACCTTCATTCGTTATGCATGGGAAGATAACTGTTATCTAAAAAACGAAAAATAAGCCGGCTGACCACCATGCAGCCGGCTTATTTTTCGTATGGCCAAAACGCTTTTAGTTGATATTGGTTTTCCTTGCACAGTCTCGGACTCCGGTAATATTTGCGTCAAATATCGAATAACCTATTTGCAACAAGAAGGAGGTACTAATATATGAGTATTCCTGAGTTTCCCCAGCAACAACATAGACCCTCTAGGACAAAAGTCACCATGGATATCCTTGAATCCATTGCCTTGCAAGAAATAGCTCAATCCCATTTAATTAATGCAAACGCGGACAAAATGCAGGTATTACTTTCCCGATACAACAAGGGCGATCAAAGTTTGTCACTAACAGATATTGAGAGTAACCTGAACAAATTTATGACGAATTTGGTTCTACAAGAGTGGGTTACTCTCCAAAAATTAGATAGTATAGTTGCTTTCTATCAGCAGGGGAACGAAATAGATGAGGACGATAAAATTTTTGACGAAACCTATGTAGATTATTGGGATGATTCGGATAACAACTCCAATACGGAAAACAGAAATCCTAAAGTAAATAAAACGAACACCCAAGAGAAAAATAAAAAGGGTAAAAAACGCAAAACAACTAGCTATGACGATTCCTTAGATTATATTGAAGACGATCTCATAGAGGATGAAGGAAAGGGTTCTGATTATGGAAAGAAAGAAAAGTGAAGGCGGTGATTTAGGCGATTCACTTGTAGGAATAAAAAAAACATGGACTCATACTTCCAATATCATAGTACATGGAGAATTATCCGTCATTCAATTATTTAATATGGTGATCGTACTATACGAAGCGAAAATTGCTAATATGGAAGATAATAAATTGTGTTATGCATATAAACTTCTGAATAATATCGAAATATTACAAAACATCATTCTAGGGAAGATAAATATATGTATTATTATTGATGGATTGCAACAAGTTGTTAGGGAAGATTATTCATTAGAAAATACCTACTTTGGTTTGAGAAAAAAATTGAGCACTTGTTTTGATTATCACGATTCATATCTGCAAAGTCAGATAAAAGAGGTCACACAATATCCCGAAAAAAAGAGGAGGGTTCTTATGAACTTTTCTCCTCAATTCTTAAAGGTAGATACTCGTCTAGGTGAACCTTGGTTAGCCGGACAGGTTTGCCCTATAGAACTGGATCCTGAATTAGACTCCCATAGCTGACATGAGCGCAAAAGGTTTCAAATCGAGCGATTTGGTGAAGGCCACCGAAATCGATATGAAGTACAGCGCGCATTCGTGAAATGAAAAAAGGCCTCCGCATCCGATAAAGCATGCGGAGGCCTTTTTGTGTCTAAAGGCCAAATTTCCTCAACAGTAGGTTTTAACTCCCTTGCAATGAGGCGAGCGGTATGGAAGTCGGGTCAGGTCGAATGTTTTTTAGTGCACTAATAGTGGATTCCTGTAAGGAGATAAAAGGGTGCACGAATCTGTTCTTGCTAGATAGCGACTTAGGGAAGAGTAGCTGGAGTGCATATTTGCGACTAAAAAATACATATTGATAAATTAAACAATTAATATTATTATCATGAAGTAATTATATTGGTAAAATATATATTTTTATCAAATTAATCGTATAGAATCCTGATTGAATAGGGCAATGAATAAGGTGTATAAACGGCTAATTATCAATATATTTGATGAATTGTTATAATACAGATTGATTTGATTTAATCAAATATAATACATTATATTTTTATTATTTTTACAAAAATTCTACATATTCATGCTTGATTAAAATGAATGTAGTGTATACACTATTAATTGAAAATTGTATAAGGTTAAAAAAGGGAGAAAAATCATGGGGGAACCAATAAGGAAATTAGTTATGGTCGTGGTTGTTGCTCTTCTACTTACTTCTGGAGTGAAGTCAACGGCATTGGCAGCATCTCCACAAACGTTTACAGATTTTAATGGTTCAGTGAACGAAGCATTTTGTGAAAATGAGTCTGCAGAAACGTGTCAAGCAACAGTTAATTCGTCGGATTTGCAAATTACAGATGCAAAAGTCACGAAAAAAGGGAAGCCTAAGTACGATCCAGGGCCCGACATGTATTTTGGAACTTCTAGACTGGTAAATAATTCTGAAAAGACTCAGAATTTGAGCAGTCAAGAGTTTTCAAAACAAGTTACTGAAACTATTACTACGACTGTCACCAACGGATTTAAAGCTGGAGTGTCAGAGACGATCAACGCGTCATTCCTGGGAATTGGATCATCTACCACACTTTCTGCCGAATATAACTACAGTAGTGCTGAAGCGAAAACCTCAACAGATACGGTGACTTATACAGCTAAATCCCAAAACATCGAAGTTCCACCACATACAACAGCATTGGTAAAAGTGTATTTAAAAAAAGTTAAAGCAAAGGGAAAAGTAAACTTAAATGCAACAATCGGCGGTCCTTTAAGCGTCCATTACAAGTCGAGTAACATTGAAGGGGACTTTAACGGTATAACGTATGAGTATTTCAAATGGGCCAATCATTTGCCTAAAGAATATAAGTTAAAAAGCAAAGCGGAGAAACTACGTTTCAAGGGAACCGGACAATATAAAGCAGAATTGGGTACTGATTTTGATGTTCGGGTGAAGTTTAAAAAGCAAGAGTCAGACGAGGATTCGAAGGCTGATAAGCAATCAAAATCAGAAAAGCAATCACAGTCCGGAAATGGTAATGGAGACAAGCCCTATAACTATACAGTTCCAGCTAAATAATGGATAAATATTTCTCAAAGAAGGGACCTTGTTCAAGGTCCCTTCTTTGAGAAATGAATAAGACATTTATGTATTTAAACTTATCCTACGACTCAGTCTGATTGTTCTTTCTCCCTTAACTTTGTTGTGCTGAATGGTCTACCTATACCAAAGTACATACTAGAGCAGAAGGGGGTTGAGTTGGATGATGGATAATCAAATGAATGAAGAAGGAGCACCCCAAAAAGCACCTGGGGTGCCACCACAACGTCAGCCTGAAGATCCGGAGGGTGAGCCGGATAAACACACAGAATCTGAGAAGAAAAAAGGGGTTGTCGATGCGATTCAGTCACTGGGGCAGGCTAATGTGCCCCAGCTGGCTAGCAATGTCTATTGTTTATCTGTAATTGGGCAGATTGAAGGGCATTTGGTGATGCCTTCGCAAAATAAGACGACCAAGTATGAGCATGTAATTCCACAAATCGTAGCGGCCGAGCAGAATGAGAACATTGAAGGGGTTGTGATCATCCTCAATACGGTGGGGGGCGATGTGGAAGCGGGCTTGGCGATCGCTGAGATGTTAGCAACCATGACGAAGCCGACGGTCTCCCTCGTCCTAGGAGGCGGGCATAGTATCGGGGTGCCGATTGCAGTATCCTCGAATGTTTCTTTCATCACAGAGACAGCCACCATGACTGTGCATCCAGTACGTCTGACTGGCCTTGTGGTAGGGGTTCCACAAACCTTTGAATACATGGAGAAAATGCAAGAGCGGGTGATTCGTTTTGTGAGGAATCACTCCAATTGTACTGAGGAGCAGTTTCGAGAATTGATGTTCCGTACAGGTGAATTGGCGCGGGATATTGGGACCAATGTGATTGGAGCAGATGCGGTCAAATATGGCCTAATTGATCGTGTGGGTGGTCTTGGGGATGCGCTTGCAGAGTTGAATCGATTGATTGATGAGAATAAGGCCAGTGAGGGAGTGGTTCAGTGATTTACTATTCTATCGTTCCACCCGAGTTGGCCCTTGTGGATTCATCGGCCCCAACACCTGATTACCGGGAAGTAGAAATAGAGGGAGTCTTAATGACAGTAGAAATGGTCGGAGGTAATGCACGAATTCATCGCCTTCACTCTCCTGATCCCGCTCACTATCTTGATCCCCGCTTTCAGCCAGGCAGTATGGTCACCTTATATTAATCGTTACTTAAAGGATCCTCCCATCGGTTGGAGGGTCTTTCCATGTTATAATCGAAATTAGATAAGAGATTGATGGAAAAGGCAGAAAAGGTGATCCTACCATGGCAAAAGGAAAGAAAAAGAAAGAAGCGGGTCTCCAACAGGCAATCTTGTATGAACTTTATGGGATCGGGATTTTGACTTGAAACCGATTATATTGTTTAAGTCTAATAGAATTGCTAACTTCATTGGAATCTAACAATTAGCCCTGATAAATCGGGCTACTATTAATGAAATACACAACGTTGAAGTGGCTGAGGTGGAGTTAGTATGGTTTTGTGGACACAGAAAAGTTAAGTCCATAGAATAAGGAACAAAGGGATGTGTCCAGATGAAAAAGAAAGCAAACGGTTGGTACAATCAGAAATTTAAAGAATCGGTAGTGGAGTTGTATCAGGCAGAGTCTGCAAAGTGTTAGGGATTGCGCGAAGCAGCTATTACCGTATCAAGAATCGTAAGCCTTCTCAGAGAGAAATAGAGAATCAAGGGCTTTCTGTGAGTATCAAGCGAGTTCAACGTTTCATGCAAAGGCTAGGAATTGCGTCCATCACGTACAAGAAATTTCGTCCTTTTGGCAAAGGGACTTCTCCCATAAAAGAAGGGAAACGGGATTTTTCAACCACTGGGTTGAATCAAAAATGGGTTTCAGATATCACGTATATTCCTTCGCTAAGAGACGGATGGTGCTATCTCTCCTCCGTGATGGATCTACACTCCAAAAAGATGATTGCCTATTCCTTCTCACGAACGATGACAACAGCGGTTGTGAGGAAGGCTATTCAGTATGCCCTCAATGAACAGACCACGAGCCCGGGTCTCATCCTACATTCCGACCTAGGTTCGCAATATACTAGCGAAGAGCTAACGACTTTCCTTGAACGTCAACATCTTAGACTTAACTTTTTATTAACATGAAATGCTTGTAAATTTTTAAATAGCGGTCGGAAAGGAACAAAAATGAAAATAAGAAATTCTGCAAAAGCTATTTTGATTCATGAAAATAAACTACTTGTAATTAAACATAAAGATCAAGATGGCATATTCTATCTACTACCAGGTGGTGGTCAAATACCTGGAGAAACACTACCTGAAACAGTTAAGCGTGAGTTACTTGAAGAAGCGGGAGTTGAAGTAGAGGTTAGTAAAGTTATCCTTCTTCGGGAATGTTTTATAGACCAAGATTTTCATCGAGTAGAGTTTATGTTTACGTGTGGTTTAAAACGAGAAAATTCAAAATACCTTAAGCAGGATAGGGAGCAAATAGGAGTTGAGTGGCTCTCTATCCAAGAATTAAAGAGTTTTCCTTTATATCCAGTCTCCTTGCGTGAAGCAATTCTCAACTACTACAATGGTCGTTCAAATCTCCCTATTTACGCTGGAGAAATGCCCTGATAAAATTTAATTATTTTTATTTACCGTTTAAACTAACTCGGAGTATTCATACTTTATTTCATTTATCAAGCTGGCTACTGCTTAGACTTAACTTTTTACTGTCTCACTTATTGACTCAAGTCCAGTAAGGCATGCATTGGGATTAGCACACAGTTATGATGGACAGGTAATGAATGTATATATGCGGCCCATACACCTAAAAGCCATGATATAAATGATTACAAAAAATTATGGAAATGAAGGGGGGGGAGTTCATTGAATAAACGACGATTACTTGGCATTGCGCTATGTGGAATGATGGTGGGGATGGGAGGGGTGTTTGCATATGTACAGTTAGATAAGCCATCTACTAGAACCCTGCACACTAGTTCAGCTGTGGATTTAAGTGATCCAAAAAAGAGGGTGGGTTGGGCAGATAATGTATTTGTTGGCGAAGTGATATCGAAAAAAGGGACTAAGAAATTTTTAAGGGATACTCCAGAGACTCAATTTAATGTAAAAGTGATAGAAAATATTAAAGGGGAACTTTCAGGGGAAGTGGTAGTGAATCAACTCGGAGGATATGATGGAGAAGAAAGAGTTCTTGTTGCAGGAGATGAAATGATTAAAGAAAGTGAGACATATATGTTTGTTGTAAAATACGAAGATGAGCATTCCTTTTATAATATTGCGACACAATATGGTCACACAAAGATTGATAATCAAGGAGAGAAAGATAAATTGATAAAAGAATATAAAACAGCATTTAAAAATCAGGTACCTTTCAAAATTGATTCGGGGGAAGGACCAGATACTGGCGATAATTAAACCTCTAAACTTATCGATAGACCTGAATGCCACCTTTATTCACTAGGGCAGAAGAGGGTTGAGTTGGATGATGGATAATAAAGGAGGAGCATCCTATAAGCACCTGGGAGTTACCAATGTTTACTGTCTACTTGTACTTGGGTAGATTGAAGGGCATTGGTGGTTTTCAACCAAGCAATATGGTCACCTTATTTTAATCGTTACTTAAAGGATCCTCCCATCGGTTGGAGGGTCTTTCCATGTTATAATCGAAATTAGATAAAGAGATTGATGGAAAAGGCAGAAAAGGTGATCCTACCATGGCAAAAGGAAAGAAAAAGAAAGAAGCGGGTCTCCAACAGGCGATCCTGTATGAACTTTATGGGATTGGGATTTTGACCTTGTCTGTGATGGCATTAGCACAACTGGGTGCTGTTGGGAGGTCGCTTACATATCTCTCCCGTTTTTTTGTAGGGAATTGGGATTTTATATTACCCCTTGGGGGGTTAATCGTTGCGATTTATGTAATGATGAAACGCCATTGGCCCAATCGCTGGTCAAGGCGATGGACGGGAATTTTATTGATTGTATTTGCCTTTTTAATATGGAACCATATGGAGACCTTCGAGAGTCTGCGAGCTCGGGGGATGGATGGTCCAGTGATTCAGACGACTTGGAACCAGATCCTTGCAGGACGAACATCGGCATTGCCGACAGATATCGGGGGTGGAATGATTGGCGGTTTAGGATATGCTCTTTTTCAGTATCTCTTTGACCGTACAGGATCTACCCTAGCCGTGATTGCGCTGGGATTGGCAGGGGGGCTTTTAGCGACGGGGTCTTCCTTTGTTAACACACTGCGTTCTACCCGTGAGGGGACACAACAATGGGTTCGCGAGTGGAAAACGCATATGGTTCGCCGGTTTGCTAACAAAAACAAAGATAAGCAGCAGTCGCACCCTTTGCGAAAAAGGAAGGCAGAGCCCAATTCTTCTGCTGAGGTATCCCCTGAGACAGAGAATCCAGCCGAGGTGCCTGTCATCCATGATTTTTCCGAAAAGGAAGAAGAAAATTATCGAACAGGAGAGTTAGAACAGCCAGAATTGTTTCCGCAAGAAGGGAAAGAAGAGCAAAAACAGAACGCTTCTGCTCAATCAGTAGCTATACCTAGTGAGCCAGAGGGAGAAGAACCAAAGAGCAGTGCAGTTGTGGTAGAGTTCAATCAGGAACAAGAATTACCTAAATACCGTCTTCCTTCCTATTCCTTATTGAAAAAGAAAAAGAAGAGTGGTAGGAACCAAGAACGTAAAGGCATGACTGAAAATGCTCGTAAATTGGAAACGACCTTGGAAAGCTTTGGTGTAAAAGCAAAGGTTACACAGATTCATCGCGGACCTGCGGTTACACGTTATGAAGTGCAACCAGACATTGGTGTCAAAGTAAGCCGAATTGTTAATTTATCCGATGATATTGCCCTCTCCCTTGCAGCGAAGGATATACGGATTGAGGCTCCTATTCCTGGAAAAGCGGCAATTGGCATTGAGGTTCCCAATACGGAGGTCTCCGTTGTAGGATTACGCGATGTGCTTGAAAGTTCACAGTATCATGAATCTCCCTCGAAATTGTCCATTGCGCTTGGAAGAGACATTTCAGGAGAGCCAATCGTAGGGGATTTAGCTAAAATGCCCCATTTATTGGTAGCGGGTGCTACAGGCTCCGGGAAGAGTGTATGTATTAACGATATCATTTGTAGCATTTTGTATAAGGCAAAGCCTCATGAAGTGAAGTTTATGATGATTGATCCCAAAGTGGTAGAGCTTAATATTTACAATGGAATCCCCCATTTGCTTGCTCCAGTAGTGACAGATTCACGGCGAGCAGCCGTGGCACTGAAGAAAGTCGTTGCGGAAATGGAAAAACGATATGATTTATTTGCAAAATCGGGAGCAAGGGATATCGAACGCTATAATCAGGGAGTAAGGGAGAAAAAAGAAGGGAGTCTTCTACCCTATATCGTAGTGATAGTGGATGAACTTGCTGATCTGATGATGGTAGCAGCAACTGAAGTTGAGGATGCTATTTGTCGTCTAGCCCAAATGGCAAGAGCTGCGGGTATTCATTTGATTATTGCTACTCAGCGGCCCTCAGTGGATGTTATTACTGGGGTGATCAAAGCCAACATTCCCTCTCGAATTGCCTTCGGTGTCTCTGCCCAGGCGGATTCCCGCACGATTTTGGATATGGGAGGAGCAGAGAAGCTTCTAGGAAGGGGCGATATGCTTTATCTTCCTGTAGGTGCTTCCAAGCCGACACGAGTACAGGGCTCCTTTCTGTCAGATAAAGAAGTGGAAACCGTTGTTAAGTTTGTGAAAGAGCAACAAAAGGTGGACTACAATGAAGAAATGATTCCACAGGAAGCAGAGATATCGACTACTGAAGAAGCGGAGGATGATCTCTTTCCTGATGCGGTTAAATTGGTCGTTGAAGCAAAAACAGCGTCAGTATCTCTATTGCAAAGACGGCTTCGAATTGGCTATACAAGGGCGGCAAGATTGATAGATTTTATGGAGCAGCGAGGAATTGTGGGCCCCTATGAGGGTAGTAAACCGCGAGAAGTCCTTTTACATCCCGAACAATGGCGACAGCAACAGAATGCTTGAAAAAAATTCCATTAATTAGCATGACTTCAACGTTATATAAAAAGTGTAGAAAAAAGATGTCGAGCATGGTATAACATAAGAGCATGGAATAGGTCAGCCAAGTTAACCAAAGAGAAACGGAAAAAGCCCTCCATAGTAGTTTGCTCTAGCCATTTTTTACAAGCGCTTACATATGGGGGGCGGGGTCGTCTGATCCGATTGTTCCAAGCACTCAACCAAGGGGGATTCAAAAAGTGAAGCTGAAAGCACTCGGTGCGTTGCTTCTTAGTGCAGCGCTTGTGACCGTCGCAGGTTGTGGGGCGGCTCAAAATGGAGGAAATAAGGGCGCAACTGCTGGTCTCGTAACGGATGTTGGTGGTTTGAGCGACGAATCCTTTAACCAAACTTCCTGGGCGGGTCTCCAGAAAGCCGGTAAAGATATGGACTTTAATGTGAAGGCTCTGGAATCCAAGCGGGACGACGAGTATATTCCTAACCTAACCAAATTTGCTCGGGAAAAGCGAACCATTACGTGGGGCATGGGCTTTAAAATTCAAGCAGCGCTACAAAAAGTATCGAACCAATTTAAAGATCAGAACTTTGCTATTGTAGATACGAATATGGGTGGTAAAGTCCCCAAAAATGTCGCTGCGGTTACCTTTAAAGAAGAAGAAGGTTCCTTCTTGATGGGTGTCATCGCTGGTTCCATGACAAAGACCAATAAAGTCGGCTTCATCGGTGGGATCACTTCCCCACTAATCAAGAAATTTGAGTCCGGTTATCGTGCAGGGGTTAAAGCAGCGAATCCAAAAGCAGAAGTAAAAGTGGTTTACGCTGAAAGCTTCACGGATAGCGCGAAGGGCCGTGCGCTTGCATCCAGTCTTTACAATGGTGGTACTGATATCATCTATCATGCTGCTGGTGGAGTAGGAAAAGGTCTATTTAACGAAGTGAAAACTCGTAAAAAAGGCAAGTACTGGGCAATCGGTGTCGATATGGATCAGTCAAAGTTGGCTCCCGATCATACACTCTCCTCCATGGTGAAGCGCGTCGATGTAGCTGTTTATGACGTGATGAAAAAAGTGAAGGATGGTAAGTTCCCAGGCGGTGAACAAGTAGAACTGGGCCTCAAGGAAGACGGAGTTACGTATTCGGATACGACCAAGAAGCATGTGCCAGCTAAGGTCCTGAAAAAAGTGGACAACTTTAAACAGCAAATTATTAACGGTAAGATCAAGGTGCCCGCTACTGAAGACGAATTGAGGAAATTCAAACCGTAACAGGACCGTCAAGGCGATCATCAGGCACGGAGGAAGGGGCCGGCTCAGCTGGTCCTTTCCTCCGTTTTGGAAAGGGGAAGGAATCAATGGATGCAGTAGAAATGAAAGGAATCACGAAGCGCTTCCCTGGAATTGTAGCCAACGATGGAGTAAATCTTAAGGTGAAGCAAGGTGAGATTCACGCGCTTCTAGGTGAGAATGGTGCCGGTAAATCTACGTTGATGAATATCTTATTTGGGCTTTATCAACCCGATGAGGGTAAGATTCTCATCAAAGGAAAAGAGACGGAAATCACGGGTCCCACAGTTGCAGGGGAGCTGGGGATTGGGATGGTCCATCAACACTTCATGCTTGTAGATCCCTTTACAGTAACAGAAAATATCATCCTCGGTTCTGAACCGACTACTAATGGGATGATCAACAAACGAAGAGCAGAAAAAGAAGTACAGGCGATCTCTGACCGCTATGGATTAAAAGTAGATCCGCGGGCGAAGATTCGTGATATCTCTGTTGGTATGCAACAACGGGTAGAGATTTTAAAAACCTTGTATCGTGGTGCGGAGATTCTGATCTTTGATGAACCAACAGCTGTACTTGCTCCACAAGAAATCGATGAATTGATTGTCATCATGGAGAACCTCGTTAAAGAGGGAAAGACGATCATTTTTATCACTCATAAACTAAAAGAGATTATGCGTATCTGTGATGTGGTGACCATCATTCGTCAAGGGAAGTTTATCGGACGCGTCGAAGTAGCCGATACGGATGAAAATCGTTTGGCATCTATGATGGTAGGACGGGATGTTTCCTTTACAGTTGATAAGAAACCTGCTAAGCCAAAGGATAAGATCTTATCCATTCGTGATATTCGGGTACAGGATAGTCGCGGAGTTGACGCTGTACGTGGCTTGAATATGGAGATTAAGGCTGGAGAGATCGTTGGGCTAGCCGGTGTAGATGGCAACGGACAGTCAGAGCTAATCGAAGCCATTACAGGGCTAAAGAAAGTTCAATCAGGAGAAGTTATTCTCAATGGAAAGAAAATTACCAACTTAAAGCCCAAAACAATCACCCATAGTGGTGTAGGGCATATTCCAGAAGATCGTCATCGTCGTGGATTGGTTCTAGATTTCTCCATTGGTGAAAACATGGTGTTGCAAACCTTTGATCAGAAGCCCTTTGCAAAGGGTTGGTCCTTGCAGTACCCTGCGATTCATAGTTATGCAAAACGACTGATTGAAGAATTTGATGTGCGCACCCCTGATATTCATACGCCTGCACGTGCACTCTCTGGTGGAAATCAGCAGAAGGGGATTATCGCTCGTGAAGTAGATCGGGATCCTGATTTCCTCATTGCTGCACAACCTACTAGGGGCTTGGATGTTGGAGCGATTGAAGGCATCCATCGCCGATTGATTGAGCAGAGGGATAAAGGGAAGGCGATTCTTCTGATGTCCTTAGAACTGGAGGAAATCTGGCAGTTGTCCGATCATATTGCTGTAATCTATGAAGGAAAGATCGCTGGTTGGGTAGATCCAGCATCTACTACTGAAGAAGAGATTGGCCTCTTGATGGCTGGTTATCGAGCAGGTACGGAGGTGACCTCATAGCATGCAGGTGTTATCTAAGATTAATAAACAATCATCTTTTTTCGCATCGCTCATCTCCGTAATTATGGGCTTGTTGGTTGGTGGAGTGATGATGATCCTGGCAGGTTACAACCCTATTCAGGCATATATCGCTCTTTTTCAAAGTGCTTTTTTACAGCCCTTTGATATTGGTGAGACGATCCGGTCGATTACTCCATTGATCCTGACGGGTCTAGCAGTCGGTCTCGCATTTCGGACAGGCCTATTCAACATCGGGGTGGAAGGACAGTTTATTATTGGTCAACTTGCTGCAGTTATTGTTGCCATTAAGTTGGATTTGCCCCCTGTCCTTCACGCTATAGTTGCCGTGATTGCTGGTGCCCTAGGTGGTGCGCTGTGGGCTTTTCTCCCAGGTTATCTAAAGGCAAAACGGGGCGTTCATGAGGTTATTACAACGATTATGATGAATTTTATTGCGTTGTATCTCTCCAATTTGGCTGTTACAGAATGGCTGACAGAGGGTGCTGATAAGACGAAGAATGTTCCTGAGTCTGCTTCCCTCCATTGGAGCTTTTTAAGTCAAATGTTTGATGGTTCTAGTGTTCACTTTGGAATCTTTATCGCAATTGTAGCCGCTATTTTTATGTACTATCTGTTGTGGAAAACGACAACCGGATATCAATTGCGGGCCGTTGGTTTCAATCCTCATGCGTCTGAGTATGCAGGGATGAATGTGTCTCGCAATATTGTGTTGTCTATGATGATTAGTGGTATCTTTGCTGGGCTTGCTGGAGCATCGGAACTCCTTGGAACATCTGGCTATCAATCGATTCAGGCATCCTATACAGGGATTGGTTTTGATGGAATCGCAGTCTCCCTTCTTGGTGGAAATACTCCCTTTGGGATCGTTTTATCTGCTTCTTTGTTTGGGATTCTTACCTACGGAGGAAGCAACATGGAGTTTGTTGCAGGTGTTCCCCGTGAGGTGATCCGTGTTGTATTTGCTGCAATTATCTTCTTTGTAGCGGCCAATATTGTCCGGTGGGCATCTCAGCGTCGGAAGAAGAAAAAAGTAAAAGAGTCCAACGAGAAGGCGGTGAAGAGTGGTGATTGAATCGTTGACGGATATCTTGGCAACGACGGTGCTTTATATGACTCCACTCCTTTTGGCTGCGATGGGAGGATTGTTCTCTGAGCGATCAGGTGTGGTGAATATCGGCTTGGAAGGTCTAATGACCATTGGTGCATTCACCGCTGTTGTAACAACCCTTGAAACACACAATCCATGGCTTGGTTTAGTAACTGCGATGTTAGCGGGTATGCTGTTTTCCATTCCCCATGCGATTGCTTCAATTACCTTTAAAGCAGATCAGGTAGTTAGTGGTGTAGCGCTTAACTTCCTAGCCTTAGGGGTTGCTGTTTATTTGGTAAAATCTCTATATAAAGGATCTGGTCAAACACCCGATGTGCAAGATGTTCTACAAGCAATGCCGATTCCGGGGTTAGAAAATATCCCAGTTATCGGGCCCGCCCTTTTCCGTGCCTTTCCAACCACTTATCTTGCTTTAATCATTGTTTTTATTGGTTATGTGGTACTTTATCGCACTCCTTTTGGTATGCGACTACGGGCAGTTGGTGAACACCCTCAAGCCGCTGAGACGATGGGAGTAAATGTGTACCGTATGCGATATACGGGTGTTCTGATCAGTGGTGCCTTAGCAGGCTTAGGTGGAGCAAGTCTGTCCATCGCAATCGGTAGCCAATTTAGTGAATCAACCATTGCAGGGCAAGGGTTTATTGCGCTAGCTACTTTGATTTTTGGGAAATGGCATCCCTTTGGAGTTTTGGGTGCCTCGACCTTCTTTGGTTTTGCCGTAGCTCTTGCGTTGAAAGGTCAGTTAATTGGTCTAACCACCTATGTGCCAAGTGAAGCACTAAACATGCTTCCTTATATATTAACGATCTTGGCCCTCGCAGGTTTCGTCGGTCGAGCAGAAGCTCCTGCTGCAATTGGAAAAACCTATGAGACCGGCGGTCGATAAAAAAACTCCTACTATTGATAGTATCCCCTTCAGGGTTCACAGTAAGAAGAAAGCCACTTACTAAAACTCTGAAGGGATTTTTTTATAGATTGCGAGCGGGAAAACCCAGCCCTTCAAGGTTGGGATGAAAGCGAGCGTCAGACGAGAGAGGGGAGATCTTCCCTCTCGCAAGGCTGATAATCCCCGTATATAATTAGGTAAAGGGGAGGTAAACCCATGCACAAAGCGTTTAAATTTCGCTTGTATCCAACAAAGGAACAAACCATTCTCATCCATAAATCCATTGGATGTAGTCGTTTCACATTTAATCACTTTCTAGCCAGATGGAACGAATTCTATGACAGCACAGGAAAAGGTCTGACCTATGGAACCTGTTCTGCCCAACTGACTGCCTTAAAAAAAGAGATCGATTGGCTACGGGAAGTCGATTCTACTTCGCTTCAAAATACCTTGAAACACCTAGCAGATTCCTTCTCTCGCTTCTTCAAAAAGCAAAATGACCGTCCACGCTTCAAAAGCAAACGAAATCGTGTCCAATCCTACACTAGTCAGTGCAACCATCCGAAAAAGGGAAAGGCCACCATCGAGGTGATAGCCAATCGGATCAGGCTCCCGAAACTCGGATGGGTGAAGGTTGCCAAATCCCGTGAAGTAGAGGGACGGATTCTTTCTGCAACCATCCGGCGTAATCCCACGGGGAAGTACTTTGTATCGGTGTTGTGTGAAATCAACGCGTGTCCGGTTGTGTCTGTATCCAAAGAGAAAGTAATCGGTGTTGATTTGGGGCTGAAAGACTTTGCGATTCTAACGGACGGAACCCAAGTAAAACCGTCTCGGTATTTCCGCCAGTACGAAAAGAAGCTAGCCAAAGCACAGCGCATCATGAGCCAACGAACCAAAGGCGGTTCCAATTGGCACAAAGCACGGATCAA
>NZ_FNNQ01000019.1 GCF_900106775.1 Marininema mesophilum
ATTAAATGTGAAACGACTACATCCAATGGATTTATGGATGAGAATGGTTTGTTCCTTTGTTGGATACAAGCGAAATTTAAACGCTTTGTGCATGGATTTACCTCCCCTTTATCTAATTATATACGGGGATTGTCAGCCTTGCGAGAGGGAGATCTCCCCTCTCTCGTCTGACGCTCGCTTTCACCCCAACCCTGAAGGGCTGGGTTTTCCCGCTCGTAATCTATAATACCTAGACCATCTGCTCCAGCTCCAAAGCTATCTGCCAAAAATGGAAGACCAACTGTTAAGACACTGACTCCGGCATTCACTAGCAAGCAACGATCATCATTGTTAGAATGATAGGAGTTTTAAAAATATATACGATGCCCTCTGCCAATTCTTTGAAAAATGTATTCATGTACGAAGTGGTTGATAGAGAAAAGGGAGTGGTGGGATTGAAAATTATTCCAATCGCTAAACGATGGGGATGGGTCCTTATCTGTGCGTTACTCATTGTAGTACCAGGGGCGAATCATTGGATCAAATCCTCCCTTGAACGACCAAAGATACAGGATGAAGATTGGGTGGATAAAACCATTGACCAGATGACATTAGAAGAAAAAGTCGGTCAATTATTTATTGTTGGTTTTCACAATGGGGATGCACCGGCATATGAAATGAACCAACAAGCAAAACGATTAATTAGTCAAAAATATGTTGGTGGAATCATCTTATTTGACCGGAATGTGGGCACACCCCGTCAGGTTGGAGAGCTTAGCAATCAATTGCAACGAACAGCGCAAACCTCTTCATCAGGGATACCCCTGTTAATTTCAGTGGATCAAGAGGGTGGGGCTGTAGCGCGTCTTAAGCAGGGGGTAACGTTATTCCCTGGTAACATGGTGTTAGGAGCTTCCCGTGATGAGAAATTGGCTTATCAAGCAGGTAAAGTAACTGCGAGCGAATTGCGAGCGATGGGAATCAATATGGACTTTGCTCCATCTCTCGATATTAATAATCAACCTGCTAATCCAATTATCGGTGTACGTTCCTATGGAAGTGATCCGACACTTGTCTCTAAGATGGGAATCGCTCAAATGAGAGGTTTTCGTGATGGAAATGTTCTCTCCGTGGTCAAACATTTTCCGGGACATGGAGATACGAGTACTGATTCTCATATTGGCCTTCCGACTGTGGATCAACCCTATTCCCGGTTAAATAACGTGGAGCTGCGCCCTTTTAAGGCGGCGATAAAGGCTGATGCAGATGCCATAATGTCTGCCCATATTACCTTCCCCGCGATTGATCCCACACCCGGTCTTCCTGGAACCTTATCCAAAAAAGTGTTAACGGGACTTTTGCGTGAACGATTGGGATATCAGGGTGTGATTATCACCGATGATATGGAGATGGGGGCGATAATAAAAAATTATGGTACCGCTGAGGCTACGGTACGTGCTGTTAAAGCGGGTGCCGATCTCATATTGATCTCCCATGATCTAACGAGACAAGAACAATCCATCAATGCTGTATTGAATGCTGTACATAAAGGGATTATTTCAGAGAAAAGGATTAACGATTCTCTACGACGAATTTTGAAAATGAAAGCGAAAAAATTGGACAAGGATGCGATTGTGAAGTCTCCTATGGCATCGGTCCATCAGATAAAGAATCGTGTTGGTACTTCAGAAAATAAATCCTGGGCTCTAAGAGTCGCTCAACAAGGAAGCACACTGATTCGAAATCAAAAACATGTTCTGCCGCTTTCAGCACAAAAGACACCAGAGCTTCTGGTTGCCTCTCCTGTTGAGGCGGAGGAGATGGGGAAGGCATTTCAAAAAAGGGGATTTCAGACGAGTGTACGCTCATTAGATCCTAAGATGGATGCAAAGCAAGTAGCCAAGCTCAGACTAGATGCCAAAGAGATGGATGCCATCATCCTTGGTGCGTATCAGTGGAAAACCCACCCTGATCGCGCTCGTTTGGCCCAAGCATTTGAAAAAACGGGGAAACCGGTGGTCGTTGTGGGGTTGGATACTCCCTATGATTTGATGGCAGCACCCCATGTGAAAACGTACCTGGCTGTGTATGGTTATCGACCGGTTTCGATGGAAGCGGCGGCAGAGGTGATTACTGGCACTTCCAAAGCGAAGGGGAGGCTTCCTGTATCTATTCCAGGCTTGTATCCCGCAGGTACTCCAAGTATTTTAATAAAATAAAAAACAAGCCCAACATCATTCCTTCCATGTTTTAGCAGGAGTCTGGTTGGGTAAAAGGCAAGTGATGGGAGGAGGGGGAAGTTTTGATTATTGAAATTAGTGTAGTAGTTGCTACTGTCGCATTTGTAGTACTTGTTGTTACTTTGCTGGTGACATTAAAACGAGCGATGCGGGTGCTTGAATCCGTGCATGAGACGATAAAACAAGTAGAACCCCAAGTAGAGGAAGTAATTACCCGTACCAAAAGAACATTGGATGAAACGAATGAGTTATTAGCGGATATGCGCGAAAAGAGTCGCAAAACGGATAGCCTCTTCCAAACTGTGGATAGTATAGGAAACGGCCTACAAGAATTGTCCACGACAATTACAAAAACAGCGTCTGCCCAAAAGGAACGCTTAAGCAATGTCACGGCACTATTTAGCTCAGGGTGGGACCTTTTCCGGAAACGGCGCTCGGAACCCTCTCGAAAACGAGTAAAATGAATCATCCAATACTATGGAAATGGAGTTGATAAAATGGGGAAAAACAGTGGAATGAACGGCAAGGATCTCTTTATTGGTGCAGTGGTCGGTGGTGCTCTTGGTGCGGCGGCGGCATTATTATTGGCTCCTCAAACGGGGCGGGAAACACGTCGCGATATAGCCAAGGGGTTGGAAACGGCCCGTGAAAATTTTAAAGAGCAAGGGGACCAAGTATCCCTAAAAGCAGCAAAGGTGAAAGAAGCGGCTGCGGATCGGTGGATTGACATTCGCGAATCTACTACAGGAACGGCTAAGGAAGTGGCCTCGACCATGGAGGGAGTCGGGAAAAAATTGGAGGAGATCGGCGAGAAAGTAGCAAAATTTAAATCCTAATCATTGAGGAACAGACTTTAAAGCCATAGGGCTTTGAAGTCTGTTTTTTTCTATGGGATGGATTGCCTGTCCTAATGCATTTATGAACCACATATACATGGATTAATGAGGGTAGGCAGGGGGGCAGGCTGATGAGTCGAGAAATAATCTACGCATTATTAGCGGCATGTTGTTTTGGGATTGCTCCTATATTTGAAAAACTAGGGCTTGTACGAACAGACCCGACGATGGCCTTGTTTCTGCGAGCCACAGTAACTACCCTTCTTGTTACGTTCTACCTTGGATGGAATATGAAAAGCTCCGTGTGGGAATTTCCTGATATGAAATCCCTTATCTATGTATTGCTAGGTGGAGTCTTTGGTGTGCTCTTTGCTCAATATTTTTACTTCAAAGCTCTTGAAATTGGTGAGATAGGAAAAGTGATGGCGGTTGTAGGGAGTTTTCCGGTTTTGGCTTTTCTTTTGTCGGTGATCATTTTCGGAGAAGCGATCACTTTGGGTAAGGTGGGAGGGATCGTCCTTGTAGCAGCCGGGATATTTCTCCTCGGTGATTAAATGCAAATGATACGGAATCTTGGCGAAAGAAAGAGCATATGGAACCAAAGCACAGCCCATTTAGCAAGTCACGGGTTGTGCTTTTTTTATGGACATGTTCTCCTAAAGCATAGGAATAGCTGAAGTTGAAAATGAAATGGATGGAGTTACTAATACTTAATAGTTCGGTCTCGCCGAGTCCCGAAACGATGGAACCAGGAGGTTGCCATGAGTCTGGAAAATACGCCGCGAAAGTCGATAACCGATGAGTTTTTGGCACGTCTGGAACAACACCGGCGCTACCTGTACCACATCGCCTACAGACTGACGGGAAATACTGAAGATGCCAAAGATTTAATGCAGGAGACCATCTGGCAAGCCCATCGGAAATCGAATAAATATGTCTATGAAAAATCACTGAAGGCTTGGTTGCGCACGATGATGACCAATCGCTTTCGTGATCAAAAACGGAAAAAAAGTTTGAAACTAGTTGCCCTTGAAGACGCGTTTATACAATCAGAACCACCTCATGCGGCGCAAACAAAATCGGTAGAAGAACAGGTAGAACAGCGCATGATGATGGAACAGGTAAAGGATGAGATTTGTGATCTACCTGATATCTATCGTCGTGTAATTGTTCTTCGCCATTTTAAGGGATACTCTTACACCGAGATTAGTGAAGCGTTAGATATACCTGAGGGGACGGTGAAAACCCAGCTTTTCCGCGCACGGAAAATGCTGAAGGAAAGATTCTCCAAAAAGTAAGGGGATCGATCAATGTCTTGTAAAGATATGGATCGGTTGATCCAACTCTATGTGGATCAGGAGATCAATGAACAGGAACGCCAAGAGTTACAACATCATGTGGCAGGTTGTGAATCATGTCTTTCAAGTTTGACAGAGATGATTACCCTAGTCTCCTCCTTAGAAGAGATCCGGCAACATGAGTCGTGGAGTCGCCCTGTCCCTTTTGTCAATTACATCATCAAATGGATGGCAGTCTATACAGTGATCATCTTATTCGTAACAAGTGGTCCTTCACTTTTGACGCACCGAAATGATACGCTGGATCAGGACTCTTCCCTTGAGAATAAAGTGACTCCACAAACCAGGGTAACTGTTTTGGCTACACAAAAAGAAAACCTTCATATTCCCGAGAGGGAGAATATCGAGGTGGTCAGTCCCCAACCCCGTTCGCAAAGTATTAATATTACGGGGCAGACTGCATGGATCTATCCAAGTGCGATGCCTTTTCTGACAGAGGAGGAGCAGGGATGGGTGAAGAACATGAAGCGTTTAGTTTTAGTACATGTTCCTGATCCAGAGACCTTGCACCAATTGTTTACCTCGGTAGGGATTTCAACAAAGGGTATTGAAGCAAGAGATTTTTTTAAGAAGACATCTTTTCCAACCTCGGTGATATTAACTACCGGGAAGAGACCTAGGTGGAAAACCTTTCGCTTTCCTGGGAGTAAGCAAAAGGTGATTCATTGGTTTGATAAATTGGCGTCTACTCCAACTATTCATTAACCCGCCTTTATATAAAGGCGGGTTAATGAATAGTTGTTAATTTTCTGTATATTATTTCCTGCAAAAAAAATCGATGACAGACCGAGCTAAGCTTGTTATAATTAACGACAAAATTTCGTGACGGGAGCCGAGATGAGTATGAGCGAAGAATTGAAACAACTTAGAGCACAGGTGGACGAAATCAACGTAGAGCTTCTTAACTTATTGAGCCGCCGTGCTGAGCTAACGAAACAAATTGGTGATGTGAAGACTGCACAAGGTGTTAACAAATTTGATCCAGTAAGGGAGCGGGATATGCTGGATACAATTGTATCATCCAACCCGGGTCCCTTTGATAATGATACAATGCGTCATTTATTTAAGCAGATTTTTAAAGCTTCCCTTGATTTACAACAACAAGATCATCAAAAAGCCCTCTTGGTCAGTCGGAAACGTCAACCTGAGAATACCCACGTTTGTATTGGTGATACGCTAATCGGTGCAGGGGAGAAGACAATTGTAGCTGGCCCGTGTTCAGTGGAAACAGAGGAGCAAGTAATGACAGTGGCTCGCTCTCTGAAAGAGCAGGGGGTTACCTTGCTACGGGGTGGCGCATTTAAACCTCGCACATCTCCCTATGATTTTCAGGGACTTGGTGAAACAGGTCTTGCCATTTTACGCCGGGCGGCGGATAAATATGGTCTTAAGGTCATCAGTGAGATTGTCAATCCTGCGGATATGGAATTGGCGGCTCGCTATGTGGATGTCGTTCAAGTCGGTGCTCGCAATATGCAAAACTTTGAACTACTCAAAGCAGCTGGTGACGTTCAACTGCCTGTCTTCTTGAAACGTGGCATGTCAGCAACGGTTGAGGAATTCCTCTTTGCTGCTGAGTACATCGTTTCAAAAGGAAACTCCCAAGTCATGCTATGTGAACGTGGGATTCGCACTTATGAAAAATGGACACGAAATACTCTCGATATTTCTGCTGTCCCCTTGTTAAAGCAAGAAAGTCACCTTCCCGTTTTTGTGGATATTACGCACTCTATTGGACGGCGAGATATTCAGATACCTATCGCTAAAGCGGCACTGGCGGCAGGAGCGGATGGCTTAATGTTGGAGGTGCATCCTGATCCGGCTGTAGCCCTTTCAGATGCCAACCAACAGATTGACATCCCTCAATTTGAATCCTTTATGGACCATATGAGATCCGCTGGCTTGATTGCAACAAGAGAAGAAGAACTCGTCCGAAACTAAAGTGAGTAAGAATCGGCATGAAAATGCCGATTCTTTTTTGTTATTACGGACAGACTAGGACATAGAGCATGGATAATTCCTGGATTCGTCAAGGATTGGAAGGATTTATCCCTAGGCAAGGGGTTTCCATTTGTAATATCCTTATAGAAACCTAACGCAATAAGATAATGAACAACGAAATTGGGTGTGGATATACATGGGGAAGAAAAAAGAAACCATTACCATTTATGATGTGGCCAGAGAAGCGGGAGTTTCGATGGCAACGGTTTCTCGTGTAGTGAACGGGAATCCAAATGTAAAGCCGATCACACGAAAAAAAGTACTAAATATCATTCAGGAGATGGGGTATCGTCCGAATGCAGTGGCTCGTGGCCTGGCAAGCAAAAAGACCACGACAGTCGGGGTCGTCATCCCAGATATCTCTTACGCATTTTTTGCTGAACTGGCACGGGGTATTGAGGATATCGCCAATATGTATCATTACAATATCATCCTCTGTAATTCTGATCTGAAAAAAGAGAAGGAATTGCAGTTAATCAATGCATTACTTGAAAAACAAGTGGATGGGCTTCTTTTCCTTGGTGGAGAGGTAACGGAGGAACATCGTGAGATTTTTGCAGGTTCCCAGGTACCAATTGTCCTAGCGGCCACTCGGGATGATGTTGACGCGAAGCGTCCCTTTGTTACCATCGATCAAGTTCAGGCAGCTAAAGAAGCGACTCATGTGTTATTAAATGAAGGACATGAGCGTGTTGGTCTAATTGGGGGGCCTTTGAAAGACCCGATCATCGGATATCCCCGTTTCCTTGGATATAAGGAAGCACTAGCTGAAGCAGGCGTCGAATTTGATGAGGATTTAGTTCGTCTCGGGAACCTACGGTACGACTCTGGCCTCCAGACAGCTAAGGAACTTCTCTCCTCCGAAAAATCTCCGACAGCCCTCTTTGTCGTTAACGATGAGATGGCGGTAGGGGCGATTCACGCCGCTCAGGACCTAGGAAAAAAAGTTCCTGACGATGTCTCTATCATCGGCTTTGATAACATCTCTCTCGCTTCACAAGTGCGACCACTCCTCTCCACCATCGCTGTTCCGATGTATGATATTGGGGCGGTGGCGATGCGTCTTCTAACGAAATATATGAACGATGAACCCATTGAAAATCATCAAGTCTTGCTTCAGTATCGAATTGACTTGGCAAATTCGACGAAGTTGAAGGAAATTGAATCGGAGTAAGTGAAAAAATAGACGATCCCTTAATATTGGGCGCATGGGAGATAAATATAAATAGTACAAACCCCCACTTGATCAAGTGGGGGTTCATCGTCATAGCGTATTACTCTATGATAGAGTACCACTTACGCATGGGTAACGATAGGGAGAATCAACGGTTGCCGTTGTAACTTTTTGCTCAAGTACCGGTCCAGGCGCTGTGAGATTTCTGCCTTCCATCGATTTTGAGAGGTGATGTTGCGCTCTCGACAGGAGTCAAGTGTCTCCATGACGATGGTCCGCATATCATCGATCAGTTTTTCGGACTCTCTGACATAGACGAAACCACGAGTGATAATCTCCGGTCCACCGCGTAGGATCGGTTTCTTGCGATCTACGGTAAGGAGGACAAGAACGAGTCCACTCTCTGCAAGCCGCTTTCGATCTTTTAGGACGATGCCAAAGTTATTTTCGACGCCACTTCCATCGACAACGGTAAGATCAAGGGGAATTTTTTCCCCACGTCGCCCTCGTTTCTGATTCAGATGAACGGTTTCCCCATTTTCAAGCACAAAGATGTTACGAGGGGCAATGCCCATTTCTTCAGCTAAGTGGGCATGAGCAACCTGCATCCGATGCTCTCCGTGGATGGGGATAAAGTAGCGTGGCTGAATCAATTGCAACATGAGTTGTTGGTCAGTCTGACTACCATGCCCCGATGTATGAATATCCACTTCGGGGCCATAAATCACTTCAGCTCCTGCCCGGAAAAGACGGTCAATGGTCCGATATACCTTACGGGTATTACCAGGAATCGGGGCAGAAGAGAGGATGACCGTATCACCAGGCAAAATTTCCACAGAAGGGTGAGACGCTGTAGAGATCCGGGCGAGGGCGGCCCGAGGCTCCCCTTGACTTCCTGTACAGAGAATGACCAATTGTTCTGGACGGTATTTTCGTATGTCCTTCGTATCGATCAACATCCCTTTTGGGATGGTGAGATGCCCAAGCTCCTCGCTGATACGAATGGCCTTGTCCATGCTAAAACCGAGAATAGCCACTTTACGGTCATTAACATGGGCGGCATCCACTACTTGTTGAAGGCGGTAAACATTGGATGCAAAGGTGGAGAAAAAAATCCGTCCCTTTGCTTTTTGAAATAAACGGTGGATTGACTCTCCAACCATTGCATCAGACGGGGTAGAACCTGTTCGCTCACTATTGGTACTGTCAGAGAGTAGAGCGAGTACGTTATCTTTACTGATTTGTGCAATCGCACCAAAGTCGACACCAGGTCCTGAGGGAGGAGTCATATCAAATTTAAAATCTCCTGTATGGACGACGGCTCCTTCTGGTGTATGAACGACTACTCCTAGAGAATCAGGGATCGAGTGATTTGTACGGAAGAAGGAGATAGAGATGCGATTGAAACGGACTATGGAGCGGTCATTCACTTCTTTAAGCTTTACATTACGCAGGAGTCCGTGTTCCTGAAGCGCAGAACGGGTAAGTCCAATTGAGAGTGGAGAACCAAAGACAGGCACGTTAAGACGTGGAAGTACATATGGAAGAGCACCAATATGGTCTTCGTGTCCATGGGTAATAAAGATTCCCTTTACCATCTCCGTATGCTCCACTAAATAACGAATATCTGGTAGGATCGATTCCACACCAGGATGATCATCGTCGGCAAATTTACGTCCACAATCGATAACGACGATTTCATCTTTGTAGCGTACGACGTACATGTTTTTTCCGATTTCTCCAAGGCCGCCCAGGGAGAAGACCGTTACGGAATCGTTCAACTTTTCACCTCCAAAGAGAATGGTGTTGTGTATTCTTAAGTTATTAGTCCAGTTGCCCCGTTTTGAAGGTAGGCAAGGATCATACCTTTGAAAGAATCTCATCGAAAATGAGGAGCTGGATATGTCAGGGGGAATGTAATTGATGAGATCAAAGAAAATATTTTTGCTGGACCATGGAATTTGCGATGATCATGCTTCATGGAGAAGAATAGCATACCGCGAGGGGGGACTCAAGCCCACTCTGGGTAGTTTTCTATAGAAAAGAAAGATGCCCAGTGAAAGTGGGTGTGGTATAGTGAATGGTAGATTTTGCAATGGAAAGGGTCGTACTATGGGACGTTATACGGAACAAGTCGAAAAAAGACGTACATTTGCTATTATTTCCCATCCTGACGCAGGTAAAACGACACTGACAGAAAAACTCCTTCTTTTCGGAGGAGCGATTCGTGAAGCAGGGTCAGTAAAGGGGAGAAAAGCAAATAAACACGCTGCATCGGACTGGATGGAGATTGAGAAACAACGGGGAATTTCTGTAACCTCCAGTGTATTGGAATTTCGTTATCAGGGATGCCATATCAATATCTTGGATACTCCTGGTCACCAGGATTTTAGTGAAGATACTTATCGCACCTTGGCGGCGGCAGATAGCGCGGTGATGTTGATCGACTGTGCTAAGGGTGTAGAACCCCAGACGATCAAGCTATTTGAAGCTTGTCGTATGCGGGGAATCCCTGTATTCACCTTTGTTAACAAACTGGACCGGCAAGGGAAGGATCCTTTAGAGCTACTCGAGGAGATCGAAGAGGTTCTCGGCATGCGCTCTTGTCCAATGAACTGGCCTGTGGGCATGGGCGCTGATTTTTGTGGGGTATATGATCGGGAGCATCGACGGATTCATCGCTATGAGCGTGGGCAAGATTCCTATGTCCTGGAGACAGATGGGGCGGATGATGGGCGAATCCGCGAGGATGTTGGGGATGTTTTAGCGGATCGGCTCGCAGAAGAGATCGAGCTCTTGGATGTTGCAGGCGACCCCTTTGATATGGATGCGATCTGGGCAGGAAAGCTAACTCCAGTCTTTTTTGGGAGTGCAGTTACCAACTTTGGTGTGGAGCCTTTCTTGGAGTCGTTCCTTGATATAGCTCCTGCACCAGGGGCACGTGAATCCGATCAGGGTTCTGTGGAACCTGACCAGGAGAAGTTTTCGGGATTTGTATTTAAGATCCAGGCCAATATGAACCCTGCTCATCGCGATCGAATTGCTTTCCTTCGTATTTGTTCTGGAAGGTACGAGCGAGGAATGGCGGTCAACCATGTGCGTACGGGTAAATCGATCAAGCTAGCGCTTCCGCAACAATTTATGGCTCAGGACCGTTCAGCGGTGGAAGAGGCTTACGCAGGTGATGTAGTTGGTCTCTTTGATACAGGGAACTTCCAGGTGGGGGATACCCTCTGTGAAGGAGGGAAGTTCCGTTTTGAGCGCTTGCCTCAGTTCCCGCCAGAACACTTTATCCGTCTGACCAATAAAAATGCGATGCGGTATAAGCAGTTCCAAAAGGGAATTAACCAGCTCGTCGAAGAGGGTGCGATTCAGCTGTATCACACATTTATGGAAGGAATCGACGAGCTTTATATCGGTGCAGTTGGTGAACTGCAGTTTCAAGTGTTCGAACATCGGATGAAGGGGGAGTATAACGTCGATCTCATTATGGATCGGCTCCCCTTTCGATTTGCCCGCTGGGTATCTGGTGAGGTAAGTGATCCATCCCGTCTTGTCTATCGGGGACATACGCGCTGTGTAAAGGACTCAAGAGACCGGCTCGTGGTACTCTTTACCTCCGAATTTTACCTGTCTACATTGGAACAGGATCATCCTGATTTAACGTTTTTAAAGTTGGCGGATGGATGATAATCGAAGAGTGGGTCTAAATTATAAGGCTGGAACGGGAGAGAAGGATGTACCGTTTCAGTCTTTTTAGTGTTGTATTCACCTAGTGAATGATGGGCGACGATACATACCTTTATCTGAAGAAAGTGATGTCGCTTGTTTATTGTTTTTAATTGAAATTGGAAACCATTTCTTGTATAGTGTTATGCGCATATAGGAAGCTTTGCCCATTATATCCCGTTATGTTAAAGCCAGCCGGTTACAACCAGGCTGGCTTTTGTGATGAGTATCAAGAAAAATATTGCATCGCTTGATCCACAATCAAGGAGTTCTTTTTTGTAATCCGGTCGCGATTGGGGATTGGGCGAAAAAGATCTTTCTTATCATGAAGGGTGGTAGGAAGGTCTTCAGGGCCTACTTTTCCCCATCGATCTATCCATTTTTTGGGGATATCAGTCTCGCCAAGAGGTTGATGTGAAAGTTCAGCCCATAGATAGGTCCAGGCTCGGGGAACGACACGCCAGATGTCATAACCCCCTCCACCGACAGCGACTAAGCGACCCTCGCAATGTTCATGGGCCAGCTCATGGATGAGGCGTGGAATCTCCTGAAAGATATCCATGGTACCGGCAAGGTGCGTAAGTGGATCGTATCGGTGCGCATCACAACCATTTTGAGAAATGATAATATCTGGCTTAAAAGAACGGGTGACAGCGGGCAGTACCCGATGGAGTGCCTCGATAAATGAGTCATTCTCTGTATATGCCTCCAATGGAATATTGACCGTGGTTCCGAGTCCTGCTTTTTTTCCACGTTCATAGACATCGCCCGTTCCAGGGAAGAGAGAACGTCCGGTTTCATGAATGGAAAGGGACATCACATTGGGATCCTCGTAAAAGGACCATTGAACACCATCACCGTGATGGGCATCGGTGTCAATATACATGACCCGTGCATCATAGTGCTTTCGTAACCAAGCGATGGCTACAGAGGCGTCATTATAGATACAAAAACCGGATACACGGTCTTTTAGTCCATGGTGTAGACCACCAGCGAGGTTCAGTGCATGATTGGCACGACCGGACATGACAGCTTCTGCGGCTATGAGCGTTCCGCCAACGACTAGAGCAGCGGTTTCATGCATACCAGGGAATACGGGGTTATCCCGGGTGCAAAGGCCGTATTCTTCTAGTTGCTCTTGGGTCCGTTTACGTGTGTGGGCATGTTTAATTACGTCAATAAAGGTAGGGTCATGGGCGAGGGCTAATTCTTCATCTGTAGCCATTCGCGGAGGAAGGGTGTCGGATTCATCAAGCAAACCGAAGGATTGGATCATATCCAAGGTGAGTTGCAACCGTTGATTATTGAAGGGATGGGTCTCACTAAATCGATATTTAAGAAAATCATCACTAGTGATCATTAGTACACGGTTATTCATCGAAGTTGTCCTTCAGCTCCTCTTCCGTTTGTGGCCAACGTACTTGATGGCCAGCGGACTAAATTCCTTTATGAGATCACGCAGGTCCATGGCTTGAACTCGAAAAATGAGACGTAGAAGGTGATGCGCCTCACGCTTAATAAGCAGGCTATGGATATTGGAATGGTTTTTACCGAAATTAAGGTATAGTTCCATTTTATCCTCAACGATGACATGAAGTTAGTTGACTTGGGTGATCTGCACTCGACGTGTCCCCCTTGAATAGCAATTTCATAATGACATGGTTTTATACATCATTATAGGTGGGGGTAGATAGATCGGCAAATCCCACCTTATAATGGATGTGTGCACTTTCCGGGTCTGTGTTATAATTTTGATGTATTATGAATCCGCTTACAGGGAGTTTTAGTAGAAAGAAAGAAGAATAGATATTCTTCGGGTGGCTATTCTATGGGATTTTATAAAGTTAAGGGAGGCGTCCGAAAATGAAAACCACTGAACTCATTGATATTATGACGAAGGGCCATAATATGGAATCCTATGATCGTGCTTATGCATCGTATCAATGGGAGGAAGTTGAAAAATCTTTCTCCTGGTATGAGACAGGGAAGGTAAATGCGGCCTATGAAGCGATTGACCGCCATGTTGAATCAGGCCGGGGGGATCATACCGCACTACTCTATTCGGACCCCAATCGGACAGATCAGTATACCTTCCGTGAAATGAAGGAAGAATCAGATAAATTTGGTAATCTATTAAAAAAATTAGGGATTAATAAAGGGGAACGCGTCTTTATTTTTATGCCTCGTTCGCCAGAACTCTATTTTAGTTTCCTTGGTATTTTGAAGGTGGGAGCTATTGCGGGTCCCCTCTTTGAAGCGTTTATGGAAGGGGCAGTACGGGATCGTTTGGAAGATAGTGAAGCGGTTGCTCTGGTTACAACACCTACACTACTATCTAGAGTCCCCTACAAAGAATTATCTGCGTTAAAGCATATTATTCTTGTTGGCGGCGAAGCGGATGAGCAGAATGGTTTCTATAGCTTTGAAAAGGAAATGGCCTCCGCCTCAAGTGAGTTGGACATTGAATGGGTGGATCGCGAAGATGGTATGTTGATGCACTATACATCAGGATCCACAGGAAAACCCAAGGGTGTTTTTCATGTTCACAATGCTATGCTACAACATTATCAAACAGGGAAATGGGTTCTGGATTTAAAAGAAGATGATATCTATTGGTGCACCGCCGATCCTGGTTGGGTGACGGGAACAGCTTACGGCATCTTTGCACCCTGGCTCAACGGTGTGACCAATGTGATCCGGGGTGGCCGATTTAGTCCTGAAGATTGGTACCAGACTCTAGAGAAGAATGGAGTGACGGTCTGGTATAGTGCACCTACCGCTTTCCGTATGTTAATGGGAGCAGGTGAGGCCCCAGTAAAACAGGCAGACTTGTCGAAGTTACGCCATGTGCTTAGTGTGGGAGAGCCGCTAAACCCTGAAGTAGTACGGTGGGGGATGAAGGTATTTAATAAACGAATCCATGATAATTGGTGGATGACGGAGACAGGTGGAATTCTGATCACTAATTATCCTGCCATGGAAATCAAGCCAGGTTCGATGGGGAAACCGTTCCCTGGTATTGAAGCGGCTATCATCGATGATCAAGGAAATGAACTCCCGCCAATGCAGATGGGGAACTTAGCGATTCGTACCCCTTGGCCTTCACTGATGCGCAAGATCTGGAAAAATGAAGGGAAGTTTGATGAGTACTTCCGTATCAAGGGTTGGTATATCTCTGGGGATTCTGCTTATCAGGATGAGGATGGCTACTTCTGGTTCCAGGGCCGGATTGATGATGTAATCAACACATCGGGAGAGCGGGTAGGTCCCTTTGAAGTGGAGAGTAAACTGGTTGAGCATCCAGCAGTAGCTGAAGCGGGTGTGATTGGGAAACCGGACCCGGTGCGGGGTGAAATTATCAAAGCCTTTATTTCCCTACGAAAGGGTCATGGAGCATCCGATAATCTGAAAGAAGAGATTCGATCCTTTGTCAAGGAAGGTCTCGCAGCCCATGCTGCACCGAGGGAGATTGAATTTATAGATAGGCTCCCTAAGACTCGGTCAGGGAAGATCATGCGCCGTGTTTTAAAAGCCTGGGAATTGGATCTACCAACAGGAGATCTTTCTACGATGGAAGATTAATGAACAGAATGGCGGGCGATGGCCCGTCATTTGTTTTTAAAAGGGGGGGAGGAGTCGTGGGTGTGATTTATCATCTGCTTGAAGTGGATCAAGTGGTTGAATTAGTCTCTTTCCTCAGCGGGAGTGAGTGGCCGTATCATGAAAAGCCCTTTTTAAGTGAGCAAGATGTGCGAGCATCCTGGGAGAAGGAGTTATACAGTGGAGTAGGCAAAGAATCTTACCTGATGATGGAAAGGGGAGTCCCGGTTGGATTTCTACGCCTTTTTGACTTAACGGATTCCACCGCATTATTTGATATTCGTATTGCTTCCAATGCGAGAGGGAGGGGACTTGGAAAGAAAGGGGTTAACTGGTTGACCGAGCACCTATTCTGTAGTCATGGCCATATTGAGCGCATTGAAGCCTATACAAGAGTAGATAACGAAGGGATGCGTCGTACGCTACTCCGTTGTGGATATGTAATGGAGGGATATCATCGACGTTCCTGGTCACATCCAAGGGGTTTGTGTGACTCGGTTGCTTATGCGATGCTACGAACGGATTGGGAAACTGGCAAAATGACACCGGTTCCCTTGGATGAGTTTATGAGATTTTGATGGGAATCCGCTAGGAAATTTTATTCAGTAGGGATAGCGGGTTTTGATTCGAGCCCTGTGAGGTCAACAGCAGTCATCGTATATTCTCCAGGTGGTCCAGTCCAAGAGAGAGGCTGACCAGTGGGGATGCTGGCGATTCGCTTTCCGTTTTCATAAATCCGCCACCCAGCAATACTTCCGCCAGCGTCAGTCCACTGGAGGTGAGTGTTACCAGAGGGAAGGTGGGTTAGCTGAACCTGTGGGGAAAATGGGATCTCTCCCCCTATGCGTGGATCAGACTCAATAGGAATTTGTGTACCTTTATACCAGTGGGAAGCTGAGGAGTCTTTGGAGAAGCGTACTCCCCAACAATCCTTGACAAGGTCCGATGGAGTACGAGCATCAGCGAGATAATCTTGGTTCCCGACGTGGACGACGCTAGCATGAGTATGAAGGGGACATTCTACTGTAGGAGCTTCGCCTTTTTGTACCCAATCCTTTTTGGTCTCATGGGCCATGCGGCAAGCCTCCGTTGCCTGTAACCCAGATACGGTACAGGTTTCTACTTGTTCCAAGGTATCTGGAGCGGTAAAGGAGGTGCTTTTTGTGATGAAATCAGGGCGAGCTGTCGCCATTGCCTGAAAGAGGTGAGACCAGACGCGTTTTGCACGGCGATCATCTGTCAATCGATGATTCATATCGTATCCGACCCAAACACCTAGAGCAATCCGGGGGGTTGTCCCGATAAACCAGAGGTCATGCCCATTCTGAGTCGTGCCCGTTTTACCAGCGAGATCATATCCCCTGGAGCGGTATCCAACCCAGCGCCCTGTTCCTACTCGCATCACATCACGCATCATATCAATGGTTTGAAAAGAGGCTTCGGGAGAATAGATGCGACGAGGAGAGGAGGTATATTGATAAAGGGTTTTTCCAGTGAGATCAGAGATGCGTTGAATGAGGTGAGGAGGCTCCCATGTGCCACCGTGGGCAAGTGCGGCATAGCCTCCTGTCATTTCAGCAACTGTAAATCCACGGGTAAATCCACCAATCGCAGAAGCTTCTCCATCCTGGGGGTGAATGGGGAAGTCCATCTGTTGGAGCGGGCTAAAAGCGAGTTCTTTTCCTATTTGGCGAAAGAGCTGAAGAGCAGGGATATTGAGGGACCATGTGAGGGCTTGACGAGCGGTAACAGGTCCTCGATATTTACCGTTGTAGTTTTTGTATGTCTTTTCACTTCCATCGCCATTAACGGTGGTGAGAGGCTCATCCATCAATGGAGTACCAGGTGTAATCAATCGAGCTTCCAAAGCAGGGGCATAATCCAGCAGTGGTTTAATTGTAGAGCCTGGCTGTCTGCGAGCCGATAGGGCATGGTTGGTTTGGCCGTTTGTAAAATCTCGTCCACCAACGAAGGCGAGTATACTATTGTCTTGTGTATTTAGTACCACTGATCCGACTTCTTCACGAGCATCTTTTACGACGCTTTTTTGACCATGGACCACAGTAGAATAGCTGATCGGTGGCGCATAGAGACGGGGGTTGGTTGCCGCTTGATTGATTGCCCTATCCAGTCGCTTATCAATCGTGGTTTCGATTCGCAAGCCTCCAGTTAATACACGCTTTCGATATTGCTCTAAGGTGGAACGGTAGAGACCTTGAGTAGAAAGGGTTTTGGGGTTAAATCCATCGGCCTTCATGAGGAGCTTAGCCGCTTCTTCTTCCACGGCAGTCATCAGAAAAGGGTGGTGGCGAAAGGTGCTCTCTACAGGAGGGTGATTGAGGGAAGATGTGATATCAGAGGCGATAGCTTTTTCATAGGCATGAGCTGAGATTACGCCAGTGTCTAACATGGAGTGAAGCACTTTTTTCATTCGCCCCTTACCGGCAGCACGGGTTTTGGAATGATAAGGGTTGTAAGAGGAGGGGCGTTGAATCATACCAGCCAGGTAGGCGGCTTGGGGTAGAGTGAGTTGATTGGCATTGACTCCAAACAGCTCTCTGGAGGCGGCTTGTATACCTAAGAGGTTGCGATGGAGTTCTCCTTGACCAAAATAAAGGCTATTTAAATAAAAAGTTAAGATCTCATTCTTGGAAAACATTCGTTCCATACGTAGGGCGATGATGATTTCCCTTAGCTTTCGATGGATGGCCTTTTCGCGATTTTGTAACACCATGTTTTTGACAAGCTGTTGGGTAATTGTGCTTCCTCCGCTGGCTACTTTTCGTTGGATAAGGTTATCCCGAGCCGCACGCAGGATTCCACGGAAAGAGATTCCATCATGATGATAAAATTCCCGGTCTTCCGTTGCTAGCAGTGCTTGGATGAAAGTAGGGCTTACCTGCTTGAGTTGAATCGAGCGGCGATCAGCATCAGAGCGCAGAGGGCCGATTTTGGAACCATCTTGGAAAAAGGCATGGCTTGTCTGAGAGAGATTATCTAATTGATAGGCAGTTTCTTGACGTGTACGAATCGGTTCCTTTTTGGCAACGGAGGCAAGGTAGCCAAGGACACTTCCCGCTCCAATAAAAGAGAATAGAACGAAGAGAAGAGAGAGGACCAAAACTGATCGGGCAAAAATTCGCCAAATACGGCGGGGGAGTTTATTTTTCTCTTGTGGTCGATGAGCCATGGCTTGATCAGCCTCACTTTCTCGGGTAATATGAGATCAGTAGGGTTACAAGAGCGAATATAATTATTAATAGCGACGATCAGGAATCAAGTAGTCGATGGAGGGTTTCTCCAGAGAGCCGGTGGTTGGTGTGAACCGGTGGCCCCCATAGATGAATTACAACCTGGGAGCTCCATCTATCCACTAGATAGGTGGCGGGAACCCTTTCCCGTTATGTGATAAGTGGAAGGCGAATGCTTTCAACAAGGGTGGTACCGCGGGTAATAACTAACCCCGTCCCTTATTTGGGGACGGGGTTAGTTTATGGAATTAACGCTTCTTTTAACAGAAAGCGAATGATAGTAGGAAGGTGAAGGATATGGAAAAAAAATTGAGCGTAGCAGAAAGGCAAGAGGTTGATCGACAGTTGGCGGTGCTTCAACGAGGCGTAGCAGAAATTTTGCCGGCGGCAGACCTGGAGAAAAAACTGATCCGTTCAGTAAAAACAGGGAAGCCTCTTAAGGTGAAACTAGGTTTAGATCCCTCAGCTCCAGATATTCACATTGGTCATACGGTAGTGCTTAATAAGTTGCGTCAATTTCAAGATTTAGGTCATCTTGTTCAGTTGGTTATCGGTGACTTTACTGGCCGTATTGGGGATCCTACTGGAAAGTCAGAGACACGTAAGCAATTGACCGAGGATGAAGTAAAGGAGAACGCACAGAGTTATGCGGACCAGTTGTTCCTCATTCTTGATCGAGAAAAGACGGAGATTCATCTTAACAGTCGCTGGCTCTCCTCCTTGGATTTTTCAGCGATTGTCGATTTGGCGGCGAAGACTACAGTGGCCCGAATGTTGGAACGGGATGACTTTTCCAAAAGGTACCACAGCGGGCAGGCGATTAGTGTTCATGAATTTTTCTATCCACTCATGCAAGGGTATGATTCGGTCGCTCTAGAAAGTGACGTGGAACTGGGTGGGACGGATCAGACCTTTAACCTTTTGATGGGACGTCAACTCCAACCCCATTATGATCAGGAGGAGCAAGTGATTATGACGATGCCTCTAATTGAAGGGCTCGATGGTGTAAAGAAGATGTCCAAGAGTCTTGGTAACTATATCGGTATTCAAGAACAAGCATCTGAAATTTACGGCAAATCCATGTCCATCCCTGATGATTTGATGGTGAAGTACTATGAATTAGTGACCGATATTTCTTTAGAAAAGTTGGGAGAGGTGAAGAAGGGATTAGCAGAAGGGACTCTTCACCCCCGAGATGCTAAGATGGCACTCGCTCACCAACTGACAGCGATGTATCACGGAGAAGCGGCGGCAGAAGAAGCCGAAGCTGGTTTTAAACGTGTCTTCCAAGAACGTTCCTTGCCACAAGATATCCCTGCTGTCCCTATCTCCAGCGCGGATCTTGAAGATGGGGAAATATGGATTGTGCCGTTGCTAGCCAAACTAGGATTAGTTGCTTCCAATGGAGATGCTCGGCGGATGGTAAAACAGGGAGCTGTAAAGATTGGAGAAGAGAAAGTTACCGATGTGGATGCTCGCATTGCGCTCACCGAGGGGATGATTGTGCAAGTCGGCAAGCGGAAATTTGCTAAAGTTACAATGGGGAGTTAACGCGGCATGAGAAGTAGGGGCGTTTAATGCCAGATGACTTTGAATTTGCGAAACACGTGCCACAAAAAAGAACCACCCAATCCTCAACAGGATTGGGTGGTTTCTCTTCAAGCCGATATCAGCGGCTATAGAATTCAACGATTTGACGCTCGTTGATTTCAGCAGGTAGCTCATCCCGTTCTGGTATGCGAGAGAAAGTACCTTCTAGTTTGTTCTCATCAAAGGAGAGGTACTCAGGCAGGAAAGTGCGCTCTGCCAAAGCTTCTTTGACAACATCCAGATTGCGGCTTTTTTCCCGCAGGCTGATTACGTCGCCAATGCTTACTTTAAAGGAAGGGCGGTCTACCTTTTTACCGTTAACGGTAATGTGTCTATGGACAACTAACTGACGTGCTTGGGAGCGCGTACGAGCTAAACCAAGACGGTAAACGAGGTTGTCCAGACGGGATTCGAGCAACTTCATGAAGTTCTCACCGTGAATCCCTTTCATTTTGCCAGCTTTATCAAAGAGAGTACGGAATTGTTTTTCGTTCAAACCGTACATAAAGCGCAGCTTTTGTTTTTCTTGCAACTGAACACCATACTCCGAGAGCTTACGGCGTTGGTTAGCGCCATGCTGCCCTGGTGGGTAAGGGCGTTTCAGTTCTTTGCCTGTGCCGGAGAGAGAAATCCCCAGACGGCGGCTCAATTTCCAACGAGGTCCTGTGTAACGTGCCATGTGAATTGGCTCCTTTCGATTTGTGTGCTTAAAGCAAACAACCGGGTATGGCTGACCTGCTTGTCTTGCCTTCACTTTCCGGATAGCGACGAAAAGTGGGGCACTTACAAAAGGTAAAACCTTCTGCAAGGCAGACCAGTGAGGGTGATTCCATCACCGTTCGTTGCTGAGCTATCCTCGGGTTCCCCATGAAAGGAACACGTTGATTCCATACAAACTTATATTATAGCGGATATCCACAAAAAGTCAACGGAACGTTAACACAAGGTTGTGCACGCTGGAAATATATATCGGCCACCCCCCTAAGTGGTTAATCTCTGTTCATACTCTGGAGGGAGGGTCCTTTTTTTACATGCCTTTTTATTATAGATGAGACATCCACCGCGTCAATTTGTTGGATCTGGTGATATAGATATTATAGATGAGAGAGGGGAAGGTACTCGGACGCCCCTTTTGATAGAGTACCGCCGTTTCGTCTCAAAAAATAAGCACCTGTAGTGCTTCAATGGATGATTAAAAATGATCCGTTGTAGTTGGATCGGTTACTTCATACAAGAATGAGACGGGGGAGTTTAAGATGGCTAGTGTGATAAGTAAAATCGGGAATGTCAAGCTATTAAAGAGAAACAGATTAACAGCACCCCATGTTCCTGCGACCCAGTGGTTAGACCTAAACAACTTAACCAATATGCTCCATCATTTTCCTAATGTGTATGTGAAGCCAAATGATTGTGCAAAAGGGAGAGGAATTATTCGGGTGGATCGCTTAGGAGACAAGCAATTCCGAGTACGTACCTGGGAAGGTGTTACCAGTCTCCATAGAAGCACTTCTTCAGTGTTGGCACAGATTCGCCGAGTACAAATCAAACGACGGTATATCGTGCAACAAGGGATCCCGAGTTTAACTAAGGATGGAAATTTCTTTGACATTCGTGTTCACTTAGTACGGATCGGTGGGAGATGGAAGATGGCTGGGGCAGTAGGCAAGGTAGCTACAAAGAGTAGGATTGTTACCAATCGACACAGCGGAGGCAATCCAGTTTCTGTTGGAGAGATTTTGGAACGAGGATTGGGATATAAACCAGTGGAGCGTCATAACATGCTGGAGAAGATGGAGAACATTTGTACAGGAGCAGTTCGTACCATTAGTCGAGCCTATCCAAAATGGAGAGAATTTGGTGTGGACCTGGGGATTGATTCAAAAGGGGATATTTGGATTTATGAGGTCAATATCACTCCGGGACTGATGGTCTTTAAACATGGAGACCTGCCTGCTTTTTATCATGTCTTGAAAATGAGGAAGCAAGCAGTCTAACATAAGTAAGAGAGTTTAGAATCAAAGATATTGAGCAGGGATGTGTTTTTCATGAATTCCTCCCTGACGATTTCTTTCACTTATACTTCGGAGGGAGCAAGTTATTAACAGAGATCACTAGACGAAGGGGAGAGAACATGACGACCATACGATCAAAACAAGAGCTAGCTCTAATGAGAGAAGCAGGTAAGATCGTAGCTGAATGCCATGCTTTATTGGCGGAAAATCTACGTCCAGGGATCTCGACCAAGATATTAGATCGACTGGTGGAAAAATGGATACTCAAACGAGGCGCAGAACCGAGTTTTAAAGGACATCATGGTTTTCCAGGATCCATCTGTGTAGCTATCAATGACGTGATTTGTCATGGTTTTCCGACAGATACGCCATTACAAGAAGGCGATGTCGTTACCTTGGATGTGGGTGCTCGCTATCAAGGATACCATGGTGACTCGGGTTGGACCTATGCGGTGGGAAAGGTGACACCTGAGGTGAAGCGATTGATGGAGGTGGGACTGGAGAGTTTCCATCGCGGGTTGGAACAGGTTCGCCCAGGGAATCGGATTGGGGATATTGGCTGGGCGATCCAGTCCTATGCTGAAGGTGAAGGGTATGGAGTAGTACGCGAGTTTACCGGACACGCTGTGGGGCAGGAATTGTGGGAAGAACCACCGATCCCTCACTTTGGTATCGCCCACACTGGCCCAGGGATAGAGTCAGGAATGGTATTGGCGGTAGAGCCGATGATCACGACGGGTAGTTGGCGGGCGAAGGTGGATGCAGATGGCTGGACAGCGCGGACAGTAGATGGATCTCTCTGTGTTCAATATGAACATACGATAGCGGTAACAGATGAGAGTCATGAGATCTTAACTAGGCTCTAAAAACCATTTCACGTCTGGGGGATTCCCTCGGGCATTTTTTTATGGGTAAAATGAAGAATTCATTGACACTTCCTTCACATTTTTGTTATCTAATCTTCTGTATAATGAGGAAAAGGAGGGGTTCTAATGAAAGTGTGGAAAGGTGCATGGATCGTAGTACTGACGTGTTTCATGTTCTTAACAGCATGTACTCCTCAACCTGGTTTAGAAGAAGATCTGAACGCAGCCGTAAAAAAGGTACAAGATAGTGATGGTGGTGCAACAGGAAATGGATTATTACGCATGAGTTATGTAGCTAGTAATTTTGAATGGGACAAGCTATACATATTTAGTTCCAAAATGACAAAGGAAGTCGTAAACAACAGCCTTGGCTTTCAGTGGGAAGGAGCAAAGGATGACGTTGTTGGTGGAATCAATGATCGTCAGTGCTTATTTGTCTTCGTTAAGGATGATAAAGTGGTTCGGACAGTGAAGCATGATCGGGGAAAAGGGGATTTTGTACCGATTACAAAACCACTTACACCCAATACAGCTGTCTTTCTCGCTGATAAGACGGAAAAAGGTCATTGGATTTTCAAACCAGCTAGCTGGGGGAATTCAAGGAATTGAACGGATCATTTTTAGATAGGGGTAGAGCTTTATTTTTACATATTTGTATATCCAAGTATAAAGGTAGAAATTTAATAGATAGAAACACGATGAAGATCCTGTAGCTAGTTTATCGTGCTAAGAAATCAAATTAGGAGGATCTATGGAGATGGAGACCCAGGTATACCTTATTCGACATGGTGAGACGGATTGGAATAAAGAGAAACGGGTACAGGGGCATGTGGATATACCCCTTTCCTCAATAGGGATAGAACAAGCGCGATGCTTAGCGGAACGTTTTGTTGGTGAAGGACTTCACGGAATTTATACCAGTGATCTTCAACGAGCAGTAGAAACGGCACAGACCATTGCAAAGCGGGCCGAGGCCCCCTTGTCTGTCCAGGCCTATAAGGATTTAAGAGAACGGGATATGGGAGAGTGGGAGGGAAGTTTAGTTGCAGATATTAAAGCGCAACACCCTGGTGCATGGGAGCGGGTATGGCATGATGGCGGGGAATTTGGGCTTGAAAGTACAGAGGATCTCAAAGGTCGCATCCTTCATCGACTGGAAAAATTGGTGAGGAATCATCCTGGTGAACGAATCGCTGTAGTTAGCCATGGAGGAGGGATTAACTCTGTGCTAGCAGCCATTAGCCAAGGGATTCATGGGCCAAGGACTCAAATTGGTAATACTTCAGTTACACACCTCATTTTCCATCCTCAAACTGGTTGGCGAATTCACCGTATCGGGTGTATGAATCATTTACAGGAGGGCGGTACGCCACTGGCAAGCGAGAGGTCAAGAAGCTGAGGCATCTTTGTCGGAATTAGGAAGGAAATAAGCGGATCAGTTAGTGGATTCGATCAGTTACGGGAATCCTATAAGAAACTAAACCGATGGGCAACAAATGACCAATCCCCCGGAGTCTGTGGAGATTAAGTGGATTTGAAGAATTCTTAGCTTATCGATGGCGGTTACAGGGTAATCATGAAAAAATGATGCGTTTGGAAAGATGATTCAGGAAGGGAGGGATGGACGATGACGACGTTCAATCGAATCAAAGGAGCTTGGCTGCTATTTATCTATCTAGCTGTTGCCCTAATATTGACCGGTACGTTGATCGATAGCTTTTTTGAGGTCGCAGAGGATGTACAAGAGCGCGAAACCTGGGGGTTGGATCAACTCGGTATTTCCTGGTCATTAAACATGGAATCCCCTACACTTACTGCGATCATGAAAGGAGTTACGGAGTTAGGGTCAGTAAAATGGTTGTTGACAGGTACAGTAATAGTCGTGCTTATCCTTCTTATCCGGCGCCAAGTTCAGTATGCGGTAGTGGTTGCGATGGGGATGCTTGGAACCTCTGGGATGAATACGTTGCTGAAGAATGCCTATGAACGATCTCGTCCAGAGAACTCCTTAATCGATGCCGATGGGTATAGTTTTCCGAGTGGTCATAGTATGGGGGCGATTTCATTTTTTAGCCTCCTGTTGTATTTAGCTTGGAAAAGTCGTCTTTCCTATCCGGTAAAGGTCATTCTAACTGGGGCTTGGCTTCTTCTCATTCTTCTGATCGGTTGGAGCCGAGTCTATCTGGGTGCCCATTATCCGACCGATGTAGTGGCAGGCTATGCGGCAGGGGCTACAATTATCCTGCAGTGCATTCTTGTGAAAGAAATATACAACCATCTACAGCGCGCTCATAGATAGTTGGTATAGGTACCATTCAGGCGGGCAAACGGAGAGGGGAATCTTGTTTCCCTCTGGTATGTTATGTGTTACTTTTTACCCGATGATGTATAATAGGAACAAAGCCGCTATCACGATTCGACACGCTCATACGTACACTCTTCTAAGCACGTTGCTCATATCCTAGAAAAGCAGGGGTTAGAGCAACGCCGACTTTCATCCCACCCTTAAAGAGTGGGGCTTTCAGACGGTGGTTAGCTAAAAGAAGAAATTAGAAAAAGCCGATGTGGTTTTTTCTTTTGTTAAAAATATACCCAGTAGGGGTATTTGAAGGGGTGAAATTAATGAGTGAGAAAGCATCCTTGCGAATTAGTGGAATGACCTGTGCGACCTGTGCCAATCGGATTGAAAAAGGAGTCGGCAAACTGGCAGGTGTTCAGTCGGTGCAGGTTAATCTTGCTACAGAGAATGCGTCCGTTTACTATGATCCAGAGCAGGTAAGCCTTTCACAAATTGAAGGGAAAGTGAGCGAGTTAGGTTATGGAACGGTTCACGAGGAGGTAGATCTTCTGATCGGTGGAATGACCTGCGCCGCCTGTGCCCAGCGTATTGAAAAGGGGCTGAGCCGGTTAAAGGGTGTGAGTGCGGTCCATGTAAATTTGGCGACAGAAAGAGCCCATGTCGTCTATTCATCTGGGTTGGTCACAGAGGAGGGTTTGATCAACCAGATTGGAAAATTGGGGTATACTGCTAAACCTGATATGAAAGAAAAAGAGAGTGACGAAGAAACGAGTCGCAACACTCAAAAATATAAATTGATTGCTTCCGCTCTGCTCTCTTCCCCGCTTTTATGGGCGATGGTTTCCCACTTTTCATTTACCTCCTTTATCTGGGTACCTGATGGATTTACCAATCCGCTATTTCAGTTATTAGTAGCCACACCGATTCAGTTTGTGATCGGATGGCAGTTTTATGTTGGGGCATATAAAGCAGTGAAAAATCGTAGTGCCAACATGGATGTCCTGGTGGCTTTAGGAACCTCAGCAGCTTATTTCTATAGTCTTTTCCTTACGCTACGTTCTTGGGGACACAGTGGACATGGGATTCCACTCTATTTTGAAACAAGTGCGATTCTGATTACCCTGATTTTATTGGGGAAATTATTGGAAGCGAAGGCGAAGGGACGAACAACGGTAGCGATCAAGAAATTGATGGGACTTCGGGCAAAGGTGGCTACTGTGATACGCAATGGTAGTGAGATTTCTGTGCCTGTAGCGGAAGTCATGGTAGGGGATACGGTCATTGTAAAACCCGGAGATAAGATTCCTGTGGATGGTGAAGTGATTTCTGGCACTTCTGCTGTGGATGAATCGATGTTAACAGGGGAAAGTTTGCCGATTGAAAAACAAAACGGTGATAAAGTGATTGGCGCGACGGTTAATGGGAATGGAGTGTTACGGGTACGAGCCGATAAAGTGGGGAAAGAGACTGCTTTAGCGCAAATTATTCAGGTGGTTGAAGAGGCACAAGGTTCAAAAGCTCCAATCCAACGGATCGCAGATCGTATCTCCGGAATATTTGTTCCGGTGGTGATCGGGATTGCTCTAGTGACATTTCTTATCTGGTTTCTAGGAGTGCGTCCAGGAGATTTTGCGATTGCTTTGGAACATACCATTGCAGTTTTGGTAATCGCGTGTCCCTGTGCCTTAGGCTTAGCAACCCCTACTTCCATCATGGCAGGATCCGGTCGTGCGGCGGAGCTAGGAATCCTGTTTAAAAGTGGAGAGCATTTAGAGACGACCCATCAAATTGATGAAGTTGTGCTTGATAAAACAGGGACGGTGACAAAAGGGAAGCCAGAGCTGACGGATATTCTTCCCTTCGAGATGGATGAAAAGAAGTTTTTCTCCTTGATCGGCTCTGCTGAAAAAGAATCGGAGCACCCGATTGCTGGAGCGATTGTAGTTGGGGTGAAGGGCAGAGGGGCCCAACTGCAAACACCCGATGAGTTTACGGCGATTCCCGGGGAGGGTGTTCGTGCCCATGTTTTTACTAAAGAAGTCTTAATCGGTACGCGAAGGTTGATGAAGCGTTATGATATTGACGGTAGTGAAGCAGAAGAGACTATTCGTTCCTTAGAGGATGAAGGAAAGACAGCCATGTTTGTCGCGGTGGATCGTCAAGTAGCAGGGGTGATCGCTGTAGCGGATACCGTAAAGGAATCTTCAAAGGAGGCTATTCAGCAATTACAGCAGATGGGACTCCAGGTATCGTTACTTACTGGGGATAATGAGCGTACTGCTCAGGCAATTGCTCGGGAGGTGGGTATTTCAGCGGTGATCGCGGAGGTATTGCCGGAGCAAAAAGCGACAGAGGTCAAAAAATTACAATCCGCCGGCCATCGGATAGCGATGGTTGGGGATGGGATCAATGACGCTCCTGCTTTGGTTACCGCAGATATCGGGATGGCGATGGGTACCGGTACGGATATAGCGATGGAGGCAGCGGATATCACCCTGATGAGAGGGGACCTTCGAAGTGTTGCTGATGCGATTCGAACAAGTAAAAAAACGGTTGGAAACATTCAGCAAAACTTGTTTTGGGCATTGGCATATAACGTGATCGGCATTCCGATTGCCGCTGCTGGGTTTTTGGCACCTTGGTTAGCAGGTGCGGCGATGGCCTTTAGTTCCGTCTCCGTTGTACTCAATGCACTCCGATTACAACGCATGAAATGAAAGGTACTCCACAGAAGGTTAGATAAGAAAGGAGGAAAGGTTATGGAGAAGAGTCATGCAGATAAGGAGCATCACGATACGTCAAATGAAGAGGTGTGTAATATGAACGAAGAAAAGCTACGTCAAAGCCATCATTCTAAAGAGGTTAAGAGTAATTTGACCGCTCGGTTAAATCGTATTGAGGGACAGATACGAGGAGTGCGTCGTCTGATTGATCAAGACACTTATTGTGATGATGTATTGACTCAGATTGCAGCCGCTCAATCAGCTTTAAATAGTGTGACCCGAATTCTCCTTGAGGGGCATTTGAAGCATTGTGTTGTGGAAAAAATTCGGGCGGGAGACGATGATGTAGTCGAAGAATTACTTGTCACTATCCATCGGCTAATGAAAAAGTGACATATGTATGTGGTAAAGTCTGGTCTGTTTTTATTTCTGGGCAAAATTAGTTTACAATGATAGATAGTGTCTTTAGAGCAATTTGCAAAGTATAGGAGTGAATGTAGCATGTCGAATACGCACCCATATCAGGTGTTACTATATTATCACTATGTGCCTATTGAAGATCCTGAAGCTTTTACTGTTGAGCATCTTCGCTTTTGTAATGAGTTAGGTTTGAAAGGGAGGATCCTTATTGCGGAGGAGGGCATCAACGGAACAGTATCCGGGCCTATACCGGCTACCCAGGCATATATGGATGCTATGCACCAAGATCCGCGTTTTAAAGATATGGTGTTTAAGATGGACCCCCATGAGGGTGATGCATTTAAAAAGATGCATGTACGCCATAAAAAAGAACTGGTTACCTTCCGCGTGGATAAAGAACTAGACCCTAATCATTCTTCCGGAAATCGTCTATCTCCTGAGGAATTCCATCGCGAGATGCAGGAGGAAGACGTGGTGATCCTGGATGGACGTACTGGTTATGAATACGATCTCGGACACTTTACCAATGCGATCCGCCCCGATGTGGATTCCTTCCGTGAGTTTCCGCAGTGGATCCGTGAAAACTTAAGCGATAAAAAGGATAAGAAGATCCTCACTTATTGTACAGGAGGAATTCGCTGTGAAAAATTGAGCGCGTTTATGCTAGACGAAGGTTTTACTGACGTGTCTCAATTGCAAGGTGGGATTGTTACCTATGGTAAGGATCCAGAGGTAAAGGGTGAAGGGTTTAAAGGAAAGTGTTTTGTTTTTGATGAGCGGATGTCCGTACCCATTAACCAAGTGGATGAAAGTATTGTGAGCCATTGCTGTCACTGCGGCAAACCAACGACTCGCTATGTAAACTGCACAAATGATAATGATAAGTGCCATGATCTTCATTTTAACTGTGAAGAGTGTGGAGAAAAATATGATGGTTATTGCAATCATTGTTATGAACAGAACAGCAAAAAGAAGGAAAAGGAAGCACAAATCTAAAACCCGTCGGTGGACGGGTTTTTTTAGTAGTATCGGATAATTGCACATGACTCTCTCTTTCCAATTGATTATTAAATATATGGTTTTTAGTATGTGATTCTCATGGAAATTTCATTTGCCATTTCTGGTACTTGTTCTATGATAGTATCATTGGCGGGCTCGGAAGGGAGAGAATATTGTGTCGACCGTAGGGATACATGAGATCGGTGAAATGATTAGAAAGATACGAAAGGAACGCGGGCTTCGAATTGATGATGTGGCAGATGAAAATATTTCCCCTGCAACGATAAGTAATTTGGAACGAGGAGTCCCCCATGTTAAGCAAGAGAAATTAACTTATTTATTAGAGAAACTGAATGTTTCGATGGAGAAGCTGCCTCAATTGATGGTAAGTGAACAAAAAAAACTGGAAGAAGTAAGGTTTAAACTCTGTGCGATCGAGTCTATGGAACGCATCGGGCAAACCCATCAGGCACTCCTTGAATTAGATCAATTGGAAAAGCCGGATGATCACCCCTATGCTGCTGAAATATACTGGCTGAAAGGCATCTGCTGTATGAATGAAAAAAACTATCGGCGGGCTGAACGAGAATTAACCAACGCGCTTCGATTAAGTGGGCAAAACCCTTTAGCCCAGGCGGAGAATATCGAAGCCCTAAGCTTTAATGCACTCAGTGTCTGTAGTTATTATCGGGATGATTTACATACAGCACTTAAGTATACTGAGAACGGGCTCCAAGTATTTAACTCTGAAGGAGGCCGTCGATATGGGAAATATCTTCTTACGCTAAATAAAGCCTTATATTTAGAGCGCCTCGACCGCATCATGGATGGAATGAAAGTGGTAGAAGAAGTGTGGAAAGAGATGGATCAGATTGAGAAAATAGATACCATACTAGGCTTTTATTGTTTAAGAGCGGAGTTATTACGCAAAAGCGGTTCTCTAGATTCCGCGATCCATTACGGACAAATGGGGAGGAAATTAGCCAGTTTAAACGATAAACCCAGGTATGTTTTTGATTTGTGGATTGTATTGGGAAGTACCTACACCGCAAAAATGGACTTTGCCAAGGCAGAAATGTGTTTTCAAATTGCGATGTCGGTTCCTGAGGAGTATAGAGGAAACGGTAGGTACATTCGTGCTTGTATCCAAATGGGATCCCTCTATATCCAATTGGAAAAATGGACAGAAGCGGAAGAAGTTTTACAAACAGCCATCGATAAATCAGAAGCGATCAATAGCCCGTATAATTTAGCGGCCTCCTCTATTTCTCTGGGAGTATGCTTTTTTAAACAGAATCGAATAGATGAGGCGATCTCCTGTTATCACTGTGGTATCGGATTGGCCCGGCAGTATGGGTACCCGGAGAAAGAGTATCAAGGCTGGTATCAGCTTGCTAAATGTTATAAGGGTCGGGATGAGGAACAATTCCAGCGATGTACCGTCCATATGTTCAATGTTCAAGATCGATTAAATGATCCATTGGGGACAGTAAATGATCATGAAGTAAGTGAAAAAATATGGTAATTATTAAATAGAATAATAGTTATCCTCGATGCTTTTTTATAGGAGGTGTGTAGATGGCAGTATCATTGCCAGGAGAGGTAGTACAAGGGATTTTTTTGGAACGACCCAATCGTTTCCAAGCCGTTGTAGAGATCCAGGGAATCCGTGAGATTGTTCATGTACCCAATACCGGTCGGATGAGTGGGTTGTTGGCACCAGGTATCGAGGTAGCTCTTGTCCGTTCAGATAACCCAAAGCGGAAGCATCCCTATAGCCTCACCCTTGTAAAAAAGAAGGGAACGTGGGTATGTGTGTACTCAGCCCTAGCGAATCGGGTCTTTGAGGATGGTATCCAAGGTGGGAGAGTGCGTGGAATCCAAGGTGAAGTGCGGCGGGAAGTGAAGTTTGGTGCAAGTCGGATGGATTTTTACATGGAGGGAGAGCCTCCTACCTTGATTGAGGTGAAGTGTGTGACTTATGAAGAGAATGGGGTCGCTATGTTTCCGGATGCCCCTACCCAGCGTGGGCAAAAGCATGTTGGAGAATTGATCCAGGCTGTTGAGGAGGGTATGGGTGGAATGATTGCCTTTGTGGCTTTCATGGATTATGTAAACCACTTTACTCCCTATGATCGGATCGATCCTGTTTTAGGAGAACAACTTCGTAAAGCAGATTCAGTGGGAATCGATTTACGCGCTTATGTATGTTCGATTAATTTTGATGGGATTAAACTGGAGCAAGAGATTCCCGTCCTCCTGTAGCTTTTCGTATAGTATAGGTTTCCGTGGAAAAGCTATGGGCGAAAAGGAGGGATTTTTAATGAAACAACATCGAGATGTTCAGCAAGACAGTGGAGAACAACAGAGGAAGCAGGCAGAAGCCAAAGATGCTGAAAATGGTATTCAGGTGAAGGCAGATGGAGCTGGTGATAAAAAGCTGGAAGGACCTGATCGCCCAAGTACTTAATAGGAGATGTCATAAAGCCGCAGCTTTTTGCGGCTTTTTTTGCCAAGTGATAGAAGGGAAATAAATGCTGGAAGGATGTTTTTCAACAAACAGAATAGAATGAATTATGTGCTATGATGGGTGAAGGAGGTGTAGAGTATGAAGAGACAATACTACAAAGAGTTTTTTACTTTCCCTGATATCGTGGTGATGAACACCATCATGTTTGTAGGGTTAGTAGTGATCATCCCGAGTTTGAGTAGAGGATTTGTCTGGGTGGCGATTGTCGCAGGAATGATAGGCTATGCCATGAGTGAGTACCTCATCCATCGTTTTTTATTTCACCTTAAACCTCCAAGCAATCCTAATTTTCTACGATTATTAAAACGATTGCATTATGATCATCATGTAGATCCTGATGATCTAAAACTTCTTTTTCTCCCTATATGGTATAGTATCCCATTGATTACATTAACATCGGCGATTTTTTATGGTGTTACCAGGGATGGGATATTAACTGTAGCCTTTAGTGTAGGGGTAGTAGGATATCTACTCTACTATGAATGGAAACATTATATTGCCCATCGCCCGTTAAAACCATGGACTCCCTGGGGGAGATACATGAAAAAAATGCACCTTTGGCACCACTTTAAAAATGAAAAGTACTGGTACGGAGTGACCCATCCATTGTTGGATAAAGCGATGGGAACCTATCCCTCTGAAAAAGAGACAAAGCGAAGCACTACGGTTAGAAATCTAGAGGGAGATGAAAAACAGAAGGTTGTTGGACGTTGAACGGATGAAAATGAAAGCGCTTTCTCATGTCGCTATAACCTCCCTTTGATGGGAATAAAATGCCTTATCTATTTGGAATCATTTGCAGATCATGGGGAGGTTCGAGTATAATAAAACTAATTATGGACGAAAGGAGTGAAGGAAGAATGCGTGCCGGAATCATTAGCGTAATGGACTGGTTTACCGTTGTGATCTCTGAAATTACCTATCGAAAAGTTAATAACGGGATAGCTGTGTCCAAAATTAGCGCTAGGGAATATCCGGATTACGCGTAAGCTTCCTTCACCGCTCCGCAATGTACGGGATTTGCGAAGCCACAGGGACCTTACCTGTGGCTTTTTGTGTACCCAAAAAGGAGAGAACGTCCTATGATACTCTGTGCAACAAATCGTGTAGGTAAACTAATAGGAACCCATTGGGTTTTTGAAAATATAACGATGGATATCCGTGATGGAGAAAAAATAGGTTGGGTGGGCCCCAATGGCTGTGGCAAAACCACTTTGCTACGAATATTAGCCGGAGAAGAGACCCCTGACCGAGGAGAAGTATTTCATCGCAAGGGAGCAAAGATCGGTTACCTTACCCAAATCCCGCATTTCTCTAGGGAGGTTAGTGTAAGGGAAGCACTGCTGGATACCTTTGACCAAACCCAGGCCCTACAACTGGAGTTAAACCGCTTGTCTGAACAAATGGGGGATCCCTCTTTAAGCGAGGAGAAGTTGGAACGGATACTCCTTCGTTTTCAAAATACCCAAGAGGCCTTTGAGCGTTCAGGTGGCTATGAGCAAGAGGCGAAGGTACGGAAAGTAGCCCATGGATTAGGGTTTTCTGAAGAGATGCTGGAAAGTTCTTTTCATATCCTGAGCGGGGGTGAGAAAACAAAAGTAGGCTTGGCCCGTATCTTGCTACAAGAACCGGATCTATTGTTACTCGATGAGCCAACGAACCATTTGGATCTAGCTGCAGTGGAATGGTTAGAGGAGTATCTCAGCCGATCCACAGCAACCGTTATTGTTGTCTCCCATGATCGTACTTTCTTGGATCGAGCCGTGCATCGAATTTTTGATATAGAGGGTGGGGAGCTCGTCATCTATGAGGGAGGTTATTCCGCCTTTGTAAAGGAGAAGGAAAAACGCCTTCTCATAGAGTTTGAAGCGTATCAGGAGCAACAGAAGAAAATCAAAAAAATGAAGGAAGCGATCAAACGTCTGCGTGAATGGGCAAATCGAGCCAATCCTCCAAATGATGGAATGCACCGTCGTGCTAACAGCATGGAAAAGGCCTTGAATCGTATTGAAAGGCTAAAGAAACCTGTTCTTGAACGAAAGAAAATCGGACTTACTTTTGAAATGGAGGAGCGAAGTGGACAGGATGTCTTAATACTAAAGGATGTATCAAAATGGTTCGGTGATCGAATCCTTCTAGAAGATGTCGATCTGCAGGTGCGATTTCGTGAGAGGCTCGCTATCTTAGGGGGAAATGGGTCAGGAAAGACCACTTTACTCAAGATGGCTACTTCGCAATTGGAACCAGACATTGGAGAAGTTCGACTGGGCAGTGGAGCAAAGGTAGGATATTTATCCCAAGCTGGCTGGGAAGGTGGCGAAGATTTAACTGTACTTGAGGCTTTTCGAGAAGAAGTTCCAGTTGAAGAAGGGGAAGCACGGCGTTTGTTGGCCAAGTTTTTGTTCTATGGATACGCGGTATTTCGCCCGGTGGGTCAAATAAGTGGTGGAGAGCGGATGCGGCTTCGATTGGCTCAATTGATGTACCAGGAAGTTAACTTTTTGATCCTGGATGAACCCACTAATCACTTAGACATTGATTCACGGGAAGCTCTCGAAGAAGCACTGCTAGATTTTACAGGAACGATTTTGGCTGTTTCCCATGATCGCTGGTTTTTAAATCGGTTGTTTGCCCCTGTTTTTTGGCTGGAAGAGGGCTCCCTTCTGCGCTATGAAGGGAATTACGATCAAGCACGAGAAAAAAGACAACAACGGTTGATTGGCAATAAGGGGGAAAATTACTAACATTTTGTTTTGGTTTATGGTAAAGAGGGTACGGATAGAGTAGGAGGTGATCCCTATGCTAGATCACGAGGAAGTTAAGCCGTTGCCGGAGCGTCTACGTGAAGACTTGGATGGGGAGAACAACCCTGATTTAGAATCTCAGCCAGAAGCATTATCTAGTCGAAGGTATGATAAAAGGATAAAATTAATAGATCTCTTGTAAAAACACCCACTAGTGGGTGTTTTTTTTTGTGATTATCTGGGTTAGCGGACAAGTAACCAGCTGGTTACAACATATAGGAGAGTACTTGCTACTCCCACGAGCAGAGAGGCTTTTAATTTCATATGGGAGTATTTCATTAAGGGTAATTTCATAACGGTTGCCATCGCTACGGTATTATCACTAAGTAGGGAAGCAAAGCCACCGAATGTACCACTAGCAAAGACGGCACCTGAGATTAAAGGCAACGGGACATGGGTACCGACGGCAAGAGAGAAGGCGAGAGGCATTAAGATGGCCCATGATCCAAAACTAGAGCCGAGAATGTAGGCAATCACACATCCGATGATAAAGAATAGGGGAGTTAACCAGAGTGCTGGCAACGATGTACCGATCAAGCTCTTCGTGTATGGGATGAAGCCGAGATCAGTGGAGACGGCGGTCAATGCCCAAACCAGGGCAAGAAGAAGATTGACTCCCATCATCTCGTTCCCCCCTTGAAGAAAACCAAATAAGAGGCGGGTTAAGGGCTGACGGAAGATCGCGTACCAAATCATCATTAAGAAGAGAGTGATGAATATCGCTTCCAGCATGGCTTTACTTGCATCAGCCTTAACGAGTGCTCCCCAGAGAGTAGAAGCCTTGGTAGAGCCGTCCAACCATGTGAGAAGAAAGGTGAGGCCTATGAGGGCGAACAAAGGTACTACAAGATGGATAGCCTGGGGAGGTACGGTTTCGGAGACGATTTCTATTGGATCTGGAAAATCGCTGTCAGGTTCATGTTCGCTACTGGCACCTGAGAGTTTATCATGGGGGGTCTTTTTTTTATCTTTTTTCTTCTCTGCGTGCCGTAACTGATCCAGATATGCCACCTGGGGTGAGGCGCGGAAAGCTGTTTGGATGGTTGGGGGACAATCCTGTTCATCATCCGCTTTGCACTCATCTTTATTCCCTGTGAAAAAAGTAAGGTATAGGGAGTAAAGTAACATCAGAATTGCAAAAAAGTTAAAGGGGAGGCTTTGCAACAATAGTTCATAAGCAGATTTCCCTAGCCTTAAATGATGGGCGGAACTTGCGATCAGGCCTACCATATACCCTATAAAGGCGGTACCGATAGGAGTTAAAGCAATCAGAGGGGTAGAGGTTGCATCGATGATAAAGGCGACTTTAGATTTTGGAACTTTTAATCGTTCAAATACCCGTTGCATCACAGGGCCTACAGTAATGATTCGAAAATCAGGAGCCATGAAAGTAGCAAAGGAAGAAAGCCAGGTGAGGGTAAAGGCACCTCGGACAGATTGAATGCGTTGGTTCATCCAATCGGCAAAGCCAGCTACTCCACCAGTGACACGAATTAACCCTACAAAAGCACCAAATCCATATAGAAACACAAGTAAGCGGATATTGTTTGGCCGAGATATTTCCTGTAATAGATTAGAAATCGCTACTTCTATCCCACCTAGAAAATTGGGTCGCATCATATAGGAACCGATCAAGAGACCTACAACTAGACCAGGAAAAACTTGTCGGGTGAAAAGAGCAACAGGGATGACGATCAATAAAGGGAGCAGAGACCAAAAGGTGACGTGCATCGATCTTCCTCTTTTCCTGCGGGCTGAATTCTCTAGTTAATCTGCTCTTATATAACAATATCATGCGGATTTTCTTCTAAAAAACAGGTTCCTTATTTGCCAAATGGGGTGGGAATCTGCCTTGCCGATTGCGTCCTTCCATTCATAGATTGAAAGAAAATGACGCAATTCAATAGAGGAAGATGCTGTATGTCTAAGAGGAAACAACGTCGAAGAAAGAGCGATTCTCTTTCACAGAGGTTTGTCCAAGGAGAATTGCTTGTCAAATTCCATCCTCTTGCTTCAAAGAAAGATATTTACTCTTTGTTAGGGAAAGTAGAAGCCAGGACTTTACCCGGAGAGGTAGTCGGAGTGGCGCGTGTCCGCCTAAACCGACATATTTATGAGTCATTGAAAGCATTAACCCAACACGAGGTTGTCGAATTTGCAGAACCCAATTACCTGATGAAAACTCATTTTATCCCCAATGATCCTCTACTTTCTCGTCAATACGGTCTACGCCAAATCCAAGCACCTTTGGCATGGAATGTAACGCGAGGGAGAGCAGCAGTATTAGTGGCTATAGTGGATACAGGTGTTCAGGTGAATCACCCGGATTTACGAACGAAGTTGGTACGAGGATTTAATTTTGTTTCTGGAAATTCCAATACCAACGATAATAATGGTCATGGTACTCATGTTGCTGGGATAGCTGCTGCTGCTACAAATAATAGGATCGGTATTGCTGGAACAGGATTTAACGTACGAATTTTACCAGTCAAGGTAGTGGATAGCCGAGGGGTTGGTACTCTTTTTAACGTGGCTAGGGGAATTCTGTTTGCTGCTCGACGAGGAGCTAAAGTGATAAACCTTAGTCTGGGTGGACCGAATACAAGTAGTACGCTCCAAAATGCAGTAAACGGTGCATGGAATATGGGCTCGGTTATTGTTGCTGCTGCGGGCAATTCTCGTAGTAGTCGTCCTGAATACCCTGCATTTTATGCCAACGCGATTGCTGTTGCAGCAACCAATGCCAGGGATCGTAGAGCTCCCTTTACTAGCTTTGGTAATTGGGTGGATGTAGCGGCCCCAGGTGTCAGCATACTCTCTACAACAATTGGTAGTGGCTATGGTTTCAAGAGTGGCACTTCGATGTCGGCTCCATTTGTCTCAGGGTTGGCAGGATTGCTGGCCAGCCAAGGGAGAAATAATATTCAAATTAGACGTTCAATTCAGATATTTGCTGATCGTATTCCTGGGACAGGGAGTCTGTGGACATTTGGTAGGATTAATGCGAATCGGTCTGTGCGAAGTCCTCGGTGAAGGTTATCAGATGGGAAGCAGTGGATGTACAGGAGAGCCCTAACCTAATAGGGGACTCTCTTTTTTTGTGCTTTGCTTTTCTGATTAACTAATTAGTCTAACCGTTACTCGTCAGCAGTAAGCTCATGCTTTACTTTATACATGTCATTTAAACATAATTGAAACTGTTTTCTATCAATATTCTCCCAACATCGAGCAAGGAGAAAGAGGATATCAACTTTTTTATTTAATAGGTGATACTTGTGTGCAATATCTAATGCCTCTTGAAAATGAGTAATGGCTGTGTGTCGGTTCTTCTGAATGCAATAATATTTCCCAAGAGTGGTAAGGGCATCGGCTAATCGAGGCATATCTTTAATTAATTTATATAAGGAGATCGCTTGATTAATGGAACCTAAACTTTTCTCCCAGCGTTCTTGTTGTATATATAGAGTGGAAAGTCGCATATGGGCGTGGGCTAAATCTTTTTGATGAAGGGTGCTACTCTTTAGAGTCAAAGCAACTTGAAAGCATTCCTCAGCTTTTTTCCATTGTGAGTTACTCATATGAATATTAGCTAAAATGGTCCACAGGTTAAATAATCGGTTGTGTTGCTTATTTATTCTAGCGATCTCTATCCCTGCTAAACAGAAGGCGGATGCGGCATCGTATTGCTGTAATCGGGATAATAGTTCAGAGCGCCAAGTATAAAATCCAAGAATAGTATCAATATGTTGGGATACCAAGGCAGCATCCCAGTGATCCTCGATAATTTTAAGAGCTTCACCAACCCTTTCAAGGTGTTCTAGGTAGACCGCCTTATTTTCGATGAGCTTGAATTTTAAGTGGGTTCCTTCACCATCATCAACAAAAGCTTCAAGTCCGTTTTCTACATAAGCCAATGCTTGTTCTAAACGGTGATGATGATAACTATTGAGACCTAATTCATAGAAGCTAGCGGCTGCAATATTATTTTTTTTGCCGTAGGGATTCTGGTTCGATAAACGAATGGCATCAAATAGGAGGCGCTGGGCTCTTTCGAACTGAGTCAGTTTGTTTAAACAGGTTCCTAATAGATAATAAATCTTGGCAGCATAAGGGTGGCTATCATCTACTTGGAGCCCTTTTAATTGTCGGAGAGCTTGATCTGGATTACCTGCATCACGGGTGGATTCAATAGCAAACAACTTAAATTTTAAATCATGAAGAGCCTCTTTTTCTTGGACCATAAGGTTAGGTATATCCTCTAAACGAATATCTAGTTTTTGCAATAGGTAAGTAGCACGCTGAGGATTGACATGAGGAATACCGCGTTCAATGTTACTTATGGTAGCCGGGGAAATATTTTTATCAGCTAAATCTTCCAATCGCAACCCTTTTTCCTTCCTAACCTTTCGGATAATTTCCCCAATCTCATGGATATCCAGTGCACTCAACACGAATCACCCTCCATCTCATAACTTTTAAGGCCATGGCTATTCTACACCAAAAGTAGAAAATTGGAAATCGATTAGAGGATAAATTGTAGTAGGTTGACCTTAATTTTAGAAGATAGAAGTTTTTATTACTAAAAAATTTTAGTGTAACAAGGCTTTATGGTGTTAATTCAGGGAAATTAAGGGGAGATAGGGAGGTTGGAAATAATATTTTTTATAATTGGACGCCCCATAATTTCCAGTGAAATTTGCTCTAATCCCGTTATTCAGGTTCTGTCCCCCTCCATGCTTTCTATTAAAAGATCTACCAGATGAACAGCTCTCATATGGTTTTCTAGTCCAGCTCGCTGAATTCCCACTTTCATTTGGATGAGACAACCTGGGTTTGAGGTAACCAAAATAGCTGCCCGGGTATGGTGAAGATGCTGCATTTTTTCATCGAGGAGTTGTTGGGAGGTTTGAGGGTGGGTGAGATTGTAGATACCAGCAGATCCGCAGCAACGGTCGGATTCAACAAGTTCGATATAGTCGATTTCAGGGATGGTATTCAGCAGGGTTCGGGGTTCTTTGATCACTTTCATACCATTACGAAGGTGACAGGAATCTTGATAGGTGACTCGTTCGTGGATGGGTTGAAGGTTGAGAGAATGTCCATCAACAAGTAATTCACTGACATCTTTTATTCGATGAGCAAAGGATTGCGCCGCTGTGGCCCACTGGGGGTCATCCTTTAGTAAATAAGGATAATCGATGAGATGTGCACCACAGCCACCAGCATTTGAAACGATCCAATCGATATCTATCCCCTGAAACCCTTTAATATTTTGCTGTGCAAGCAGGCGAGCTTTTTCTTCTTCTCCTGAATGGGCATGTAGAGCTCCGCAACATGTCTGTGACTTGGAAATGATAACATCGTATCCAGCCGCTTGTAACACTTTGGCTGTATTGTGATTCGTTTTTGCAAAGAGCACATCCATGATACATCCTTGAAAAAGGGCAACGCGTCCGAGAGGGGTTCCGATTGCAGGGAGTCGTTCAGTGGTGACTCGTTCGCGGATGCCATAAGGACTAGCAAGGGGGAGCACTTCATCTACTTGTTGGAGGTGAGAAGGCATTAGCCATTTAGATAGTCCAGAACGGTGCAATAACCTTTGGATACCTGATCGTTGATAGAGTGCGAGAAAAGCACCGACCAGACGGAGTCGTCTACGATGGGGAATGAGGGCGTGAAAAAAGAATTTCCGCATGTATTTTTTCCAGGTTGGCGAAGGAGCGTGTGAAACAATAGCGGCACGGGATTGCTCTAACAGATGGCCAAAGTGCACGTCGGCGGGACAGTCGCTTTCACAAGCACGGCAACCAAGGCAAAAATCCATCTGTTTTTGAAAGGAGCTGTCTGGGATCATCCTCCCTTCATGGACCGCTTTCATGAGAGCGATTCTACCTCGAGGGGAGGCGGCTTCACGCCCTGTTTCACGATAAGTGGGACAAGCAGGTAAACAGAAACCACATCGCATACAACGAGTCAGTTCTTCTTCATCTAAAGTGAGGGTGAGTGTTTTGCCAACATCGTTCCATGAAGTCATTTCTTTGTCCCCTCCTGTTCAGTTGGAACCTGTGTGAAAATCTTACCTGGATTGAGGATGCCAGTGGGGTCAAGGGCATTCTTGATCCCCTGGAGAGCAACTATGCCTGTACGGCCAACTTTCCATTCTAGAAAAGGTGCTTTAGCTAATCCCACACCATGTTCTCCAGTAATCGTTCCACCTAGGCGGATAGCAGTGGCAAACATGTCGGCAAGAGCTTTTTCTACTCGGGTGATCTCTTCGGAATTCCGGGCATCTGTAAGAATGGTGGGGTGTAGGTTACCATCGCCAGCATGGCCAAAGGTACAGATGGTGAGGTCGTAACGACGGGAGATTTCTGTGATAGAACGTACCATCGGAGCAATTTGCGAGCGCGGTACGGTGATATCTTCGAGAATGAGAGTAGGGCGTAGTCGTGCAAGGGCGGAGAGAGCGTTTCGTCGTGCAGCCATTAACTGTGTGCCATCTGCAGAAGTTTGCGCAACCTCGATGTGAGTAGCACCACTATCAAGACAGATCTGATGAAGCTTTGTAATGTCCTGTTCGACTAAGAGGTGGGGTCCGTCTTGTTCAATGAGTAGGATGGCTGCCATATCGCGTGGGAGGCCGATTTGAGCATAATCCTCCACTACCTGGATCGTCCCTTGATCCATAAACTCTAAGGTGCAGGGAATGATCCGGGCGGAGATGATTGCAGAGACCGCTCGTGCAGCGGTGTCTAAATCGGCATAGTGAGCAACCATAGCACGTCGAGTTTCAGGTAAGGGGATTAGTTTAAGGGTGGCTTCGGTGATGATCGCAAGGGTTCCTTCGGAACCGACAAGAAGGCGGGTAAGATCGTAACCCGCCACATCTTTGTACAGCTTTCCCCCGGTACGGATTACCTCTCCGTTTGCAAGTACTGCTTCAAGCCCAAGCACATAGTCTCGGGTCGTTCCGTATTTAAGCCCCCGTAATCCGCCTGAACCCTCAGCAATATTCCCTCCGATGGTGGAGATTTTCATACTACTCGGATCGGGAGGGTAAAAGAGCTGTTTCGCTTCCACGGCATTGTGGATCGTTTGTGTCAGGACGCCGGGCTGGACAGTAATGGTTAAATTATCGGTGTCAATTTCGATGATCTGGTTCAACCGAGTCATTACCATCACGATCCCTCCTTGTGTAGGGACCGTATCCGCAGCTAGATTGGTGCCTGAGCCACGGCCAATGATAGGGATGTGATGCTGATGGGCGAGACGGAGGATTCTCTGTATCTCCTCTGTATTTTTGGGAAAGACGATCCCGTCTGGGATTGCTTGATAAAGTGGGGTGGCATCATAGGAGTAACTTATACAACTTTCCATATCATCACAGACATATTCTGCACCTAGGATCGTCGTTAGTTCGCTTTTAAGCTCAGGCGTAAGCATGGATATACCCCCTCAAAATAAAAGCTCTTACTCCTTATGGTATAGAGAATTTTTGAAGAAGAAAACAGCTATTTTTGTTTAATGATGGCTATGGGTACTCTTAAGTGGAGTGGTAATAATTTTGAGCGATAGATGGGAAAACTTATGTTATTCGGATCGTCTTTTTAAACCCCTCGATAAGCAAAAATTTTTGCAATCAAATGAGCTGGCGAATGACGAGTGATATAGGATAAAATAGTAATTTTGAACATATTTTGGCGTAATTTCTCCGCATAGAGGCTTAGTATGGGGTTCCTAATTCTTTTATAAGTAATTTATTATTTTTATATTACATGTTAGAATCGTTTAGTCCAGGGTTGTGGGTGTAAATAATCAGGTTTTACGGGAAGGGTAATAGGGCTTCCTTCGCATTATATGAAGGGAATATAAGCAGATTTATAAGTAATGAAGTGGAATATAAGGAAGCTAGTTATTTCCCATATAAGTAGGATCGTGTGACATTCATAGACCTAGCTGGAGAAAGAGGGGTAGCGATGAGTAGTGATAAACAGAACACGCGGCAGACGGGGTTTGTCCCTTATGTTTCTGCGGATAAGACGTTGCCGGAATTAACATGGATCGCTTGTGTGTTAGGAATTGTGTTAGCGGTGGTTTTTGGTGCGGCTAATGCCTACTTAGGTTTAAAAATCGGACTGACTGTATCCGCCTCCATCCCTGCGGCAGTTATTTCAATGGGGATTTTACGAGGGATCTTTCGTCGGGAGTCCATTTTAGAAAACAACATCGTGCAAACGATAACGACTGCAGGGGAAGCAATTGGTACAGGTGCTGTATTTACTCTCCCTGCCTTGTTTCTATGGGATCTGAACCCGAGTCAAGCGATGATTGCATTTATTGTATTGACAGGTGGATTTCTTGGGGTATTTATGATGATTCCCCTCCGTCGATTGCTAATCGTCAATGAGCATGAAACACTTCCATACCCAGAAGGAACGGCATGTGCTGAAGTGCTCAAAAGTGGTGAAACTGGGGGCAAAAATGCACGTTTGATCGCTGTAGGTTTCTTAGTAGGCGGATTGGTTAAAGCGCTGGGCGATGGATTTATGCTCTTTAAAACGGAGATCGAAACCCAGATTGGTAAGTTTAAAAACGCAGTGATTGGACTAGATACCTTCCCTGCGTTGTTAGGAGTTGGCTATATCATCGGCCCTCGTATCGCTGGCCAGATGATGGCGGGTGGACTTCTTGCTTGGGTAGTATTTATTCCTTTGATTAGTTTTTTTGGAGCGGGCACGGGTCAGACGATCTTCCCTGCTGAAGCACCCATTGCGAAGTTGGATGCCTGGGGAATCTGGAAGGGATATATCACTTATATCGGTGCAGGTGCAGTGGCTGTCGCTGGGTTGATCACGATGGTGAAGACCTTACCTACGCTGGTTACCTCCATTGGTGAAACCATGCGCAGTGCACGTAAAAACAAACAAGGAGGACAAGGACTAGCACGGACGGATCGGGATATCCCGATGAAATGGGTTGGGATTGGTGTATTAGTTGTTGTTTTAATTCTCGCTTTTACGCCTCTTACCAATGTAGGAGTGATTGGTGCTCTTTCCATCGCAGTCTTTGGGTTTCTTTTTGTTGCGGTTTCTTCCCGGATTGTTGGGATCGTAGGTAGTTCTTCATCTCCTGTATCGGGGATGACGATTGCGACCATTCTGATCGTCACTTTTATTTTCAAAGCGACTGGCATGAGTGGAATGCATGGGATGATGGCCGCCTTGATTATAGGAGCTGTCGTTTGTACAGCCTTGGCGGTTTCAGGAGATATCTCACAGGATTTAAAAACAGGTCATCTTGTTGGTGGAACACCATGGAAACAACAGATCGCTATGATGATCGGTGTGGTGGCGTCTGGTTTAGTGATCGGTATGGTATTGGTGATATTAAACCAAGCCTATGGAGTGGGTTCCAAAGAATTGCTTGCTCCGAAAGCCGTGTTAATGAAAACAATCATTGAAGGCATTATGAAAGGTGACCTTCCCTGGGACCTCATCTTTATTGGTGCAGGAATTGCGATTGTGATTGAATTTCTTGGTTTGAACTCATTGGTTGTAGCTGTAGGCGTCTACTTGCCCATCCATGTGAGTACTCCGATAGTAGTAGGTGGAGCGATTCGGTGGCTTATCGATCTCTTCTCGAAGGAGGAGGGTGTTCGGAAACTACGTAACGATGCAGGTGTTCTCTTTGCTTCGGGACTGATCGCTGGTGAATCCTTGATTGGTGTTGTGATCGCGATTTTGATTGTAGGTGGTGTCTCTATCCCAACCACGCCATTGAATGAAAATATGTGGGTTTCCCTTGGTGTTTTCCTCCTAGTAGGGATTCTCCTATGGTGGATCGCTCATCGAGCATCTAATGAACGGACCAAAGCTGATACTGGGTCCAAATAATGATGGCGGTGATGGTGGATGTTTGGCAAAAGGAAAGAAAAAAATATGCTTACGATGGCACCTATTCTCAAAGAACAGTTTCAACTTGAAAAGAAGGGGGAAGCCGGGGAGGATGTTTCTACGCTGATTATCCCTCGAACAGGGTGGCTAGAACGGTTATCCATCCGATGGTTAAAACAGCCTACAGCCATTCGTGTTCAGCTGGATGTGATCGGAAGTTTTGTCTTATCGCGATGCACTGGGAAAATGACTGTAGAGGATCTAGCCAATGCCTTGGAAGAACAATTTGGTGAAAAGGCAGAGCCCGTTCTCCCGCGATTAGTGAAGTACCTAGAAATAATAGAGAGCAATGGCTGGATCCGCATGAGAAGTACCGAAACAGAATGAAGGATATGTAAAGCTCCATGCAGATTTGATATGATCCTCTCCAAGATAAACAGTAAGAAGCAAGCCCCCCTTGCTTATCTTTGCAGGGGATACCCGTATAAGCAATCTGGGCCCGGTAAATCCACCGGGCCCAGATTGCTTATAGATTACGAGCGGGAAAACCCAGCCCTTCAGGGTTGGGATGAAAGCGAGCGTCAGACGAGAGAGGGGTGATCTTCCCTCTCGCAAGGCTGACAATCCCCGTATATAATTAGATAAAGGGGAGGTAAACCCATGCACAAAGCGTTTAAATTTCGCTTGTATCCAACAAAGGAACAAACCATTCTCATCCATAAATCCATTGGATGTAGTCGTTTCACATTTAATCACTTTCTAGCCAGATGGAACGAATCCTATGACAGCACAGGAAAAGGTCTGACCTATGGAACCTGTTCTGCCCAACTGACTGCCTTAAAAAAAGAGATCGATTGGCTACGGGAAGTCGATTCTACTTCGCTTCAAAATACCTTGAAACACCTAGCAGATTCCTTCTCTCGCTTCTTCAAAAAGCAAAATGACCGTCCTCGCTTTAAAAGTAAACGAAACCGTGTCCAATCCTACACCAGTCAATGTAACCATCCGAAAAAGGGAAAGGCCACCATCGAGGTGATAGCCAATCGGATCCGGCTCCCAAAACTCGGATGGGTGAAGGTTGCCAAATCCCGTGAAGTAGAGGGACGGATTCTTTCTGCAACTATCCGGCGTAATCCCACGGGGAAGTACTTTGTATCGGTGTTGATTTGGGGCTGAAAGACTTTGCGATTCTAACGGACGGAACCCAAGTAAAACCGTCTCGCTATTTCCGCCAGTACGAAAAGAAGCTAGCCAAAGCACAGCGCATCATGAGCCAACGAACCAAAGGCGGTTCCAATTGGCACAAAGCACGGATCAA